>NZ_CP053482.1:2847500-3447500 GCF_016772315.1 Thiothrix subterranea | reverse complement strand
TTGTGTCTGGGATTCCCCCGGCCTGCTTGCGTGTCAAGGTCGGGCGTAGCCCGTTCATTTTAACCTTGATACGCCTTCTTAAGACAAACTAACGCAAGGGGTGCAACATGGTTGCACCCCACTAGCCTAGTGGCAATGAGCGACAAGGAAAGCATTACTTATCAATGTATTAAATATAATAATTAAAGTAGATTATTAGGTTGTTTGGAACGCCAACGCCCAAGAATCGCATTCTTTCTTGCTCGCACTTGCCGTTTTTGAATTCCGTCCATATTGGAAATGATCTTGGATTGGAAAAGGGCGGCAATGGTGAAAAACGAAACAACTAAAACGGTATTTTTGGGGTTTGAGGGTAAAACACTGGACAATGGTTTCTTTATAAATAACGTCGTGATGACGTAAAGGACAAATCTCATGGAAGCCTTACAGACACAAGTAACCCAAGCGATCAAGCAAGCCCGTTACAACCTGAAAGACGGGCAAATGAAACCCGAAGACGAAACCACTCTGAAAACAATGCAAGCCGACATTGATCAAAAAATTGCAGACCTTCAGGGAATCCGTAAGCAAATTGCATCATTCAATCTTTCGATTGCTGGTCACTACTCTTAAGGGGTGTTGTTATGTTCCATTTTGTGGATGAGCGGGCAACGAGCCTGCAACCATTATTTACTGACGATCTGCAAACCGTCTGTGACGACTTCTTCGCATTTGTCGACGCGCACGGGCTGGTATACAACTACAGTCCATTCAAAGTGGGCAAGCCCCCCAAGGGTTTGCACATCGCCATGTATCGGACTGAGTATGACCGGATATTATCCCGGCTCAATAAAAGCCCCGACACCTTGGCAGTACTGCAACGAGTGGCAAACGACCTGCAATCGCATATTGAGCGCCTTGATAACTCAATCACCGATCAATCGCGAATCCTCGCAGAGTCTAACGACTGGTTAACCACCATCGACGATGACTATTCCCAAGCCGTTATGTTTGCCGACGATGACAAGCTCTATGAGATTGAGGTGGCAATCAAAGACAAGCAGGATTTGATGCAGCGGCTAACGATCAAAAAAGCCGGACTTGAAAAAGCACGGCAAAAAATCGCGAATATAAAAGCCATTGTGTCGGCTATGGCGGCGTGGTTATCGCATCAACTCGCACTCGACGCGGCATTAACCGCAGAGCAAGCGTTTAATGAAAAATTGGCACAATTTGCCCAAGACCTCCATGAGTTCCGTGGCGTGGCTAATCGTGTGCGGATGTACACAGACGGCGGCATCGTCATGAAAGTGGTCAACGCGCTCGGCATGGCTAAACATTTATATGGGCATCAACAATGGATGATTTCAGAGCGTTATTAGATAGCTATTGCAACACCGGCACACCGGCACACCTGCAAACCTAGACCGCGCTACCGCAAAAGCCACCAGCAAAACCGCTGATATATACCTGTTCGGCGTAATCGGCGGCGAAACTGCCAACCTTGACCAATTCAAGCGCAATCTTGATGCAGCAAAAAAAGCCGACACCATTAACGTGTACATCAACACCGTCGGCGGCGCATTCAACGATGGCTTGCCCATCTACAACCTGCTCGAACAACACCCCGCAAAAATCACCGTAAAGATAATGGGTTACTGCCTATCCATCGGCTCGGTAATCATGCTGGCAGCGGATAAGATCGAATGCGCGGCAAACGGTATGATCATGATTCACCGGGCGCAAGGGTTCACCTATGGCGACGCTGGCGATCACGCCAAAACAGCCACCGTCTTGCAAAAACACGAAGCGGCAATTATTCCTCACTATGCCAGCAAGTTACGCAAGACTCCCAACGAAGTGCAAGCGCTGCTGAATGCCGAAACGTGGTACACCGCACCAGAGGCAAAAGCCGCCGGTTTGATAGATGCGATTATCGGTAGTGTTGACCCGGATACCGCCAGCGACGGCGCGGGCATGACTGGCAGCGGGCGTGACATCATCAATGCCTACAAGTGCAAACCCGGCACACTCTGCTTACCACACAGCGGGCAGGGCAGAGGGCATTACTCATGACTAACTCATTAATCAAATCAGGCGTTTACAAGGTATATCGCGGCGCGGTACTCAGTGGCACTTTTACCGATTACGGCGGCGCGTGTCTCCATGCCAGAAGCGGGCAGTGGGTGATGCTTGCACCGTTCGCCACGTTGACAGCGCAACCAAAGACGAAACCCCGCTTTATCGTGCGGATTTGCTCACAGCGGCGGCGGATTGGGTATTAAAACCACTGCCAAAATCAACAGAGCCTTGATTCATACAGCCGATTGACAGACAGTCGACAACCTAACGACATAAAAAAAGGGGAACTGTTGAGAGTCATACGCGCCAACTTAAGCCCCTAACCCCTTGTTTCCTCTTGCAAACAAGATGTGGCAACCCCACACAGATGCTTTTACCGACCAAAGTGAAAGTTCCCATGAAGTTGCCACCATTATTAGATACCCGTTTTGCCCAATTCCTGCAAGTGCTGCCAGCCGATTATCAGGAACAAGCGTATGCCTTCAAAGCCTTCGCCCGTCCCCGCAAGATCAAAAGCCCGCTGCAATTGCTCCAGTTAGTGCTGGCTTACTGCGGTTTGGACTTGTCGCTACGCAGTTGCGCCGGGGAGGTCGCCCAGAGGCAGGGCTACCTCAGTGACACGGCGGTAAAAAAAGACTGGAAGCCTGTGTTCCGTGGGTAAAATCCCTGCTGGCAGGCGTATTTGGGCTAAGCGAGGTGGTCGATAGCGGCAAACTGCGCTTTATCGTCATTGACGGCTCGACCGTGCAAGAACCGGGTGCAACTGCCACAACGTACCGCCTGCATATCGCGATTGATTTGATCAACCTCAGCCTGCATCAAGTGGAAGTCACCACCGATAAAGAAGGCGAAAACCTCGACCATTACACCTTGGAAGCAGGCGATGTGGTGCTGATTGACCGGGGTTATAACCAACCCAAAACGCTTGTCCCTTTCATCGACCGGGGCGGTGACGTGGTATTACGCTACAACGCCCACAGCATGAACCTGTATGAAGATGGCAAAGGGGATGATACCGGACACCTAGTCAAAATCGACTGGTACACGCGCTTACGTAAGCTCGGTAAACGCCCCAGTTGTGTGCCGGTTTGGTTATGTCATGGCAACAAACGCATTCAGGGCTACCTTCATGCCATCCCCTTACCCGAAGAAAAGGCTGCTGAAGCCCGGCGCAAAGCCAGACAACGCGCCAAAGACAAAGGACGTAACCCCAGCACGGAAGCCCTTTGCCTGAGCGAATGGGTACTGATTTTCACGTCATTACCGCCTGAAGTGCTGTGTACCACCACCGCATCTGCACTCTATCGTGTCCGCTGGCAGGTTGAATTGGTGATCAAACGCCTCAAAAGCTTGCTGAATGTCGATGAACTACGAGCGCACAAAGGCTCAAAACTGGCTGAACTGTATCTACACGGCAAATTATTGTACGCAGCCGTGCTGGAAAAGATGACGCAAAGTCGCTTTGCCGATGCCAAACGCAAACTCGACAATCCTCGCCAACTCACTGATTGGCGACTTTGGAAAACCGTCGCGGACGACCTCAAAGCAGGCATCAAAGCCTGTTTTCCTGTCGATGCACGCTTTGCGGATGACAATATCAAGAGTTTGAGCGAACGCCCCAGAAAGCGGACGTTGCAATGTTTACCCAGCCCCATTTTTGCTCTGTTGAACCAATGCCGAGAAATGGCGTTGAGCCGTGTTTAATCAAGGGGATAGGGGCTTAAGTTGGCGCGTATGACGAATCCCCTACCCCGCCAATTCAGCGTATGTCTGTATCTGACACCATCCGTGCGTTAGTGGATGCAGTTAAAAAGTCAGGTGCTACCACTGAAGCCGATATTCAGGCGCAAGTATTCGACGCTTATGCAAAACTGTTTAACCCGTGCGATCTTGACGATAAAGACCTGTTAAAAGTAGCGGGCAAAATTGCCAAGAGTGCCACCCCTGCCACCGCATTTCCTGCCACACCATTTCAGCAACGTACCGGCGCAACTGGCCTCCACAACCCCGCGTTAGGCACGGCTGAAGAGCATTTTTCTCTCCCACTTCCCGTGACCGAATCCGTGATCGATTCCCGTGACCGTGACCGAAATTCCGTGACCGGTCACGGAAACCCGGTCACGTCGGTCACGCCGGTCACGGAATCGGTCACGGACGAAGAGAAAATTAAGATGCGTGAAAAACTAGCAATGCTTGAACAAAAATTAGCCGATCAAAAAGCCGAAATGGAAGCACAAGCAGAGCGTGACCTAGAAAGTCGGTCACGGATGGAAGCCAATGCTCAAGCCAAACGTGAAGCCGAAAAAGAGGAGCAGGAGAGGGCGGAACAGGCACAAGCAGAGCGTGACCGAATCCGTGAACTAGAAAATCGGTCACGGGCTGAAGCAGCAGAGAAGGCCGCTCGGTCACGGGAGGCCGAAATTCGGTCACGGGCAGAGGCAGCAGCAGCACAAGCGGCGCGTGACCTAGCAGCAGCAGAGGCAGCAGCAGCGGAAAAAGCAGAGCGGGGAAGCGTGACCGACGAACAGATTGAACTAGCAACGGCGGTGATTAGAACGGCAATTGTTGAAGGTCATATTCAGAAAGTCGGTTCACCGCAAACCAGTCCAATTTTAAAAGCAGCGGGTTTGCCAACCAGTAGCGACACCCTGAAAATATTGAGCAAATACGCCTGCAAACAACTGGAAACAGAAAAACTGGTTGTGCAGAATCCGAATAAGGCAAACGGGCAACCACTTTATTTAATCGCATAATCACCCAAAGCGGGCAGGGTAGCACCTGACCCGCATTAAGTGACCATCAAAGAGCCGGGATTATTCTCGGCTTTTTTCTATTAACATTTTTATTAATCTGTCAGTGAGGTAATTATTTTGTATCAAGACTGGAAACAATGGGCGCGGGCGGTTTATGCCATCCTGATATTATTAATGGTCGGATGGCTGATAAAACCGGAGCAATTAATTCACGGCGCAGGCTGGCAAGAAATCAAAGAACTGTGGTGGGGAACAGGCTTCGTTCAAGCCGTACTGTTTACCGTATCCGCCGGGTTGATATTCCCCAAAGAAAAAAAGCTGGAAGAGAATTTTTTAGACGTGGGCGGGGATTTTTGGCAGTTCATTGTCGGATGTTACCTAAACGGCTTTGCGTGGTTCATCGCCATTCTCTAGTGTGCATCAAAACCTGATCAAGAAAGCCGTGTCATCTGATGCGGCTTTTTTTGACCATAGAGTAGGGTGCTAATCCCTTGCGCCTTGTCCCCACAAAAACCGCAGGGATGACCCTATCATGACCCCGACCAAAACGGCGGGGAATCATCGGGCGGCAAAACAACGCAACACCTTGATAAAATTGGTGGGCCCACTAGGACTCGAACCTAGAACCAAAGGATTATGAGTCCTCTGCGCTAACCATTGCGCCATAGGCCCTAAAATCGCTACGCTCAGTTTGTGGGTAAGACACCCGGCTCGTATTCTAAGAAGCTGCGAAGCATATCCGAACGGCTCGGATGACGCAACTTGCGCAACGCTTTGGCTTCAATCTGACGGATACGTTCACGGGTTACGTCGAACTGCTTACCCACTTCTTCGAGCGTATGGTCGGTGTTCATGTCGATACCAAAACGCATCCGCAGCACTTTAGCTTCGCGGGAAGTCAAACTGGACAAGACATCACGAGTCACTTCCGACAAACTGGAAGTAGTCGCAGACTCAATCGGCGACAAAATATTGCCATCCTCGATAAAGTCACCCAAGTGAGAATCTTCATCGTCACCAATCGGCGTTTCCATCGAAATCGGCTCTTTGGCAATTTTCAGCACTTTGCGGATTTTATCCTCCGGCATATCCATCGCTTCAGCCAATTCTTCCGGTGTAGCTTCACGACCTTTTTCCTGCAACAGCTTGCGCGAAATGCGGTTGAGCTTGTTGATGGTTTCAATCATATGTACCGGAATACGGATAGTGCGCGCCTGATCCGCAATCGAACGGGTAATCGCCTGACGTATCCACCAAGTGGCGTAAGTCGAGAACTTGTAACCACGGCGGTACTCAAATTTATCCACCGCTTTCATCAGACCAATATTGCCTTCCTGAATCAAATCAAGGAATTGCAAACCACGGTTGGTGTACTTCTTCGCAATGGAAATCACCAAACGCAGGTTGGCTTCGACCATTTCCTTTTTCGCACGTCGCGCCTTGGCTTCACCTACCGACATGCTGCGGTTAATGTCTTTGATTTGCGAAATGGATAAATTGCATTCGCGTTGAATGCCTAATAATTCTTGCTGCGCTTCCTGAATTTTTGGCAAGAAGCTCTTCAAACGGGTATGGTCGCCGCGTTTATCCGCACAATAACGATCCAACCAAGTCAAATCGGTTTCATTTTGTGGGAAACTGTCGATGAAATCCTGACGCGCCATGCCGCCTTTTTGGACGCACAATTTCATAATGTGGCGTTCATTTTGGCGAATCTGATCCACGATTTCATTTAACTGCACGGTCAACTGTTCGATGATCGGTTGCGCTAAACGGAATTCCATGAACTTGAGTGCCACCGCCTCACGCGCCGCCGTGTAAGCCGATTGGTTATTGCTGGCGCAAGCTGTTTTGGACGCTTCGTACAATTCGCGCAATTCTGCAAATTTAATCCGCGCTTCTTCAGGATCAGGGCCGGTATCGACTGGATCAGCAGCGTCTTCGTCATCTTCTTCTTCGACGACGGCGACCGCTTCTTCTTCAGCCGCAATAGCGGCTTCTTCCAATTCTTCCGGCACAGCAGCAACCTGAAATGCCGTCAAATCTTCATCCGGGTTAACAAAACCGTTGATGATGTCGGTTAAACGGATTTCTTCAGAATCAATCAGGCTGGCTTTTTCCAGCAACACCTCTGTCGAGGCCGGGTATTGCGCCAACGCTCGCAAGATTTCGTTCAAACCGTCTTCGATGCGGATCGCAATCTGAATTTCGCCTTCACGGGTCAACAGTTCCACCGTTCCCATTTCACGCATGTACATGCGTACCGGGTCAGTAGTTCGCCCGAAATCGCCATCCACATTCGCCAACGCTGCGGCGGCTTCTTCTGCGGCTTCATCGTCGGCCTGCACCGCTTCATCGTTTAGCAACAGGGAATCGGCATCCGGGGCATGTTCATACACCGTAATACCCATATCGTTGATCATCGCAACAATATCTTCAATCTGCTCCGGATCAACGATGGTATCGGGAAGGTGGTCGTTGACCTCAGCATAGGTGAGGTAGCCCTGCTCCTTACCTTTGGCAATTAACTCTTTCAAGCTGGACTGCTGCTGCTCTTCTTGACTCATGCCCTAAAACTCTCTGGAAAAAAGGTCGGTAACTATATCACATTTTTCTAAAATGCAACCACATGCGCTCACTCACGCCCCCGGACTTTTATAGTCTTGGAGCAGTAAATAAGCTAAATCACTGCGCTCTTGCTCGCTCAATGCGTGGGTTTGACCCCGATGCAACAAGGCTTCAAGCTGTTTTTGACGCGATTGCCGTCTGATTTGTTGCAGACAGTCGGCAAATTCACGCCGTATAACGGTTTCATCATCCGTCTCAGGTCGCCAGTCAGTGAGGCGCTGAATAATAACCTCGTGTTCGGTCTGACGAAAACGCTCTAACAAACCCGCCAAATGTATATGGGGGCTTTCCTCGATATTTTCAATGATAGCTGCCAGCAATGCGGTACCGGGCAGGTCATAGCCAAGAATCTGTTCGGAACTACCCGCCAGCTCCACCAATACCGGATGGTGCAACAGCAACGCAATCGCGTGCCGGATGGGAGTGCGCCGCACATCTTGGTCGCCCAAACGCGCTTGATTATAGGCGAGTGGCGCGTCACCCGTTGAACTTTTTTTCAGATGACGGTGCACCAGCTCTAAAGGCGTATTGGTGAGTGTAGACAATTCTCCGAGAATTTGCTCGCGCAGCAAAATAACCGGCATGGTAACGAGTAATTTTACCCCGTCATTTAACAAGCGCGACTTGCCTTCTTTGGTACTCAGATTGAAGCGCTCCTTCAGCACTGCCAGTAAATAAGCGCTGAGCGTGAGTGCCGTGTCGAAGCCCGCTTCAAACGCTGCTTTACCCATTTGACGGATTTGCGTATCGGGGTCTTCACCTTGCGGCAAAAACAAAAAGCGGATTTCCTTATCATCGCGCAATTCTGGCAAAGCGTTTTCCAAGGCTCGCCATGCCGCATCCCGCCCCGCACGGTCGCCGTCAAAACAAAACACCACTTCAGGCACGAGACGCAATAATTGGCGGATGTGTTCCGGCGTAGTTGCCGTTCCCAACGTCGCCACCGCATAGGTAATGCCGTATTGCGCCAGCGCAATCACATCCATGTAGCCTTCGACCACTAACAGACGCTCCAGCTTACGGGTGTCGTTACGCGCTTCAAATAAGCCGTAAAGCTCAGCGCCTTTGTGAAAGACCTCGGTTTCGGGGGAATTCAGGTACTTGGGTGAACCATCGCCAATCACCCGCCCGCCAAAACCGATCACGCGCCCGCGCCGATCCCGAATCGGGAACATAATGCGTTCCCGAAAACGGTCATACACCCGCCCGGTTTCGTGGCGAATCGCCATGCCGCTGGCGACCAACTTATCGTCCCCGTAACGCGCCAATTCCCGCCCTAAGAAACTATTTGGAGGAGCAAACCCCAAACCAAAGCGTTTTATCACGTCTTTGCTCAAGCCCCGCCGCTGCAAATACCCAAGCGCATCAGGGTTTTGCGGCAATTGTGCTTGAAACCATGCCGCCGCTTCTTCCAGCAAGGTATACAGGTTTTTGTCTTTACGCGGGCGTTTGGGGGCATCTTCTGCACCTTCACGGGGAACAGGCACGCCAATGGTGCGGGCTAACGCCTCAATTGCCTCTGGATATTCAAGATGTTCGTATTCCATTAAAAAAGTAATGGCCGAACCGTGTACCCCGCAACCAAAACAATGGTAGAACTGTTTCGTCGGACTCACCGTGAAAGAAGGCGTTTTTTCATTATGAAACGGGCAACACGCGGTATATTCCCGCCCTGCCTTTTTTAATGGCACACGCCCACCGATCACGTCGATAATGTCGACGCGAGCTAACAGTTGGTCAATAAACTCTTTTGGGATGCGACCTGCTTTACTCATAAGCTGTGTGCGATCTTGCTCCGTTGTGCTGGTAGCGTAGTATACGCTAAATAAGATACCGCTTTCTGGGCGTGTCGACAAAAACGCACCAAGGTGTCTAGCCCTAAACTGGCATTTTGGTACATAATACTCACCCTTTTATCGCCTGAGAATACGATGAGATACACTGAACTACCCCCATCGCAAGGTCTTTACGACCCTGGCTTTGAACACGATGCATGTGGCATGGGCTTTGTGGCTCACCTGAAAGGTGTTAAGTCACATCAAATCGTCCAACAGGCATTAAAAGTATTGACCCACATGGAACACCGTGGTGCGTGCGGCTGCGAGGAAAATACCGGCGATGGTGCGGGTATCCTGCTCCAACTGCCGCATGAATTCCTTGCCGCTGAGTGCAAATCACTCAATATTAAACTGCCCGCACCCGGTCATTATGCGACCGGCATGGTGTTCTTGCCACAAGATGCCGACGCACGCGCCGAGGTTGCCGCTATCTTCGCCCGCATCGTTGAAGAAGAAGGTCAAACCCTGCTCGGCTGGCGTGATGTTCCCACCAACTCGACCCCGATTGGCAAAACCGCGCTCAAAGCCATGCCTTTTATTCGCATGGTATTTGTTGCCAAATCCGCTGACATCGCGGAAGGCATCGACTTTGAACGCAAGCTCTACGTGATTCGCAAACGCACACAAAACAGCGTTGATACCCCGGAAGTCGCAGGACACGTTTATTTCCCTAGCCTGTCGTCACGCACCCTTGTTTACAAAGGCATGTTGACCACCGAACAGGTTGGGCAGTTCTACCGCGATTTAACCAATCCACGCATGGAAACGGCGATTGCGATGGTGCATTCACGCTTTTCCACCAACACTTTCCCAAGCTGGGAACGTGCTCACCCGAACCGTTACCTAATTCACAACGGTGAAATCAACACCATGCGCGGTAACGTTAACTGGATGAATGCACGGCAAGGTGTGATCAAAACCACTGTCTTCAACACCGATGTTGAAAAGCTATTTCCAGTCGTCAATCCTCACGGCAGCGACTCCGCGATGTTTGATAACACCTTGGAATTCATGTATTTGTCAGGCTATTCCCTGCCCCATGCAATGATGATGATGGTTCCCGAACCGTGGTCGAACCACGAAAGCATGAGTGCGGAAAAGAAAGCCTTCTATGAATACCACAGTTGCCTAATGGAACCGTGGGATGGCCCTGCCGCAATGGGTTTCACCGACGGCACACTGGTTGGCGCAACGCTGGATCGCAACGGTTTGCGCCCCTCGCGTTACTACGTCACCAATGACGACATGATTATCCTCGCCTCCGAAGTCGGGGTATTGGATGATCTTGATCAAAGCACGATTGTCTCCAAGCAACGCCTGCAACCGGGGCGAATGTTACTGGTCGACACCGCACAAGGCCGTATTATTGCTGACGAAGAAATCAAGCAGCAAATCGCCACCGCTAAGCCGTATCAAGACTGGCTGGCAAGCAATTTGGTCGAACTGCAAGAACTACCGGCTGCCCCACAAAGCGCCCTGCCAGAACACGAAACGCTGGTACAACGCCAGAAAATGTTCGGCTACACCTACGAAGATGTGCGCAAAGTCATTGTGCCGATGGCGCGTGACGGCATCGACCCGCTGGGTGCTATGGGTATCGACTCGCCAATTGCGGTGCTATCCAACCAAGCACAACCGCTGTTTAACTACTTCAAACAGTTGTTTGCGCAAGTGACCAACCCGCCGATTGACTCGATTCGCGAAGAAATCGTGACCTCGTCTTACACTACTTTGGGGTCAGAGGGCGATATTACTGCGCCTACCGCAGCAAGTTGCCAGCAAATTCTGCTGAAAACCCCGATTTTGGACAACGATGAACTGGCGAAACTGACGCACATTAACCGTGAAGGTTTCAAATGCGTCACCCTGCCGATTATGTTCCGCGCTGCCGATGGCAAAAATGCACTGGAAGCCGCATTGGAACACCTGTTCGCAGCGGCCGATAACGCCATTAATGACGGCGCAAATTTGATCGTGCTGTCCGACCGCTTGGCGGATGCGGATAATGCACCGATTCCGTCACTCTTGGCGGTCGCGGGCTTGCATCATCATTTGATTCGTAACGGTTGCCGCACCCGTGTGAGCCTGATTCTCGAATCCGGTGAACCGCGTGAAGTGCATCATTTCTGCACACTTTTGGGTTATGGGGTACAAGCAATCAACCCTTACGTCGCGTTTGAGTCAATTGGTGATTTGATTCGCGAAGGTTTATTGCCCGGTATTCAGCACGATTACGCTGTACAGAAGTACATCAAAGCCGCCACCAAAGGCGTGATCAAGGTCATGTCCAAAATCGGTATTTCCACGATTCAATCTTACCGTGGGGCGCAAATCTTTGAGGCGCTGGGGATTAGCAAAGCAGTCATCGACAAATATTTCACCGCGACGGCATCGCGCATCGGTGGTATTGATTTAGCCACTATCGCGAAAGAAGCCTTGATTCGCCATCAAACCGCTTACGATCACCACGACGCGGAACAACGTTCGTTGCGTGCCGGTAACGTGTTCCAATGGCGCAATGAGGAAGAAGAGCATCAATATAACCCCGCCACGATTTACGCGCTGCAAAAGGCGGTTCGGCTAGGTGATTACGGTTTATACAAGCAATACAGTCGCTTGATGCACGAAGATGCGGAAGTTAAATTCAACCTGCGTAACTTGCTGGAGTTCAATTTTTCGGCGCAACCCATTCCGCTGAGTGAAGTCGAATCGGCACAAACCATTGTGAAACGCTTCAAATCCGGCGCAATGTCCTTCGGCTCAATCAGCCAAGAAGCACATGAAGCCTTAGCGATTGCCATGAACCGTTTGGGCGGACGTTCCAACTCCGGCGAAGGTGGCGAAGATTCCGCACGTTTCATTCCTGATCCGAATGGCGATTCACGCAACAGTGCGATCAAACAAGTGGCTTCAGGACGCTTCGGAGTCACCAGCCATTACCTGAACAATGCGCAAGAAATCCAGATCAAGCTGGCACAAGGTGCAAAACCGGGTGAAGGTGGTCAATTACCGGGCAAGAAAGTGTACCCTTGGGTGGCGCGAGTGCGTGGTACAACACCGGGTGTAGGGTTGATTTCACCGCCACCGCACCACGATATTTACTCGATTGAAGACTTGGCGCAGCTCATTCATGACCTGAAAAACGCCAACAAACGCGCACGCATCAACGTCAAGTTGGTATCCGAAGTCGGCGTTGGCACGATTGCAGCCGGTGTTGCCAAAGGCAAAGCGGATGTCATTCTGATTTCCGGTTATGACGGCGGTACGGGCGCGTCCCCGAAAACCAGCGTCCAACACGCCGGTTTGCCGTGGGAATTGGGGCTGGCAGAAACCCACCAAACGCTGTTGCTCAATAACTTGCGGAGTCGGGTGCGTCTGGAAACCGACGGCAAGCTGATGACTGGGCGTGACGTCGCCATTGCCGCGCTATTGGGCGCGGAAGAATACGGCTTCGCAACGCTGCCACTGGTGGCGCTGGGTTGCGTGATGATGCGCGTTTGCCATCAGGACACTTGCCCCGTTGGGATTGCGACCCAGAACCCAGAGCTGCGCAAGAAATATGCTGGCGACCCGCAATACGTGGTGAATTTGCTGATGTTCATCGCCGAAGAGTTGCGCGAATACATGGCGAAACTCGGCTTCCGCACCATTGATGAAATGGTCGGGCGTGTCGATAAACTGCGCCAAGGCACGGCGGAAGGTCACTGGAAAGCCAGCATGGTCGATTTGAGCGCCTTGCTGCATACCCCAGAACTGGAAGAATGTGACGGTATCCGTTGTTTACGTGAACAAGATCATGGCATTGCGCAATCCTTGGATGAACGTGAAATTCTCAAAGCTTGCCAACCCGCGATTGATCACGGCACACCGGTCACCGCAACGTTTGCCATCAAAAACATTGACCGCGTGGCAGGCACGATCACGGGTTCAGAAGTTACTCGCAAATATGGCGCGGCAGGCTTACCGGAAGACACGATTCGCCTGAAATTTAACGGCTCGGCTGGGCAAAGTTTCGGCGCATTCCTGCCCAAAGGCATGACGCTGGAACTCGAAGGCGATTCCAACGACTACATCGGCAAAGGGTTGTCGGGTGGCAAGCTCATTGTTTACCCACGTAAAGATGCGCAGTTTGCGGCAGAAGACAATATTCTGATCGGCAACGTGGCATTCTTTGGCGCAAGTGACGGTGAAGCCTATGTACGCGGTGTCGCGGGCGAACGTTTCTGTGTGCGCAACTCCGGTGTGCGTGTCGTCGTTGAAGGCACGGGCGACCACGGCTGCGAATACATGACCGGCGGGCGCGTGGTGGTATTGGGCAAGGTTGGGCGTAACTTCGGCGCGGGCATGTCCGGCGGCGTGGCTTACGTGTATGACCCCAGCGGTATTTTGGCGGTCAGCGGCAATACCGAAATGGTCGCTTATAGCCCACTGACTGCTGCCGACGAAAAAGCCGAAGTCAAAGCGATGATCGAAAAGCATGTGCTGTATACTGGCAGCGTGCGCGGTAGCCTGATTTTGGCGGACTGGGACAAATACTCAGCCGATTTCGTGCGCGTCATGCCGAACGACTATCAACGCATGTTGGAAGCGATTCGCTCGTTTGAGCAGCAAGGTCTCTCCGGGGAAGAAGCATTGATGGCCGCTTTCACCGCAAACAATAGCGACGCTTCGCGTGTCAGTGGCAATTAAGGATTAAAGGTAACAATCATGGGTAAACCTACTGGTTTCATGGAATACCAGCGCGAGCTGCCAGCCGACCGCGCCCCGTTGGAACGCATTAAAGACTGGCGTGAAATGCATTTGCATTTCGATCGTGAAGCGGAAAGCCGCGAGCAAGGGGCGCGTTGCATGGAATGCGGCATTCCGTTTTGTCAAACCGGCAAAATGTTGCCCGGTGGCGCGAGCGGCTGCCCGGTACACAATTTGATTCCTGAATGGAATGACCTGATCTTTCGCGGCTTGTGGAAAGAAGCCTACGAACGCCTGCGCATGACCAACAACTTCCCGGAATTTACCGGGCGAGTTTGCCCAGCGCCGTGCGAAGGTTCTTGCACATTGGGTATCAATGAACCACCTGTGACCATCAAATTGAACGAAGTGTCGATCATCGACAAAGCGTTCGAGGAAGGTTGGGTTAAGGCTGAACCGCCAACAGAACGCACCGGCAAGAGCATTGCCGTCGTCGGTTCTGGTCCTGCGGGGTTAGCGTGTGCTGACCAATTGAACAAAGCCGGTCACAGCGTCACCGTTTACGAACGCGCGGATCGCATTGGTGGCTTGCTGATGTACGGCATTCCCAATATGAAGCTGGATAAACAGGACATCGTGCAACGCCGCGTTGACCTGATGGCTGCCGAAGGCGTGAATTTCGTCACGGGTGTGGACGTAGGCAAGGACATTTCTGCTGAACAGTTGCGCAATGACTTTGATGCGGTAGTGTTGTGTGCGGGGGCTACCCAGCCGCGTGATCTGCCAGTGGAAGGCCGTCACCTCAAGGGTGTGCATTTCGCGATGGATTTTCTCACCGCGAATACCAAAAGCTTGCTGGATTCAGGCTTGGCAGATGGTCAGTATATTTCGGCACAAGGCTTGGATGTGATCGTGATTGGTGGCGGTGATACTGGCACGGATTGCGTGGGTACGTCGGTACGGCATGGCTGCAAATCGGTCACACAACTGGAAATCATGCCACGTGCACCGGACTCACGTGCAGCGGATAACCCTTGGCCGGAATGGCCGCGTGTGCATAAAGTTGATTACGGTCAGGAAGAAGCGGCTGCGGTGTTTGGGCGTGATCCGCGTGACTATTTGATTTCCACCAAGAAACTGGTCGGCGATGAAAGCGGTCATGTAAAGGAAATTCATACGGTTGGCGTACGCTGGGAACAGGGTGTTGGCGGACGTATGAATTTGATCGAAGTCGAAGGCACTGAAGAAGTATTGCCCGCGCAATTGGTGTTGCTGGCAATGGGCTTTACCGGGCCGGAAAAAACGTTGGTGGATGTACTAACGCTGGACACTGACCCACGCGGCAATGTCAAAGCCGACTACGGTAAATACACGACCAATCTACCGGGCGTGTTTGCTGCCGGGGACATGCGCCGTGGGCAAAGCTTAGTGGTGTGGGCGATCAATGAAGGCCGCGAAGCCGCACGGGAATGTGATCGGTTTTTGATGGGTAAAACTTACTTACCGTAAGTTCAAAGCCGACGTTTCACATGACTAAAAAGCGCCCCATTAGTGGGGCGTTTTTTTGGATGAGGCAGCACTAAACCGGGGCAAGATTCAAACCCTTGCGTTTACTTTTAGCCGCTTTGGTTTCAGCCTTGCTGGGATGAACCGTGTGGTAACGGTCATAATAGCGCGAGTCCAGCGCTTCTTCTTGCGATTTCACCATTAAAAATCCGACTACGTTTTGGCGCACGCGCCGTAATTGCTCAATGACTGTCAGCAAGCGTTTGCGGTTGATGCGCTCTTCATCGGCAACAATCACCGTTGCTTCCGCCATTGACGACAAATAGAGTGCATCTGCAAAACCTGCTGTCGGCGGGCCGTCAATAATCACACTGTCGAAATGCTTGGTCGCCAGACTCAGTAATTGCGCCATCGCCGGGCTGGACACCATCCGCACCGGATCCGTCATCAATGTACCCGCCAAAATCAGGTACAAACCTTTAAGCTCGCGGGAAGGATGCGTCACGCTGGCAATATCAACCTCGCCATTCAGGTAATTGCTCAAGCCTCTGGCATGTGGCAAACCCAATTTGACATGCACCGACGGGCGACGCAAATCCGCATCAATCAGCAATACCTTCAAGCCCTGTTGTGCTTGGCTCATGGCAATATTCACCGCCGAGGTTGACTTGCCTTCCGCCGGATTCACGCTGGTAATCAAGGTGACACGCGGCGCAACCCCGCCGGGCAGTACAAACCGCAAGTTTGCCGTCATCACCCGATACGATTCCGCCAGCAACGACCCAGCGTCGCGCACCGTCGCCAGCGCTAAATTGCCCTCGGATAAATGCCGCACATGCGGAATCGTTCCCAATACCGGCAACCCGCTCAGTGTCTGCAATTCGCTCATCGAAGCCACGCTCTGACTCAGGGTTTCACGCAATAGCGCCGCCCCCACCCCCAACATCAGCCCCACTAAGCTACCAATAATCAGGTTCAACGCTTTTTTAGGGCGGAATACATCGTCATCGGGAGCCGCTGCATCCACCACCCGAATATTGCTGCTGGTCACATTAGAAGCGACATTGACCTCCTTCATGCGTTGCAACAAACCATCATACAAATCCCGACTGGTTTCAACTTCGCGTTTCAGAGCGTTGTATTCAATGCTGCGGTCACGCAAATCCACCAACTCGCTTTTATAAGCTTCTAATTGGCTACGCAAATCATCTTCCAGATTTTTTGCTGCTGAATATTCGGCTTGCAACGCTTGTTTCAACCCACCAACTTCTTGTTGCAATTGGCTACGCACTTCCTGAATTTGTTGCTGCAAACGCTGCATATCCGGGAACGCGGGTTTGAATAATTTAAGCTTTTCTTGGTATTCCGCTTCCAAGGTATTCAGGTTTTGCTTAATGCCCTCTACGACCGGATTATTCAGCACTTCACGCACATTGCCGTGCTTGCGGCCTTGAATCATCTGGCTTTCGGCTTGAATACGGGTGCGTTCCGCAGCACCTAGCGCAGAATACAGCTCATCCAGTTGACGTTCCTGACTCGACTGGCTGTTATTCACTTCCAGAATGCCATTTTGCTTGGCGTATTCAATCAGTTTGCCCTCTTGCAAGGTCAAGCGCTGCCTGGATTTATCCAATTCCTGTTCCAGAAATTCCTTGGCGTAAGTGTCTGTTTCGCTTTGAGAGCTGATGTTTTCCTTGATGAAAGCATTAATCAGCGCATTCACAATGTCCGCTGATAATACCGAATCCGGGCTTTCATAAAATACTTTGACCAAATGCGTCTTTTCAATCGGCTCGACATAAAGCTTTTCAACAAATTGCGCGGCGTAGTCAGCCGTCTTATTACTACCCGCAGCGGTTTGCTTAGCAGGCAAGAAACTCCCAATAAAGCCTTGGATAATCACTTTAATAGACGTCAGCAGACTAAATTTTGCAGGACGCTCAAACAAACGGGTGCGCAAATCCAGATCAGCAATGACACGCTCTGCCAACTTACGGCTTTTCAACTGCTCGTATTGGGTACGGAAAAAAGGATCTTGCTCGCCCATGTCCGGCGATGCACTTGTCACTGTCCCAAAATTAACAACTTGCACCCCTTCTTTCTCAATCTGGATTGTCGCACCGGCACGGTAAGAAGGGGTCGCTGTCCAAGTGAAATAAGCCGTCAGCAGTAAAACAGCTAAAGCGGTGAGCAGTAACGTCCATTTTTGCCGTAGCAAACGCCGCCAGACATCTTCCAGTGTCAACGTATGGGCAGCAATCCCATTAGTAGGCATCGCAATGTACGGCACTGACGCACTGACAGGATGAGACGGACTCGAAGCACGGTTAGCGTTGACAGTTAGCATGGTTCTCTGCTGGAGATAATTGTTAGTATGTCATTCATTGTCCGACAGCATCGCCCATACCGCAAAGTTTAGCCTGCATTCGCGGGCATTTTCTGGATAAGCGGGCATAGCACCAGACGAATGACCGCCCACCCAACAAAGTTGCCCCGTTAATCTGCTCAGACTGGCATGACTTTCCCCAACGTCATACAAATAGGTAATCATAAAAACAAAGCCGTTTGGAAGATGAGTATAACGATTACGCCAGACCTGCCACTTACGCCAACATTTACGAATGGAGGGGTTTTTCTCGATCCCGCCTTTCGCGCAATTCTGGCACGCGAGTTCCGGTTGCAGCCCGTGCAAGTGCAACTGATAACGGCTGAACAGGAATGGACTATTCCGGCTTTCTTACGCACAGCTTGGCTCGGCAAACAAACACTGATTTTGGGCGCAGGTTTCGATAAAACCGGCATAATTCCCAACACAACACCCGACAATTATGGTGTGATGATTGCAACGTTGGCACAAGAACTTGCCACTACGCGCATTGACACGCTGGAAATACGCACCGCGCAACACATTCCCTGCTTGACGGATACAGCCGATAAAGTCGAACTGAACCTCGATATTCAACCCTCAGTCGATGCTATCTGGCAGAAGCTATCCAGTAATACCCGCAAAAACATTCGTCGCCCGTTGAAAATGGGGTTTACATCAGTCGTAGGCGTGAATTCGCGATTATTCGATGAATTTTACCAACTGTACCGCATGAGTCTGCACGACCTTGGCAGTTTGCCGCACCCCAAAGCATTTTTCACCGACTTAATGCAGCAATGTCCCCAACACTTGGCAATTTTTGTGGGCTATATTGACGGCATTCCGGTGGTATCATCCGTCAATTTCGTGAGCCAAACCGAAGTGTATGGTGCTTGGTCAGGCATTCATACCGATTACAAAAAGCATAATGTATTCCTCGCCATGCTCTGGCAGATGGTTGAATATTGCGGTACAAGCGGGCGCACCACTTATAACCTAGGACGCTCATCCGCCGGTAGCAATCCGCACCAATTCAAGCTCAAACTCGCCAATCGCAGCCACAAGATTTACTACTACAAAATACCCACGCCGCAACCGTCATCCACACATTCCAAGGTACAAGGTGCTGCCTCTTGGCTAATCCGCAATACGCCGGAAATCGTGATGGATGGCTTATCCCGCGCCCTGCTCCACAAATTTTACTGAACACCCCATGACAACTAACCCACTGAAAATTTTGGAAGTTTGCACCGTTAGCAGTTCCGCCTATGCGCTGGTGTTTCATCGCGCTCAGGCACTTAACCAACGTCATGCGGGCGCGATACAAGTCGACGTGCTGTGCAGTGACGGCCCCGAAGTCGCCCTGATGCAAGCCCAAGGCATGACTGTAGTAGTAGCAGATCAACACCGCAGCCTAAACCCACTGCAATTGGCGCGTTCAGCCTGGAATTTACGCCGTGCCATTCGCCAAGGCGGTTATCATGCTGTGCACCTGCATTTTGGCATACCCGGTTTGGTCGGGCGTTTTCTCGCTTTGTTTGATCACCAAACGGTGTGGATTTACCAAAGCCACGGTTACAGCATTGCCGAAAATACCAGCCCACTGGCACGCAAAGCCTATCTGCTGATCGAAAAACTGCTGAAAAAAACCGTGCGTTACTCGTTATTCCAATTGCGTGAAGACATGGAATTGGCGCGTGAACACCGCTTACTCGACGAATCACAAATGGTATTTCTCGGCAATGGCATCGACCTAAACAAATTTGAGCCGCATTTTACTGCCGCTACCAACATCACGATATTTGGCATGGTGGCACGCTTTGAACCCATTAAAAACCATGCCTTATTACTGGATGCCGCCGCATTACTGGCAAAACAAACCCGTGATTTCAACATCAAATTGATCGGTCAAGGGCATTTACAAGCCGACATACAAGCCAGCATCCAACGAAAAGGGCTGAGTAATCTGATCGAAATCATGCCATACCGCAACGACATGCCTGCGTTTTACCAAAGCATTGATGTCGGTGTCCTGACCTCGTTCGCCGAAGGCATTCCCCGCGCCTTAATCGAACCGATGGCGTCCGGCAAACCCGTCATTTGCACCGATGTGAAAGGCAGCCGCGAAGCCATTATTGCTCAACAAACCGGCTTCAAAACCCCCATTGATTCCCCGCAAGCGCTTGCCGACCACATGTTGTGGTGCATCCAACACCCCGAACAACGCCAACAAATGGGCAAAGCCGCTCGCAAACACGCCTGCCAGCATTTTTCCGAAACCCGCATTCTCGACATTCTCGGTGACATCTACCTAAGTTGTGAGCAAAACCTATGATCTTCACCGCCGACATCGAAGACTGGCAACAATCCGTCTACGATTTTGACCGCGCCGTTTCCAACCGCGTGGTACGCAATACCAGCCGCTTATTGGATATTTTGGATACACACAACGTTACAGGCACGTTCTTCATCCAAGGCATGGTCGCAGAAAAATTCCCGCAATTGATCCGCAGCATTGCACAAGCTGGTAACGAACTCGCCAGCCATTCGCACACTCACCGCATGATTTACAACTTGACCGAAGCCCAATTTCGCGCCGAAATGCAACGCTCGGTCGGCTTGCTGGAAGACATTAGCGGCACGAAAGTCATCGGTTTTCGCGCCCCCACCTTTTCGGTACGCGACGATATTCTGGATTGGTATTGCGATGCATTGCGGGAACAAGGGATTATTTACGATTCATCCATTATGTTAGCCACCGTGCGCAGTTGCTACGGCTTTGGCGATGACGGTATTTTGCAACGCATTGCGGCACGTGGGCTGGATTGTTACCCCATGAGTGTCAGCCGCGTGTTGGGCAAGAATTTGCCGGTGATGGGCGGTGGTTATTTCCGCATTTACCCTTATTGGCTGTCACGCTGGCTGGCGCGTGATTTGAATCACGCCACCAGTATTTTCTACATGCACCCTTACGAATTGGATACCCACGAACACCGTGAAGTGTCACAACAGGTCAAGATTCCGCTGAAAATGGCAGTCCACCAATTTGCCCGACGCGGCAGCATTCCGGGAAAACTCAATAAACTGTTGCAGGATTACCCTTTCACTTCATTCAAGGAACATTATTACGCCGATGCACCTACGGTAACAAACGCGATCCAATAATCCGATAAGTCTCCGTGCTAAGCAACGTATCCCAAAATGCATGGGAATCCGGCACAACCGCCCATGCAACAATCGTGGCAATCACCAGCACCGTGGATTTTTCACGTTTCTTCCAGTCAAGGATCTTAAATGCCGTGCCGAACGAGCGTTTAATGCGGTGATTCATGAAATCCACGCTGTACAACTCATCCAGCACCAGATGTAGCACAAACCCTAAAAACACAAACAAGCCAAACAACCAAGACACAAACGGCGTTTCCCCCATCACATGGTGTGCGAACGCTGTCATCAAAAACATGAACAATACCGCCGCCACCAAGGAATGAATCGACCCACGGTGCGTGGTGTACTCATGGAATACCGTCCAAATCGGAAAGCGAATTAACCCAAAAGTGATCAACCCCACGCCCCACAATTCCACAATCGACAAATTATTTTCGCTGGAAAACACCACCATAAAGGCGGCAAGGATCGCAAACAAGGAAAACATAATTCGGCTAGGGTAAGCGTGTTGCAGATCAATATCCGGCAGGATACCGCCGATGGTTCCCAACAGCGCCAGCATCAAGGCTTCACGCGGCTCGGCTAAACCCACCTGCAAGCAGAGGACAGACAATAAGCCTGCCCCCGCTGCTGCCACGCTAATATGCGTACTAAAATTTGCCATGATGAAGAGGGCGTATGCAATACGCCCCTACGGGTGATTTCTGTCTCACGCGGTTTTCGCCACAATGAACTGCTTGATGGCTGCGGCATCCGCGTCCATCACTTCAAAACGCTGCGGCAGGCTTTCCAGATCGCTCATACTCGCCGGACGCACGGGATCACGCCCCAAGGCTTCGCGAATGGAATCTTCAAATTTCGCAGGCAACGCTGTTTCCAGCACCAACATTGGCACACCCGCTTCACGCTGTTCCAACGCCACTTTCAAACCATCAGCGGTATGCGTGTCAATCATGACGCCATACGTTTCAAACGTCTGGCGAATGGTTTGCATCCGGTGCGTATGCGAACTTGCCCCTGACTGGAAGCCGAATGTTGGCACTTGTGCAAACACACCATCCGCATTCAAATCAAATGCGCCGCCGTTATCCACTTCATTCCACAAACCGCGTACTTTGTCGCCATCACGCCCAACCAAATCGAACACGAAACGCTCAAAATTCGACGCTTTGGAAATATCCATCGACGGGCTACTGGTGTGGTAGGTGTTCGCCGCACCACGCGGACGGTACACGCCTGTGCGGAAAAACTCATCCAACACATCGTTTTCGTTGGTTGCCACGAGCAAATGCTTGATCGGCAAACCCATCATCCGCGCAATATGCCCCGCGCACACATTCCCGAAATTACCGGAAGGCACGGCAAAGCTCACTTGCTGATCGTTTGAATCCGTCGCCGCAAAGTAGCCTTTGAAGTAGTACACAATCTGTGCTGCTACTCGCCCCCAGTTGATCGAATTGACCGCACCGATTTTGTTTGCAGCCTTAAACGCATGGTCGTTAGACACCGCTTTCACAATATCCTGACAATCGTCAAACACGCCATTGACCGCGATATTGAAGATATTGTCATCTTGCAAGCTGAACATTTGCGCGGTCTGGAAGCGGCTCATCTTGCCATGCGGCGACAGCATGAACACGTTAACCCCGTGTTTGCCGCGCATGGCATATTCCGCTGACGAACCGGTATCGCCCGACGTCGCCCCCAGAATATTGATGCCCTGCCCCGCTTTTGCCAGCACGTATTCAAATAAATTGCCGAGCAATTGCATCGCCATGTCTTTAAACGCAATCGTCGGGCCATTTGACAAGCACAGCAGGTGCAAATCCGGTTCGAGCGTGTGCAACGGCGTAATGTCTTCAGCATTTTCGCCGTCACGCACATTGCAATACACCTCAGCGGTGTAAGTTTTGTCAATAATCGTCTTCAAATCAGTCGCCGGAATATCCGTGGCAAAACGCGACAGCACCGCAAACGCCAGTTCGCGGTAATTCATGCCGCGCATTTGCGTCAAATCGTCCGCGCTGAAATGCGGGTAAGTTTCCGGCAAATACAAACCGCCATCAGGCGCAAGCCCGCCCAGCAGGATTTCACTGAAAGATTGCGCAGGCGATTGCCCGCGAGTCGAAATGTATTTCATATTATTAGCCCAAAGTCTCGACACGGATGCGCGTAACGCTGCTGCAAATGGTGTCCAACGCTTCAATCGCCGCCAGTGCCGCGTTCATATTGCCTTCGCGCACGCGCTGGGTCAGCATGATAATGTCGACTTTATCCACACCGCTGGTCGGCTCTTTCTGAATGAAAGCCTCAATGCTGATTTGGCGATCACCGAGAATGCGCGTCACATCCGCCAAAACACCGGGGCGATCCAAGGCACACATGCGCAAATAAAAGGCCGTTTCCACTTCCTCAATCGGCAAAATGGCAGTATCCGCAAGCTGTGACGGTTGGAACGCCAAATGCGGCACGCGGTTTTCCGGGTCAGCCGTCAGCGCACGAGTAACATCCACCAAATCCGCGATCACAGCAGAAGCCGTTGGCTCTGCACCCGCACCTGCGCCGTAATACAAGGTCGCGCCGACCGCATCACCTTTCACCAATACCGCATTCATCACGCCATCGACATTGGCAATCAAGCGCCGCTCAGGAATCAGCGTGGGGTGAACCCGTTGCTCAATGCCCGCCGCAGTACGCCGTGCAATGCCCAAATGCTTGATGCGATAGCCCAGCTCAGTTGCATAAGTCACATCTTCAGCACTGATTTT
This sequence comes from Thiothrix subterranea, assembly GCF_016772315.1. Classification (NCBI taxonomy): domain Bacteria; kingdom Pseudomonadati; phylum Pseudomonadota; class Gammaproteobacteria; order Thiotrichales; family Thiotrichaceae; genus Thiothrix; species Thiothrix subterranea. Next base: position 3,423,724 of record NZ_CP053482.1, on the reverse strand, counting down.
GGTAATGCCTTCGGTGTACGTTTGCTTAAATTGCAGCGGGATACCAAACGCAATCGACGACAAAATCGTCAGCTTGTGACCGGCATCAATGCCTTCCACATCAAAAGTTGGGTCAGCTTCGGCGTAACCGAGTGCTTGTGCTTCCGCCAACACATCCGCAAACGCACGGCCTTTATCACGCATTTCGGTGAGAATGAAATTGCCCGTACCGTTAATAATACCCGCCAGCCATTCAATGCGGTTAGCCGACAACCCTTCACGGATCGCCTTAATGACCGGAATGCCACCCGCCACCGCTGCTTCAAACGCGACCATCACGCCTTTGGCTTGTGCTGCCGCAAAAATTTCATTGCCATGCAGTGCAATCAATGCTTTATTCGCGGTAACAACATGCTTGCCATTGTTAATCGCCTGCAACACCAAATCCCGTGCCACGGTATAACCACCGATCAGCTCGACCACAATCTGGATGTCAGGGTCATTGACAACATCGAACGCATCCTGCGTTAAGCGCACGTTCCCCAAGCCCAATTCTTCGGCACGACTGAGGTCGAGGTTGGCAGCGTAATCAATCACAATGCCACGCCCAGCGCGACGCGCAATTTCTTCGGCGTTACGCTTCAACACGATGGCAGTACCGCCACCAACAGTCCCCAGCCCTAGCAGGCCAACCTTGACGGGATCCATGCTCACTCCTTTAAACCTTGATCTTTACGAAACATTTGTTTGATATTGCGAATGGCCTGACGGGTACGGTGTTCGTTTTCAATCAGGCTGAAACGCACGTGATCGTCACCGTATTCACCGAAACCAATGCCCGGTGACACCGCGACTTGCGCATCTTTTAACAATTTTTTGGCGAATTCCAACGAACCCATCGCGGCATAATGCTCAGGAATTTTTGCCCACAAGAACATGCTCGCTTTGGGGCGTTCGACTGCCCAGCCCGCTGCATTTAAACCATCACACAACACATTGCGACGGCTTTCATACATCGCGCTGATTTCTTTGACACAATCTTGCGGGCCATCCAGTGCTGCAATCGCCGCAATCTGAATCGGCGCAAACATGCCGTAATCCAAATACGATTTAATCCGCTCCAAGGCTTTCACCAGCACGGGATTACCGCACATGAAACCTACCCTCCAGCCGGGCATATTGTAGGTTTTGGACAGCGAATAGAATTCAACCGCAATGTCTTTCGCCCCCGGCACTTGCAGGATCGAAGGCGCTTGGTAGCCATCAAAGCAAATTTCACCGTAAGCAATGTCGTGGATAACCCAGACATCATGCTCTTTGGCAACTTTGATCACGCGTTCAAAGAAATCGAGTTCCACGCACTGCCCTGTCGGGTTGCCGGGGAAGTTGATAATCAGCATCTTGGGCTTAGGCCAAGAGTTTTTGATCGCCGCTTCCAATTCGACAAAGAAATCCTTGCCTTCCACCAGCGGTACGTGGCGAATATCGGCATCGGCAATAATGCTGCCATACGGGTGAATCGGGTAAGCAGGGTTTGGCACAAGTACCGTATCGCCACGGCTCAAGGTTGCCAGCGCCAAATGTGCCAAGCCTTCTTTTGAGCCGATGGTGACAATTGCTTCGGTTTCCGGGTCAATGTCCACGTCAAACTTGCGCTTGTACCAATTACTGATCGCTTTGCGCAGCCGTGGGATGCCCCGCGACATGGAGTAGCGGTGGGTGTCGCCACGTTGCGCTGCTTCTACCAGTTTGTCTACAATGTGTTTAGGCGTCGGCTGATCGGGATTACCCATCCCGAAGTCGATAATGTCTTCGCCCTTGGCGCGTGCTTCCCGTTTAAGCGCATCGGTGATCTTGAAAACGTAAGTGGGAAGCCGGTTTATTCTTTGAAAATCGTCCTGCACGGTTCTGGGTATCCTGATTGCTAATGCCAGTCACATTACAATTCACCATGCAGGCTGTCAATTACAGATAAAGGCTAAGGTAGGCTAAATGAAGTTCAGCGAGGAATTGAATAGCGCTCATTACCGCATTACCGGCTACGGCGATACGTGGGTAGCCGTTAACCAGAACACTTTGAGCAATAGTTTTTTGATCGGTTCGCAAACCTTAATCACTGATTGGCAACCGCAATCCATCCAAGCCTTGCAACCGGCTCATTTAGAACCGTTGTTTGCGATTGGTGCTGAAGTCATCTTGATTGGAACGGGGAAAAATCAGCAATTTCCATCCCCCGAAATATGGAAGGTTCTAGTGCAAAACGGGGTAGGTTTTGAAGTGATGACCACCGCTGCTGCTTGCCGCACTTATAATGTATTGTTGTCGGAGGCAAGGCGTGTAGCAGCAGCATTTTTTTTAACGTAGCAAATTAACCAATACCCAACAGGTTTTCGCCGGATAATCCTTTATTTTCAAGGATACGGCGCAAACGCTTCAACGCATCCATCTGAATCTGCCGGACGCGCTCGCGGGTCAAACCCAGTGCTTCACCGACCTGCTCCAAGGTAGCACGTTCATGACCGTGCAAACCAAAACGCCGCACAATCACTTCTTTTTGCTTGAATTCAAGCTGACTTAACCAGCTATCAACGGACTGCGTAATGTCTTCATCTTCGAGCTTACTGTCGGGTTCATCACTGGTTTCTGCACTCACGAAATCGACTAACGGGCTGTCACTGTCTTTACCAACTGTCACATCCAATGAGGTAATCCGTTCATTGAAATCCAGCAGCTTACGCAAGGTTTCAATGGGTTTATCTAATGCTTCAGCCACTTCTGGCAAAGACGGCTCATACCCCAATTTCTGGGTCATTTCGCGAACCTTGCGCAAATAAACGTTCAGCTCTTTGTTCACATGAATCGGTAAGCGGATGGTGCGCGTTTGGTTCATTAATGCACGTTCGATGTTTTGGCGAATCCACCAAGTGGCATACGTCGAGAAGCGGAAACCACGTTCGGGATCGAATTTCTCAACCGCGTGGATCAAACCCAGATTGCCCTCTTCAATCAAATCAGGCAATGGCAAACCGCGTCCCATGTAACGGCGGGCAATTTTCACCACCAAGCGCAAATTGCAGGTAATCATTTTCTTACGACCGAACTCATCGCCATCACGGGCGAGACGACCATAAAACACTTCTTCTTCGGGAGTTAGCAGCGGCGAAAACTCAATCTCGCGCAGGTACATCTGAGTTGCATCAACATCAGCCATGGATGCCGCAACCGTGACGCTGGCACTCTCAGTCAGGCTTGAAATTTCATCGTCATCGGCAATAATGCCTTCATCCTCAAGATCATCGTCCAAATCTATAACATCGCCAGCTTCTGATGACACAAAAGGAATCACCTCTTTGCTATCAATATGGGTCTGTGGTCGTGACATTCTTGAGACTCCTTTTCTTGCAAGGCGCTATGGCCTTATATATTTTCAGCAAAACACCGTTTACGCCGCTACGTCAGCATAAATCGTTTCAACCCCAATAAGACGAACGCACTTTGAAGATTATTATGTAAGCACATTAGCACAAATCCGTATCAACGAGAAGACCTTAACGCAAACTTAACAAGAGATCCAACATGTTGTTTTTCAAACAAAATACATCATAATAAATAAAATTGATTAAAACTTATCCTTAATGAAACCTGAATATCTAAAAAATAATTTAGTACGTAATGGCAATATCAATTGATTTTTCTGATATTACCCACTACTTCCCATATTGTTGCTGCAAATCTTTCATGTACGCTCTGCGCTCAGCATCCGTCATAACTGCCCACTTTTCACGCAATTGCTTGCGCTCATTTTCTGGCAATTTTTTGACCCACTCGTGCCATTGTTTAATTTTGGCTTTCTGGGCGGGTGACATGGCTTTGTAACGCTTGAGTTGTTTCGCAATCTTTTTTTGTTGAGCAGCCGACAATTGCTGCCAATCACCAAAACGTTGCTTGATTCTGCTACGCTCTATTGCAGGTTTCGCGGCCCAACGCTTCAAATTGCCTTGGGTTTTATCCGACAAGGAAGACCAATCACTTTGAAAAGCCTTCAATACCGACTTTTCGTTATCGCTTAAACTTTCCCACGTTACTGAACCCGCCATCGCGTTTCCACCTGCCAACAGTAGCGCCATCATTGTCAAGAGCGCCATGAAAAAACCGACAAAACGGCGTTTATTGCTGCTGTTGGTCATCTGCTTGCTCCATCGCGTTCTCGGCTAAGAGGTATTCTTGGTCATTACCCGCAAATTCGATGAAAGCTTCCGCTTTTTCCCACTCACTACCGACTTCATCCCACCAAGTGAGCATGGTTGTAATTTCTTCGGCTGTTTCAGCAGCAGCAACCGAACCAACACTTATCAGCAACACCACCAATGTGCTGCACACCCACAGGATTCCTTTCCTTTGCATTGTGTTCTCCTTAACGACTTAGTTAATGCGGTTAGCCGTATTCGGCCTCCAACCACTCATACATGTCCAGATTTTCCAGCAAGTCCATGTCCTCGCTGGCCATCAAGACTTCCATAACATTGACATCCGCATCCGTTTCGGCAGCGGCATCCGTGAAGTGATCACTAGAAGCAGCCGCTAAACTATCAGGGGGTATCGCAGTATCGGGCAATACCCAAAGCGTTGCCGCCAATGTGACAGCCGTTGCAATCGCAAATCCCCGTGAAAACGCTGAAAGGCCGAAACCCTCCGACCAATGGCGTTTCTGTTCGCGTTCTAACGCTTGTAAACGTAAACGTGTCAATGTTGCCTGCGTCTGCCAATCCAACCCCATGACAGCCTGATCCATCCCCTGCTTCACGGCACTGACTAATAGCTGCTCAGTAATTTCGTGTCTCATCTTGGTCATTGATAATCTCCCAGTTTTTCTCGCAAACTGTGGACAGCCCTTGAATAATGTGTTTTGACGCTCCCTTCGGAACATTTCATGATTTGTGCGGTTTCCGCAATGTCATAGCCTTCCCAACCCCTTAACAACAACGCCTGTTGCTGACGCAGGGGCAATTGCCCGATCGCTATTTGCATCAGCACACTCATTTCATCCTGTAGTAATTGACGTTCTGGCTCTAAAAATTGGGTCTGGACAGCCTGTTCTGCTACATCAATATCTTCCTCATCGTCTTTGCTTGAAAAAAACACCCGCCAGCGATTGCGTACTGTCTGCCGCCGGTGCCAATCATTGATTCTGCTGTGCAAAATCGTATGAAATAGCGCACCCCATTCACCGTGCGGATGCCCCGAATACTTTTGCACCAGTTTGAACAAAGCATCCTGCACAATATCCAGCGCCTCTTCTTCGTCTTGAGTCGCCAGACGCGCCACCACAAAGGCACGTCGACTCACCTCTTTGAGGAACTGATCCAAACGTGCCGCATTATTCAAACCGTCGTTTTCGTGCGAATCGCTCTCTAACCGCTCGTTATGCGCGGTTATCAATGCCGCCATTCTCATCATATTCCTTTGAGTGCCCCTCGTTCCCCTGCTAACAGCCGGAGACTCCAGTAGATTAACGCCTTAGTCATTTATAAGTTGACAGATTCCGCTTAATTGGCTTTAGTTCTACGCAACGTGAAATAATTCCCGCAAATATTTTTATGGAGCAAAACATGCGCTGGAAAACAGGACGACAAAGCAGCAACGTGGAAGACCGGCGCGGTGGTCGTAGTAGCGGTGGCGGCGGCGGGATGAAAATTGGGTTGCTCGGCACTATTGCGGCTGTCTTAATTGGCTGGTACATGGGATTTAACCCGATTCAAATACTCGGACTGGTCGGTGGAGCCAATACGATTTTAGGCGGTTTTGGCGGCGGCAGTTCCACCCAAACGGTGGCAACGGGTGTACCACAAGATGATGCGGGCAAGTTTGCATCCACGGTGCTTGCCTCAACTGAAGACGTGTGGAATCCGGTGTTTCGTCAATTGGGCGGGCGCTACGTTGAGCCTAAATTGGTATTATTCACCGACAGCACCGATTCCGTATGCGGCTACTCCACGGCTGCCACTGGGCCGTTTTATTGCCCTGCCGACCAAAAAGTTTACATTGACTTAGGTTTCTTCCGCGAACTGCAAAACTTGGGCGCATCTGGCGATTTTGCGCAAGCTTACGTCTTGGGGCATGAAATCGGGCATCACGTGCAAAACCTAATGGGCACAACCGACGAAGTAACCCGTTTGCAAAACAGCATGAGCAAAACCGACGGCAATGCACTCTCGGTAGCACTCGAACTACAGGCGGATTGTTATGCCGGTGTCTGGGCGCACCACGCCCACAAACAATTCAACATTCTGGAAGAAGGCGATATTGAAGAAGCCATCAATGCGGCTGGCTCTATTGGCGATGACCGCTTGCAACGCATGTCAGGGCGACGCATCAATCCCGATTCCTTCACCCATGGTTCCTCTGTACAACGCATGGAATGGTTTCAACGCGGTCTAAAATCAGGCGATTTAAAATACTGCGATTCTTTCAAAAGTTAACCGTTATCTCCCCGTAATCCCCGTTCCAGACGCTCCACCGCCTGCGCCAACCGTGCCACACGCGTGGTGTAAGCGAAACGCACATGCGTTGTCGCCTGATGGCTACCAAAATCAATCCCCGGCGTGAACACCACGCCGGTTTTATCCAGCAAATTCGCACACAACCGTTGCGCATCATCCCCGAAACGTTCCGAACCCGCATAGATATAAAATGCCCCTTGCGGTTCAGCTCGCACCGAAAAACCCAGCCCTTGCAGGGCTGGCAATAAAAAATCCCGCCGTTGCTGCAATTCCTGCCGCTGCGCCTCCATGATTGCCAACGCTTCCGGGGTAAAGGCTGCCAGTGCCGCGTATTGCGCCGGGGTCGATGCGGCCAGAAAGATGTTTTGCGCCAAACGATCCAGCGTTGATACCGCCCATTCGGGGGCAACCACCCAACCCAACCGCCAGCCGGTCATGCCGAAATATTTGGAAAAGCTATTGATGACCCAAATATTGTCCGCGTCCACCGCCAGCGCCGTGGTATCGGGTACACCGTAAGTCAGCCCTTGATAAATTTCATCGACAATCAATTCCCCACCGCGTTGCCTCACCTCGCGGTAAATGTCCGCCAATTGCGGCACACTGAGCAACGTTCCGGTAGGGTTCGCCGGGCTTGCCAACAGCACCGCACGGGTATTGGCATTCCAATGTGCTTGAATATGCGCACTGTTCAGTTGATAAGCAGTCTCTGCCCCCACCGGAATTGCCACCGGCTTGCCTTCAAATAAACGCACGAAATGACGATTACACGGGTAGCCGGGGTCGGTCATCAACACCTCATTCCCCGGATTCAATAATGCCCCCAACACCAATTGCAACGCGCCGGATGCACCGGGGGTTACGATAATTCGTTGTGGCGCAATCGTCACCCCAAAGCGACTGGCATAGTAAGCGGCAATCGCTTCACGCAAGGCAGGCAAACCGCAGGCAGGCGTGTATTTCGTCTGCCCGGATTGCAATGCCTGTATGCCTGCTGCCACAATAGGTGCAGGGGTTGGAAAGTCGGGTTCACCGACTTCCATGTGAATAATATCCTGACCTGCTGCTTCGCGTTGGCGGGCTTCTGCCAACAAAGCCATGACATGAAAGGGCTGGATTTCCCGCATTCGTTCCGCTGCTATGCTATGCTTCATCGTAGCGTTTTACTCGTTCGATTAGGTTAATAAAAATGAAAAAATGGTTACTGTTGAGCTTAGCATTGTATTCTTGCAACGTACTGGCTATGCCACGCGAAAACCCTGTGCCTGGCGGTATTGCCCACCTCCCCATCGCACCACTGTCCGCACAAGCGCCGCTGGTACAGTACGAAGGCAAGCGGGTAACGGTTGTACCGCTGGATGCATACTGGGTTGCCTTGGTCGGCATTCCTTTGGATACGGCAGGCGATCAAACCGTGCAGTTACAAGGCGGTCAAACACTATCCTTCCCGATACAAGCCAAGGAATACAAAACCCAGCGTCTGACGATTAAGGACAACAACAAAGTTGAGCCAGATGATGAATCCGGCGAACGCATTGTGCGTGAAATGGCGGTACAGGAACAGGCTAAAACCCACTTCACCGCAGGCGAAGCGCAACTGGATTTCATTAAACCCGTACCTGGGCGTGACACAGGGCGCTTTGGTTTAAAACGTTTCATCAATAACCAACCACGCAACCCACACAGCGGGATGGATATTGCCGCCGCGACTGGCACACCGATCAAAGCCACTGCTGCTGGCACTGTCATTCACACCGACGATCTCTTTTTCAGCGGTAATACCGTTTACTTGGATCATGGCGCGGGCGTGATTAGCATGTATGCGCATTTAAGTGAAATTCAGGCGCAAGTAGGTGATACCGTCCAGCAAGGCGACGTGATTGGCAAGGTAGGCAGCACCGGCAGAGCCACAGGGCCACACCTGCATTGGTCGGTGTATTTGAATGGTGAAGCGGTGGATCCGGCGTTGTTTTTACCGAATAAAAAATAAGCCAAGGGTTCAGGTTCGATTCATGGATTCGAGATTAATATAGTCCCAACTTCAGCAGAAATCGCGAACTTGGGGTTTGTGGTAACGATTTCGTCGTCAAAAGTATCTGAAATAAAAAATAAGCTTGTTCCGCCGTTCTGACACTCAATGGCATAAGAGATTCGGGATGACGGCACGCTGAAGTTACTTTCTCAACCCCCACCCTTACAACCGGCCATTTATTGGGGAGCTGGTTGAATGGTGAGGATTGGGCAATGGATGCATGTTCGTAAACAGGGGGTTTACCTGCATTCACTACCGCAGCAATCCGCTACGGCGTTCTTGAGTTATTTTCGCAAAAAGCGAGTCATTCATGGCTCGCTTTTTTTTGCCGTTCTGACACAGACATTAACATTATTATACAGCTTTCGTTCATAAATAAAATCTTTTTGTGCGCTCAATACCGGAATAGAATAGGTTATCCCTCGCCAGACACGCTACACTTAGCAACAGATTATAAAAAGGAGGACAGATGTCATGGCTTATGCCTTACGCAAGACGGTTGGTTTTATTCTTTTAGTGGTCACGGTTGGTGGCGTTAGCGTGCTATCCATCTTCAACTTATTTCCACCGCTGTTCTAATGGGAGACACCATGACCACAACCGTCAAATCGGCTGCCAAACGTTATGAGCCTACCATTCACAATGTCCGTTATGGCATCAAAGGCATTCTGCTTTATTTATTGCCGCTACCTGCCCTGATTACGGCTATCGGTTCACTGATGCGCGGTGACGTCATGGCTACGTTGGTAACGGGTGGGGTATTCGCCGCGTTCATGGTGGGCGCGAGTGTGGCGCGTCACGGTTTCCGGCTGGAAGGCGAATACGAACGGCGCAAAATTGCCCGTGCACCATCGACTCCGTTCAAAACCGTTGCCGCACTTATTATCAGTATTGCCACGGGTATTTTAGACTGGTGGAGTTCGGATTATGCCATGAGCGGCATTTTGCCAGCGGTGTTGATTGGCGCAGTAACCTTCCTTGGGTTTGCCTTGTATTACGGATTAGACCCTCGTAAAGACAAAGCGGGCAATATTTCCATCGGCGTCACGCTCGAAGAAGTCTTAGACGCACTCGATGCCGCCAATGTGAAAATCGACGCGATCGAGCAAGCACGCCGCCAAATTCCCAACCCCGAATTCAATGCCCGCCTGCAACGCATCACCAGCAAAGCCCGCGAAGTGCTCACCAGTATCGAAGATGACCCGACCCGCCTGTCACGCGCCCGCAAATTCCTCAAAGTCTATTTGGACGGCACACAACGTGTGACCGAAGGCTATGCACGCACGCATCAGGGAGAAAAGGCAGTTGCTCTGGAAACCAATTTCAGTCGTGTGCTGGATTCGATAGAACAGACCTTCGCCGAACAACAAGCAAAATTATTGGAAGACAACCATTTTGATCTGGACGTGCAAATTGAAGTCCTCGAAACCCAACTCAAACGCGAAGGCGTTCTCTAATTAAGCGATAAACTCAAGGAGAAGACCCCCATGAATGAAACTCAAACCACAACCACCGTAACCCAAACCGCGCCTGCCATCGTTCCCGGTACCGAACTCACTCCCCTGCCAGAAATGACCACCGAACTGGTCGCTTACGCCCAAGCCGATGATACCAATAAAAGTAAACTCGAAACTATCATCGCTGAAATCGATATGAACGACCGCAGCAGCATTATGTTCTTCGGCACCAAAACCCAAGAACAAATGACGACCATTTCGGAAAAAATGCTCAACGGTGTCAAAAACAAAGACATTGGCTCCGCTGGCAAATCCCTGACCAATATGGTTGTCGCCATCAAAGGTTTCGACATTGATTCCCTCAACCCCAATGACGAACCCAGTTGGTGGGAAAAACTCATTGGCAAAGCCAAACCCGTGGTCGCATTCCTGAATCAGTACGAAGAAGTCCGCAAGCAAATCGACACCATTACCGACGAAATGGAAGGCCACAAAACCCAATTGCTGACGGATGTGGTCACACTCGACAAGCTCTATGAAGCCAACCTCGACTTTTTCCACAATCTCGAAGCCTATATCGCCGCCGGTGAAGAAAAGCTGCGTCGCCTCGAAACCAATGACATTCCTGCGCTGGTTGCCAAAGTCGAAGCCAATACCGCCGACATGATTCTGGCGCAAAACCTACGCGATTTACGCAGTTCGCGTGACGATCTGGAACGCCGCGTACACGATTTACGCCTAACCCGCCAAGTCGCCATGCAAAGCTTGCCCAGCATCCGTTTGGTGCAAGAAAACGACAAAACCTTGATCAATAAGATCAATTCCACGTTGATCAACACCGTGCCGTTGTGGAAAAACCAATTAGCGCAAGCCGTCACCATTTTCCGCATGAGCGATGCCGCTGAAGTCGTCAAAAAAGCTTCCGACCTTACCAATGAATTGCTGGAAAAAAATGCCGAAACCCTGCGCATGGGCAATGCCGAAACCCGCAAACAAATGGAACGCGGCGTGTTCGACATCCAATCGGTGAAAAAAGCCAACCAAAGCCTGATCGACACCATCAACGACTCGCTGCGCATTGCCGACGAAGGCAAGGTCATGCGTGCCAAAGCCGAGGAAGAAATCAAGGTCATGGAAAGCGAATTGCGCCATGCGCTGACTTCCGCCAAAGCCAAGGCAGACAGCCCACGCCAAGGAGTATAAATCATGGGATTATGGGACAAATTGATGGGTGAGTTTGTTGATGTCATCGAATGGACTGACAGCAGCAGCGACACCATGGTTTACCGTTTCGAGCGCCACGGCAACGAAATCAAATACGGTGCAAAACTCACCGTGCGCGAATCGCAAGTCGCGATTTTCGTTAATGAAGGCCAAGTAGCCGACGTACTCACCCCCGGCATGTACGTGCTGGAAACCCAAAACCTGCCGCTGCTATCGACCCTGCAACATTGGGATCACGGTTTCAGCAGCCCATTCAAAGCCGAAGTCTATTTTTTCAACACCAAGCAATTCACCAATCTGAAATGGGGAACGCGCAATCCGGTGATGATTCGTGACAGCGAATTCGGCGGGGTACGCATTCGCGCTTTCGGTACGTATGGAATGCGCATTGACGATTCGCGCAAATTCATGCAAGAAATCATGGGGACAGATGGGAACTTCACCGTCGATGAAATCAGCGACCAGTTGCGCAATCTGATTGTGACACGCTTTAGTAGCATCGTTGCCAGCGCCAATATCCCGGTGCTGGATATGGCAGCCAATTACGAACAATTGGGGCAATTCGTCACCCAGAAAATTGTCCCGGAATTTGCTGCTTATGGCCTGAAGCTCACCAATATTCTGGTGGAAAACATTTCCCTGCCCACCGAAGTGGAAGAAGCGCTCGACAAACGTACCAGCATGGGCATGATCGGCAACCTCGACAAATACCTGCAATACCAAACCGCGCAAGGCATTGGCAATGGTGGTTCCAACAGTGCGCTGGATATGGGCATGGGTTTTGCGGTTGCCAATAAAATGGCAGAAGTGCTTAACAAACCGGCAACAGCAACGCCACCACCGTTACCGGATACCGGCTGGCACGTTGCGATCGGGCAGGAATCCAGTGGCCCGATTGGAATGCCACAATTGCAACAAATGGCGCAAAATGGGCAACTCACCGCAGCAACGCTAGTGTGGCAAGCGGGCATGGCAAACTGGCAAGCGGCGGGGGAAACGGCAGCACTGAGGGGTTTGTTTGCAGGGCAAGCAACCCCGCCGCCGATTCCACCCTCAGCGCCCCCTCACAGTAGCGAATAACAGTGCAGGCTTAAATGGCGGATAATAACAACACCAAACAACAGCATTTTCCGTGCGAACAATGCGGCGCTGATCTGCTCTACCAACCGGGGACAGAAACGCTTCAGTGTAACTATTGTGGACATCAAAACCTGATCCGCCCTAACCAGCAAGAAATTCGTGAATACAGTTTCGAGCAGGCATTGCGGGCTATCCAACAGGGCAAATTGCGCCCGATGGATAACACTCAGGTTATTAAATGCCCCAATTGTGCCGCCACGTTTGAGCTGAAGCAAAACACGCACGCGGGTGACTGTCCCTTTTGCGGCACGCCCGTGGTAACAGGGACGGAACAAGCACGGTTGTTCCAACCCAAATCGTTGTTGCCATTTTTAATCACCGAAAAAGATGCCCGTAGCGCGTTTGATAAGTGGATTGGTGGCTTATGGTTTGCGCCTTCTGCCCTGAAAAACAAAGCTAAACGCGATGAAAAATTGCTGGGCATTTACATCCCATACTGGACGTATGACAGCCATACCGACAGCTATTACAGGGGTGAACGCGGCGTGATTTATTACGAACGCCAAATGGTCACAGTAATGGTGAACGGGCAACCCCGCCAACAAGTGCAAAATGTACCCCGTATTCGCTGGACACCGGTCAGTGGACGAGTACGTTTATTCTTTGACGATGTATTGGTCGGCGCTACCCATACTCTGCCCCGCGCGATTCTTGACCGCCTCGAACCGTGGGATTTGCCCAACCTCGTGCCTTACAACGAAAGCTATCTGAGCGGTTTCCAGAGTGAAATTTATCAGGTGGATTTGGACGAAGGTTTTGAGCAAGCCCGTGGCATCATGGATAGCCGCATTTACAATGCCATTGCAAGCGATATTGGCGGTGATCAACAGCGCGTTCACAGCCTGCAAACGCAACATTCAGCCACCACGTTTAAACACGTTTTGCTGCCGGTTTGGTCGGCGGCATTCCGTTATAACAGCGAAACTTACCGCTTTGTGATCAATGGGCGTAACGGCAAAACCCAAGGCGAACGCCCTTACAGCGTGGTGAAAATTGTGTTTGCCGCGTTATTGGGGCTGACATTGCTCGGCGGCTTGGGCTATGTCATGGAAAAGGCGGGCGTATTTGAACAAGCCTTGCAACAAAGCGGGGATTATTACCAATACCAACAGTATCAAGCACCCCGCCGCTTGCCTGATCCTTACCGTGCGCCGAGGTATTAGCGCCGGATTTATACACCGTATAATTGCTGCATCAAACGTAATTGCTCTAACACCGCCCAAGGTGCATCCAAGAACAGCATGGCATCACGGTGGGCAGTATGCTGTTGCAAATGCTCGAATATGGCGCGTAAAGCTTGCGGCGATAACACTTCATTAGTGCGTATTAAGCCGATTTGAGCCTCTGCACCTTGCGGCATTGCAGCAAACCACTCGCCTTCCGGCAAGACATGCACAGCAAAACGCTCTAACCACGCCGCCGGTATCCAAGGGACTACCCCAGCATCTGCCACAATACCCAGCACTTGCGCCGCCAATTCTTGTTCAATCGCAGCACGTACTGCCTCCCAATGCGCTGCTTGCAACAGTTCTGGGGTTAATTCCACATAGAAATCGAAATCTTGCCCGACTTCCGCCGACCACGCCTTGGCTTGCTCCACGGGTGCTATCCAATCACGCGCAGGAATCAGTAAGCGACTGAATTCATTGGCGTAATACGAAGCCTGCCAATCCACTGGCAAATCATCCGGGTAAAAGACACTTGCCCAATTAGCAGGCGACCAACCATAGGCTGCCAAGGTTAACGTTGTGAAAGTGGGAGTAACGGCGCTCATGAACACTCGACCATGCAATAAAATAACAGTTGCCCAGCATACCACGCGACTCAGGCGCAGACATAACTTGACTTATGCGCTCGGAAATACTACTTTTAGGATATAAGCAAGGTATCAAACCACACCACTAGAGATAGTCGGGTTTGTCATCACCACAGAAAACACTCAGGAGGATTGAGTTATGATGTTTAGCGATGTTTCTTTGGATGAGATGTTCCCACGCGCCCACGCGGTCATGCGAGCACCGTTGCCCACACTTAAAACCCATGACGTTTACCAGCTAATTCGCACCAACGCCGCTGAACGCGGCATGACCTTGACAGCAGAACACATGGCAGTGATCAATTTCATACTCGACTTCTACGAACACTGCGATGACTGTCAGAATGCGCGAATGCTGGCAGATATGCTGCAAGACGAATTTTTACCCCAAGGCGGGCGTAAATACTTGTATCAACTCTTCCCCGATGGCCCACTGAGCACCATCCACGACATTGCTGAATTGCCCAAATTAGGCAATGAAACCGATAAAAGTTTCGGCACTAACTGGTAACGCCAAGTCACGACTGCTAAAAACCAACCCAATCGCCTGAAGTGATTGGGTTTTTTGTTTGTGTTCAGGATTGAACTTATAGAATGCCCTTACATTCTAAATGCATAACAAAAAACAGGGCAGATCATAATGGGCAATATTAAAGCAGCACTGCTAATGGGTGCAGTCACTACTGTACTCGGCGGATGCGCACCAATGGGTTCATACCCGCAGACCGCACAATACCCGTATTGGAACCACACCGTTCCGGGGGTTTACCAAAACCAAGCACGACCGTATTTCACCAGTTATAATCAACCCTCGATGTCGCAACCGGCATTTTCACAACAATACCAACCGTTTTCGCAACAAGCCGAACCGTATGATGCACCCGCCCGCCGCGCCTTATTAGCACAAGCGCATCAAGCCTTAGGCGTGCGCTACACATTTGGGGGTGAAACTCCACGCGAAGGCTTTGATTGCAGCGGCCTGACTCAATACGTCTACAAAAATGCCCAAGGCATCACCCTACCGCGCACCGCCGCCGAACAAAGTACCGCCAGTCGCACCCTTAGCTTTGAACAAATGCGCCCCGGTGACTTAATTTTCTTCCGCACCAGTGGCAGCAAAGTCAACCATGTGGGTATTTATATTGGGCGTGGGGATTTTATTCATGCCGCATCCGGTGGCAGCAAGGTGAGTATCGACAACTTGAGTAAAACCTATTGGCAACAACGTTTGGTTAAATTTGGCGCTTTTCTCGCTTAAAAGTCTCCCATTCATGAACCTTTCAACAAAATTTGCCGACTGACCGTCAGGCCAGTTGTTAATTTTGGCTGAATAACGTCTATACTACGAATGGAGATTAATCCATACGTAAACCAAGGAGAAAATAAGATGGGACTGTTTGATTTCGCCCGTAACATTGGCAAGAAAATTTTCGGTAAGGAAGAAGAAGCACCTGCTGCGCTGACTCAACACATCAATGAAGACAATCCTGGCGTTGAAGGCTTGCAAGTGGAAGTCAAAGACGGCGTGGCTACGTTGACAGGTCAAGCGCAATCGGCTGAAGCACTGGAAAAAGCCGTATTGATGGCGGGCAATGCCATGGGCATCGAATCCGTGAAAGCGGATGGCATGACCATTGCGGACGGCAGCCAAGTCGGTGGTGACGACGAATTCTACGTGATTGAAAAAGGCGACACCCTGTGGGAAATCGCTGAGAAAGCATACGGCAATGGTTCAAAATACACCCGTATCGTCGAAGTTAACCGTGAAGTCATTAAAGACGCGGACAAAATCTTCCCCGGTCAAAAAATTCGCATTCCGAAAAGTATTTAAATAAAGGTACAGGCACACATGGACATAATGCAAATTGCTACCCAAGTATTCAAAAGCCAATTGGATACTGACCGTGATGGTCAATTAGAGATCACTGAAATTGCGTCAGCCATGATGAAACTCATGGGCAATAGCGGTAATCAAGCACAAGCAGGCGGTTTGGGTGGCTTAGCCTCCATGATTTCCGGTATGCAAGGTGGCGGTGACTCTGGTTTGGCGTCACTGGCGGCTTCATGGTTAGGCAACGGTCAAAACGCCCAGCCTTCTGGTAGCCAACTGACTCAAATGTTTGGTCAAGACAAAATTGCAGCGTTTGCCCAGCAATTAGGTCTTAGCCCGGATCAAGCGCTGAAAGGTCTGCAAGCGGCTGTTCCAGAAGCCGTGGACAAAGCTTCCCCTAACGGTTCGTTGGATATGGGTAGCCTGTTGGATTCGGTCGGTGGCGTGTCTGGCGCTATTGGTCTGGCAAGCAAGCTGTTTGGTCGCTAAAGCGCACCTAACATCACGTTTACCCTGTTAAAAACCGCTCTTCCAAGGGCGGTTTTTTGTTCTAAACCATAATTTTCATGGGAATACTGTTCTGTCATTAACATCTCACCTATAGTTAGATGATTACTGTACAAGGCTGCTACAAATCCTATGACTTTTGTGACTGATCACAACACTAGCGACATTACTGCCCTCTTCCCTATTGGCACAGTATCCGAACAGACAGGCGTGAACACTGTCACATTACGCGCATGGGAACGCCGCTACGGTTTACTTAAGCCGCGTCGCACCCCGAAAGGGCATCGTCTTTACAGCCGCCAAGACGTCGATCGTGTCAAACAAGTGCTGATATTGCTGGAACAAGGCATTCCCGTAGGCCGCGTCCGTGACGTGCTCGACAGTGGTGAAACCCCGCCCATGCGCTTACGCACCGCACAAGATGTACAAACCGACGACCCTTGGCGGCACTATTGCTCACTGTTTCAACGCTGCATCCACAAACTGGATACCCGTTCCTTGGAACACACCTTCAACGAAGCCGTATCGTTGTATTCGCTGGAATTGGTCGCCAAAAAATTGATATTGCCCCTGTACCAGCAACTGTGGCAACAGCAGGCAATGTTGCCATCTACCCGCGCTGACTACGCTTTCCTGCATGAATTTTTGTGCGTGAAACTCGGCTCACGCTATTTGCATTACAACAGCCGCGCCAATGGCAAACGGGTGTTGCTGGTCAATACCCAAACTCATGCAGTGCAATTGGAAACGTTATTACTCGCGAATATTATCAGCCAACACGGTTATCAAGTCAGTTTGCTTGGCACGGAAACCACGCTGGATCATTTACCGCTGATTATCGAACGCGCCGAATTTGATGCCTTACTGCTGCCCAGTACTGACGTATCCGACAGCCTGCAAGCCTTGAGCATTATGACCCAAATCACCGTTTTTCTGAGTGGTGAAGCCAAACCAGAGTCACAACCCGGCACTGCACCGCTACGCAATATTCACTGGTTGCCCGAAGAATTGAGCGAGATTTGTTTAACCCTTGATAAAGTACTGGCAAAAGAACCTGCGCATGTACTCATACCGGTTGCCGCTGTATGACGATCGCGATTGTTTGGCTACGGCAAGACTTGCGTCTGGCGGATAACCCTGCGCTTTACCAAGCTTGCCGCACTTGTGAACAGGTTATTCCGGTTTTTATTGACGACCCGCTGCCCAGTTCCATCAGCCAACTCGGTGCGGCGAGTCGGGTATGGTTGCACCACAGTTTGCAGGCGCTCGATACGCACCTGCAAACGCTAGGCAATCGCCTAATCTTACGCCAAGGCGCTGCCCTCCCCGTTTTACAGCAATTGATCGCCAACACCGGCGCAACCCATGTGTATTGGAATCGGGTGTATGACCCCGCCAGCCTTGCCCGCGACAAACACATTAAAGAAACCCTCAAGCAAACCTGCGAAGTCCACAGCTTTAATGCCAGCCTACTGAATGAACCGTGGGAAGTCTTAAAAGCCGACGGCACACCTTACAAAGTGTTCACCCCGTTTTGGAAAGCGATGCTGAAACACGGGATTCAACACTTGCCGCTGCCCACGCCAGAACGCATGGTTGCGCCCGCCAATTTGCCGGATAGTTTGCCTCTGGATGCGTTGGGCTTATTGCCGACAATCCGCTGGGATACCGCGATGATGACCCATTGGGAAGTCGGTGAAGCGGCGGCGATGCAAAAATTGCTGGCATTCTTGCCACAGGGTGCAGATTACAAAGAAGCACGCAATCTGCCCGCCCAAACCGGCACCGCCCGCCTCTCACCGCATTTGCACTTCGGCGAAATCAGCCCGCGTCAGGCGGTTTATCACACCGAACACTATTTGCAAACACACCCCGAAGCCGATAGCGGCCTACGCCATTTTGTACAAGAAATCGGCTGGCGCGAATTTTCTTACCACTTGCTGTATCACTTTCCGCACACGCAGGAACGGGCGTTGGATGCACGTTTCGATGTTTTCCCTTGGGCAGACGATTACGCCGCTGTGCTAAACCGTTGGCAACAGGGGCAAACCGGCTTTCCCATTATTGATGCGGGGATGCGCGAATTGTGGCAAACCGGCTGGATGCACAATCGGGTACGTATGATTGTGGCATCATTGCTCACCAAAAACTTGCTCGTGCCTTGGCAAGTGGGGGAACAATGGTTTCGGGATACGTTGGTAGATGCTGATTTAGCCAGTAATGTGTTTGGCTGGCAATGGACTGCCGGGTGTGGGGCTGATGCTGCGCCATACTTCCGCATTTTCAACCCGATTTTACAAAGCCAGAAATTTGACCCGGAAGGGGAATACATTCGCCGCTGGGTTCCAGAATTGCACG
This sequence comes from Thiothrix subterranea, assembly GCF_016772315.1. Lineage (NCBI taxonomy): Bacteria > Pseudomonadati > Pseudomonadota > Gammaproteobacteria > Thiotrichales > Thiotrichaceae > Thiothrix > Thiothrix subterranea. The sequence continues at coordinate 3,404,880 of NZ_CP053482.1, read as the reverse complement.
CACGGGATAATAAGCAGGTGCATTTGCCGCGTGAATTGGGCGATGGTTTGCGGGATTATCCCCTGCCTGTGGTCGACTTAAAAATCAGCCGTGAACGCGCATTGACGCTGTTTAAGCGCATTTAACATGAGATTGCCCACGCGATGGAGCGCGGGCAACCTGAACTGGTGAATTACACGCCGTATTCTGCTGTCAATCGGAATTCTCCGCCTGCCACTACTTCCACCACATCATCCGCCGCATTCGTCGTTTCGACGCATACGAAGCGGGTGTAATCGTCGTCCTGCAAGTCAGCCATGCCCGCTGCGATTTTTGCCCATGGATTCCACACCACCGCCGTTTTATTGCCGCTGGAAGTAATGCGAATCGTTCGGTTCAACGCGCCATCGACAATCGCCAGCTCCGCCGGAACACCGAGGTAAACGCGGTCAACTTCGCTGTTGATGCTAATTGCACCGTCTTGCTGCTTGGTAGCACCATTGCCGTCTGCCGCTTTGTCGAGGTATTGCGTACCTTCCAACCCGGTCACAGTCGTTTGCGCAATATCACCCACCGCAAAATAGGTGTGCATCGCTTGGGTAATAGTGAACGCTGCATCGCCGGTATTGCGTGTCACCAATGCCAGTTGCAAGGTTTTACCGACGGTAATTTCCATCGCCAAACGGAAGGCATGAGGCCAAATCGCCAAGGTTTCGGGGGAGGATTCCACGCCCAAAATTACCGTGGTTGAGCCATCCGCATTTTCGCGGGTTTCCCACTCGCTCCACATCCGATTGCGCATAAAACCGTGAGCGGGGCGGCCTTTGCTTTCGGGGTCTGCGCCAAACCAAGGCCAGCAAATCGGCACGCCGCCTTTGATTGCTTTGCCTTCGGCGTAATAGGCTTTGTCGCTGACAAACAGCACATCCGCCGCGCCCTTGGGGGTAAAGGACAAAACTTGCCCTGCGTAAACCGAAATCACGGCATCGGCATGGTCGTTGCTAACGTTGATCATCGGCAAGCCACCGTTGCCTGTTACACGAGTGATTGTCATGGTGCATTCCTGTTTATGGTTAAAATCGCCGCCATCATACCGCATCCCTCAAGGCAGATGCAGCACCTGATCTATCGCCTCTAACCCATGCGCACGGTGCGTAATCAGCAACAAGCTTTGCCCGTTACGCGCCACATGCGCGAGGATATTGGTCATTACTTGTGTCGCGGTTTCTGGGTCTAAGCCTTCGGTAGGTTCATCAAGAATCAATAACCGCGCCGGTTTCAGCAAGGCACGCGCAATTGCCACGCGCTTGGCTTGCCCGCCGGACAAACGCACGCCCGTTTCGCCCACCCACGTTGCATAGCCTTGCGGCTGTTGCGTAATGAAATCGTGAATCAGCGCAGTGCGGCACACCGCTTCCAGCTCCATATCCGTCGCATCACGCTTTGCCAGCAACAGGTTTTCGCGCAAGGTGGTGTTGAACAAATGCGTTTGCTGCGGCACAACCGCGATGTGCTGGCGCAAAGCTTCGCCGCTGTATTGGGAAATAGCTTGCCCACCTAACAGCAATTCACCACTGCTCGGTTCGCGGAAACGCAGCAGCAAACTGGTCAGGGTGCTTTTGCCAGCGCCGGTTACGCCGACAATGGCGAGCTTGTGGCCTTGCGGAAAATCCAGCGTCAAACCATCCAATACCGCATCACCCTGCGGCTGGTAACGGAAACCCAGTTCCCGCAACGCAAAATCCAGACGTTCCGGCACAGCTTGCGGATGCGCTGGTTCTGTCACCGCTGCAACTTGATCCGCAAGGCTGAAAATACGTCGCGCCGCCGCCAAGGTTTCACCCAAGGATTGGAACGCCAGCGGCAAAGGCAACACCGCTTCAAAACTTGCCAGCGCAAACAGTGCCAACATCGCCAATTCCGGCGGGGCTATCGTGTGATCACGCACCAACGGAATCGCCAGCACCAACATCCCCCACATTGCCAGATTGGCACACAACCCCAGCGCGCCTTGCGCCACGCCATTCAAGCGGCTCAGGGTTTGCTGTTGCGCTGCCAAGGTTTGCGACAACTGTTGAACGTGCGCGGCATGGTCATCCGCCGCGCCATACACCAGCAATTCGCCCATGCCCTGCAAATCATTCACCAAAGCCGAGCGCAATTGCGCAGCCGTTTCCACCGATTGCTGCCCTGCTTCATGCCCCAAACGGTTCATCAACCACGGGATCAACACGCCCGCCACCAACAACAAACTCAATTCCAGCAGTGCCAACAACGGGTGATAAAACAGCAACGCCACCACAAACACGAGCATCGCCAACGCTGCCACTACCACTGGCACTAGTAGGCGCAAGTACACATTATTCAGCGTATCAATGTCGGCACGGATGCGGCTCAATACATCGCCACTGCGATATTGCTCCAACACCGCCGGAGCCAGCGGCTCGATGCGCTCATAAAACCACACCCGCAATTCCGCCAACATCCGAAACGTGGCTTCGTGCGTGACCAAACGTTCGCCGTAACGTCCCGCCGTGCGCACAATCGCCGCCAGCCGAATCAATGCCGCAGGGGTGAAATAGTTCATCGACGCGCCCGCCACACCTGCCATTGCCATCGCAGTAATGAACCAGCCCGACACCGCCATCAGCCCCACATTTGCCAGCAAGGTGATGAATGACAAGCCCATGCCCAACGCAGCCCAGTTCCAATACGGCTTGAACAGGCGCAATAATCGCAGTAAATCGTTCATGCTTCACCCCCGTAAGCCGCTTGCATCTGCTGGTAGAGCGGAGAATTTGCCAGCAATTCGGCGTGCGTCCCGATTGCGCTCACCTGTCCCTGATCCAGCACCACAATCCGATCGGCGGTTTGCACGGTGCGCAAACGGTGCGCAATCATCACCAGCGTGCGCCCTTGCGCCAAACGCTCGACCCCGGCTTGCACCAAGGTTTCACTGGCTCGGTCAAGGTTAGCGGTGGCTTCGTCGAGGATCACCAGCGGCGCATCCTTGAGGAACGCCCGTGCCAGTGCGATGCGTTGCACTTGTCCGCCGGAAAGCCCTTGCCCCGCTTCACCAATCAGCGTGTCGTAGCCTTGCGGCAATTTGACGATGAATTCGGCGGCATAGGCTTGTTCAGCAGCGGCTTGCACTTGCTCCAACGTCGCCGAGGGGTTGCCGAGGCGGATATTGTCGGCAACCGTGCCGGGGAACAGTTGCGGTTTTTGCGGCAGCCATGCCAGTTGCTTGCGCCATACGTCGGGGGAAATGGCGGTTAGCGGCGTATCGCCGATGAGGATTTGCCCGCCTTGGGGTTGCAGGAAACCCATTAGCAGGTTGATTAAGGTGGTTTTGCCAGCACCGCTTGCGCCGACGATGGCCAGGGTTTCGTTGAGGTGGATGTCCAGCGAGAGGTTGCTTAGGGCGGTTCTAGCGTCGGGGTAGGTGAAGGAGATTGAGCGGAAAGAGTACCCCTCACCCCCCAGCCCCCTCTCCCTCAAGGGGCGAGGGGGAACAAGAAACTCTTCTCTTAGCCCCTCGCCCATTGAGGGAGAGGGGGCTGGGGGGTGAGGGGTTTCCCCCAATATCCCCACCATCTTCTCCGCCGCCCCAATCGCCGCCATCCGCGCATGATATTGCGTCCCCATATTGCGCAGCGGCAGGTAAAATTCGGGTGCAAGCAGCAACACAAAAAAGCCGTACAGAAAATCCATTTCCCCCCAGAACAGGCGGAAGCCGATCAACACTGCAATAATGGCAATGCTGACTGTGCCAAAAAATTCCAGCACAAACGAAGACAGAAACGCGACCCGCAATACCGACATAGTGCTTTGGCGGTATTGGTCGGAAATTTGCGCGACAACTTGCGCTTCACGGCGGCTGGCATTGAACAGTTTCAGGGTAGTTAAGCCTTGAATCACGTCGAGAAAATGCGCACTCATTCGCGCCAGTTGTTGCCATTGCTGCTGGTTGCGCTTTTCCGTGCCTTTGCCGATCAGGATCATGAACAACGGAATCAGCGGGGCTGTCACCAGCATTACCACCGCCGAAAGCCAATCATTGGCAAGCACGAACACCAATATCGCCAGCGGCACGAGTGCCATCAGCGACATCGCGGGAATGTAGCGGGCGTAATAGGCTTCGAGAGCCTCCACTCCATCACTGAGGGTATTGAGCAAATCGCCGCTGCGCTCCCCCGTCAGCCATGCGGGGCCGAGTTGCTGCACTTTTTGGTAAAGCTGGGTGCGGATGGCGAGCTTGACCTGCACCGCAGCATGAAACGCGGCTTGTTCGGATGCCCACGCCAAACCTGCCCGCAGGAGAAATAATGCCAGCAAACCCCACAGACTGGGCATGACATCCGCTAAAGCGGCTTCGGCAAATACTACGGCATTGACGACATTTGCCAACAACCATGCCTGCACGATCAGCAACAAACCGGAAGTGAGACCAATCGCAACAGCGGCTTTCAGCCAGAAACCGGAATGGATTTTCCAGCCTTTGAGCGCGGCAGTAATCGCAGGGTCGGGTTTGTGTGGTTTCGATTTATTTTCATTACTCAAAGCGGGATTCCCCATAAGCAAAGGGAGTGCCAAAACACTCCCTTTTTTCAACTCAGACGCAGTTTACACCTTACTTCTCATCATCCGTATCCAACCCACCGTGAAACTCCAGCCACATCACGTTAATGATACCGAAGGAACACGCCAGCAATACGCCGAGCAACCAAGCAAAATACCACATGGTAAAATCTCCTTAATAGACTGAGTGATCGTTTTCACGGATGAATTTAACGGTAATTTTGCCCCACATCTGCTTGTAGCACCACACGGTGTAGAACAAAATAATCGGCACAAAAATCACCGCCGCCCAAAACATAATCGCCAGCGTCAAATGGCTAGAAGCCGAATCCCAAATCGTCAAACTGTGGCTAGGGTTCAAACTGGAAGGCATCACGAACGGGAACAAGGAAACGCCCGCCGTCATAATCACCCCAATCAAGCACAAAGAGCTGTGAATAAAGCTCAATACCGGACGACCTTTACCACCCGCCAAAATCAACACGCCAAACGCGCCAAGGAACCCCGCAATCGGTGCCATAATCGCCAGCGGATAGGTGCTGTAATTCGTCAACCACGCGCCCGCCATCGGCACAACCGTTTTCGCAATCGGATTTGGCAAAGAATCATGCGGTGGCGCTTGGGTAATCACATACCCATCAATGCCCGCCCATAACCAAATGCCCGCCAGCCCGAAGGTGATAATCACCCCAGCCGCCGTCCATTGCGCCGCTTTGCGTGAACGCGCATAGACCGCCTCATCCGTGCGCAACATCAAATACGTCGCGCCCTGCATGGTAAACATCAGCAAACTCACCAAGCCCACCAACACTGCAAACGGGTGGAACAACTTAAAGAATGAGCCATACGTCGTAATCCGCAAAAACTCATCAAACGCAAACGGCACACCCAGCAACAAATTGCCAAACGCCACACCGATGACCAACGGCGGCACAACCCCCGCGATCACCAACCCCCAATCCCACGTGTTCCGCCAGCGCGTATCCGCAATCTTGGAACGGTAATCAAACCCCACCGGACGGAAAAACAGCGAAAACAACGTCAATACCAACGCCCAATAAAACGTCGAAAACGACGCACCAAAGGTAATCGGCCAAGCCGCAAAAATTGCCCCCGCTGCCAGAATCAACCATACCTGATTGCCGTCCCAATGCGGCGCAATCGCATTGATCGCTACGCGGCGTTCCTCATCGGTTTTGCCGACAATGCGCAATAACGCACCCACGCCCATATCGAAGCCATCGGTCAAGGCAAAGCCAATAAACAGCACGCCGACCAATGCCCACCAGATTAACTTAAACGTTTCGTAATCAAAAATCATGGTTTGCTCCTTAGACCTGATCGTTCATTTTATCAGCGTAAACCGCACCCGCATGACCGCCACCGTGCTTCTCATGGTAATAACGTCCGGTATGCAGGCTGCTCGGCCCTTGTTTCGCAAACTTGATCATCAAGTACATTTCCACCACCAACAACACGGTGTAGAAGAACACAAACCCCGCAATTGAGCCGATCAAATCCCATTCTGTCAGCGTCGATGTGCCCATGAAGGTTGGCAAAATTTCACCAATCGCCCAGGGCTGACGACCTGTTTCTGCCACAAACCAACCGGATTCAATCGCAATCCACGGCAACGGCAAACCCGCCACCGCCAGACGCATCAACCAACGCTTTTCATACGCGGTCTTTTTCGCGGTGTAATAAAACGCCAATGCAAAAATAAACAACATCGCCACACCCGATGCCACCATGATACGGAACGTCCAGAACAATGACGCAACGTGTGGCACAGTGTCTTTCGAGGCTTGCTGAATTTGCGCTTCCGTCGCATCCACCACATTCGGCGTATAACGCTTCAGCAACAAACCGTAGCCCAAATCGGCACGCATCCCTGCAAACGCGGTTTTTTCCGCTTCAGTTGCCGTGCCTGCACGCAATTTCAGCAATAAGCCGTAAGCGGTCATGCCGTTGCGAATCCGCTGCACATTTTCCTCAACCAAGTCATTGATACCTTTAACTTCCTCGGTCAAGGAGCGCGTTGCAATCAAACCCAGCGCGTAAGGAATCTTGATGGAAAATTCGTTTTCCCCTTTTTCCTGATTAGGCCAAGCAATCACATTGAAACCTGCTGGAGCGGGTTCGGTGTGCCATTCCGCCTCAATCGCTGCCAGTTTCATTTTCTGCACATCGCCCGCTTCGTAACCGCTTTCGTCACCCAGCAAAATCACCGACAGAATAGATGCCATGCCGAAACCCGCTGCCACCGCAAACGAACGCTTGGCAAACCCAAGATCACGCCCTTTGAGGATGTACCAGGCACTGATCGACAGCACAAACATTGCGCCTGTGACATAACCCGCCGCCACGGTATGAATAAACTTCACCTGCGCCACCGGATTCAGCAAGACAGCAGCAAAATCGACCATTTCCATACGCATGGTTTCATAGCTGAATTCCGACCCAATCGGGTTTTGCATCCAGCCATTCGCAATCAAAATCCACAGTGCGGAAAGGTTCGTGCCAATCGCCATCAACCAAGTGACAGACAAATGCTGCACTTTGCTCAGACGATCCCAACCGAAGAAGAACAAGCCGACGAACGTCGATTCGAGGAAGAAAGCCATCAAGCCTTCAATAGCCAATGGTGCGCCAAACACATCACCGACGTAGTGTGAGTAATACGCCCAGTTCGTGCCGAACTGAAATTCCATTGTCAGGCCGGTGGTGACACCGAGCGCGAAGTTAATACCAAACAGTTTGCCCCAAAATTTCACCATATCCTTGTAGATTTGCTTGCCGGTCATCACATAGACCGACTCCATGATCGCCAGCATGAAAGTCATGCCTAACGTCAGGGGGACAAACAGGAAATGGTAAAGGGCGGTGACTGCAAATTGCAGCCGCGAGAGATCGACGACTTCTTCCGTAATCATGTGGCGCTACCTCCTAGCACATTAAACGACTAACGGAGCAACACCATACCCAGTATTGCCCCGTTATTTTTCAGGGAACAACTCTACTTACCGTGATCAGAAACATACGCCGCATCGCAGTGCAGCAGCATTGATTTCGCGCAAATCCGGTAAAATTATCTGCTTTATTATTTAGATACGGGTGATGCCCAGCATTTTCATAATGGACTTTTCATAGAACGGCTCAGAACTGCCTTTCTTCATTTTACGGATGAAGTATTTCTCAAAAGCAATCTTGGCAAGGTGTACCCACTTGCCTTTTTTCGCCCACACCATATTGCGGGGTGGGATTTGCGGAATGGCCACAAACGCCGCGCCGCTATCGCCAAAGTCTGCCAGACAAATCGTGCTCCACGTTCCCGTGGTGTGCGGTGTTTTGCCTGCAATTTCGTCAGCGATATTGTGAACAGCAGACGTGACCATTGACTCGATCATGTAGCCGGTTTTTGGCATACCGGTGGCGACTGGCGTGGCTTCCAATGGCGGAATCGCAATACATACACCAGCCGAGTAAATATTTTTGTATTTCGGGCTGCGGTGCAATTCATCGACAATCACGAAACCACGCGGGTTACACAAACCTTCCACAGCAGCCACCGCTTCCACACCTTTAAACGCTGGCAACATCATCGCAAAATCGAAGTCGATGACGTGTTCTTTTTCCACTTCACCCTTTGCGGTCATTTCGGTGACGTGCATTTTGCCTGCTTCGACTTTGTGGGTCTTGGCATTCACCATCCAATTGATGTGGTGGTTGCGCAATTCGGATTCGAGCATTCCTTTGGAATCGCCCACTCCGCCCAAGCCCAAATGCCCAACGTAAGGCTCGGAAGTCACATACGTCATCTTGAATTTGTGGCGAATTTTACGCTTGCGCATATCGGCATCGAGGATGAACGCAAATTCGTAAGCGGGGCCAAAACAGCTTGCTGCGGGCATTGCACCCACCACAATGTGACCACTGCCTTTTTCCAACAGCTTTTGGTATTCCTCATACGCTGCCACGGCATGATTCACATCACACACCGATTGGGTATGACCGCCATGTGGCCCAGAACCTTCGACTTCATCAAAGAACAACTTGGGGCCAGTGGCAATGATCAGGTAGTCGTAGCCGACCACTTCGCCATTGTCCAAATGCAGTTTGCTGCCGTCTGCATCAATTTTGTTGCAACGACTGGCGATGAACTTGATGTTTTTGCGGCTCAGGTATTTTTCAATCGGGAAAGTAATGTCATCACGGGTACGCCAGCCCACCGCAATCCACGGATTGGATGGAATGAACTGGAAATAATCCCGTTCATTGATGACGGTGACTTCGTGTCCCTTACCCAAAATTTCGCGTAATTCATACGCAGCAGGCATTCCGCCTGTACCAGCACCAAGAACGACGATGTGCGCCATAAAAAAGACTCCTAGCGATTATGTTAATTTGTGTTTCTGGACGCAGATAACACCATAATCAACCCAAAATGTCAAAAAAATATCATTTAATTTCAATCATTTATAAAGTAAGTATATAATTATTTACTTATGCAGATAGTAAAAATACTGGTTTTTTTTGATAACTATCAATGCAAAATCATAGCAACTACTAAACCAATAGAAAAACCGCCAATCCGCACGCGGGGGTTTCGCAAAGGCGCGATGAATTCTATAATTGGCGGTTTCCCATACCGGATAGAAGACAACACCATGCGAGTTTCCCGATTCCCCCTGAGCACCCAGCGCGAAACGCCCGCCGATGCCGAAGTCATCAGCCACCAATTAATGCTACGTGCGGGCATGATTCGCCGCCTCGCCTCCGGTTTGTATACGTGGATGCCGTATGGCTTGCGCGTATTGCGCAAAGTCGAAGCCATCGTGCGTGAAGAAATGAACAACGCGGGTGCAATTGAAGTGCTGATGCCTTCCATCCAGCCTGCCGAATTGTGGCAAGAATCCGGTCGTTGGGAAAAATACGGCGCGGAATTGCTGCGCATTCGTGACCGTCACAGCCGCGACTTTTGCTATGGCCCGACGCACGAAGAAATCATTACCGATTACGCCCGCAAAGAATTGAGCAGCTACAAGCAGTTGCCGATCAATTTCTACCAGATTCAAACCAAATTCCGTGACGAAGTACGCCCGCGTTTTGGCGTAATGCGGGCGCGTGAATTCTTGATGAAAGATGCGTATTCCTTCCATGCCACACAAGAATCGTTGCAGGAAACTTACGACATTATGTTTGCGGCGTATTCGCGCATTTTCCAGCGGTTGGGGCTGGATTTCCGCCCGGTGCAAGCGGATACCGGCTCGATTGGTGGCAATGCATCACACGAATTCCACGTCCTTGCTGATTCGGGTGAAGATGCGATTGCCTTCGCCAGTGGCAGCAATTACGCCGCGAATATCGAATTGGCGGAAGCGGTGTGCCTAATTGCCGAACGCGCCGCGCCAACGGAAGCGATGCGCGAAGTCGACACGCCTAACGCCAAAACCATCGAGGAATTGGTGGCGCAATTCGGCTTGCCAATCGAGAAAACGGTTAAGACCTTGATCGTGGCGGCGGCAGAAGAGTCCGAGCACGCCTTCATTGCTTTGCTGGTACGTGGCGATCATACCCTCAACGAAATCAAAGCGGAAAAAATCCCCGGCGTTGCCGTGCCGTTGCAGTTTGCGCGGGAAGATGAAATTCGCGCCTTGATCGGTGCAGGCCCCGGCTCATTGGGGCCAGTCGGTTTGACCATTCCGGTAATCGCTGACCGTACCGTGGCGAATATGTCCGACTTCGGCGCAGGCGCGAATGTCGACGGCAAACACTTCTTCGGCATCAATTGGGAACGCGATGTCGCGCTGCCGCAAATTGCCGATCTGCGCAATGTGATCGAAGGCGACCCCAGCCCCGACGGTTGCGGCACACTGTCTATCGTGCGCGGTATTGAAGTCGGTCACATCTTCCAGTTGGGCAAAACGTATTCGTCGAAACTCAATGCGACGGTGTTGGATGAAAGCGGGCGGGCGCAAGTGATGACAATGGGTTGCTACGGCATCGGCGTTTCCCGCGTGGTCGCCTCAGCGATTGAGCAGAATAACGACGAATTCGGGATTCGCTGGCCTACGGCGATTGCGCCATTCACGTTGGTGATTGCGCCGCTGAACATGCAGAAATCGCCGGATGTGGCAGCGAAAGCAGAAGAACTTTACGCGCAATTGCAAGCAGCGGGCGTGGATGTGTTGCTGGATGACCGTGCGTTACGCCCCGGTGCAATGTTTGCCGACCATGAATTGCTGGGTATTCCGCACCGCGTCATTATTTCTGAGCGTGGTTTGCAAGCGGGCGAGTTGGAATACAAAGCGCGGAGTGGCGGCGATGCGGTGAAAGTGCCGGTTGCGGATATTCTCGCGTTTATTGCCCAACTTTAACCGAAACTTAACCGCAATGTGATAGTCGTCACGGTATCCGGGCGATTATTGCAAGATAATCCGTTTATGGCTTTCGTCGGGCAAATTTCGGGGCTGATTATGGATATTCTTACAGTGTCGTTTTTATTGCTGTTGGGTGCGGCAGCAGGTTCATGGTTGGGCTATTCACAAGGGCTTGCACAGGGCAAACAAGTCGGCAAATTGGCGGGGATAAAAGAAGGCATTAAAGAGCAACTGCGTAAAGAACTGATTGAGTCCAAGATCATTGGGGGGGCTTATGAGGTTAAGGTTCACGCGGATGCCTGCAAAGAGCTGGAAGCCGCCTTATCCGGTAAGCCGCAGAAGAAAGCTCCCGCGTCATCACTACCGGGCTGGGTGATGGTGGCGGGGGTATTATTCGCGAGTTGGCTGCTGTTGATGTAGCGAATCAGCGCCAACGCTTTGGATGAAATACACCGACGAATGGTAGAGCAGCGTCAGCAGCAGGGTTTTGATGTGCTTTTCATCCATCTTCATGAAATCGCGGTTGGAAAGCACCTGCAACACGCGCTGCATCTCATCCATTAACGGCTGGATATTGTCATCCGCCGCCAAGGATGCCACTGCCGAAGCTAAGCCACGATTGGGAATCTCAATCTGGTTACGCCGCTCCAATTCCGCTTTGAAATACTGGAAATACATCTCCTGCATCACATGGTTGGGGATAGCAAACACCTCCCCGGCCAACTCTTCGCGTTGCAGCGACACAAACCCCATATAGGCTAACAAGCTGATGAAATCATCCCGGAAAAAGCCTTTGTCGAAATCAAATTTTTCCGCCTGTCGTGCGATGACTTCGCCCGTGTTGAGCAACTCATCCAGCACCTTGTAATTGTCTTCACGGTCGCCGATACCGAACAAGCCCATTAACTTACCATAGTCGGAGGCAATATTCGCATCCAACATTTTTTTCGGGTAAGCACAGCGTTTCGTGTCGAAATTATCCAGAAAATACAACACCATATTGGCGTTATAAACCGTTTCGGGTGCATCCGCGTGAAAGCGGTAGCCGTTGTACCACCGTGTCACGTCATCCAGCAACACTGAGGCATCCAGATGGCAGTCGACCGCCAAGGGCTGGAGTAAGCCCGCTACTTCATCCTTGGTAAAACCGACGGCTGCATTGAAGTCTTCTTGTAACGACAGGTTTTTGCCAATATTAAACCCACTGGTCAGACTATCCAGCATGATCGGCGTAACCCCCGTGATGAACAAACGGTCTACCGTGCCGCGCTGGGTAGCTGCCTTAATGGTTTCGTAAAAGCTGCGCACGAAACCGCCCTTGCCGACGATACTTTTGAACAGCGGCATATTCTCCGCCAGTATCGAATTGGCGAAATGGTCGTATTCGTCGAGCAACAGGAACAGTTTTTGGTTCGCTGTTACCCCAAAAAAGTACTCCATTTTTTCGTATGGGGAGGTCAATGCAGCAACCCCGGCCTGCTCTTGTTGCGTATACTCGTAACGCTTGAGGAAGTTCTGCAAAGCCACATCGACTTTGGTATTGAACGCCCGGTAAACCGATTCCGCGCTATCCGTGGCAATCCCGCTGAACTCCATGAACAGCACCTGATAGCTGCTGCGCGTCGGGGTTGGATGTTGCCCGATGTGGAGTTGGGAAAAGATTGCGTCGAAATCTGCTTGGTGCTTTACGTCGTAGTAATACTCCAGTGCTGAGATGAACAGGCTTTTACCGAAACGGCGCGGGCGCAACAGAAAGTGGTACTGCCCATCGGCTTCTAGCGCGGCGATGTAGGCGGTTTTGTCCACATAGACAAAGCCTTCGGTGATGACTTTCTTGAAATTGCTCAAGCCGTAGGGGATTTTCATGGCACGTCCTGCACGGTGGTGATGTGGCAGATGATAGCATATTGCCATGTAGCGTTTACGCTTGACACGCCAAATCTCGTACATACAATGTAACCATGATGAAATTCGAGTGGGACACAGCAAAAGCTGCTTCAAATCAGCGCAAACATGGCATTTCTTTTGAGGAAGCCAAGTCGGTTTTCTTTGATGAATTTGCTGTGCAATTTTACGATGAGGAACATTCGGATGTGGAAGACCGTTTTTTGATGCTCGGTCTTAGTGATGAATCCAAAATCCTGCTTGTTTGCCACTGTGAGCGTGATTCAGGCACTACCATCAGAATCATCTCAGCTCGCAAAGCAACCAAAAATGAACGTCAATACTACAAAGGTAGCGTGCCATGAAAGCGGAATATGACCTGTCTCAAATGAAATCTCGCAAAAATCCCTACACCTCCAAACTGAAAAAGTCCGTCACCATTCGATTGGGCGAAGACGTGGTAGGGTATTTCAAAGAAATGGCTGAAAACACGGGTGTACCTTACCAAAGCCTGATCAACTTGTACTTGCGTGACTGTGTGCGCCAGCACCGGACAATTGATATTTCGTGGTTATCGAATCCGGCATAAAAAATAATTTCGCTTTAAACTCTTATGGATTAGATGAGTTTAAAATGATTAAAAATTTAAATAAGAAGTCAGTGAGATCAATCATGACCTCTTTGATTAAGTATCAAAGGATAAATAATGGAAGAAATTGATGATCTTTGGATAAAATTTAATGAACATTCAAACAAACTTGCCAAAGCATTAGGAAGAACAAGTAATTTAGTTGGTGAATACGCTGAATATCTTGCCCATCAATATTATGGTGGTAAGTTGCTAAATATTTCTGGTTTCAGTGCAGATATAGAAACCGACGATGGAAAACTATATCAAGTTAAATCAAGAAAAATCAAAGGTACTCCAACAACACCATTAAATGTAATTCGCTCATGGGAGTTCGATTATTTGGTAGTAATTTTATTCAATGAGCAAGGACTTATTAAGAAAGGATTAGAAATACCTGTTGAGATTGCAAAAGAATATGCCATTAAAAATAGTCACCAAAACGGCTGGATAATTACAACAACTCAAAAATTCTTAACTGATAAAAGATTAAAAGACATCAGCGTCGATCTATCATTATTGATTAATTCAAAAAAAGCATCTTCAGAAAAAAACCAACAAATTAATACATCATTTTCGTCAAATAAAAACACCAACGAAAGTAAATTATTAATTATTTTAAACCCATCCAATCCAGAAGAATTCAAAGCGAAATTATTAGTTTCAAAGTTAGCTGAAATCAAAACAACCTATTCAGATGGTAGAACTGAACTAAAAAAATGGAATGCAGATCGGTTCAAACAAAGCTCTAATATACTTAACAACATCCGCTCTAGACCTGAATATCGTTCTGGTCAATGGCAAGCCAATAATATTATTCGTGTTGATGTGGCGGTAATAAATAATGTTTTATAGAAATAACTATAGACAAGCAAAGCCCGCAAAAATTTAATTGGAGATCCTAAACCATGACTCAATCCTATTCCCGAATCTTTTTACTCAGCCACATGCGAGCCTATAGCAGTTTGCTAGGACATATTATCGGCTCACAACCGCGTATCAATGGCTATTACGAAATGCACCAAAGCTACCTCAGCGACGCTGATTTAGCCCAGCAAATAGCGGATTATAGCCAATACGATAGCATAAAAACTTGGATTTTAGCCGGACTGATGATGTATTCTTGGCTGCATTCATCCATTTTTCGAGACTATCAATGACAATTCAGCAAGCAATAAATGCTCTGGCGCTCGACTACTCAAATCGGCTGCGGGCGGCGATTGATGCAAGAACAGAGGAAATGTTAGCCGATGACGTATCACATTATTTGATATACCGAGTGTTGGGGATTTCTAAGCTTGAAGGTCAACAAATCGACATTTACCAGAACAAAGGTCGATTTTTATATAAGTACGCCGGTTCATTTCTCGAACAAGCCACCAAAAAATGTTTTGAACATGCATTCCCCGATTCGGGAAGCCTTCGCATCCCAAATACCAGAGGTCAAAAACCCAAAACATTTGAAATTGATTGCTTGGTAGGAAATGACGCGCTTGAAATAAAATGGAAAGATGCAACCACTGATGGTGATCATATCACCAAAGAGCACACCAGAATCCAAGTCATTGCTGATGCGGGATACACACCTATTAGAGTCATGTTTTATTACCCAAATCGTCAGCAAGCCATGCGTATTCAGCAAACTCTTGAAACGCTTTATCAAGGAATGGGTGGTCATTATTACTATGGGGACGCTGCTTGGGCTTATGTGCAAAAGAGAACAGGCATAGATTTAAAAGCAATACTAGAACAAATCGCCAATGAGCGCGTTCCAAATGAAGACTAAATCCAATATGAAAGAATTATATCACGGTGATTGCCTAGAAATAATGAAGGGTTTGCAAGAAAAAACCATTGACATGATTTATCTTGACCCGCCGTTTCTCACCAATAAAAAACACAGTTTAAGTTCTAGGGACAGAACCTCCCACTATAGCTTTGATGACCTGTGGGCGTGCCATAAAACATACGCTGACTTTATGCTGTATCGCCTAATTGAAGCAAAGAGAATCCTAAAAGACTCTGGTACAATATTTATTCATTGTGATAAAACGGCTAACCACATCCTGAGATTAATTGGTGAAGAGGTATTTGGTCAGGATAACTTCCTTTCTGAAATCATTTGGTCATACAAAAGATGGTCAAACTCTGCTAACAATCTCACGCCAAATCATCAGAATATCTTATTTTTTTCAAAAACCGACAGCTATAAATTCAATAAAATATTTACTGACTATTCAGAAACCACCAATATTGATCAAATTCTGCAAAAAAGATCGAGAGATGCACACAATAAATCCATTTATGCGCGTGAAGATGATGGCAGTGTTGTTTCAGCCGATGAGAAAAAAGGTGTTCCATTAGCCGATGTGTGGGAAATCCCTTTTCTAAATCCAAAAGCCAAAGAGCGCACTGGATACCCAACCCAAAAGCCCATCTTATTGCTTGATCGAATCATTGAAATATCAACCGATGAAGGTGATTTAGTGCTTGACCCCTTTTGTGGAAGTGGGACTACTCTAGTCGCCGCCAAGATGAAAGGCAGAAAATTCATAGGAATAGATACGTCGTTAGATGCAATTGAGTTATCTAAATCGCGACTAGAAACATTAGTAAAAACAGAATCCGCCTTGCTAAATAAAGGTCGAGAGTCCTATATCAATGCAGATGAAAAATCTCTGGCAATACTCTCCGGTCTTGATGTGTTGCCCGTGCATCGCAACGCGGGAATAGATGCAATCTTAAAAAGAAACTATCAAGCTAAACCCGTACCAATAAGAGTACAACGTGAGAACGAAACCCTTTATGAAGCAGCGTCAAAATTATCAGCAGCCGCGAGAAAAAAAGGCGCTAAGATTGCATTTCTTGTTGCTACCCGTAAAGCACAAGATTTAATTGAAATGAAATTTGACGATCATATCGTGCAAATCATTAATTCTCCGGCATTAGAAATTGGCTCATTCATAGATGAACAGTGGTCTAAGCAATTACTCAACCAAACGGGCTAAAAGTTTATTTGACCGGAAATCCTAATATGAAACACTCCTACTCCCGAATCTTTTTACTCAGCCACATGCGAGCCTACAGCAGTACGTTGAGTCATATTATCGGCTCACACCCGCGTATCAATGGCTATTACGAAATGCACCAAAGCTACCTCAGCGACGCTGATCTAGCCCGGCAAATCGCGGATTACAGCCAACACGATAGCTTAAAACCCGACAGTCACTATCAATTTGATAAACTGCTGCACAACGATTATCGGCTGAATTTAAGTCTGCCCGCATTACAAGATGCTGTCATTTTTATTGCGTTGCGCCAACCTGAGCCAACCATTAAAAGCATCATTAAGTTATTCCGGCAAAAATCCAGCGATGATTTGTATGCGCAACCCGCTGGCACAAACGACTATTACCTTGAACGGCTGCAAACCCTTACCGACTTCGCCCAGCAACACCCGCAACGTTATTACTATTTTGATACCGAAAAAGTCTGCACTGACACCGACGGCTTATTAAGCCAGTTACAGCAATGGATAGGCGTGACTGAACCGTTATCGCATGAATACGGTAGCTTTGCCAAAACGGGCGTAGCCGGTGCGGGGGATACCTCACCACTCATTCACACCGGCAAAATATTACCGAATTTTCAAGAAGCGGTGGATGATGTGGAACTGGATGCGACGTTATTGCAACAGGCAGAACAGGCTTATCAACGCAGCCGCGCTTTATTGCTGCACTACGCCAAACAGCATTGCTAATAATCGACTTTTTTACGCCCCGATTTAATATCGCTGTGCTTTTTCTTGCTGTCAAGCCGCTTGAGCCGCGAGCTAAACGTCGGGCGCGTGGCTTTGCGCTTCTTTTGCACTTTGGTCGCATCCGCGATTAATTGTTGCAAGCGTTCAAGCGCGTCCGCCCGGTTTTTTTCCTGACTGTTGTGGGTTTGCGCCTTGATGACCACCACGCCATCGCCGGAAATGCGCTGATCAGCGTAGTTCAACAGCTTTTCTTTCCAACTATCCGGCAAGGAAGAAGCGCGGATGTCAAAACGCAAGTGAATCGCAGTCGAAACTTTATTGACGTTTTGCCCGCCGGAACCTTGAGCGCGGATGGATTGGAAATCGAGTTCTTCGGGCGGGATATTCATAATGACCTTCAAAACGGCGTCTAATTGCTGTTTACTTTAACGTCCAATGGCCGATTAGTGAAGGTATTTGACGGGAGTTTAGTATTCCAGCACGGAATACTGACGCTCTACAGCGCTGCGGTATATCATGCACCTTTCAACCAACACCAAAACCACTTTTTATGGCTACCACCAACACACTTTCCGACCCCGCTATCCAGCTCCAGCTCCGCCAAGCCAAAATGGATGACATTCCCCAAATTGCCGCGCTATCCGAGCGCGTTTATGCAGGCACGGGGATGTACGGCTACCCAGAGCCGGTACTGATCGGGCAGCAAAATCACTTCCCAGAAGGGCAATTTGTGGTGGTCGCAGGCGAAAAAATCGTCGGTTACTGCGCCACCCTGCGCGTCAGCGAAAAACGCGCTTTCAAACAACATAACTGGAGCGAAATCACCGGCAACGGCTACATCGCTACCCACGACCCCCACGGCGAATGGCTCTACGGCATGGAAGTGTGCGTCGACCCCAACTACCGTGGCTACCGCATCGGGCAACGCCTGTACAATGCCCGCAAACAATTAGCGCAAGACCTCTCCCTGAAAGGCATCGTCTTCGCCGGGCGTTTGCCCACGCTTGCCAGCCGCATCAAGCGTTACGGTACAGCGGAAGCGTATGTCGAAGCCGTGCGCAAAAAGGAACAACGCGACCCGGTACTTTCCTTCCAGCTACGCAATGATTTCGAATTCATTGGCTTAATCCCGCATTATCTGGATGCTGACCACCAATCAATGGGTTACGGCGTCCACATGATTTGGCGCAACCCCAAAGTTTCGCAGACGCCCGCCAAAGGCAAACAGAAAAACTACGGCAAACGTCAACCCGATAGCGTGCGCGTCGGCACGGTGCAATACCAGCAACGCAAAGTGCAATCGTTCGAGGAATTCATGGAAGCCGTCGCCTACTTCGTTGACGTGGTAGCCGATTACAAAGGCGATTTCGTGGTGTTCCCCGAACTGTTCACCCTGCAATTGTTGTCGATGGAATCGCAGCAATTAAGCCCCGTGGAAGCCATTGAAGCGCTCACCAAATACACCCCGCAATTCCGCGAAGCCATGCGCGACTTGGCGTTGCGTTACAATATCAACATTATTGGCGGCTCTCACCCCACACGGATGCCGAATGGTCGGGTGGAAAACATTTGCTACATTTTCCTGCGTGACGGCACAGTACACGCACAAGCTAAAATTCACCCCACGCCCAATGAAGCGTATTGGTGGAATATCGAAGGCGGCAGTGAATTGGATGTCATTCAAACCGATTGCGGCCCCATCGGGGTACTGATTTGCTACGACTCGGAATTTCCCGAACTGGCACGCCACCTCACTGATCAGGGCGCACAAATTTTGTTTGTGCCGTTTTGTACCGATGAACGCCAAGGCTACTTGCGGGTGCGTTATTGCTGTCAGGCACGCGCCGTCGAAAATCAGATTTACGTGGTCATGTCCGGCAACTGTGGCAACCTGCCCAACGTCGCCAATATGGATATTCAATACGCACAAAGCTGCATTCTTACCCCGTGCGACTTGCCGTTTGCGCGTGACGGTATCGCCGCCGACACCACCCCCAATACCGAAATGGTCGCCATGGCTGACCTGCGTCCCGATTTATTAATGACTGCCCGCAATAGTGGCTCGGTACAAAACTTGCGCGACCGCCGCCATGACTTGTACCACGTCCGCTGGAAAGGCAAATAGCCTCAAGGCAATGCCACAACCTCATCCCACACGGCGCGTTCTGCTTGATAACTCAGCAGAGCCGCCAGCATCTGCTGTTTACGCTTTGCCCGATGTTCAGCCGATTGGATTTGCTGCCAAGCCAACGACTGATCACTGAAATTGCGGCGAATATTCCCCAAAAACTGCAATACTTGCGCCAACGCGGGCGAACCCTGCCAACCGTGCTGCGGCTGTTGCACCCACTGTTCCAAGGCTTGCACCTGCGCATTCACTGCTGCATGTTTAGCCTCATACAAGTTCAGCAATTCCGACTCCACCGACTCCATCACCTGTTGCACCGCAGCGGCGTTGGCTAATTGCGCCAAATCGTGCTGCTTCAGCCACTCCACCACCGAGAACAGCATCAAATCGCCGAAAAACTGGCGTTCAAACTCATCCGAAATATCAATCGCCGCATCGTGCTGTTGCTCCACACCGGGGCGAAAACCGTCATCGGCATCCGTGGTACGCTTGTGCAACATCGGCAAATTCGCCGCCGCAAACCGTTCGCCAATTTCCGCCTGAATCAACCGTCCCGCCGTCGGCCCCGACATCCGCAGCCGCAAATGCCCAAACGGAATAATGTATTTCAAACCCTCGAAATTGACGATGTAATTTCCGGGGTAAATGGTACGTGCCGGGGTCAGTGCCAATGGATCAGCACCCGGTTGATACACCGTCTTGCGCGTCAAATGTTCGCCAAAGAAAAATGCCTGTAACCGCGCTGCAAAGGTTTCCAAACACGCCCGATGATCATGCGCCCCCGACAACGGACAGGGGTAATCAAAATGGCTAGTCTGCTGTTCAAACCCAAATAATTTCGCCAAATCGTGATAAGCAGCATCGTGCGGCACGGGCGTATCCCGATGAAACTGGCACGCGCCATTGAGATCATAGTCGGCAATTTCGTGCAAAAACGCACTCACATCATCCAGAAAATTCGCTGCCATCACCGAGGGCGATACCGGCGGATCACCCACCAGTTTTCCGGTCAACATAGCGATGTCATTGGTTTGGAAAATCTGATTAATGTGATGGAAATAATCCAGTTCCGGCAAAAACAACTGATCACTATCCACCAGATAATACAAGGTGCGGTCTTTATCCCGCGTCAGTTGCAGCATTTTCAGGTAACTGAGATTGCGGTTGGCTGCCTGCCCTTTGCGGTAAAAACGTTCAGCAGGTTGCGTGGTAAGCAAATTCCCCAAGGACTGGCGTTGCGCGACGGGGATACTTTGCAACACCTGATATTGTTCGGGCAGGTCGAAATGAATCACGTCCAGCCCTTTCGCGCTGTATTCCGCCACCAACGCCTGATGTGTGGCGATGCACTGCGGCTCACGGCTGTCTTCGGCAACCACAATGATAATGCCGCCGTCATAGCCGTAACGGGTAATTTGCTGGTGAATGCTTTCCAGACAGTTGCGTAAATGCGCGGGGCGATCAGCGACTGGAATGCTCAAGATAAAATCAAAGGTTTGCATCATGCAGCCTTCCTTCTTTGATTTCTATCCACGTAAAAGCATCCAACGGGCTACGTGCCAGAATATCGACGGCTTTAAAATCCAATGGGGCACGTTGTACAACCATGTCATAAAAACCGTTGGGTGCATCATAGCTTATCGCCTGCCATTCCGTTGGAAAATGGAAGGTTAGTTGCCCTTCTGTGACTTCAGGCATGGTGTGCATCCTGTTCACGGTCAAACTGGGCTAACTCTTCATCCAGTGCCACGATGGTTTGCAAGTCATCCAAGGAATCACCAGACTCCACCACTACGCCATCCTCCCCCTTGAGCAAGGAAAAGTAGCGTGTGTTTGTGTCCACTTGCTGCATGGAAACTAATTGAATTTCTTTTAGTAAAAAATAGCTATGTGTGGTTACAAAAACTTGTATGCCACTATTCGCAAGCTCACAAATAACTTTTGCTACTAATTTGACTAAACGAGGATTTAATGTAGCTTCTGGTTCGTCCCAGAATAAGCAGCTCTTTTCTCGCAATGCTCCGGTTGCTAATAAACGTGCCATCATCGCCAACTTACGAATACCCTCTGCCACCAGTGGTATTTCCAAATCCCCAAGCCCTTTGGTGTATAAATAGAATCTACCATTATCGGCTAAGATAACTTTTCCACCCATTGCTTCTTCTAGTATTTCAACGACGTCATTCATAAAACGAGTACGTGTCACGGGTAGACTTAATGCTAAACATGTATCACGGTAGGTTTCGTCAAACTCTAAATAACGCTGCTCATACAACGCGAGAAATCCGGGATAAATACTCAACAACTCGCGAGTAGGGAAAAATACCGTCTGCTCTTCCTTCAAAACATCAGGAAGTTGCAGAAACTGCACTTCAACTTTACTGCTAGTACCAAACTCAAAAGCGCTATTACGCGCTGTATCAGTGAACTGCAATTCAATCCCACAACGCCCTCGCCCCGCACGACGTGCTAGTTTACCTAAAGACTCCGCCTTAAAGACATTTTGTAATTTTTGGGCGTATTGGCGTTGTAAACTGCTTTTAATAATACGTGAATTATCGTTTCGCTTAAGCTCTTCATTTGTCGCGGCCAATATTGCGTACAGTAATTTCAGTACATGCGTTTTACCCGTACCGTTTTCACCGACGATGACGTTCAGACCCGCTGCGAACTCGAAGCTGGCTTTAGAAAAAACAGTAAAATTTTCAATACTTAATCGTTCTAGCATGGTTTTTCCTATCAGTCCAGATGAATCACAAGCTTGTTAGCAAGCATAGCACAATCGCATCACGTTATCGGCGCGAAGAGTAATTGGGGTAAGCATCCTGATCCACCATCAGCTCGATCAGATTAATACCCTGATGAAAATCAGCTAATTCAAACACTTGCTGGCAATCGGCATCGCTGGCAATTTTAAAATGGTTAATCCCAAACGATTGTGCCAATAGCGCGTAATCCGGGTTTTGAAAATCACAATCGAGAAAACGCTGTTGGTATTGCTGGTGCTGGTTTTTGCGGATTAAACCCAAAGTCTGGTTATTGAACATAATAATCGTCAGCGGAATCTGGTAATTCACCGCCGTCATGATTTCCATGCAGCACATTTGAAAACCGCCATCGCCGAGAATCGCAAATATCGGTTTGTTCAACGCAAAGCGTGCGCCAATCGCCGCAGGAATCGCATGACCTAATGACGACACGCCGGTATTCGGTACAAACAAATCATCCGCTTTCACCCGATAAAGGTTTTGCGCAAAAATGATATTGTCATCGACCAATACAATGCCTTCGTCAAAATGCCGTTCCAGCCGCGCAAACAGGGTTTTCACCAGCGCAAATTTATCGCCAAAAATCACCGTATTATGCGCTATGTTTTGCTGGTCAATACGGCGTTTGAAGGCAGCAATATCCGGGCGTGGTTTCGGTTCAAGCCCTTGCGGGACACAACAGGCATTCATGGATTTGAGGAAATCACCAAGGTCGGACTGAATGGCTAAATCCGCTTTGAATACCTTTTCCAGTTGCGCCACATTACGGTCAACCTGAATAATTTTGCTGGGGTTTAATACACCCTGTTTCCACACATAACTGGTACGCTCATTAAAACCCGCCCCCAGCAGAATAATCAGGTCGGCTTCTTCCATGAAATAATGCATGGCGTGACCACTGGACGTAACCCCCAAACTGCCCAAAGCGAGTTCGGAACGTTCGTCAATAGCGCCCTTGCCCTTCAAGCTGGTGGCTACCGGAATATTGAGGTGGTCGCTGAACCGACGCAATTCGGCACGCGCTTGCGCCGATTGCAGGCAACCGTAACCCGCGAGAATCACCGGACGGTGCGCTTGGCGGATCATGTCGGCGCATTGTTCCAACAGTTGCGCGGGGATTTGCAGCTTGGGGGACGGTTTCAGGCTGGGTAATTTTTCCAGAATCGCCGCATCAACCAGCTCCTTTTGCACATTCACCGGGATGCTCAACACCACTGGTCCCGGCACGTCGGAAACCAGTTGCCGGGCGGCTTGGTTCAGCACATTGGTGAGGTAATCGGTGCGCTCGATCAGCTTGTGGTAGCGGGTCACACCGGAAAATAGCGCGGTCTGGTCGATACTGCCGCCCTCCCCCGAACTTTCCTGTAAACCGCCGCGCCCAAAAATGTGGGTCGGTGCTTCGCCGGTAATCACAATCATCGGCAATTTGTCGGCGTAAGCGTTGGCAATGCCCGTAATCAAATTACTCGCACCGGGGCCTGCGGTAGTAATGCAAGCCCCGATACGCCCACTCACGCGGGCATAGCCACCCGCCATGAATGCCGCCCCCTGCTCATGCTTGACTAGCACCGTCTTAATACTGGAATCATACAAGTCGTCATACACCGGCAAAATGTGCGCCCCCGGCATCCCGAAAATCGTGTCCACCCCCAACTGTTGCAGGAATTTGACGATGAGTTGGCTGACCTGAATTTGCATGAAAGGCTACCTGTGCCGCTTAAACGTAGAATTGGCAAACGATAACCCAAACAGCGCCGCTTGTGGCACTGATTTTGTGCAAACTTCCAACGCTAGGCGGCTAACAGCACCAATTGCGGCACGGCGGTGGCTGAATCTGCCCACAAAATCGCGTTCTGCGCGTACTGTTCACCCAGTGATTTGGCATTTTCCAAGTCCAAACCCGGCACCAGAAAACTCGCTTCGCCTTGCCACTCGCCCGCCGGGTCTAAGCCAATCGCAGGAATGGTCATATAACCGTGCTCTGCTAACTCTGCCGCCAATTGCTGTTGCGCAAGGGCATTTTCAGCCTCACTCAACGGCCAGCTATGCGGATTGCAAGCCGTAATAAACGCCGCACACGTATGCCCGGTTTCCCGCAATAACTGCGCTAATTCGTCGGAGGGGCTGTCGGTGCGCAGCGTAAATGCGCCCTGTGGGTATTGCACTTGGTAATGGGCAGCGTGATACGCCGCCAGCAATTCTGTTGTCATCATCGGAAATCCCCATTGATTAATTCTGTTATTCGCCCAAAATCACGCCACCGAACAGCGCCGGATTTTGCCAAGCGTCGTCTTGTTTGGCTTTCCATGCCAATTTGCCGTCGCGGTCGCCGCCGTCGTCGTCGTCGTCCACATGAATATCCAAGCCCATGCGTTGCCCTGCACGCGGGCTAATTCCCAGACCTGCCCAAGGTAAGGTGACATCCAGCACGTAGCCATTGCCGGAACGAGTCACTGTATGCCGCAACGGTACGCGGTCAATTTTCGGTGAATTTTTACCCAAAACGATATTGCCCGCTTTTAAATTAACAATAAAGTGGAAATCGTTGCGTTGGTCGTATTGCTGGCTCATCGAACCGTCCGCATCCAAGTACAATTCAACCGCGTCATCTTCCCAAGGCACAGTGGAATCGCTCACGCCGGGGCGATCATCTTCTACCCCAATACGTAAGTACAGATTTTGCTGATCCCAACTGGCTTGCCACATGGCGGCCAAATCTGCCGTGCCGTCGATCTTGCCATTCAACACATTGCGCAATTGATAAGCCGAAGCTCCCGCCCAAACATCCGCCGGATTACGCGCTTGCCGAATCAAGGCACTGCCACCCGCTACGTATTGTTCATTAGGCATGGTGCGCATCGTCACTAAGGTGGTTTCCACTGACGGCGGCGCGGCATCTTCTGGCGGAATATTTCCCATGGGGAATGGCGGCGGTTCGCCGTGAATCGGTTCGTATTGTGGCGCAGTCGCATCCAAGGGTTCGGATTGGGTTTTCATCGCCTCCAATGTCACCGCCGGTTTCGCCTGACGTACCAAGGTATCCCCAGAGCAACCGTTCCACCAACAACGATTCACACGGGTAAATTCCAGCAAAGCACGGTGTTTGGGTGCTTGCGCATCCGGCTGGGTAATGTATTCCTTAGTGCCAAAACTGCCGTATTTGCGGTAAATGCGCGGTGAACTGAAATGCACGAATAATTTACCCCCCGCTTGCTTCCAGCCCGTCAGAAGTTGCTGATAAATAGCAGCCATTTGCGGGTGACGGTTAGCAGCGTAAAACAGGTTGTTGGGGTGCTGAGTGTCAGATTTCGTGGTCATATCCACCAAATGTTGCCCGCCTTCATACGCGATCAAATCCACCCCGAAGCTTTTGGCCACCTCTGCCTGTTTCGCAATTAACTTGATTTCATTCGGCAAGGAATGCGGGTATTTCGGGTCAGTCATCACTTGGAAAATATCACTGACGCTACGCGCTTTGCGCAAGGCATTGGCATCGCCATACACATACGGTGCGACCGCGTAAGCGTCGGTAAAGCGGTAAGCACCGTTATAAGACAAAATCGTTTTGCTCATCGCGGTGCTGCCGACCAAACCGGACATCACCCGCACCACGCGCTTATTGCCGCGAAACACTTGCTCCCAAATCCCAAACACATCCACCGAACGTTTGGAATAAAATTTATACGCCGCTTGATTCGGGGCGGGGTCTAAGCCCATTTGCACGCCTTGTTGCTTGGCAAAAGCGTGTTGGGTAAACACGCCGTTCCACACTTCGTTGGAATATTCCACGTACACTTTCAAGCTCGGCTCAAGATTGGCTTGCACGTATTCGGCAAAGCGGCGGATAAAATCGTTACTCGCCGCATGAGGCATCGAAAACCACGGATCGGCGTGCAAACGGTTCGCGAGTTCCACCATCACTTCCATCGGTGCGCCGCGAATGCCCTCTGCCCCACCCCAGGTTTGCTGGTCGATGCTGGCGCGGTCTTCCCACGCATACACCGGGTTACGGGTAATCCCGCTCATGTTCATGAAACGGATCACCCGAAAATCGCGCATGTATGTCAAATAATCGGGGTTAAAAATAATCTTGCTGGAATGCTGCTCGAATGACAAATAATTCCCTTTGCATTGCCCCGCTCCCGCCACGCGCTGAAACGGGTTATTCGCACAAATGCCACCCGGCGGCAGAATGCGAATATTGCGGATGGGATTCGCCGGATTCGTCGCCAGAATAAACAAGGTCGCGTTCAGCTCATTGTCCTTGCCCGGATCGAGATTAATGATGTCGCGCCCCAACGCACCCGCTACCAAACTCGCATCGTTGCGATAATCCAGCTTGCCCTCGCCTTCATACAACACAATGTACTGTCCGCTGGGAATTGTGCCCACCGGTAATTTGCTCACAAAGCGCGTGCCTGCCTGCCCGCCTTGCGAAATGGTTTTCGGCCAACCGTTGCGATCGTATTCGATATTGCCCTTGTTTAACTGCCGTGCTTCGCGAAATGGCAACGCCATTTTCATTAAATCAATGAACGGCGCACTGGAATCGTCATCCATGATTTCATTGGTATTCGTTCCCAGTGCCGAATGGCTGTTGTAAAACGCGGCGGCAGGTTTAACCGCACTTAAACCCAATAGCAGCAGCAAAGCAGCCATAGCCCAGCGGCTCCCCCCCAACGGTAAGCATTTATCATGATCCATTAACCCCATGTTATCGTAAGCAGCAGCCCTAACCTCGCGCTAACGCCGCCTTATTCCCCAATTCGTTATGCTTGGAAAACCAATATGTTCTTTAAGTTCCCTTTTCGTTATTATTCCATCCTTTTGCTGACAAGCGACTGAACCGGATCTTAATACCATGCAAAAGCTGATTATCGAAGGCGGCGTAACCCTAGACGGAGACGTAGAAATCTCCGGGGCGAAAAACGCTGTCCTGCCCCTGCTCGCTGCCACCTTACTGGCAGAAACCCCGATGACGATCCGCAATGTGCCGCGCCTGAAAGACGTGTCCACGTTGGCGGCAGTCATCGCGGGCATGGGCGTTACCGTGGAAACTGACGAACACAATAATGTCCACACCGACACGTCCACCATTCAGCATTTTGTTGCGCCGTATGACTTGGTACGCACCATGCGGGCTTCGATCCTCGTCCTCGGTCCGATGGTGGCACGTTACGGTGAAGCCGAAGTTTCCCTGCCCGGTGGGTGCGCAATTGGCTCACGCCCCGTCAATATTCACCTTTCCGGTTTGGAAGCGATGGGAGCAAAGATTGTGGTCGAAGAAGGCTACATTCGCGCCACTGCCAAGCGCCTCAAAGGTGCAAAAATTGTCATGGACATTGTGACGGTGACAGGCACAGAAAACTTGCTAATGGCGGCGGTATTAGCGGAAGGCACAACGGTTCTGGAAAATGCCGCGCGTGAACCGGAAGTGGTCGACCTTGCCAATTGCCTGATTGCGATGGGTGCAAAGATCAAAGGTGCGGGTACTGACAAAATCACCGTCGAAGGCGTGACTAACCTCAAAGGCGTCGATTACAGCGTGCTGCCCGACCGTATCGAAACGGGTACTTTTTTAGCAGCCGCCGCGATTACCGGCGGGCGTGTGAGGACATTAAAAGCCGCACCTGATACACTCGATGCTGTACTGCACAAATTTACCGAAGCGGGTGCATTGGTCACGACCGGCGCGGATTGGATCGAAGTCGATATGCGCGACCGCATCCTGAAAGCGGTCGATATTCGCACTGACCCCTACCCCGCGTTCCCCACCGATATGCAGGCGCAATTCATGGCGATGAATGCCGTTTCACGCGGCATTGGCGTAATCGTTGAAACGATTTTCGAGAACCGCATGATGCACGTTGCCGAACTGATGCGCCTAGGGGCAAACATCCGCTTGGAAGGTAACACAGCGATTGTGGCAGGAATGCCTTACCTGAAAGGTGCGCCCGTCATGGCAACCGACTTACGCGCTTCCGCCTCGCTGGTGTTAGCAGGTTTGGCAGCGCAAGGCAAAACCACGATTGACCGGATTTACCACACTGACCGTGGCTATGAACGCATTGAAGAAAAACTCTCCCGCTTGGGTGCGCGAATCCAACGGGTAA
The DNA here is from genome assembly GCF_016772315.1 of Thiothrix subterranea. Classification (NCBI taxonomy): domain Bacteria; kingdom Pseudomonadati; phylum Pseudomonadota; class Gammaproteobacteria; order Thiotrichales; family Thiotrichaceae; genus Thiothrix; species Thiothrix subterranea. The sequence goes on along the minus strand of NZ_CP053482.1, from coordinate 3,376,659 downwards.
ATGGATAAGATTGTGAAACAAACACTGACCATTGCGCTCTCCAAGGGGCGCATCTTCAAAGACACTGCGCCGCTGTTAAAAGCCGCCGGTATCGAACCTTTGGACGACCCCGAAACCAGCCGCAAGCTGATCCTCGACACCAACCGCGACGACGTGAAGCTGGTTATTATCCGTGCGACCGACGTACCCACGTATGTGCAGTACGGCGCGGCAGACCTTGGCGTGGCAGGCAAAGACGTGCTGATGGAACACGGCGGGCAAGACCTATACGAACTGGTCGATTTACAAATTGCACGGTGCAAGCTGATGGTGGCAGGCTTTCCTGATCGCCCCTTGCCCGCTACCGGATTGAAAGTCGCCACCAAATTCGTCAACTGCACGCGCCGCTATTTCGCCGAACAAGGTCGTCAAGTCGATGTGATCAAGCTGTACGGCTCGATGGAACTTGCCCCGCTGGTCGGCTTGGCGGATTGCATTGTAGACGTGGTAGACACCGGCAATACCTTACGCGCTAACGGGCTTGCGCCACTCGAACACATGGCAGACATCACTTCACGGCTGATCGTTAATAAAGCATCCATGAAACTCAAACATGCCGCCATTCGTGAGCTGATTGCGCACATTCAAACGGCAGTCGACCAAAGGAATCCCTAATGAAACACCAAACTGACGACCTGCGTATCATCGGTATGCACGAATTAACGCCGCCGGTGGAATTGCACCGCGAATTCCCCTTAAGCGATACCGCGACCGAAACCGTATACACAGCGCGTCAAGAAGCCCACCGCATTTTGCACGGTGAAGATGACCGCTTGCTGGTGGTCGTTGGCCCGTGCTCGATTCACGATGTGGAGGCGGCAATGGAATACGCCGCGCGTTTGCAGCCGTTGCGCGATGAGCTGAAAGACCAGTTGCACATTATCATGCGGGTGTATTTCGAGAAGCCACGTACCACGATTGGCTGGAAAGGCTTGATCAATGACCCCGATATGGATAACAGTTTCCACATCAACAAAGGCTTGCGCATGGCGCGTAAGTTATTGCTGGATTTAAACAATCAGGGAATGCCAGCGGCGACTGAATACCTCGACTTGATCAGCCCGCAATACGTCGCTGATTTGGTAAGCTGGGCAGCGATTGGCGCACGTACCACCGAAAGCCAAGCGCACCGCGAACTCGCTTCTGGCGTATCGTGTCCGATTGGTTTCAAGAACGGCACGTATGGCAATTTGAACATTGCGATTGATGCGATTGGCGCGTCTTCACGTCCACACCATTTCCTGTCTGTCACCAAGGAAGGGCATACCGCGATTTTTGCGACCAAGGGTAATGAAGATTGCCATGTGATTTTGCGCGGTGGGCAAGAGCCGAACTATGACGCAACCAGTGTTGCCGCCGCCGTTGCCGCGTTGGAAAAAGCCAAATTGCCACCGTATTTGATGGTCGATTTCAGCCATGCCAACAGCTACAAAGACTACCGCCGTCAGCCAGAAGTGGCGACCAACGTTGCCGAACAGCTTGCAGCGGGTAGCAAAGCCATTACCGGCGTGATGATCGAAAGCAATCTGGTTGAAGGCAACCAAAAAGCCGACGGCAAACAGCGCGAAGAACTGGTTTACGGGCAAAGCATTACCGACGCTTGCATCAACTTCGACACGACTGAAGCGGTGCTGCGTCAGTTGGCTGAAGCAGTGAAAACACGGCGGGCAGGCTAACCACAGAGGGAGTGAAGAGGGCGACCGCCGGTTGCCCCTACATGTCCTCCGTAGGGGCGACCGGCGGTCGCCCTCTTATATTCTTAGGAGTTAACACATGCTCAACATTACCGAATTAAACACCACCGCCAGCGATTTCTGGGCAAAGCTGCAAGACTTGCTGGCGTGGGAAAGCGTCTCTGATGACGCGGTATTCAATACTGTCAACGGCATCCTCAAAGATGTGCGCAAACGTGGCGATGCGGCAGTGGTCGAATACACCAACCGCTTCGACCGCATGAGCGTCGGCAGCATGGCGGAACTCGAAATCCCCGCCGCTCGCTTGCAGGAAGCACTGACTAAAATCACGCCAGAACAACGTGTTGCCTTGGAAGCAGCAGCAGCTCGCCTCAAGTCCTACGCGCAACACCAATTGCTGGAATCGTGGAGCTACACCGAAGCCGACGGCACATTGCTGGGGCAACAAGTCACGGCGCTGGATCGGGTCGGTTTATACGTCCCCGGTGGCAAAGCAGCTTACCCCTCTTCCGTGCTGATGAATGCCGTACCTGCCAAAGTCGCGGGCGTGCCGGAATTGATCATGGTTGTGCCCACGCCGGATGGTGAGGTGAATGAATTGGTGCTGGCAGCGGCAGCGATTTCTAACGTTGACCGCGTGTTTGCCATCGGTGGCGCACAAGCAGTCGCGGCACTCGCTTACGGTACAGCCACCGTCCCGCAAGTGGATAAGGTCGTCGGCCCCGGCAATATCTACGTTGCCACGGCTAAACGTATGGTATACGGCACTGTCGGTATCGACATGATTGCAGGCCCATCTGAAATTCTCGTCATCTGCGACGGCAAGACCAACCCAGATTGGATTGCGATGGATCTGTTCTCCCAAGCGGAACACGACGAAGACGCACAATCCATTCTGGTCTGCCCCGATGCGGCTTTTATCGAACAAGTGAAAGCCAGCATCAACCGGCTGGTGGAAGAAATGCCGCGCAAGGCGATCATTTCCACCTCACTGCAAAACCGTGGCGTGCTGATCCATGTGCAAGATATGGCAGAAGCAGTGAAAGTCGCCAACTACATCGCGCCAGAACACTTGGAGCTTTCCGTGGAAAATCCGCGTGACATGGCGACGCAAATTCGTCATGCAGGCGCGATTTTCATGGGACGTTATACGGCGGAAGCAGTGGGCGATTATTGTGCAGGGCCGAACCACGTATTGCCGACTTCACGTACCGCGCGTTTTTCCAGCCCGCTGGGGGTGTATGACTTCCAGAAACGTTCGTCGCTGATTGATTGTTCGGCAGAAGGTGCGTCGGCGTTGGGCAAGATTGCGTCAGTATTGGCACGCGGTGAAGGCTTAGTGGCACACGCTCGCTCAGCCGAATATCGCATCAAAGATTAAGCGCTTGTGTTCGCGGTTTAGCCTTCAAAAGCCCCCTTCAGCGGGGCTTTTTTGTTCTCTGTAAAAAGTTCACTGTTATTGCAAAAAATTTGCAGAAAACGTGCAAAACCTCTTTACATTAGTAAATGCTAATATTATTATTATCCCATACTGAAGTTTTCCAAAATACAACCTGCTAGGAGATAAAATTATGAAACTGCAAACTATCGCTTTCGCTGCACTGGTCGCTTTTGCTGGCACTGCTTCTGCTGAATTCACAGACGGTTTTGACAATGGCTCTGCCACTGGTCAAGGCGCAGGTCAAGGCACTGCTTCTACTAGCGGTCAAGGCACTGGTTACGGCACTGGTAAGAGCGACGTAAACGGCTGGGGTCGTGGTAAAGGCGACGCTGATGGTGAAGTTGATTTCGCTATCACGTTCAAAGGCAAAGGCAAAACCAACTTAGATACCGACATGGCTGCTAACGGCAAAGGCAATGGCGACTGGTACGGTACTGGTAACGGTTATGGCTACGGTAACGGCAATAGCAATGCTTACGGCTACAACAACTTTGCTGCTAACGGCGCTAACAACGGCTTTGCTCCAGCAATGATGGCGCCACAAATGCCAATGGCAATGCCTACTGCACAAGCACCGGTTGCTGCGGCTCCTGTTGCTCCAGCCGCTCCTGCTGCTGCGAAATAAGACTGACGCAAGCATCACAGTTTGCTAAAAGGCATCCTTCGGGATGCCTTTTTTGGTTTATTCTCCCCGCTTTTACCGTATTATCCTGCCTTTAGCCGCTAACACACGAATTCTGCATGAATCTACTCGATATTCTAAAAGCTTGGCCTCTGTACATTTTGCCGCATCACTTCATCTCTCGATTGGTATTCCGCCTGACTCGCATCCAATGCCCAACCCTTGTACCACCTGCTATCCGTTTATTCAGCAAGGTGTTCAAGGTCAATTTAGCGGAAGCGCTCAACCCTGATCCCGCGAGTTATCCGACATTTAATGCGTTTTTCACCCGCCCATTGCAACCTGCCCTGCGCCCAATGGCAGCAGGTGATCAGGTAATGGTTAGCCCGGTGGATGGGCGCATTAGTCAAATGGGTAAAATTGAAACGGGGCGTATTTTCCAAGCCAAAGGCCATGAATATTCTGCGGTGGAATTGCTCGGTGGGGATGAGGTGCGGGCTGCCCCGTTTATGCAGGGTCAGTTCATGACAATTTACCTGTCCCCGCGTGATTATCACCGCATCCACATGCCACTCACCGGCACATTGACTGAACAAGTTTACGTACCGGGGCGACTTTTCAGCGTGGCGGGGCATACCGTGCGCACCATTCCGCGCTTATTTGCCCGCAATGAACGAGTCGTGACGCTGTTTGATACCGAATTCGGCAAGCTGGCAATGGTTTTAGTGGGCGCAATCAATGTTGCCGCCATTGAAACCGTGTGGGATGGGCTGGTCACGCCTCCACAAGGTTGGGGCGTCAAGCGTCAAACATTCCCAGATGTTAATTTGGCAAAAGGTGCGGAAATGGGGCGTTTCAATATGGGTTCTACCGTGATCTTATTATTGGAAAACCCCAGTCTGGCATGGAATCAAGCACTAGGGGCTGACGTAGCGCTTCAGTTAGGACAAGCATTAGCGAATTTACCCGCAAAGGATTAAGCAATGAAAAGCTATCAACAAGATTTTCTGGATTTTGCCATCGGGCAAGGCGTCTTGCGTTTCGGCGAATTCACCCTCAAATCAGGTCGGATTAGCCCGTATTTTTTCAATGCTGGCTTATTCCAAACCGGCTCGGCACTTTCACGTCTTGGTAAATTTTATGCGCAAGCCATCGTCGACTCTGGCGTAGCGTTCGACATGCTGTTTGGCCCGGCTTACAAAGGCATTCCGTTAGCAGCGGCAACGGCGATTGCGTTATATGAACACCAGGGCAAAGATTACCCCTACGCTTTTAATCGCAAAGAAGCCAAAGATCATGGCGAAGGCGGCACAATTGTGGGCGCTCCCTTGCAAGGCCGAGTTTTGGTCATTGATGATGTCATGACCGCAGGCACTGCCATTCGTGAAGCAGCGGATATTGTCGCGGCTCAAGGCGCAACCTTGGCGGGTGTGGCTATTTCACTCGACCGTCAGGAACGTGGCAAAGGGGCGCAATCCGCCGTGCAAGAAGTGGAAGCCCTGTACGCTATTAAGGTGATTAGCATCGTGGGTTTGCGCGAAGTCATTAATCACGTCGATAGCAGTTTGCACGATGCCGCTTTGCTGGAAAAAGTACAGGCTTACCGCCGCGAATTCGGAATTTAAAACCGCGCCTAAAACCGCGCCTGCAATACCGATTCTGGTAAGTTTGCGCCGGACGGTATCCAACGCTGTAAACAATCCGGGCGTGTCACACACGGGTCAGTCAGCGTGTGCAGAAAAGCAAGCAAGTGTTGCACATCCTCTTCCTGATACGCCTGCCCTGCTAGGTCGGTATTGCCACCCAACATTTCCCGTAAATTCACCGCCAATTGCGCGGTGGGAATGTTGGGCTGGGTTAATTGCCCACGGTCATAATTCAGCGCCGCCTGAAACGGATTCAGCATGTGTCGCACAACCGCTTCAAGGCTGGTATACGCGCCGTTATGTCCCCACGGCCCGGTCACTGCCACATTCAACAAACTCGGTGTACGAAACCGGAACTTATCATCGGGGTGTTGCGTGACTAACCAACGCCCATAATCTTGTTGCAGGGCTGCATCTTTATTGCCCTTGCCCGGCCCGATGGGAGGCATTAAGACATGGCGAAATTGCTCATCCGTAAAAAAATCGCCGCGATGACAGCTTGCACAAGCATACCCACCGGCGTCACGTTCCCGAAAAAATAGTAAAGCACCGCGTTTTGCCGAGGCGCTGATAGCTGCCAGCTCACCTTGCACATATTGTTTCCAAGGGGTATTCACGAACACTTGGGAACGTTGGTATTCCGCTAACGCTGCCGCAATCGTTTGCTCGGTAATCAACGCGCTGGCGTCAGCTTGCGGTTGTTGGTAAACATGGCGAAACGCCTCCAACCAATAAGCCGTTTCCGCAATAGGCAAGCGTGATTCAGTGCTTGCGCCATGCCCACCCAAACGCTCGGCTAAACGTTCGCGACACGATTGCGTAGTTCCACCAGCATCAAAGATTTCCCCCCGCATTTCATGATTGGACGTCACCGGAAAACGGGCTTGCGCATGAACCAAATTATCCCCAGCCAATGGGTCGGGCTGCAAATAAGCCACATCGGGGGTAGTAATGCCTGTTTCAAGCTGCGCAACACGCCCATCATGAAACATAAACTGCTGCCACAAACCGCTATTAAACGTCGTCGGTGCATTGCGTGGCACACTGGGGCTAAGTTTGCCTTGTAACAAACGCTTGTGACCCAACACATTCGGCTCGGCAGCATCTACTCCAATCGACAATGACAAATTATCACCACCACCCAGTAAAGGATGATGACAACTGGCACACGCCACATCGCGATTGCCAGACAGGGCTTTACTGAAAAATAATTGCATCCCCAATTGGGCTAAGGGTGATTCGATCGCGGGCAAAATTCGACCTTGCTGCGCATCCCCCGTTAAGCCATGCTGCCGAATGAGCGTATTCAAAGTAGCATCATGTTCAGAGCGCAATACGTTAGCGCTGCTGTTGTCGGGCTGATAAATGGTGTGCGTCACTGTTTCATCCTGACAAGCTGCCAATAATAACACTACACACATAACCGCAATAAAATTTGACGACATAGCGAGAAAGACACTAATAGCAATGAGGTCATGCATTATTACATTGTCATAGATCAAGCTGGGAGGAGGTTTGTCTGCCAAACCCTACCATTTGGTGTATTCTGTGTGCCGTATTATGTGTTTAGAATCCGCTTTGCAATAAAAAGCATTAAATACACGCTCAATTAATGGAGTTTCACAATGTCTAAACTAGTAGGCGTATTTATTCTTGGGATCTTAGTCGGTTGGTTAATCGAATGGATTTTCGTCAGATTATTTGTCCCCAACCCCAAGAAAAAACTTGAAGTCGCCCTGCAAGCCAGTCGTAAAGAAAATAGCACACTGCAACAACAAAACCGCACCTTACAAGCGGAATTAACGGTTGCCAAAACGGAAAAAGTTGCCCCGCCAGCGCCTCAAACCACACTTGAAGCCGTCACAGCCGCTGAACCTGCTGTTACCACGCCAGAACCCGCCGCCATTGTTACCGAAACACCCGCAGTCGTAACAACAATCACTGATAGCGCAAATGATGATGATTTGACCAAATTAAGTGGCATCGGCCCTAAATTAGCCGAAGCCATGCAAGCCAATGGCATAAAACGCTATGCGCAATTAGCGGAATTAACCACGGATGATGTGAACGGAAAATTGGCTTCTAGCGGTATTCGCTATAGCAAGACATTCGCAGAAAGCTGGGCAGAACAAGCAAAACTTGCGGCTGCAAGCGATTGGGATGGATTGAAAACGTATCAACAAACCTTGAAAAACTAATACTAATATCCGGGGCGGTTCATGATAACCGCCCCTTCTAACCATGTTTACTCTCGATTAGAGCAAGTTATGGCGCTTCAGCTTAGTACGCAGCGTCGCACGGTTAATGCCCATGCACTGCGCCGCCTTAGACTGGTTGTTATGCGTATAACGCATCATGATTTCCAGCATAGGGCGTTCAACCTCATCCAACACCAAACGGTAAATGTTTGATGCTTCATGATCACCCAGTGTATCCAAGTAATCTTGTAAAGTACGAGCAACCGTTTCAGACAAAGAAGCGTCCAGACCGGCACGAGAAGATGTATTCGTCATATTGATGCAACCTTTTTAGTATTTGTTGGTACGATTCTACACAATGTTTCATTAACCGTAGCCAACTGCTTTTCAGGAGTCGTGATCGCAAAAATCCCTTTAATAACTTGTATCGGAGGTGATTCGATCCAGATACCACCCGAATGCTTCCGTGCAATACGGACACCTGTATCCGTTCCATAGAAGTCGTGCATAGCCCTAATGTGATCTAAAACGACTCGACACCTTCCATAGACTGCTAGTTGTGCAAAAAGTTTTCTAAAATTTAAAAAAATTAGCAAATTTTTGCCTATCCTAGCACGTCTCTGGTTGATTCAAGCCACTCTACCCATCATCAGGCTATCGGCATGTGTGAAATCCAGAATGGTTTTTTATACAGAAACCATCTAACTAAACGCATATCCTGAATAAAAGAATACCACAGAGTGAAATATATCCAATGGATTAGGTGGATAAACGGTAGTTTACCACAGAAAAACGGCTTGGATTTAATGCATATAAAATGTATTGACAGGCTCGCCGCAAAGCTTAAAAAACAACCAGCTCAACCAAGCCCCTCAAATATCGCCCGCAACAGGAATAGTTGCCTTTGCCAACTTGCCCCCTGTCCGCAAAACAGTCTCCACTTCGCGGAAACATTCCGCTTTGCCACCTTCCAGCACCAATACATCACCGGCTTGCAACAGAATATCGGCTGATGGCTCTTCACCACGAATATCCCCACGCCGCAATGCCTTAATGGACACCGCAAAACGTCCTAATTCCAGCGCCGAAATTTGCTTGCCGGTGGCATAATCCTCGTCTTGCAACCGAAACGTATGCAAAAAAGCCTCGGTTTTTTTACCCACCGGCAACGTTTTGTCGCGCTCACCGTGGTAATAACTGTGCAATGCGCGGTAACTGTCACGCCGGGTTTTTTCGGTCATCTGAAACACTTCATCCGGGCTAAAACCGAGCTGTTCCACAATGCGCTGGGTGATCATCAGGGTAGCCTCCAGCGTTTCGGGCAACACACTGGTAGCACCTAAACGCTCCAAAGTTTTCAGGTGACGCTCATCACGGGTGCGCACCAAGACCGGAATATCCGCACGTTTGAGGCGCACCGCTTCAATAATGCGTTTGGCGACCTCGACCTCCACCACCGTAATCACCACCATGCGGGCGCGTTCCAAACCGGCTGCCATCAGGATTTCCGGGCGAGTGGCATCAGCATAATGCACCGGATCGCCTGCCTCCCATGTCCTTTCCACAATGCTAGGGTCAAGATCCAGTGCAATGTACGTCACACCTTGTTCTTGCAAGAAACGCGCAATATTTTGACCCATGCGCCGATAACCGCAGAGAATCACATGATTTTCCACCTCATTGACGGCAGTACTGACTTCTTCCGCATCTTTAAAACGCTGGTGCGTGTAAGTATCCGCCAACAATACATTGGTAATTTTTTCATTGTAACGAATCAAAAACGGTGAAATCGCCATGCTGATCACAATAGCCGCCAAGGTCGTTTGTGCCTCACCCTGTGACATCACTTTATTGCTTAATGCCAATGCCAACAATGCGAACCCAAACTCGCCCCCTTGCGCCAACACCAAACCAGTACGCAAGGACGTCGCATTATTTTTTACAAACAAGCGGGTGAGCAGCGCAATCAACAAACCTTTGCCGACAATCAAACCCAACACCAATAGCAATATCGGCAGCCACAAGGAAGGCAGTATCGCAATATCTAACTTCGTTCCGACCGTGATGAAAAAGATACCCATGAGAATGTCGCGAAACGGGCGGATTTCACTCTCGATCTGATGCTTATATTCGGTTTCACTCAGCAACATTCCGGCTAAAAACGCCCCCAGTGCCAATGACAAGTGCATGGATTGCGTCAACCAAGCCGCCGTCAGCGCCACCAATAGCACCGTAATATTAAACAGCTCGACCGATTCAGCACGGGAAATATACTGAAATAATGGGCGCAGCGTGTAATGCCCCACCAACATCATCGCCACAAACAGCAACGCTGCAAAAAAAATCTTCAGCAATAATTCGCTAGGGTTTAACGCCAAATCCGCGCCGCCCGCCAACAACGGAATCATGACCAGAAACGGCACAACCGCAATGTCTTGAAACAACAAAATACCCAAAGCTGATTGCCCGTGCGCGGCCCGCATTTCTGCCTGATCCGTCAATTGTTTGACCACAATTGCCGTCGATGACATCGCCATTGCGCCACCCGCGACCAACGCACTCGTCCACGGCACACCGAAGTACGACAAAATCATCACGCCCGACAAGGTAGAAATCACCACCTGCAACCCGCCCAAGCCGATAATCGTGGTGCGCATCGCCATGAATTGCTTGAGTGAAAATTCCAGCCCAATCGCGAACAACAGAAACACCACCCCAACTTCGCCCATAAAGGCCAAGCCTTCGCTGTCCGGGATAAAGCCCAGCCCATGTGTCCCCATTAAAGTTCCCACGAGGAGATAGCCCAAAATAGGCGGCAAATGCAAGGTGCGGAATGCAGCAACAGCCCCAACGGACATCACCAACAGCAGCAGGATGCTTTGTAATAAGTCGTGTTCTTCCAAGGAATCCCCTACAATTTGTTCAGTTGTTTTAGCCAAGTATACGGGTTTCTGACCTTATAGACACAGTGTCAGTTCAATTCTTATCCAAATTTTAAGCGAGCGAATACGTGCACACGATAAGCGATTGGCAACAATTACTCCGGTATTTATGGGTCGCCCCCATTACCCTTTGGTGTTTACCGTTCGCGTTACTGGCAAAATGGACAGGTGGCGGTTACGCCCTGCACACGGGTGTTTTGGAAATTTGGGGCGGTTGGGTCGGGCGCTGGTTGGCGCGAGGCATTCCCTTTCTCGGTGCGGTCAATGCCATTACCGTCGGGCATTGTGTCGCAGGCGTATCCCCCCAACACTTGCGTAATAGTCGGGTGCATGAACGGGTGCATGTGGAACAATTCGAGCGCTGGGGTTGCTTATTCCCCTTCGTGTATTTTATCGCTGGGGTACGGGCGCAACAACGCGGCGGCAGCTTCTATTGGGATAACCCTTACGAAATCGAAGCCCGCGCCAGAGTCGCAGCAACAAGGGACTGTTAGAACATGGATATTATTTTTCGTGAATATGGCGCAATCATCCGCCAGAAATGGGGCTGGTTTGTCGTCGTTATGATCGGCATTACCGGCGGCGCGGGGCTGGAGCTGTTAGTACCGCTGTATTACAAAGAAATTGCCAATGGCTTGTCCAAAACCTTCACGGCGGATACGCATCACACACTGCTGCAAAATCTGAGCTACATTGCCATGACTTACGGCGTCATTTGGCTGAGTTGGCGAGCGCTGGAACTGGGCATGATCATGTTCCAAAGCTGGGGCTTAAACAAACTCGATAAACGCTGTTTTGATGTGCTGGTAAAACAACGCACCCATTTTTTCGAGAACAATTTTGCAGGCAGTTTGGTCAAGCAAGCCAACCGTTTCATCAAAGCATTTGAAACCATTATCGACTGGATGATTTTTCAGTTTTACGGCAATTTGCTGCAAATCACCCTCGCCTTCATTATTTTTTACCAACAACAACCCACGTTTGCGCTGTACTTTCTGATATGGGTTGCCATCTTTTTGGGCTGGAGTGGTGGCTTTCTGATTTGGAAACTGAAATTCGACCTGCGGGTTGCGGCGATGGATTCCAAACTCGGCGGCGCGTATGCCGATGGCATTAGCAATATCGCCATTGTCAAAAGCTTTGCGCTGGAACAACACGAACGTGCCAATATTGGCGCACTGGCGGATGAATCTTACCGAGTGCGCAATATCGCGTGGCTATTGACCTTTGTCTCGTTTGCCGTACAAGGCATCTTGGTGTTCAGCATCGAATTGCTGCTGATTTATTGGATGATCGGCGAATGGCAGAACGGCGCATTCGAGATCGGTGAATTTGTATTATTCCAAACCGTGCTGCTCATCCTGATCAAACATTTGTGGGATTTTGGGATGAATTTCCGGCGCTTTTTCAGTGTGTTGGCGGATGCGCGTGAAATGGCAGACGTTTTCCGGCAAACCGATTTGGAAGACGATCATGCGGCTATGCCAACCCACACCATTACGCAAGGCGACATTCGGTTTGAGCAACTGGGGTTTGCGTATGGCACAGCGGATAAGCAAGTCGGCTTATTTAATGATTTCAACCTGCACATCCAGCCCGGTGAAAAAGTGGCATTGGTGGGGCATTCTGGCTCAGGCAAAACTTCGCTGACCAAATTGCTGTTTCGTTTTGTCGACCCGCAGCAGGGCAGAATTTTGTTCGATGGCGTGGATGCTACTGCGTTTTCATTGGCATCATTACGTTCACAAATTTCGCTGGTTCCGCAACAACCGGATCTGTTTCACCGCAGTATTCGCGACAATATTGCACTGGGCAAAGCCATTCCCGATGAGGCGTTGCGTGAAGTCGCCCGTAAAGCCCGTGCGCTGGATTTCATCGACAAACTGCCACAAGGCTTTGACACGCTGGTGGGCGAACGCGGTGTGAAATTATCTGGTGGTGAAAAACAACGCATCGCGATTGCCCGCGCGTTTCTGGAAGATGCGCCGATTGTAGTACTCGATGAAGCCACCAGCGCGCTGGACTCGCTCACCGAACAGCAAATCCAAGTCGCTATTTTCGAGCTGATCGAACGTAAAACCGCGATTGTGATTGCGCACCGACTGGCAACCATTCTGCGCATGGACAGAATCATTGTGTTGGAAAATGGCGAGATTATCGAACAAGGCACGCACAGCGAATTGCTGGCATTGCGCGGCAAATACCACGAAATGTGGCAACACCAAAGTGGGGAGTTCCTGTAACGAAAAAAGGCTGACGTTAAGTCAGCCTTTTTAAATGAGATGGCGCATCTGGAAGGATTCGAACCTCCGACCACCTGGTTCGTAGCCAGGTACTCTATCCAACTGAGCTACAGATGCGCTGGAAGAGGTGCGCATTATGCTAACTTGTTCAGAGTCGGTCAAGCAAAATTTTCAAAAAATTTTACTTGTTTGGCATCTTTTATTGCCGGAAGCGTGAAGTTGCCCTGATATACTCATCAATGTCCGTAACACCAGAGGTTTGTCATGCAAGCGATAAACAATATGCCAGCAACACCCGCGCATTTGCCCTTTTTACAGGCAATCTGCTGGCAAAGAGACGACGTGACCAGCCTCGATGTCGATGAAATGCTCGACCTGTATGAGCGCGGCTGGAATTATCGGGGTGTGCTGGCTGATTTGGAAGGTGAGGAATTGGCTTTTTTAAAAGCGTTGGCAAGCGCCAAACACTCATGGCTGCTTAACGATGTTTGAACTTGATCACCATCGCAAAATGGCGGCTGATCATGGGCTGGCAAGGACAGAGAGAACCATTACAGAAAGCCTTTAAGCACATTTCTAGGTGCTTCTGCTATTCTTATCAAATAATTGTTTACGTAGACTACTGCCATGCTGCAACGCCTCCCTGTTGGTATCCAAACTTTTGACAAGTTGCGTCAAGATAACTACTTGTATGTAGACAAAACACAAGCTATCCATAATTTGCTGACGGGCAAAGCAGGCTATTTTTTCCTATCGCGCCCGCGTCGTTTCGGTAAATCGTTGCTGCTTTCCACCATCAAAGAAATCTACCAAGGCAATCGTGCGTTGTTCGATGGGCTGTGGATCGCGGATCAGTGGGATTGGAGCAAGACACACCCTGTCATTCACCTATCTATCAATAAACTCGACTATCAGGGATTGGGTTTAGAAACGGCATTACAACAAACGCTGGAGGCGATTGCAGCGCAACATGGTCTCACTTTGGTGAGTACGACGCTGAAAAACGTGTTTGCGGAACTGCTGGAAAAACTCGCCAAACAACAGGGCAATGTGGTGTTGCTGATCGACGAATACGACAAGCCGTTGATTGACTACCTCGATGACATTCCACAAGCCAAAGCCAACCAACAGACCATGAAAGCATTTTATTCGGTGCTGAAAGACAGTGACCCGTATTTGGAGTTTTTGTTGATTACGGGCGTGTCGAAGTTCAGCCGCGTGTCGATTTTCTCGGATTTGAATAACCTGTTTGACCTGACGTTTGACCGCAGTGCCAGCACGCTATTGGGGTATACACAAGCGGAATTGGAACACTATTTCACACCCTATATGCCGGAAACGGAAAGCTATCTTGGCTTAACTCGTGAGGCGTTGCAGGAAAAAATCCGCGAATGGTATAACGGTTACAGTTGGGATTTGCGTACCCGTGTTTACAATCCGTATTCGATCTTGAGCTTTTTTCAGGCGCAGGCATTCCGCAATTTCTGGTTTGAATCTGGTACACCGACGTTTTTGCCGAAGTTGATGCGCCGCAAGAAAGTGTATCGTCTGGATAAATTGCGGGTAGATGAATTGGCTTTGGGCAATTACGATCTTGAAGAATTGGAGCTTGTCCCCGTGATGTTCCAGACAGGCTATTTGACCCTCAAAGACCAAGATAAACGTGGCATGTATTGGTTGGATTATCCTAACCGTGAAGTACGGGCGTCAATGATGATGTTTTTGATGGCGGAATGGGCGCATGTTGAACCTGCAAAAACAACGCCGATGGTGGTACACCTGAGTGAAGCCTTTGACGATAATGATTTGCCTGAGGTGATTGAAATCATCAAAACGGTATTCAAGAAAATTCCGTATCAGATTTTCTTACAAGACCGTGAGGCGTATTACCACAGTTTGATTTACTTGACGTTTTTCTATCTGGGGCAGTACAGCGAAGCGGAAGTCAATGAAAGCAACGGGCGGGTGGATTGCGTGGTGAAGACGGCAACGCATATTTACATTCTGGAGTTCAAGCTGGATAAGACGGCACAGGCGGCAATGGCGCAGATTAAAGAGCGCGATTACGCTGGGGCATTTAGGGATGATCCGCGCCCGAAGGTGTTGGTAGGGATTAATTTTAGCAGTGAGCTGAAGAGTGTGGATGATTGGGTGATGGAACAGTAAACCTCACCCCATCATCCTCACCATTTGTACTATTTTGCGGTACACCCTCGCGAGCTGCTTGCTTGTTCCCGCAACTCACGCATAAAATTATAAATAACTCCACGGTTGGCGCGTTGTGGCTCAGCCCCTTCTAGGGATGCGGCAGGCGTTATGAACGCCGCTGTGGAGTCGTTACTAACGCACGCTCATTGAAACTTGCAACAGCCTGCGCAATACTAGACACAAGCTCGGTTGAGCGGGTTGAAGTCAGGTTAACGCCGCCAGCGTTAGCAGATGCGGCAACCCATTGAGCAGCCTTGCCTACAACCCCAGCAGAGCGGATTGAAGTCGGGTCAGTCAAACCAGATTGAACAGTCGAGTCAACCCATTGAGCTGCTGGGGTTTCTTCATCGAATACGACGGCTTTAACCATATGACACACCCACTATCAGGCGCACCCTCTACCACGCAGTCCTGAGCGCTATTTGCACCTTATAACAGCTTGACAACATCAGTGTCATTAATTACTTTGTTGACAGAGCCAGCAGAATTGGAATCCTCATTGGGCAAGTGGAGTCCTCTCGATTGAAACCACTGCTGGCTTCTCTGTTTGTGCCAATACTTCAATAATCTATTAGCTGCTTGCTTGTCTTGCAACTCACGCATAAAATTGTAAAGAACTCCACTGTTAGTGCGTCGTGGCTCAGCTCCTTCTAGGAATGCGGCAGGCTGATTTAATCCTCCAGTGGGGTTCACTTTTTTCAACACAACCTCATACACATAAAGCCTGCTTTCAGGCGTTAATGCTCTAACTTCCATCAGCAGGAACTTGGTCATCAACATTGATTATTTTGTCGGTTTATGTCGCCCGTAGCAGCATCCTGATTTCGTCGGCTGACTCCCGCATCTCTTTCAGCAAGGATTCAACTTCTGACGGACTCAACAGGCGTGGAGTTGGCAAGGTAGTGAGCTTCGCTTTGGTTAATGGCTGCAAAACCGTAGCCGGTGGCTTCTCTGAACGCATTCTCAATATCCCCATAATTGGTTCTGAGCTTGGAAAGTATCTCATCTAAAGGCTGCTTCAAAGTAGCATTCATCTATTTTACGGTGAAAACACCATCCGCCCAAGCCATGCGCACTATTTCCACCCTGCAACAGCTTGACAACATCAGTTTCATTAATTACTTTCTTGACAAAGCCAGCAGGATTGGAATCCTCATTGGGCAATTGTAGCCCCCTAGATTGAAACCACTGCTGGCTTTTTTGCCTGAGCAGACCGACACCAGCCTAAAAAGTGTGGATGGTTGGGTGATGGAACAGTAACAATAGCCGATTACTGCTAAACTCTCCGGCTTGATTACGCAGCCCCGACGAGCCATGAGCAAAGAACAGCAACACACTCCCATGATGCAGCAGTATTTCCGAATCAAAGCGGAATACCCCGACATTCTCCTGTTTTACCGCATGGGGGATTTCTACGAACTGTTCATGGACGACGCAAAAAAAGCCGCCGCGTTGCTCGACATCACCCTCACCGCACGCGGCGCAACAGCAGGCGAACCCATCCCAATGGCAGGCGTTCCCTACCACGCCGTCGAACAATACCTCGCCAAACTGCTCAAAGTCGGCGAATCCGTCGCCATTTGCGAACAAATCGGCGACCCCGCCAAATCCAAAGGCCCAGTCGAACGCAAAATCACCCGCCTACTCACCCCCGGCACTGTCACCGACGACTACCTCCTCGACGACCGCCGCGACAACCTCCTAGTAGCGATTCATAGACTCCCTGCCCCCCTTGCGGGGGAAGGGTCGGGGAAGGGGGGTTCTTCCTACGGCATCGCCGCCATCGACCTAAGCACCGGACGCTTCACCGTCCAACAAGCCGATTCCGACACCACCCTGCACAACGAAATCGAACGCCTGCAACCCGCTGAAATCCTGCACGACGAAGACTGGAAACCCGCCTTCGCCCGCAACCGCATTTCCACCCCACGCCCGCAATGGCACTTCGACCTCGACACCGCCAAACGCCTGCTGCTACGCCAATTCGGGGTACACGATCTCGACGGTTTCGGCTGCAATCATCTGCCACTCGCCATTGCCGCTGCGGGCGCATTACTCAATTACGTGCAAGAAACCCAGCGCACCGCCCTGCCCCACATCAACAGCCTCACGGTGGAACTCAGCGACGAAGGCATCATTCTCGACGCTGCCAGCCGCCGCAATCTGGAACTCGAATACAGCATCAGCGGTGAACACAAAAACACCCTGATTTCAGTGATCGACAAAACCGCCACCAGCATGGGCAGCCGTCTGCTACGCCGCTGGCTCAACAAGCCGCTGCGAGACCGTTTCACCCTGCGTAATCGCCACCAAGCCGTCGGCGCATTGCTCAACCAATACCGTTACGAAGCCCTGCTGGAAACCTTGCGCGGCATCGGCGACATCGAACGCATCGCCAGCCGCATCGCGCTAGGTTCAGCACGTCCGCGTGACCTGTCCACCCTGCGTAGCTCATTGCACGTATTGCCGCGCATTCACAGTTTGATCGGCAGCATCGACAACCCGCACATTCAGCAATTACACAGCAACATCGACTTGCACGAGGCACTCCGCTACCTGCTGGATTCCGCCATTATCGACAATCCACCCGTGGTCATCCGCGACGGCGGCGTAATCGCCCCCGGTTTCGATGCCGAACTCGATGAATTACGCAATTTGAGCGAGAACGCCGACCAATACCTGCTCGATCTCGAAGCCCGCGAAAAAGTCCGCACCGGCATCAACAATCTCAAGGTCGCCTACAACCGCATTCACGGCTATTACGTTGAAATTCCACAAAGCCAGTTGAGCCGGATTCCCGCCGACTACATCCGTCGCCAAACCTTGAAGGGCGTGGAACGCTTCATTCTGCCCGAACTGAAAAAATTTGAAGACAAGGTACTGTCTGCCCGCGAACGCGCCCTTGCCCGCGAAAAAGCGATTTACGACAACCTGTTACGCGACTTGCTGGAACACTTGAATCCGATTCGCAACACCGCGCAAGCCATCGCCGAACTGGATGTATTGAGCAATTTCGCCGAACGCGCCAACACCCTAAATTACAACTGCCCCGCGCTGGTGGATGGTGCGGGTATTCAAATCGAAGGCGGACGGCATCCAGTCGTAGAACGCACCCTCGATAACCCCTTCGTGCCAAACGATCTGTACATGGACTCGCGCCGCCGCATGTTGATGGTGACAGGCCCCAATATGGGCGGAAAATCCACCTACATGCGCCAAGTTGCGTTGATCGTGTTGCTGGCACACATTGGCAGTTACGTTCCCGCGCAAACCGCTCGTCTTGGCAATATCGACCGTATTTTCACCCGCATCGGCGCACACGATGACTTAAGCACCGGGCGTTCCACCTTCATGGTAGAAATGACCGAAGCCGCCAACATTCTCAACAATGCCACCGCCCACAGTTTGGTATTGATGGACGAAATCGGGCGTGGCACCAGCACTTTCGACGGTCTGTCATTAGCATGGGCAATCGCCGAATTCCTCGCCCGCGACCGCAAAGCATTCACCCTATTTGCCACCCACTATTTCGAGCTAACCTCCCTCGCCGAACAAATCAGCACCATTGCGAACGTGCATATCGACGCAGTGGAACATGGCGACAAAATCGTATTTTTACACGCGGTGAAAGAAGGCTCAGCCAACCAAAGCTACGGCTTACAAGTCGCGCAACTGGCAGGTGTGCCAAAAGGCGTGATTGCACAAGCAAAAAAGAAACTGGTATCACTGGAAAAGCACAGCCAGCAAGCCCCACAACCGGGACAAACCCTGCCCCTGATGTTTGCAACACCCGCCGAACCCAAAGATGAAATTGCCGAAAAAGTGAAAGCGGCACTCGCCGCCGTAGACCCGGATGAACTCACTCCACGCCAAGCGCTAGACGAGTTATATCGGTTAAGAAAATTGTTGTGAAGACCCCCTCACCCCAACCCCTCTCCCTCAAGGGGAGAGGGGCTAAGAAGTAATCTTTCTTGTTCCCCTCGCCCCTTGAGGGAGAGGGGGCTAGGGGGTGAGGGGTTCTTTCCCCTTACTTCGCTGCTGCCGCTTTCGCGTCATCCAACATCTTGGCTAACTGATCCGCCGGGCGATACCCTGGAATCATCGTGCCATCCATTGTCAGCAAGGCCGGTGTACCATTCACACCCAATTTTTGACCCAATTCAAATTGCTCAGCGACAGGATTAGTGCATTCTTTGGCTTCTAATTCTTTACCGTCATTCTTGACTTGATTCATCGCAGCGGCTTTATCATCCGCACACCAAATGTTTACCATTTTTTTATAAGCCGGTGAACCCACCCCTGCACGCGGATACGCCAAATAGCGCACGGTCACGCCTTTTTCATTCAGTGCTGGCACTTCTTTATGCAATTTCACGCAGAATGGGCAATCAACGTCAGTGAAGGCATACAACACGTGTTTTTCTTCGCCTTTAGCTTTGAACTCAATGCTCTTGGTTGCGTCGATGGTTTTGACGATGGCAACGCGATCAGCAGAGCGTGATGCTTCGGTCAGGCTGGATTTGTTTTGTGCATCAATCAAATCGCCGACAAACACATAACGCGCATCGCCCGTTACGTAAATAATTTCGCCGCCAAATTTGGCTTCAAACATACCCGCTACGGGGGTTGACTTCAACGAGTCAGGGGCGCTGCCACCAAACATGGGTTTCATTTTGTCGCCCAGATCCGCAGGCACATCGTCAGCCATTGCCCCGGTCGTTGCGAGCGCAACACTGATCAGTGCGCCCAGAATCATTTTTTTGTACATGGTTTCTCTATTCCTGAATGAAAATCTTGTCGTAAAAAGTGCTTATTCTTTAATCAGATAGTGGATAATACCTTATCATGGCTGACTGTAGCGTGTATACGATTCCCCACATTACAGTCCCTTAACCACGCGGGTGATGCTGGCGATGCAAATCCTGTAACCGCGCCTGTGCGACGTGCGTGTAAATTTGCGTGGTGGAAAGATCGCTATGCCCCAGCAACATCTGTACGACGCGCAAATCCGCCCCATGATTCAGCAAATGGGTGGCAAAGGCATGGCGCAAGGTATGCGGGGAAATACTGCGCACAATATCCGCTGCAAACGCATAACGCTGAATCAGCACCCAAAACATCTGCCGTGTCATGCCGCTGCCGCGTGTGGTCACAAATACTTGCTCAGCAATATCCTTGCCGTGCATCAACACCGGGCGAGCCTCGCTTAAATAGGTTTGTATCCAATCGTGAGCTTCTTCCCCCATTGGCACGAGGCGTTCCTTATTGCCTTTTCCGGTAATGCGAATCACGCCATTGGGCAGGGAAATTTCATTCAAACGAATCCCCACCAATTCCGACACTCGCAACCCCGTGGCATACAACAATTCTAGCATCGCTCGATCGCGCAGCCCCAATGGGCTGGCAATATCCGGCGCTTGCAATAAGGCATCGACTTCAGCTTCTGACAAGGTATGCGGTAAATGCCTGCCTTGTTTGGGCGCTTCAATTTGTGCGGTAGGGTCATCTTTGCGCAAATTTTCACGGACTTGCCAACGGTAAAAACGCCGCAAACTTGATAGCAAACGCGCCGTCGTCGCCGCCTTCGCCCCCTCACGCACCCGAATCGCTAAATATTCCAGCAAATCCCCGCGCTCGGCTTGATCCAGCACCACACCGCGTTCGTCCAGCCAATGGCACAACATCCGCAAATCACGTTCGTAACTCGCCAAGGTATTGCGGCTTACCCCACGTTCCGACCAAAAAGCGTCTAAAAAACGGTCAATTAATACCTGATTCAGGCATTTTGTTCGCATGATAGTGGGTAGGGATTTTTTTTCAGGTTTCATGGTCTTATTACGAGAGAGTGAAAAATGGGCAGACTCTACTAATATCCAAAGGGCTAAATAATGACTAACAACGAATACCAGAGCATGGCAATGAGCCATTACATGCTGCGAGAATTTCAAGAACAATGCAAGCAACAGGAAGCGGCGAAGCAAGCAGATGAGATCAAGCTTGAATACCAGCATTTCAACCATGAAGTGCTGACCTATCCGATTTTTTCCAACCATGCGTGCGGCAATCACGATGCCAAGGAATTACTGGGTACGGGTTCGGAAGAAGCCTATTGTGAACGCTGGAGTTTTTTCTACGATGCTGATCCGTGGAAATTGCCGCAAATTGCTTACCAGCAACAAATGGATACCCAGCTTGCCGCGCTCAAACAGCGGCTGTTTGCGCTGAATTCGCCGCGTCTGGTTTTATTTTCCGCAACATTCATCATCATTATTTTGCTGGTGATGCGTGGGCATTTCCTCTTGCCCGCGTTGCCTATCTTCGCATTAGCGTGGTATTGGTGGGTGTCGGAACGCAATATCAAAACAACCCAACACGCTTTGCAGCAACACCTCGATAAAATGCAAGCTTTGGATGTGCAAAAAGAAGGCATCGCGCATCAGCTTGAAAGCCTGCCGCCACCAACCGGTTTGGCGCAATTGCACGCGGATTATCGCCAAGCCGTGCAAGAATTGTTTCAAAACACCTTGCGGCAAGTACTGCCGCCTTCAGAATGCGCTGATTTAGCCACGACCTTGCAACAACAACGTTGGGAAGGCTTTATTACCGAAAGTTGGGGGTATCTGCAATTGCCATTAGCCGCGCAGCAACACAGCATTATCAAACACACTTTGTTGGATGAGGCGCATATTCCGCTGATCGCCCTGCAAGATGACCCGCACGGGCGCAAAGGACACAGCTTATACCGCGTGCAATACCTGCACATTTGGATTTTAACGCAACAGGGGTTAGTGATGCGGCAAGGGTATTTTGACCGCGTAGCCAAGCAATTTCTGTTTGAGCAACAAGAGTTCTACCCATACAAGCAATTGCTGCACCTTGAACTCAGCGAGCAAACTTTGCCGGAAGAACCGTTACTCAAGCAGCGCTTACCCGCGCACTTGTACAAGCGCTATTTCGAGCAGCCGGTCAGCATTTTGTCGCTAAAAACCGTGAGCGGCAAAACGCATGAATGCGCAACCTTGCCGGTGAGCGAACGCCCGTTTCAACAACGCGAATGGCAGCAACGTTACGGGCTGGACACCGATATGCAGCGTCTAAACCGTTGCTTGCACCAACGATTGTATTAGTAGAGACGCAAAATCTTGCGTCTCTACGGGTGGGTGATGCGGATGAGGATATTGGTCATTACGACGCCATCAGTGAAGCGATTTTTTCAGCCGTGGGGTTTTCAATCACGCCTTTTTCGGTGACTAGCGCATCGACTAAGGCGGCGGGTGTCACATCAAATGCCGGATTCCATGCCTGAGTGTATTGTGCGGCGATCCGCTGGTTATTCACGTTCAAAACTTCATCTTGCGAACGCTCTTCAATGGGAATGTCGTTACCACTCAAGGTCGCTAGATCAATGGTGCTGGTCGGGGCAACCACCATGAACTTCACTCCGTGATAACGGGCATTCACCGCGAGGCTGTAAGTGCCAATTTTATTCGCCACATCACCGTTCGCCGCAATCCGGTCTGAACCGACGATAACCCACGACACTTTTCCCAATTTCATCAAATGCGCCGCCGCACCGTCGCACAACAAATGCGCGGGGATTTTATCTTTGACCAATTCCCATGCGGTCAGACGTGAACCTTGCCACCAAGGGCGGGTTTCATCGGCATACACGTGTTCGATTTTGCCGCTGCTGTAAGCGCTGCGAATCACGCCCAACGCAGTGCCGTAACCGCCTGTCGCCAGTGATCCGGTATTGCAATGGGTTAAAACCCCGTGCGACGGTTGAATCAAGGCACTGCCTAATTCTCCCATGCGGTAATTGGCGTTAATGTCATCTTGATGAATCTGCTGTGCTAATGCCAATAACGGCTCTTCCGGGTCGCCATCCACGGCATCGGCTAAATCGCACATGCGCTTTAATGCCCACATGAGATTCACAGCAGTTGGGCGGGAATTTTGCAATAGGTCAATTTCAACGCTCAAACGCTTGCGCCAATCTTGCGGGTATTGCTTGTAACATTTGCGTGCTGCCATTGCTGCGGCATAGGCTGCGGCAATCCCGATGGCGGGCGCACCGCGTACCACCATGTTACGAATAGCGTCGGCAGTATCTTCCGCGCTGTATAACGGCACGAACTGCTCGTTATGCGGCAGTTTGCGCTGGTCAAGCAGCACCAGATGATTGTCTTTCCACTCTACGGCACGGATCGAATCGTGTTGACTCATGATGATTTTCAGCATAAATAGGTTACTCTACCGTGGCAATCTTACAACACCCAATGGCACATTATGGCAATGGAAATTGATTTACTCATTACACCTGAATGGATTATTACCGTCGATTCGGGTAATCAGGTTTTGCGACACCACACTATAGCGATAGATAATAGCAGGATTGTGGCAATCATGCCCACTTCTGAAGCAGAAAAACGCTATATACCCCGACAGACTGTAGCGTTACCACAACAGGCTGTATTACCGGGGTTTGTCAATGCGCATACTCACGTCGCAATGTCGCTGCTGAAAGGTTTGGCGGACGATTTACCCTTAATGGACTGGTTGCAACACCACATCTGGCCTGCGGAAGCGCAATGGGTGGATGCAGAATTCGTGTATGACGGCAGCCAGTTAGCCATTGCCGAAATGCTGCGTTCCGGCACAACGTGTTTCAATGACATGTACTTCTTCCCCGAAGCCACCGCACAAGCCGTCATGGAAAGTGGCATTCGGGCATGTATTGGCATGATCATGATCGACTTCCCGACCCGCTGGGGCAGTGGTGCAGCAGAATACATTCAAAAAGGCTTGGCCTTGCATGAGCAATTGCAGGCAAATCCGTTGCTTACCACGGCATTCGCCCCACACGCACCGTATACCGTGTCTAATGACCCCTTGCAACAAGTGCGGCATCTGGCGGGCGAACACGCGCTCCCCATCCACATGCACGTGCACGAAACCGCGTTTGAAGTGCAGCAAGCCATCGAACAAAGCGGAATGCGCCCCCTCGCCCGACTTGCGCAACTTGGCTTGCTCGACCAACACTTTCTTGCCGTCCACATGACGCAATTGACCGATGCTGAGATTGCCCTGCTCGCACAAACCGGCACGCACGTTATTCACTGCCCCGAATCGAATTTGAAACTTGCCAGCGGTTTCTGCCCCATCGCTAAACTCACTGCCGCTGGGGTTAATGTCGCTCTCGGCACGGATGGCAATGCCAGCAATAACGATCTGGACATGTTCGGCGAAATGCGTACCGCTGCCCTGCTCGCTAAAGCCGTGGCGCAAGATGCCAGCTTAATCCCAGCGGCACAAGTCTTGCGCATGGCAACCATCAATGGCGCACGTGCCTTAGGGTTGGATAGCGAAATCGGTTCGCTGGAAGTCGGCAAATTCGCTGACATGATTGCGGTTGATCTTGGTACACTGGAAGCCAGCCCCCTGTATGACCCCGTGTCACATTTGGTCTATTGCACCAGCCGTGAACAAGTCACCCATGCATGGGTAGCAGGCAAAGCCCTGTTGGAAAACCGCCAACTGACCACGCTAGACAGCAGCGCCCTCATCGCCAAAGCGCGGCACTGGCAACAAAAAATTGGAGCAACCCCATGACCAACCCGACACAAAACGTTGACCCCAACGAAATCCGCAAGTTTGAAGACCTCGCCTGGCGCTGGTGGGATCGTGACAGCGAATTCAAACCGCTGCACGACATCAACCCGTTGCGCCTCAACTACATTGACGATCACGCGCATTTGCAAGGCAAAAACGTCATCGACATCGGCTGCGGCGGCGGCATTCTTGCCGAAAGCATGGCACGCCGTGGCGCGACTGTTACCGGCATCGACATGGGCGCAACCCCGCTGGAAGTCGCCGAATTACACGCGCTGGAATCCCAAGTTGAAGTGACTTACCGCCAAATCAGTGCCGAAGCCATCGCTGCTGAAGCCCCTGAGCAATTCGATGTCGTGACCTGCATGGAAATGCTGGAACACGTCCCCGACCCTGCATCGGTGATTGCCGCCTGTGCCGCACTGGTGAAACCCGGTGGCGACGTCTTCTTTTCCACCCTCAACCGTAACCCCAAAGCGTTTGCGTTAGCGATTATCGGCGCGGAATACGTGATGAATATGCTCCCCAAAGGCACGCACGAATACGCCAAATTCATCAAGCCCTCCGAACTCGAACGCTGGGCGCGTTCTGTCGGCTTGGAGCTGCGGAATATCGCGGGCATGACATACAATCCGCTGTTCCAGAGTTATCGTCTGGGCAAGGATGTGGATGTCAATTACCTGATGTATTTTAAGAAGGAAATGTGATTAATGGTTGAGATGAAACGACTGGTAGGCTTACTGCTGGTCTTGTTTGCCGTGAGTGGCTGTGCCGTGCAATACGACAATGTAACCATCGCCCCGGATGGCAGCCCGCGCCTGCAAACCCTGACACCGAAGATGAAACAGCGCATTGATGAACTCGCGCAAGCGCTGATTGCACTTGACCCTGCCATTATTGACACGCGTGAAGCAAAGTCTGTCGCGCACGATGCGTTTGTGTACCCGATGTATCTGGCGAATGACTGGGGCTTGACTTGGCCGCCCGTTTTCCACAACACCTTGCGCAATTCCAAGCAGCGCAAAGCAGGTTTGTGCGTGGACTGGGCGCGAGCGATGCGGGCGCGGATGCGTACCAAAGACCTCAAAACGTTCGACCTGTATTGGGGTGTTGCTTACAAAGGCAATCCTTGGCGCGAACACAGCACCCTGATCGTCACCGCCAAAGGTAAACCCTTTGCGACCGGCATTTTGCTGGATCCTTGGCGCAACTCCGGTGATTTGTATTGGAGCACGATCAAAGACGACCTCCAATACCCTTGGAAATACTTTGAAGGCCCCGGTTAAACGCTAAACCAGCGCTTTGTGAAACGTCAACACCAACACATCCCGCCAAGCGGGTTGGGTTGGGTCGGCGGGGCTAATCGCGGTCACGCCGTGATAAACCGCGTGATCATTCACCAACACCAAATCCCCCGCTTGCGCCAACGTGCCTTCCGCTAAGGGGCGCATGGTATTGTCATAAATGCGACTCTCACCGCCGTGAACATTGTGGCGATCCATCATCATGATCAAGATGTATTCCGCACCATCCTTATGAATGCCTTCTGGAGTCGGTTTTCCCTGTTGATCAGGGCGGGCAATAATGCGGAACTGGTGCGCTTGAATGCGCCACAACTCGGCAGGGCTGCGCGAAAATTGTTGCGTTGCCCAACCAATCACTTCCTTCAACACCGGATTCGCCAAGGTCGTGGGCAGCCAGCCGCGAAAATGGCGGTTAAATCCACCGTGTACCCGGTTGTAATGGCTGCTTTGATAATGCGGCTCGTGCGGCAATACGGTTAAGGCATTATGTTGCCAATGAAACACCGAATAACGCCGATAGCGATAATTTCCGCCATCGCGCAAATACGGGTCGAGCAACAAGCCGCCCCAACTGTCGCGGAAGCGCTTGTATGCCTGCCCCATTCGCCGGGCAAGGCGTTGCTGCAAGCGATTGGTATCACCCATCGCGAACATAAACCCTGGTTTGTGCAATAACGTATCCACTTGGCTCACTTTATTTCAATGCTTAATCATATTGTAATTTAGTGATATTCCCTTGAACAGATCACGCGGGGGTATTAGCGATAAGCGTCGCTCTTACCGGCGCGGGGTATCCTTCTATAGTGCGGCTAATATCTTGGGAATCAAGGAAGTCCGCCAACGATTCGCCTTTACTCCACGCCGTACAACGTTGTTCTTGAGTGCTGGTTGTTGTCACATCTACCACACGAATATGGGTGAATCCCAACCGTTTCAACCACAATTCCAATAATGCCACCGAGGGAATGAACCACACATTGCGCATTTTGGCGTAACGATCGTGCGGCATTAGCACGGTATGTTCGTCACCTGCCACCACCAAGGTTTCCAGCACCAACTCGCCACCGGCTCGCAGAGCGCGGCGCAATTCCTGCAAATGCCCCAACGGATCGCGGCGGTGATACAACACGCCCATCGAAAATACCGTATCAAAGCCTTTTTGACGCAAATCAGGCAAATCTTCGCTTTTCAGCGGCAACATCCAGACCGGCTGTTCCCCAGCATAACGCTTAATTAATTGAAATTGCGTCAGAAACAGCAACGTGGGGTCAATGCCAATCACCGCCTCAGCCCCCGCCCCGCGCATCCGCCACAGGTGATAGCCACTCCCGCAACCCACATCCAACACCAAACGCCCGCTCAACGGACTCAGATGCGGCAACACCCGCTCCCACTTCCAATCGGAACGCCATTCGGTATCCACCTCAATCCCGAACAAGTGATAGGGGCCTTTGCGCCAAGGAATCAGGGCTTGCAAACACGTCGATAATTGCGCACGGGAGGCTAAGTCAATGTCGGCAGCAGTGCCAAGCGTTATGGCACTGCTATTCAAATCAAGCTGTTGCGTGTGTAAATCGGGTGCGGCAACCAAAGCCGCCTGCCATTCTTCCCACTTGCCGTGCGAACCTTGCAACGCGGTTTCGAGTTGTGCGGGCAAGCTATTCAACCAAGGTGCGAGACGCGAATCTTGCAAAAAACGGTACAATGACTGCATTGCGCTCACGCTTTCACCGCTAACAATGACGCAAAGTTAAAGCCCTGAAACCAGTTCACCACTTGGGTAAAACCCGCAGCCTCCAAGCGCTCGACGTGTTGCACAAACGTGTCAGGAATCAGCACATGATCCAGCGCGGAACGTTTCTGGCTGATTTCGAGTTCGCTATAACCATTGGCACGCTTGAATTCCAAATGTATATCGGTCAGCAGTGCTTGTTCCGCCGCATCCGCAAACTGGAGCTTTTCTGACAAAATCAGCACGCCACCCGGCAATAAACCCTCATAAATATGACGCAACATCGCCAAGCGTTCATCCGGCTTAAGAAATTGCAGCGTGAAATTCAGCACCACTACCGACGCATTACTCAAAGTAAGCGCCTGAATATCCGCGCACTCCACCTGAAACTGTCCGCTGGGTAAGTGCCGTTGCAAAATTTGCTCACAACGGCGCGTCATCGCGGCAGAATTATCCACGCACACAAAACTAAGATCTTCCGCCCGCACTTGCGCCGCCATCGACAAAGTTGACGCCCCTAAGGAACAACCCAAATCATAAATGCGGCTGTGCGGCTGCGCATAACGCCGCGCAATCACGCCCAATAACGCAATAATGGTTTCATAGCCCGGCACCGAACGGCGAATCATGTCAGGAAAGACATCCGCGACTGCTTCATTAAAAGCGAAATCGACGACCTGTCCTTGGGGAAGTGCGTAGATGGAATCACGTTGCATTAGGTCGCACTCGCCTCGCCGACCCACTGAGCATCGCCCGGTTGCCGTGCAAATACCACGTGTTCGCCCGTGCGTTTGCCCGCATCTGCACCCAAAAAGTACAAATACGGCGCAACCAAGGCTTCGGGGCGAGCCACGCTATTGGGGTTTTCACCGGGGAAATTCAAGGTGCGCATACTGGTACGTGCCGCGCCAGTATCCACGGTGTTGACACGAATGAAATGTGCCGCATCGTCATGTTCAGCCGCGAGAATATCGCAAAACGCTGCCATTCCCGCTTTTGCCACCCCGAATGCGCCGTAAAATGCCTTATTCGACGCATGGCTGGCAAACACAATCGCGGGGTCAGCAGCCTCCTGCAATAATGGCAAACACGCATGTGTCAGCAAGAAATTCGCGTGCAAATTCACCATAATCATTTTCGACCACAATTCGGTGTCGTAATGCGAAATCGGCGTGAATGAACCTAACCATGCCGCATTCAGCATCAAACCGTCCAAACGCCCTAATTGTGCGCGGATGTTTTCGGTGAGATCGAAATAATCCTTAGCGGTTGCGCCCTGCATATCCAGCGGGTAAATAGCGGGTTCGGGGTAGCCAGCGTTGACGATAGCGTCGTAAGTATCTTCGGTGCGGCGCATTTCTTTATCGAGCAACACCACGGTTGCCCCGTATTGCGCACACGCACTGGCAATCGCTTTGCCCATGCCTGCGGCAGCGCCCGTGACCAAAATCACCCGCCCTTGCAAGGCACTCGCTGATGGCACATACGCCAATAAATCTTGCACATCTTGCTGCATTCCTGTCTCCGCTTGGGGTCAGCCTGAAAAGAAACAGAGTTTAGCGCTTATCGAAGCGGGGGTGTAGGGCGTAGATCAAGGTTCTCGGTAATACGCACCACAGAATCTGTAACCGTTAAGCAAATTAAGGCATCATATCCACAAGCATTGCAACGCAAACCAGCCAATAGGTGATTACCCATGTTAATCGGTATTTTAGAAACCGGACGTGCGCCGGATGAACTGATCCCCGAACACGGGACGTATACCACCATGTTTGCCGCCTTGTTAGAGCAAACCGGCGCTGATTTACACTTTCAGGTATTTGCGGTGATGGATGGCGAATTCCCAGATTCGCCGCAAGCCTGTGACGGCTGGCTAATCACTGGCTCGCGGCATGGCGTGTACGATGATTTACCGTGGCTAGAACCGTTAAAGGTATTGATCCGCCAGATCCAACAGGAACAAGTCCCGCTGATTGGCGTTTGTTTCGGGCATCAAATCATGGCGGAAGCCTTGGGCGGCAAAGTGACCAAAGCGCCGCAAGGCTGGGGTGTCGGGCGGCATCACTATCAGGTAGTGCAATCCTTGCCTTGGATGGGTACAGCCCCCGCCGACATCACTCTCAATGCTATGCATCAGGATCAGGTGATGGAATGTCCGCCGCAAGCGCAGGTGTTCCTGCAATCAGCGTTTTGCCCGTATGCAGGGTTGGTCTATGGAACATCAGCCTTCAGCGTACAAGCTCACCCGGAATTTACATTGGCGTTTGAACGCGCATTGATTGAGCTGCGGGATGATGCGCCCTTGCCCCATGAGATTGCTGCACCAGCGTTGGCGGATTTGAATCAAGCCAATGCCAGCACCGACAGCAACGCGGTTGCCCGCTGGATGGCTGATTTTTACATCACTGCGACGGGATAAGACCCTAACACCCGCACCACTTCCGCCTCGTCACGCAACGCCGCCAATGCACCGCTGATGTCCGCGTCTTGCTCATGCCCACGCACATCCAAGAAGAAAAAGTATTCCCAATTGGTGGTGCGAGCCGGACGCGATTCAATCCGTGTCATATCCACGCCATTTTCCGCCAAGGGTTTCAGCAAGTGATACAGCGAACCGGGGCGATTGCGGGTGGAAACCAACAACGACGTGCGATCATTGCCGCTTGGTGTAACAACTTGATCCCCAATCACCAAAAAGCGCGTAGTGTTATTGGGATTATCTTCGATACTGTCCTGCACAATGTGCAAGCCGTAAATCGGCGCAGCTTGCCGACTTCCCAGCGCCGCAGCACCATCATCATGGGATACCAAACGCGCCGCTTCCGCATTGCTGCTCACCGGAATGCGTTCAGCATGAGGCAAATGCTTATCCAGCCAATAACGGCATTGCGCCAACGATTGCGCGTGTGCATACACTTTTTGCACGCCTTGCCAGTTTTCATGCCGACACATCAAATTCTGGTGGATGCGCAAAGAAATTTCCCCGCAAATCCGCAAACCCGACTGCATGAACATATCCAACGTGTGCGTAATCACGCCTTCAGTAGAATTTTCAATCGGCACAACCCCGTAGCGTACCCTGCCCGCTTCCACTTCACGGAAGACTTGCGGAATGGAATCCACCGGCAATGTACCGACATTCATGCCAAAATGCTTGAAGGTCGCTTCTTGTGTAAACGTCCCCGCTGGCCCCAGATACGCAATGCGCATGGATTCTTCCAGCGCCAAACATGAGGCAATGACTTCGCGGAACAAGTGCGTGACCTGTTCATCACGCAACGGGCCCGCATTCAACGACTGCATCCGCGTGAGGATTTGTGCCTCGCGTTCGGGGCGGTAAAACGTCGCGTTCGGGTCTTCCGCCAACTTCGCGTGTGCCACCTGCTCGGCACATTGTGCGCGTTCGTTGAGCAAGGCTAAAATTTGGGTATCCAGCGCGTCAATGCGCTCACGGATTGCTTGCAAATTGAAGGTATCAGCCATTGCGTTGCGCGAAGTCCTGCATGAAGTGAATCAAAGCATCCACACCGGCTTCCGGCATGGCGTTGTAGAGGCTGGCACGCATCCCACCTACCGAACGGTGTCCTTTCAGGGAAACCAATCCGGCTTGTTCGGCTTCAGCAGCAAATGCCTTATCCAAGGCGGGCTTTGCCAGCGTAAACGGTATATTCATCCATGAACGGCACGTCAGGTCAACAGGGCAGTGATAAAAATCTGAAGCGTCAATTACCGCATACAACTTGTTGGCCTTGCGCTCATTGATCGCCGCCATTGCTGACAAGCCACCTTGCGCTTTCAACCACTTAAACACCAAACCTGCCAAATACCATGCGTAAGTTGGCGGCGTATTATACATCGAACCATTATCCGCCTGCACTTTGTAATCAAACATGACTGGCGTACACGGCACGGTTTGCCCCAGTAAATCCTCACGCACAATCACGATGGTCAAACCCGCAGGCCCGATGTTCTTTTGCGCCCCCGCGTAAATCAGCCCAAAACGACTGACATCAATCGGACGCGACAAAATCGTGGACGAGAAATCCGCCACTAACGGCACATCACCCGCGTCCGGCACAAAACCAAATTCAACACCGCGAATGGTTTCATTCGGCGTGTAGTGCAAATACGCCGCGTTCGGATCACATTGCCAGCTTGCCTGATCAGGAATGCTGGTGTAATTGCCTGCGCTGCTCGATGCCACCACGTTCACGTCGCCGTAACGCCGCGCTTCATCAATCGCTTTCGACGACCAGTCGCCCGTGTCGACGTAATCCATGCGCGTCTTACCACGCAATAAATTCATCGGAATCATCGAAAATTGGCTGTACGCCCCACCCTGCAAAAACAACACTTTGTAATTGCTCGGAATGCCCAGCAATTCGCGTAAATCCGCCTCGGCTTGCGCGGCAATCGACGCGAAATGCTGTTCGCGGTGGCTCATTTCCAGCACCGACATGCCGCAGCCGTTCCAGTCCAACATCTCCGCTTGCGCTTGCGCCAAAACCGCTTCGGGCAATACCGCAGGGCCTGCGCTGAAATTGAATACTCTACTCATGGATACCTATCCCTAATTAATAGCATTTCTAGTTAGGCTCAAGTTCTGAAACTTCTTGTAAAACAGCAAGTAAATCAGGTTCATTATGAGCAATAACGGCATCTTTGATATGTTTATGATGCGGAAATGTTGATAAATTCCGAAAATGTGGCGTGTCATCATAACGGATCAGCATGATATTGGATGCATCCTGACAATGATAACGATAGCCTAGCGTCTTAAGACCGTCTGCTTCCACCACCATAGCAGCACTTACTTCCAGTAAAAAACCATTACTAAAACGCAAACGAAACGCCAAATTCGCCCGCTCTGCGGTCAAAACTTCTTCTATATAAGTTTCTGCATACGCTGGCAATGCCGCAACCGCCGCTTCTACCTTATTTAGGTATGCTTCGAGTAACTCATGCAGCCGCACGTAGCAACCCCGCTAATTGTTGGTGCAATGCAAGGTAATGTTTATAGTCGTTTGACCATTCAACAAAAACGGCATCATCTGACACGTTTCCTTTACGATAACGATCAGCGAATGTCTCCGAATCCATGTGCTGTTGGGCTTCATACAAACTCAACCGCTTGCTGATTGCCACTAGTGCATCCAGCGGCGAAGTGTAAACGATACGTTGTTTGCGCATACAAACCTCCGTTTTCCCCAAAATTCTATAGCAATATTAATACAAACACACATCAAACATAGTATTTTATCGAGTTAACTCTCCAATCTTCAGCGTTTTGTACCACTCTTCGTATAGCGCAACAAAACGTCTTATGATTGCTTCTACTAACGCTGCTCGTTGCTTATGGCAATCAGGATCAGCAAGATAGCTATGAGGGAAATCCTCTAATGGAGTAGACTTTTCCCAGAAAGGCCACATCTCATCATTGATAACTGATGATTCTCTGTCTTCGTGCCTTTGTAACTTAGATGACGGAGCTGAATCACCATCAGATCGATTCAGCTCTAAAGGCCACGCCCGAAAATTTCCAATAGAACCATGCCAATCTTTAATCAGTTGTGGAATTTTCTTGTGATTTTTTAGATAACTGTGTGGATGGATGTGATCATAATCCCAAGGACGGTTTGTATCTTCCATGCTATCCGGCAGAGAAGGATCAAAATCAGGAAACCATTGATTCAATGATACTCGCTGAGAATATAGCAAAATTGACTTATTATCCCATAACGAATTAATAAATACTTGCCATGCTTCTAAATACCATCCCGACAATTCTTTTTGGGTATTTACGCTGCGCTTCCAACTTTCATTATACGAATCTGCATACCAATTTTTCAAAGGAATTGGCATTGTGTTTGAAAGCCAACGATCCCAATTCCACTCCTTAGTCCATATGATGCTATCTTTTTCTTTGATTCCAGGATAGTTGCGTACACCAGACAAAATCCTGTTTTCAAAAGCACCTCTTAATACATCTGGTGGTATTAATGGTAATAATCTATAGTCACCAGAATTTGTAAGCTCAAATGCAGATTTGAAATTTCTTTTCGAGAAGAACGATTTTATTCCGCCTCTGTCACTTGCTTTTGCTTCTTGCAACTTAGGCCACAAATGACTAACCACTTGTGTTTTATCTTTTGCAAACCATGAAATTGCTGTTAGAAACCCTAACATTTTCTTATGATCATCAGTTTTCAACTGCATATCTAATTTTTCTTGCTGCATACGATCAATCCAGCGAAGCAGCAGAAAAAATACATCTGGTGATCGTTGTGCAAGTTCAGCAGCCAATACCGCTGGTAGCGCAAAATTATGTCCTGTTAGATACGAGTGAGCATATTCAAATATCTTTACTGCATCATTCGCAATAAATGCCTGCATTTTCGAAAAATATTTCTCATCATGCATGAAACGCCGGAAGTCTGAAACATTACTAATAAAAGGAGGAAGTTTCGTTTGATCAGTTTCACGAGCTAATACTAATCCAGCGCATAAAATAGCAATACGGGATGGCAACGCTAATTTATGTTGTAATTTATCAATAAAATTAGGAGCTTCTGACCAGCTTGCCTTAAGAAGTGAGTACATGAGTTCCTCACCCTCTAGGCGAGTACCGCTGCTATTAATTCTAACAAATAATGTCTCAACAGCATCGGGCGCAGGCTCATTCGCCTTATCTTGTGATGCAAGATTAAGAGTAGCTTTTGATGAAAACTCGTCTAATGATAACGTCAGAATAGGGATTTGATAGTTTTTCTCTTGAAAAACATGCCAAACCCTAATTAATAAAGTATCAAGTCTATTGGATAAGCATTGATTACTTCCATCAAACGCCTGCACTAATTCTTTATACTTATCCGATGATACAAAGAAATTTAACGATCTCAATTGCTTTTCTAAATACTCCCTAGCTTGCTCCACACTTGAACTTTCACGAACAGCAGCAATAACAAAAGCAAAAGGAATCGGAGCAATAGCATCCCAAGGCCAAACAACAGATAAAG
Source organism: Thiothrix subterranea (assembly GCF_016772315.1). Taxonomy (NCBI): domain Bacteria; kingdom Pseudomonadati; phylum Pseudomonadota; class Gammaproteobacteria; order Thiotrichales; family Thiotrichaceae; genus Thiothrix; species Thiothrix subterranea. The sequence goes on along the minus strand of NZ_CP053482.1, from coordinate 3,341,962 downwards.
GTATCTGAGCAACTCGAGCATCTTTATACGCGGGCGTTGCTTGTTGGTAAGCTTCTAAAGCCTCTCTTCTATACTGAGTCGTTAGAATTTTCGAGGAATCGTCACGACTATACCCCCAAGGATGGGAACGAGTTAAAACACGAAAAATAAACTCAACATCTCGCTTTTTAGGTGCTTCACCAATATCCACCCACAAAGCACTTCCGCTATCACTGCTCTCAGACCAAACATCCATAAAGCCAAGCGCAATTGCCGTAGAGCGTTGTTGCCCATCCAGCAAATGATGAGTAGGCGTGAATGTTACAGCATCAACTTGTTCATGCTTTTGCTCATACTTAAAACGCTGCTTTCCTTGTTTTTCATCGAAAGGTGACAATAAAAATGCACCGATGGGAAACCGCCGAATGATGGAATCCCATAACTCTTCAACTTGTCGCACCTTCCATACAAATCCTCTCTGCAATGCAGGCAACGCTGCTCTTACTTCACCCATTTCAGGGGCAAGTTGCCAGTTTGCAATTTCGTGGAGAGAAAGAACATCCGACATTTATTCAGATCCACCTACATCAGCATCATCTTCAATGACATCAGCATTTTCATCAGTAACATCGGTCAAAATCGGCGCAATTTGCACCAACTTTTCCTCATCATTGAGGCGAATCAAGGTCACACCCTGCGTATTGCGCCCGACGATGGAAACGTCAGCGACTGGGGTGCGCACCAATGTGCCGCCGTCGGTGATGAGCATAATCTGGCAATCTTCGCGCACTTGCACCGCACCGACCGCATTACCGTTGCGGTCAGAGGTTTGAATCGCAATCACGCCTTGCCCGCCGCGCCCTTGCTGCGAGAATTCTTCTGCACGGGTGCGCTTGCCGTAACCGTTTTCGGTCGCAATCAGCAGTTCGCCTTCGCCCAAAATGATCAGCGCGTTGACTTCCTGCCCCTCGTCCATGCGGATACCGCGCACGCCTGCCGCCGTCCGTCCCATTGCCCTCACATCGGATTCGTGGAAACGAATCGCTTTGCCGGAGGTGCTGAACAGCATGACTTCGCTATCGCCGTTGGTCACAGCCACGTCGACCAATTGGTCGCCGTCGCGCAAGTCCACCGCGATAATGCCCGCCGTGCGTGGACGCGAGAAATCAGTCAACGGCGTTTTCTTAACTGTACCTTCGGAGGTTGCCATGAAGATGTATTTGTCTTCAGCGTATTCGCGGATTGGCAGCACTGCATTGATGCGTTCGCCCTCTTCCAGCGGCAGCAAATTAACCATTGGCTTGCCACGTGCGCCGCGTCCGCCCATTGGTAATTGGTAAACTTTCAGCCAATACATGCGCCCACGGCTGGAGAAGCACAGCAAGGTGTCGTGCATACTGGCAACGAAGAGCTTTTCGATGAAATCTTCGTCTTTCATCGCTGTCGCCGCTTTGCCGCGCCCGCCGCGTTTTTGCGCACGGTAAGTGTCCAGCGTTTGCGCTTTGGCGTAACCCGCGTGCGAGAACGTGACCATGACTTCTTCGTCAGCAATCAGGTCTTCCATGCACAGGTCTTCGCCGACCACGTTGATTTCGGTACGACGCGCATCGCCGTAGGTATCGCGCACCAACAGTAATTCATCACGAATCACTTGCAGCAAACGGTCAGGATTGCCGAGGATTTCCAGCAAATCGGCAATCTTTTCCAGCAATTCGCGGTATTCGGCAATGATCTTGTCTTTTTCCAAACCTGTCAGACGGTGCAAGCGCAAATCCAAAATTGCTTGGGCTTGTACTTCGGAGAGCCAATAACCGTCAGAGCGCAAACCGTATTGCTCAGGCAAATCGTCTGGGCGGCAGGTATCCGCACCGGAACGGCTCAACATATCGCTGACAATGCCTGCATTCCAAGCGCGTGCCACCAAACCGAGTTTGGCATCGGCAGGGCTAGGCGCGGATTTGATCAGGGTAATAATGTCGTCGATATTGGAGAGCGCAACCGCTAAACCTTCGAGGATGTGGGCGCGTTCGCGGGCTTTGCGTACTTCAAAAATGGTGCGGCGCGTGACGATTTCGCGGCGGTGACGCAGGAAGGCTGCCAGTATGTCTTTTAAGTTCAGCAAACGCGGTTGACCGTCGATCAACGCTACCATATTGATGCCGAATACGCTCTGCATCTGGGTTTGCTTGTAGAGGTTATTGATGATCACATCGCCGGATTCGCCGCGCTTGAGTTCAATCACCATGCGCATCCCGTCTTTGTCGGATTCGTCGCGCAATTCGGAAATGCCTTCGAGCTTTTTCTCTTTGACCAGATCGGCAATTTTTTCCAGCAAACGCGCCTTGTTCACCTGATACGGCAACTCGGTGACGATGATGGTTTCACGGTGCGTGCGTTCATCGACTTCAACATTGGCACGGGCGCGGACGTAAATGCGCCCTTTGCCGGTGTGGTAAGCGTCGCGGATACCGCGTGCGCCATTGATAATACCGGCGGTGGGGAAATCAGGCCCCGGCAGGTATTCCATCAAATCGCTGATGTCCATATCGGGATCAGCCAGCAACGCGAGGCACGCATTCACGGTTTCGGTGAGATTGTGCGGGGGAATATTCGTCGCCATCCCGACCGCGATACCGGATGAACCGTTGATCAGCAAGTTGGGCAAGCGCGTGGGAAACACGCTGGGTTCTTTCTCGTTGCCGTCATAGTTGGGGACAAAATCGACGGTTTCTTTGTCGATGTCCATCTGCAATTCGTGGGCAATTTTGGACATGCGCACTTCGGTGTAACGCATCGCCGCAGGCGAATCGCCATCCACAGAACCAAAGTTCCCTTGACCATCCACGAGCATGTAGCGCAGCGAGAACGGTTGCGCCATCCGCACCATTGTGTCGTACACGGCGGTATCACCGTGCGGGTGGTATTTACCGATCACGTCACCGACGATACGCGCGGATTTTTTGTAGGGCTTGTTCCATTCGTTGCCGAGTTCGCTCATCGCAAACAACACGCGGCGGTGGACGGGCTTCAAACCGTCGCGCACATCCGGTAACGCACGTCCAACAATGACACTCATTGCGTAGTCCAAATAGGACTGGCGCATTTCATCTTCGAGATTAACCGGGATAATTTCCTTGGCAAATGTGGCCATATTCTTGTTCGATCACCTAAATCATGAAGAGCGGGATTATACCAGAAAAAGTATGGATGTGTGCGTTTGCGTTAAGCGCTTTGCTTGCCTAATGCACCTTCCACATCGGATTCAGCAATCGGAAAACGCAAGGTCAGCAACAACGGAAACCGTTCCGTCAACCGCGCCAACTGGTGGGCATATTCGCGATCGTAAAATACCACCACCCGCGTATCCGGTGTGCGCTGCACCACTGCCATCATCGACTCCAAACTGCTGGTGCGATCCCGAAAATCCGACTGAAAGTTAAACTCCGCGACGATCACCGCAGGCGTGTTTTTCTTCAGAAACTGTAACACCTTACGCATACTGGTTTGCTTTTCGACGCGAAAACCGAGGCGCTCATACAAAGCGGTAAAATCGGGATAACCGCCCAATTCGACAATACTCAACAGCAATTTTTGGCATTCTGGCATTCCGGGTGCTCCTGCATGAAAGAACGCCATCATGCCACAATCCGTAGAGACGCAAAATCTTGCGTCTCTACCCTGCCCTACGCATTCCGTACAAAACGCGGGGCTTCCGCCATCACAAACTGCTTAAACTCGCGCGCAATCGGCGACAGCCGTTTACCTTTGCGCATTACGACATGCCAATGGCGATGAATCGGGAAATTTTCCACCTGCAAAATCACCAACCGCCCGCTATCCAGTTCCGGCTGAATCGTGTGCATTGACACAATCCCCAGCCCCAAGCCCGCCTCTACCGCGTGTTTGATGGTTTCATTGCTGCGCATTTCCAACGAATTTTTGCAACTGGCATTGTATTTATGCAAATGCCGTTCGATCGCGCTGCGTGTCCCCGACCCTTTTTCTCGCACAATAAAGCGTTCCGCCAACACATCACTCAGCAACAGCGGGCGACCAATGCTTACCAGCGGATGCGTCGGCGCGGCAATCACCACCAGCGGATTTTCCATCAAACGTTCGGATTGCAAACCATGGCCTTTCGGCGGTTCACCCATGATCACCATGTCCGGCTCGTGATTTTCCAACTGATCCAGCAAGGTGTGGCGGTTGGTCACGTCCAGCGTGATATTGATGCCTTCGTGTTGTTGTGAAAACTCTGCCAGCAATTGCGTGACGAAATAATTAGCCGTGGTTGCCACCGAGACAACCAAATGCCCGCCTTTCGTGCCTTTAAGCTCTTTCATCACCCCCAGCATGTCGTTGTGAGCCTGTAATACGCGGCTGGCGTAATGCTGCACTTCCTTACCAATTGGGGTTAAGCACATTTTTTTGCCTTGACGTTCAAACAATGCCAGCCCGCTATCCTCCTCCAACTGCTTGATTTGCATGGAAACAGCCGGTTGCGTCATGAACAGCTTTTCCGCCGCACGGGTGTAACTTTCGTATTGTGCCACCGCTTCAAAAATGCGGATTTGGCTTAATGAGTATGGCATCTGTCCCTCCTAAAAACATCAGCGTTGCTTATATTTACACGTTTCATTATTGAGTTTCAATTATACCTACTGTTTGGCATACTTCTCCCCCATCAGCAGGCAGTGCTTGTTGTTTAGGCAAAAACACTTTTTTCTTATAACCTCGTTGGAGGAACTCACTTCATGGCAAAGAATTACAGCGCAGGTGTTAAAGAATACCGCGAAACTTACTGGATGCCGGACTACACCCCGAAAGACACCGACATCCTTGCTTGCTTCAAAATCACTCCTCAAGCGGGCGTACCGCGTGAAGAAGTAGCAGCAGCGGTTGCGGCAGAATCTTCCACAGGTACATGGACAACGGTTTGGACTGACCTGTTAACCGATCTGGACTACTACAAAGGGCGTGCTTACGCGATTGAAGACGTACCCGGCGATGACACCTGCTTCTACGCTTTCGTGGCATACCCGATCGACCTGTTTGAAGAAGGTTCAGTCGTAAACGTACTGACTTCATTGGTCGGTAACGTGTTTGGTTTCAAAGCGTTACGTGCACTGCGTTTGGAAGACATCCGCTTCCCTATCGCTTACGTCATGACGTGTAACGGCCCGCCACAGGGTATCCAAGTCGAACGCGACATCATGAACAAATACGGTCGTCCACTGTTGGGTTGCACCATCAAGCCAAAGCTGGGTCTGTCTGCGAAAAACTACGGTCGGGCGTGCTACGAAGGTCTGCGCGGCGGTTTGGACTTCACCAAAGACGACGAAAACGTTAACAGCCAGCCGTTCATGCGCTGGAGACACCGTTTCGACTTCGTAATGGAAGCGATCCACAAAGCGGAAGCGGAAACCGGCGAGCGCAAAGGTCACTACCTGAACGTTACCGCGCCTACCTCTGATGAAATGATGCGCCGTGCGGAATACGCCAAAGAAATCGGTGCGCCGATCATCATGCACGACTACCTGACCGGCGGTCTGTCAGCGAACACCCAATTGGCGCAATGGTGCCAAAACAACGGGATGTTGTTGCACATCCACCGTGCGATGCACGCGGTACTCGACCGCAACCCGCACCACGGTATCCACTTCCGCGTACTGACCAAGATTTTGCGTCTGTCCGGCGGCGACCACCTGCACTCCGGTACAGTTGTGGGTAAATTGGAAGGCGACCGCGAAGCCACCTTGGGCTGGATCGACATCATGCGCGATTCCTTCATCAAAGAAGACCGTTCACGCGGTATTTTCTTCGACCAAGATTGGGGTTCAATGCCGGGCGTTATCCCTGTCGCATCCGGTGGTATCCACGTCTGGCACATGCCTGCGCTGGTTAACATCTTCGGTGATGACTCCGTATTGCAATTCGGCGGCGGCACACTGGGGCACCCGTGGGGCAATGCAGCAGGTGCAGCGGCTAACCGTGTCGCGGTTGAGGCTTGCGTTGAAGCGCGTAACATGGGTCGTGAACTGGAAAAAGAAGGTAAGGACATCCTCACCAATGCAGCGAAGTCTAGCCCTGAACTGAAGATCGCTATGGAAACATGGAAAGAAATCAAGTTCGAGTTCGACACCGTTGACAAACTTGACGTTGCTCATAAGTAATTGATTCGTTAAACCTTATTTTGGAGTACATCACATGAGTGATATGCAAGATTACAAATCAAGCTTAAGCGATGCTGGCAGCCGCAAGTTTGAAACTTTCTCCTACCTGCCTGCGATGAATGCGGAACAAACGCGCAAGCAAATCCAGTACATCATCAACAAAGGCTGGAATCCGTCCATCGAACACACTGAGCCACAGAATGCGTTTGCCAACTACTGGTACATGTGGAAATTGCCAATGTTTGGTGAAACCAATGTTGACGCGATTCTGGCGGAACTGGACAACTGCCACGCTGCACACCCGAACAATCACGTTCGTTTGCTCGGCTTGGACAACTACGCGCAATGCGCCGGTGCATCTATGGTTATCTACCGTGGTAAAACGGTTTAAAAGACCCTCACCCCCTATCCCCCTCTCCCGCAAGCGGTAGAGGGGGAGTAAGATGCGATTCTTCTTAGCCCCTCTACCTTTGGGAGAGGGGTTGGGGTGAGGGTTTTTTACTTATACACATCACAGGAAATACGCCATGAACAAGCCCAGCACTTACATCGGTATCGACAAAGATCTGCAAGGTGGCATGACCACGATTGGCAAGATTATCCGCGACGCTTGGGTATTTGGCATTTTGCCTGAAACACAAACTTGTGAAGGCTGGAACCTAGCCGGGATTGACTCCGTGTTACAGAAGGTCAATGCCGAGTGGGACAAATACGGTTGCTTAGTCAGCCGCCTACCACCTGATTTAGCCGAACGCCATCAACGCTTTCACGGTGCTGCCATCGAAAAAGCCCGTGCCAATGGCTGGTGCGGCGAGCATGAAACCGACGACGAAGATTAACCCTGCGAGAAAATGAGGTCGCCTTATGTCTGCTACTACTGTTGATCCCAACCAATACCTCGTTAAAAACGAACCTTATTACGAAGCGGTTGGTGACGAAATCGCTTTGTACGAAGCTGCCTATAGCGCACGTATGCCGATGATGCTCAAAGGGCCAACAGGTTGTGGTAAATCGCGTTTCGTCGAACACATGGCATGGCGGCTGAAACGCCCACTGATTACCGTAGCGTGTAACGAAGATATGACGGCCTCCGACTTGGTGGGGCGTTTTTTGCTCGACAAAGACGGCACGAAATGGCAAGACGGCCCTTTAGCTACTGCCGCCCGCATCGGCGCAATTTGCTATTTGGATGAAGTCGTCGAAGCACGCCAAGACACCACCGTCGTGATTCACCCGTTGACCGACCACCGCCGCAGCTTACCGCTGGACAAAAAAGGCGAGTTGATCGAAGCGCACCCTGATTTCCAATTGGTGATTTCCTACAACCCCGGCTATCAGAGCTTGATGAAGGATTTGAAGCAATCGACCAAGCAACGTTTCGGTGCGTTGGATTTTGACTACCCGCGTGAACAGGTCGAAGTCGCCATCGTTTCCAAAGAATCCGGCGTGGATGAAAAGACCGCCGCCAAATTGGTACAAATTGCACACCGGGCGCGTAACCTCAAAGGTCACGGGCTGGATGAAGGGATTTCCACCCGTTTGCTGGTGTACGCAGGACAATTGATTAGCAAGGGCGTTACGCCGCTGGCTGCCTGCTCGATGACGATGGTGACACCGTTGACCGACGACCCCGATATGCGGGATACGCTGAATGCGGCGGTGCAGACGTTCTTTGGGTAAACCAAACGGTAGGCAATTATGGCAATCCATCTTGAAGAGTATCGGGAATTCCTCGAAAAAATAACGCCACGGGTGCGTGATGTCCTCGATGGTTCGTACCAAGAAGCCACACGGGTGATGTCACCAGCCGGATTGCTGGATTATCTGGACGGTGCAAAAGCCATTCAGAAACTCGGTCGTGGCGAAGACCTGCTCATCACCTATTTGCAGGAAATGCCGCTGGTTGCCAAAGAATGCGGCGAAGACATTATCCCCGATGTGGTCACGTCAGCGATGAAACTGTCGTCGATGGTATCCGGTGAAGTGATTACGCTGATGATTTCCAGCCTGCCTACCGCGTCACGGCATTTGGGCGATGCGGAATTGGTGCGCGGCTACCTGACGTTTATTCACCAGTTTTCCTCGACAGCGGCACGCGGCTTGCGCCCGATGCTGAATCACATGGATGAATTGCTCTCCAAACTCACCTTGAGCGGCTTGCGTCGCTGGGCGAATTTTGGTGCGCAAGCCTACCGCCGAGATTTCAATAACCTCACCAAATACTTTGATCTGGAATCGGCGGATAGCCGCGCAACCTTGCAAAAAGAACGGCGCGGGGTGTTGTTCGTCAAAACCCAGCGCAAACTGAATTTCTACCTGCGGGCATTGTGGGCGCGTGACTTTTTCCTGCGTCCGACGGGTGCGGATTACACCGATTTTCGACCCTACATCGAACACCGTATTTTTCACATGCCGGATGCGGTGGATGATATGGGCGATATTCCGGGGCTGGAATTGTACCGCGCCACCGCCGCGCACATGGCTGCGCATTTGATGTATACCCGCAAGGCATTGTCGGCGGAACAGCTTAGCCCTGCGCAATTGTTTTTCATCGGTTTTATGGAAGATGCGCGGGTCGAATACAAAGCCACGCAAGCGTTTCCGGGGCTGAAAACCTTGTGGAGTCGGCTGCTGACCGCGAATTATGATGGCGCGGTGGAACACCCAACCATGCGTTTGCTGGAAAACATTGCGCTGATGTTGCTCGATGAGCAGGTGACGGGTGCGGGTGATGAAGCGATTAGCTCGTTCGTGGCGAAATTCCACGCCAATATCGCGGAAAAACAGGATGATGGGCAGTTCTCGTGGTTGATGGGAGTGGAACTTTACAACCTGTTTGCGGGGCGGCGTGAAGTGCCGAGCTTGCGAATTCTGGAGCGCATCCGCATCCCTTACCGCGATGACAACCGTTACGTTTGGACGATGGAAGAAATGACGTGGGATGTTGGCTTTGAATACGTCCCCGCCAGCCAGCGGCAGGTGCGCCGTCAGGTCAATGTGATGATGATGGCAAACGAGGTTGATTGCGAACTCGCGGGCGATGACGCGCAGGAAATCTGGACGTGTTCCACCGAAATGCGCCCGTATGAAGACGATTTGACCGATAACACCAAAACTTTCAATGAGATGTGGGGCAAAGAGCCGGTTTCTGAGCCGTTTCATTATCACGAATGGGATTACCACATTCAGTTGCACCGCCCCGATTGGGTGACGGTGTACGAACGTCGCCAGCAACGCGGTGATCCTGATGATATTCGGGCGATTATTGACGCTTACCGTCCGGTGGCGCATCGCATTAAACAGATTATCGACTTGCTGACGCCCGATGGAGTGCAACGCCAACGCGGGCTGGAAGATGGCGACGAAATCGACATTAATGCGGCGGTGGATGCGATGATTTCGATCCGCATGGGCGAACAGCCGAACCCGCGCATTACCATGCGCAATGTCATTAAAAACCGTGACTTGGCGGTGGTGGTGTTGCTGGATTTGTCGCAATCTACCAATGAGGCGATGAAGGGTTCGGACAAAACGGTGCTGCAATTGACCCGTGAAGCCTCCACGCTGGTGGCGACGGCGATTGAGGGCATTGGCGACCCGTATGCGATTCACGGCTTCGCGTCGGATGGGCGGCACGATGTGCAGTATTTCCGCTTGAAGGATTTTAATCAGCACTTTGATGATGAGGCGAAATCGCGCTTGGCGGGGATGAAGGGTGGGCTTTCCACGCGCATGGGGGCAGCGTTGCGCCATTCCGCATACCATTTGCACAAGCAACCGGAACGCCGCAAACTGATTTTGTTGGTGACGGATGGCGAACCGGCGGATATTGATGAGCGCGATCCGCAGCATTTGCGCTTCGATGCGAAAAAGGCGGTGGAGGAGCTGTACGCCACGGGTGTGCAGACGTATTGTTTGACGCTTGACCCGCACGCGGATGATTATGTAAAGCGGATTTTCGGGCAGAATAATTACACGGTGATTGACCATGTGGATCGGTTGCCGGAGCAGTTGCCGGTGTTGTTTGCGAGTTTGACGAAGTAAGGAATTAAGCCAGCAAAAGCTGCTGGTAATCCTGCGAATACCATTAATCTGCGTGCGAATAAATATGTGCGGGATATTTCAGATAAGCATCTTAAATTGAAATAGCCCTCCAACCCCAACTTGCCTTTTTTCTGTTGTAACTTAACACTGCAACACCTGAAATTTTTTTCCCATCGACAACTTGGTATTCAGTTACTAAAGGTGGTGATATAAAGATATTACTTTTGGTAAAACCCATACCATTCGACACACGAACCTCTTCAGAAAATTCTTTTTTTATCAATGCACTAGGAATCAGGCTTGTTATGGCAGCATGAATAATACGGTGTTCAGTCCCTTTTTTTGATGTATGTTGAAATAACTTAACAGCTATAGCATCACCTTCTTTACATTCTCCTTCTAGTTCTCTAATTGGCACAACACCATCTATATTCCGATCGACAATAAAGTGAATAACGCCCCTCTCCTCATTTACATGATCAATCACACCAATTTTCTCTGTAAAAATATCCCATAACTTTACAGTATGTCTTTCCTCGATCACATATACTTGAAATCGTTGATTGCTATCAAATTCCCCTTTTATACGCAGCCCAGCTCCCAGTGTTAATTTTCTGTATGGAAATTTCGATTCTGACATACTTACTTCTATCGGCTCGTCCGAAATTTTTACAAATATTTTTCGCCTCGGTTTGTCTTCCTTACCCGGAATCGTGAATTTTTCGCCGACATTTGCATTAATCCATTGCAGTGTACTAAATAGTAGTGACTCCGCAACTGAAGTATTCGCTTTATAATAGTCTAAATTAGATGTGTTAGTCTGGGTTGCTGCATACCATGCTTGCGAACTGATTCGGATGGCATCTTCGGGCATATGCTGTGATTCTCTTTCTCTAAAAGCCAAGACTCTCTCAACTTCGTATTTAGCTCTAGACAATTCACCAACATCTACCAGACGCTGAGCAAGTTTCAGCCTAACCTTTCCAGTAAACTTATCATCAGTCGAACACAATAAAGCCTTACAATAACAACTAAGCGCATTACTAAGATTAGTGCCAGCACAAATATCACCCAATAAGTCCCAAGCCCAGTAATCATTAACCTTTGACTTTACGACATCCAACCCAAATATAAAAGCATCATCATACTTATCTAATGCCAACAAAAGCTTAGCTTTATTAAGCTTTAGCCAGATATTATCTGGATATTGATCAATGGCAGAATCAACATAAGGCAAAATATAGTTCAAATATTCAAGATTATCTGAACTTACCGCTTTTTTACTAGCCTGCTGAATCACTTTTTCCGCCAATGATGGGAAATCCTTACCGTTATTATCGCGATAACGTTCAAAATCTTCTGGACGTAGATATTCCAGATTCCATTGATATGAAAAAACCATCATATTGAATTGATCTTGTGCTGTAATTTTTACCGCAAGCTGAAGAAAACAGGAATGAAGTAGTGAAGGTTTCTCAACATCTAGCTTGAGATAGTCATTCAGGTTTCGCTTAATAATACCAAGATTTACATTTTCTTTAGCTACTAATTCCTTAGAAATTTTGTATAATTCCCAACCAAAACTAGTTTGAATCTCCCGATCGGCTGAACTTGCCATCCAAACCTTACGATAAAGACTTGCAGCTTCCTCATGCTTGTTCTCTTTGCTTAATGCCTTTGCCTGACTGATTAATTGACCATGAGGATTACAAAGTGACAATACGTTCCGTATTCCTCGCTGCAACACATCATCGGTCGGAAACGTTTTAATGCTTTCCAATTGTTGGCGATATAGAATCAAGTTTTGCTGATTTTCAGCATTCACCTCTCGTTTGATTAAATCAATCAAACACCAAGCTAACGCTTTGAAATCCCAGTCATCAACACTCGGCTGATTCGTCAACTGCAAAGCCATTTGGTAGGCATCATCCAGTGCGCCTTCTTTGCGTTTCGCAAATACTTCTTTACTGGTAATCATGAATTCATACCCTTAGTTAATAGCTCTTCAATCTTGCCGACTAACGTTCCTCGCGAACATTGTGCAATGACTGCCTGACAACGGGTAAACTGGCTTTTCCCGTTATACCAAATATCGTATACGGCACGTTCCTCATCTTTGACAAAAGTGTATCGCTGAGACCATTGCTGTTCTACTACATCCTGAACAGTAATACTGTTTTCAGTAGTCAAAGCTAGAATTCTCTGGTGAAAATCATTCAAAAAAGACTTCTCAAAGTTAAACTCATGAATCGTTTTAATAGTGCTTATAACTATCGGCAACCCTTGAAGCGGTGAAAGCAAACTGACTATTTCATTACTCATTTCCGTTGATTGTGATGTCGTTATACGAGTGATTTTACCTTTGCCATTGTAGCGCACATCAATATGGGAGAATTCGTCACCACGCCTAAAAAGATAAGCCTCTTGGTATTGGTGGTGAGTGATACTATCAATTACAATTCCTTTACCATCGACCAATTTGCGTAATTCTTTCAAAATGGCTAATCGGAATGGTGCATTTTGTGGGATGCCAAATGTATCCAAAGCACCGGACACATCAATAGATGAAGTTTTTTGAAAATTACTTCCTTCGTCTATGAGCTGTTGCCCTAGATTAATACCTATATTTGGAACAGACTTAATTCCGGCTCCCAGTTTAAGATGAGGTGGATCAAGTAGATACAATTTTTGCGTCGTTCGAGTAATTGCTGTATAGAGCCAACGAAAGTAATCAGATGTCAGTTGGTTTTGATGGCTTTTACACTTCACAAAAACATTATTCCATTCACTACCTTGTGCTTTGTGACAAGTAATAGCATAGCCAAATTTAAGACGCAATGCATTGAAGTAAGGATCAATTTTCAGCAACTGCTTAAACTCCTTGCTTTTCCTTGGAATGTTATTGTTACGTATGCAGAAGTCGAGATACAGTGCCTTATTCTGATCAGAAGATAACCCAGGCTCTTTATCATAAAGTAAATTTTCAATAATTTTTGCGTGGAAAAAATATGGAGTGCCATCCAGATTTTTAAAACCAATTTTCACTTCTCTAAATATCAATTCAACCTGGATTTCTTCAATTTCCTTTGAATCTTGGTTTTTTCTTTTGAGTGTAATTCTGCGTTTTTCTGAATTTTCCAGTACTTTGCTAATTAAGCCAAAATCGCCATTGGATATAAAAATACCATGAGCGTCACTGTTTGCCAGTGCCATCACCTTGTCGCCACGAGCTATTTCTGGGCAATTTGGAAAGAAATGCTCTCGAATCATATGATTGTAATCAGCAACATCTGCATTAGAGTGTGCAATAATGATAGATTCCCCATTAATTTCATTATTGCAAGACTCTAGGTAATGAGATATTAAGTCCTGGTATTCTACCTGTGTCACGTCGGAGTACTTGAAGTCAATATCTAACTGATTAAACACATTTTCCTGTAATGCCTTGCGAAGCGGTATTGAGTTCTTAATGACACCGCTTTCAGCTTTCTGACGTACTACCTCCGTCAACTCGAAGTCTGTAGAATGCACATGATGTTTATTAAGTAGGTATTCTGCATTCAGAGCCGGTGAAGCATTCATTCCAATGGGCGGTAATTGTGCATTATCACCGATAAAAATTACTTTCTTACGATGATCGTTGTGATCCAGATTAACAAATTTGAGAAAATCAGAGAGTAAATAGCCAGTACCAAAACGAAAGAATTCTGCCTCCTGATAAACATCAGAAATCATAGATGCTTCGTCCACAATATAAACCGTGTCAACAGAGTGTTCATTTACTGCTATTTTTGCATAGAATTTGAATGTTTCTGTACCATCAATGTCATCATCACGATACTCAACAATATCATGAAATGAATAAATGGTTTTATGAATCGTATAAGCGGGTGAATTCGTTTTAAGGGCAATAACTTTGGAAGCTTTACCAGTTGGAGCCGCTAATATATAGTTACGACCAATAGCACGAAAATATTCTGTCAATCCCTTAGTGATAAAGGTTTTACCTGTACCTGCGTAACCTTTGAGTAGAAAAATGTTATGTTCTTTACTATTAATAAACTGATTAAGTCGGTTAATCAACTCTGTCTGCCCATCATTAAGGGTATATTCTGCAAAAATATCATGCATATTGATCAGCTTGCGGGTGGTTTCGACTTGAAAATCTATCGTACTGGCTGCTTGGGCAGCCGAGTTCTTGAAAGTTTGAAGTTTGACCTGATCCAGTGACTGGTTGAGTACCGCCACTTCTGCCAGCGCAGCTTTCTCCGACTTTTTCAGTCTATCTAATTCATCTTTGGCAGCTACCAACTGTCGAGTTAGATTCTCCTTTACCTGATTGAGTTCGTTCAGACGATCTGGAGGCTTAACAGGAATAGTATACGCAGGGTATTCATCGTAAATGTCGGCACTGTAGGTTTTATAGAACCATTGACCGATCAAGTAAGCTTCTTTGATCAGAGAAAGAGCATCATCTTTGTCTATGCTGCGACCATGAGCTGCTTTGTTACCCAGCACACGAATAGCATGGAGTTTGTGGAGAACAGCCTCATCAACAATTTCTTGGAAAGCCGTAGCCTTTAGTTTCCCGAAAAAATCATCAGGAGACTCACAAGGTAGGTTTAGTTCTCGGTAAAGAATGCCCACTAGGTTTTCTGCAAAGCAGCGAAGCTTGATTGTGGTTGTATGAGGATCTGAGTACACATACTCTTCGGCAAAACGGGCATATTCATACAAATATGGCCAGCGAGATTTCAAGGGCTGGAAATTAGTTGACTGCATTTCTTTGTGGAACGCTGAAAAATAAGGCCATCATTGTAACCACATTACCAGCACAAGATCATAAGTATTTTACACTTGATGAAAGGAGAATGAGGGGGATAAGTTGCCCACCCAAGCTACAGTTACGATGTTCGATTCTTCCAAAAACGCGTCTAATCATTGTTGACTGCCATCGCCAGTGTTGTTATCTTCTCCAACATGAGTGCTACCGAAATCTTCCAACGCCGCATTGTCTTATCTGCCAATAGCTTCGCAGAGTTGGTGGCGTGGGAGTTGTCCTCACCTGTGCGTGGCAGTTTGCATCACTACAAATATCGCCTTGCGTTCGTGGTCGATGGCACTTGTGTGGTGCGCTATGACAATGAAGCAGGCAAAGGCGACCACAAGCATCTTGGCGAACAGGAAGTAGCCTGTACCTTCACAAGCATTGATCAACTGGTTTCGGACTTTTATACCGATGTAATGAGGTGGCGCGATGAACACAGTCATACTTGATGTCCGCACGTTGAAAGATTCACTGGCAGACTTCACCAAGGCATTAACAACTGGGGCAAGCTCCACACCCCGCATCAGTTTTGAAACTCCTGAACTGTTATGGCAAACCCTAACGATCAAACGTTGGGAAATCCTCAAAGCTATGACCGGATGCGGCGTTCTATCTATCCGTGAAGTGGCTCGGCGAGTGAACCGTGATGTGAAAGCCGTACACGGCGACATTCACGCCTTGCTCAATGCTGGCTTGTTGAAAAAATCAGACGATGGTGTTTTATTCCCCTATAGCGGTATTCACGTTGATTTTATGCTGCAAGCTGCTGCCTAAGTATCGTGGAGGGACTAATCTCATGGGTGCAATCGCCGTTAAAACTGCAATGGAACACTGGTGCTATGTTGCGCCGCTGCTGCTGTTGCCCCAAACCGAAGATGACTACAACGCACTGGTTGAAGCCTTAGATACTGTGTTGGATGCAGGCGGAGCGGATGAAACCCATCCCCTCGCTGCTCTGGCTGATCGCATGGGTGAATTGGTTTCCCAATACGAAGAGGCTCATCTGCCGCCAATTCCTGCTACTGGCATTGATGCGCTCCGCTTCCTGATGGAAAGCCAGGATGTCAGGCAAGCGGATTTAAGCGAAGTTGCCAGCCAAGGCGTTATTTCCGAATTACTCAGTGGCAAACGCGATTTGAATGTACGACAAGTTCGAGCGTTGAGCGAACGTTTCAGCGTCCCCGCTCAAGTATTTATTGAGTAATTAGAATTATTTTTGATCTAAAATGGTGAATTTTAGCAGGATGATGGAGGCCGAACTCAGAATCGAACTGAGGTACTCGGATTTGCAATCCGGTACATTACCACTATGCTATTCGGCCTTTGTTGTGGGTAAGACCACTGTGCAGAAGAAAATTGGAGCGGGAAACGAGGCTCGAACTCGCGACCCCGACCTTGGCAAGGTCGTGCTCTACCACTGAGCTATTCCCGCATTTGACTTGTTACAAAAAGCACGGATGGTATGCGTACTTTCTTTGAATTTGGAGCGGGAAACGAGGCTCGAACTCGCGACCCCAACCTTGGCAAGGTTGTGCTCTACCACTGAGCTATTCCCGCTGAACAGGTTGCGAATAATAAAGATCAGCGCTGATTCTGTCAACCTGTGAAGCGGTTTTTTTTACAATGACGTTATGAGTGGTTCAATAAGGCCGATAAAGCGGCCTCATCCAGCACCTCCACGCCAAGGCTCTGCGCTTTGTCCAGCTTTGAACCCGCATTTTCGCCCGCAATCAACGCCGTGGTTTTCTTGGAAACGCTGCCCGACACTTTCGCCCCTAACGCTTCCAGATCGGCTTTGATGTCCTCACGCGCACGGCTGAGCGTGCCGGTAATCACGTAAGTCTTGCCCGCTAATGGCAAGGCTTCGGCAGGCTTGGCTTCGTAGTTTGCCCAATGTACGCCCAAATCACGCAAGTGCTGGATGGTATCGCGGTTGTGTGCTTCTGCGAAAAACTGGGCAACATTCGCCGCCACAATCACACCAATGTCCGGCACTAGTTTCAGCGTTTCTTCGTTAGCGGCTTGAATCGCTTCCAGTGAGCCGAAATAGCGTGCCAAGCCTTTGGCAGTGCCTTCACCTGCATTGCGGATACCTAGCGCGTAAATAAAGCGTTCTAGCGTGGTGGATTTGCTGCTTTCGAGCGCGGCAATGAGGTTTTCGGCAGATTTTTTACCCATGCGTTCCAACGCGGCAACCGCTTCAACATCCAGACTGTAGAGGTCGTCAACGTGGCGGATCAAACCGGCATCAAACAATTGTTCCACCATTTTGTCGCCCAAGCCGTCGATATTCAGGGCTTTGCGTGAGGCGAAGTGTTTGATGGCTTCTTTGACTTGCGCGGGGCAATACAAACCACCGCTACAGCGGGCAACGGCTTCACCTTCGGGGCGTTGCACCTCTGAACCGCACACAGGGCAATGGGTGGGCATCACAATCGGTGCAGCACCAGCTGGACGGCGGTCGAGGATGACACTGGCAACTTCGGGAATCACGTCCCCTGCCCTGCGCACGATCACGAAATCGCCGATACGCACATCCTTACGCTCGATTTCATCCATATTGTGCAAGGTCGCATTGCTGACAGTCACGCCACCGACGAATACCGGTTTGAGGCGTGCCACGGGTGTGAGTGCGCCGGTGCGCCCGACCTGGAAATCAACGCCTTCGAGTTCGGTGATTTCTTCTTGCGCGGGAAATTTATGCGCGATTGCCCAACGCGGTGCACGGCTGATGAAACCCAGTTCCTGCTGGGTGGCAATGCTGTTGACTTTATAGACCACGCCGTCGATGTCATAGGGCAAGCCGTTACGCCGTGCGCCAATCTCGCGGAAATAGTCCAGACAGCCTTGCGCCCCCTGTACAATGCGAATATCCGGGCAAACCCGCAAACCCCATGCGCGGAATTGTTGCAGAATCGCGAAATGCGTATCCGACACTGTGCCTCCATCAACCTGCCCTACCGCGTAGCAAAAAATATCCAGCGGACGTTGTGCAGTGAGACGCGGATCCAGTTGGCGCAAACTGCCTGCTGCGGCATTACGCGGGTTAACGAAAGTTTTTTCGCCCAAGGCCCGCATTTTCGCATTGAAGGCTTCAAACCCGGCTTTGGGCATGTAGATTTCACCACGCACTTCCAACACCGCCGGATAACCTTCGCCCAGCAACCGCAATGGCACAGAGGCAATGGTACGCACATTGTGGGTCACATCTTCGCCGGTTTCGCCATCGCCACGGGTGGCAGCGCGGGTAAATGCGCCGTTTTCGTAGAGGATGCTGATCGCCAAACCGTCGAGCTTGGGTTCGGCAACGAATTCGGTTTCAGCGTCGGATTTGAGGCGGTCGTGGATGCGTTTGTCGAACGCCAGTAATTCTTCATCGCTGAACACGTTGCCCAATGACAGCATCGGGATAACGTGCTTAATTTCGCCAAATTCGGTGAGCGGTGCTGCCCCGACACGCTGCGTGGGCGAATCGGGGGTTATCAGATCCGGGTGTGCGGCTTCAAGGCTTTGCAACTCGCGGAACAGACGGTCGTATTCCACGTCGGGGATTTGCGGGTCGTCCAGCACGTAGTAACGGTGGTTGTGGTAGCGCAGTTGTTCGCGCAGGGTTTCAAGCTGTTGTTGTACTTCTTGCATGGGAGTTCCCTTGTTATTTCTCTTATTTTTCAAATACCGCAATCGACTCAACGTGCGAGGTATGCGGAAACATATCCATCACGCCCGCCCCAACCAGCCGGTAGCCGTGTTCATGCACCAGCTCGTAAGTATCCCGTGCCAGCGTTGCGGGGTCACACGACACATACACAATACGCCCCGCGTTGAGCTTGCCAAAATGGGCAATGACTTCTTTCGCGCCCGCACGCGGTGGGTCGAGCAAAATCTTGTCGTAGCGGTTTTTCTTCAACCAGGGTTCGTGCTGCAATTTGTCACCCATCAGGTTACAAACATGGTAATCGGTATTCATAATGCCATTGGCATGAGCCGCTGCACGGGCGCGTTCTACCATTGTTTGTTCGCCTTCCACGCCGATGACTTGCGCCGCCATCCGTGCCAATGGCAGGGTGAAATTGCCTAGGCCACAAAACAAATCCAGCACGGTATCGGTCGGTTCGGGCGCAAGCAATTCCAGCGCACGCGCCACCATTGCACGGTTCAGCGGCTGGTTGACTTGAATAAAGTCCAGCGGCATGAAATTAACCCGCGTATTGAATTGCGGGTGTTCGTAATACAACTCTGGGTTTTCAGGGTAAATGCAATGAACAGTTTCGGGGCCTTTGGGCTGCAAATATATCTGGTAGTTGAACTGCTTGCCAAATGCCAGCAGCTTGGCGGTATCGCCCTCGGAAAGATCTTCCATGTGGCGGAAAATCAGCGCGGTAGCGTTATCACCATCACCGACAGCGGTTTCGATTTGCGGGACAGACTCACGCGCATCCAAACTAGCAATCAGCGCTTGGAAGTCGTGCAAATGTTCGCCGATACTGGGATGCAGGATTTCGCAGCGATTGAGTTCGGCGAGAAAACCGCCTTCTTTTTCGCGGAAGCCGACGAGCGCCTTGTCTTTTTTGCGTACCCATTTTGCACCAAGGCGGGCTTTGCGGCGGTATGCCCAGCCGTCAGCGGTCAATGGCGCAAACACGGTTTCTGGCTCGGCTTTGCCGATGTGTTTGAGGTTGCTGAGCATGGCGCGTTGTTTGTGCTTAATTTGCGCTTCCAGTGACAGGTGTTGCCAGCTACATGCGCCGCATACGCCGAAGTGTTCGCACTTGGGTTCAACACGATCCGGCGACGGCGTGAGGATGGTTTCGACCTTGCCGATGTCATGCTTTTGCTTGTGCGACGTATAGCGGAATTCAACGGTTTCACCAGGCAATGCACCATCGATAAACACGGTTTTGCCGTCAACGTGGGCAACGCCTTGACCTTCGAGGGTGAGGGATTCGATGGTGGTTTCGATCAGCGGGCTATTTTGCACACCCTTGGATTTTCTGTTTCTGTGTCGGCTCATGCGCTCGCCTCCCATGCGGCTTCAAATGCTAGTAAATGTTCCTTGCCGGAATGTTGTAAATGTTTGCGCACTAATTCGCACTCGCTATTGTATTTGTCGATGAGAATATGCCCGCGCATCAATTGGAAACGCAGGTAAACCAACCAGGTATTCAGCACATCGGTTTCGCAATAGTTGCGGATGTCGGCAAGTTTGCCTGCCTGATACGCATCCCAGACTTTTGCGCCGCTCATGCCCATTTTGCCGGGGAAACCGAACAGCGAGGCAAGTTCGTCCAGTGGTGCATTGGCGCGTCCGCTGTAGAGTGCCAGCAAATCCATCAAGTCGGTGTGGCGGGTGTGATAGCGGCTGATGTAGTTGTTCCACTTGAAACTGCTGTCGTCTTCGCCCATGTCCCAGTAGCGTGGGGCAGAAATTTTGTGCTTCATGGCGCGGTAGTGGATCACAGGCAGGTCGAAACCGCTGCCGTTCCACGAGACGATGGTGGGGGTGTAGCGGTCGATGCCGTCGAAGAAGCGTTGCAGGATTTCTTTTTCATCGGCGGATTCGTCGCCTAGCGTCCAGACTTTGAAGTCGTCGCCTTTGCCACGAAAGGTCACTGAAATGGCGACGATTTTGTGCAGGTGATGTGCCAGAAACTCCGTGCCGGTTTTCTGGAAACGCAGGTGGTACATGGCTTTGGCGATGCCGTCAGCGTCGAGGTCGCCAAGGTCGTAGAGTTTGCGCCCGCCTTCAATGTCGGGGATGGTTTCGATGTCGAAAACTAAAGTGTTCAATTTAATATCCTTTGGTAACTATTCATACGCCGCCACGAATCATTTCAAGCATATCCTTCGCCGACAACTTGCCGCTCACATCTGAGCCTTCCAGCAAACTGTCCGCCAAATCGCGCTTGAGGGCGTGCAGTTTAACAATTTTTTCTTCAATCGTGTTTTCCGCCACCAAGCGGTACACCGTCACGGGGCGTTGTTGTCCAATGCGGTGTGCACGGTCGGATGCCTGATCTTCCACCGCCGGGTTCCACCACGGATCCATGTGAATCACGTAATCCGCCGCCGTAAGATTCAAGCCAAACCCGCCCGCCTTGAGGCTGATCAGGAAAATGTCGCCTTCGCCATGCTGGAACGCATCGACCCGCTCCTTGCGCTGTTCCATCGGAGTCGAGCCGTCCAAATATTGGTAGTGGATGCCCTGCCCGTCCAGCCATTCGCGCAACAACGTTAAATGTTTGACGAACTGACTGAATACGAGTGCTTTGTGCTGATTTTCGCGCAATTCCAGCACCAATTCGCCGAATGCCTGCAATTTGCTGGACGGCAAAGCACTTCCCGGCATCGCCAGTTGCGGATGGCACGCCGCCAGACGCAAACGGGTAATTTCTGCCAATACTTGCAAATGCTTGTTTTCACCCTCGGCGGTTTCTTCGCTAAGGCGCTCCAAAGCTTGTTGGCGCAAGGCTTCGTACAAAGCCATTTCCGCATCACTCAAGCTCACAGAGAGGGTAATTTCCGTGCGCGGCGGCAATTCCTGCAATACCTGATTTTTGGTACGGCGCAACATGAAGGGCTGTACCAATTTTTTCAGCGCGTGGCGGCTCTTGTCGTCTTGGTCGCGTTCAATCGGGGTTTGGAAGCGTTCGCCGAACTTTTGCTGCGAGAACAACAGCCCCGGATTGAGGAAACGGAACAAACTCCACAATTCACCCAGATGGTTTTCAATCGGCGTACCCGTGGTGACAAGCCGGAAATCGCCCTGCAATTGGTAAGCAGCTTGGGTGCGTTTGGTGTTGGCGTTCTTAATGGCTTGCGCTTCATCCAGCACAATCGTTGTCCAACGAATCGCTTGGAAAGCCTCCGTGTCTTGCTGCAACAGCCCGTAGCTGGCAATCAACAGGTCATGCGGCTGCAAATCATCCAGCAAGGCTTGGCGGTCTTTACCGCGATAAAACACCGGACGCAACGACGGGGCAAAACGTTGGCATTCGCTGTACCAGTTATTGCACACCGATACGGGGGCAACCACCAACGCCGCGCCCTTGTCGGCACGCGCCAGCAGCAGACCCAGCGTCTGCACAGTTTTGCCCAAACCCATGTCATCTGCCAGACAACCGCCCACACCCCATTCCGCCAAACGCATCATCCAGCGGAAACCCTCCGTCTGGTAGTCGCGCAAATCCGCCTGCAAATTGGCAGGCACGACTGGCTGGCTATTACGCACGTTTTTCAGCTTGGTGACTTGTGCTTTCCAGTGTTTATCGGTTTCAAGTTTGCCTGCTTCGTCGATGAAATCTTCCAGCGCCATACCTGCGAGTGCGCCGACTTTCAAACCCTGTTTGCCGGAGGTTTCCGCATAGGCGCGTAAGGTATCAAGCTTTTTCTGGAACTGGCGCGTCAGGGTGAGGAATTGCCCATCTGCCAGTTGCACGAAACGCCCTTTCGCGGTTTGGCTGAGATCGAGCAATTGGCGCAAGGTCAACACAAGGTTTTCATCAACGTACAACTTGCCGTCGATGTCAAACCAGTCGCCGGACTGCTTGATCTTGAGCGAGAGGTTGTTGCCGCTGACTTGCTGGGTAATGCGCAGCTTTTCGCCTTCCGGCCATGCCAGGGTTACCTTGTCGCTGAGGGCATGGAGTTGTTGCAGGGCTTCGAGGCATTGTTCGGGGTCATCCAACAGCAGGTCATCGCTGGAGTCTTCCCAAGTGGATAAGGCGGGGCAATCTTGTAGCAGAGCGTCCGCCTGTTTGCGCTCTTGCTTGAGGTTGCGGGTGGTTTTGAGCAGCTTGCGGTCAACTTCGGTCATGGCATTGCTGCGCCCACTGCCCGGTGGAAAGATTGGGCCAATGTTGCCGAAGGGTTGCACACGCATCAGCATTCGCAAGCCTTCGCCCCACGGCAATAGGTGGATGTGCAAACGCGGATCGGCTTCGACCGTTTCAGCGTTATCCATGCCTGCAATGTCGGACTGAATGGTGATCAACGGCGCAAGTGCAGACAGGGTTTGGCGGACAGTCGCTTCCGCTTCGTTGGGGACAAGCAAGCCGGACTTGCCCAAAATGCTGTGCAATTGCAACACGCTGGCGGTGAGTTTATAGAGCTTGAGTTGCAGAGTGGTTTCTTCCACCACAAAATAGCTGTCGGCTTTGTATGCGTCGCTGGGATGCGGTAATTCGGGGAATAGCTTGATGCGTAGCTTGCCCTTTTCCTTAAGGATTTGCAGCTCTTCACGACCTTGCTGGATGTCGAGCGGGGAATTCGTCGCTCCTACCCAGAATACACGCGGATGCCCGATCAGGTGCTGCCACGCATTAGCAATGTGCAGTTCGTAGCTTTTTTCGTAATAGCCATAGCTGTAAAGGTGGATGCTTTGGCAAAGTCGGCGGTCTTCATCAGTCAACGCAGCAACGGTTTCCGGTTCGGTGGCCAGGCGTTTCAGAGCGATATTGCGCCCCGCCGACCAGCCCGCTTTGGTGGCTTTTTGTAAGGTCGGATGCATGGAATAATCGGTTTGGGAAGCGTATTTTTGCTTGCTTAATTCCCAGATGACCCGTTCCGCGCCGACTTTGGCAGTTCCGGCAGACTTGCTGGGGGCTGTTGCACCCAGACGCTGCAAAGCCAGCAAGGTACGTTCCCACACGGGTTGGGGTTGGTACAGGGTAATCAGCGGTTGTGTGCCTGCCTCGGTGCGCGCGGCAGCAGATAAATCGACATAGTAAGACTTGCGTTTATCTTTGCTGGGTAGCAGTTGCGCTAATGCGGCGGCGTATTCGTTTGCCAACCATGTATAGCCAATGCTGACCATCTGCTGATAGCGAATAACAGCCGTTTCTAACCATGCGCTGGGGATGGTTTGCTCTAACCAATGGCGCACGATCAAAGCAAACAGGAAGGATAGCGGCGTTTGTTGCCAAGCTTCCACGTCATTATCCAGTGCCTCCGACTTACCCAGCAGGCGCGAATTGGCAAAATACGCAAGTGCCTGATAGCTTTCATTATGTGCGCTAAACTCTCTGAAATAGGCCGGAACTTCTTTGATAGATTTATCTGAGCCATCCAGCAAGAGCGCGAGGACATACACGACTTCCAATGGTGTGCCGTACAACGCCTTGCGGCTGTTTTGACGCTTGCGTAGCAGTTTCAATCCCGTTTGATACAGACTGATAGCTTCATCGCGCTTGCCTTGGGAAAGTGCTTGCGCCGAAGCAAACAGATGCCAGTATTCCAAACGCACCCCGCTATCGGCTGGCGGTTGTGCCGCTAAAGGGCTTGCCCATTGTTGGCGCTGGAACAATTGCCAATAATACGTGCCACCAAACACTGTCCAGAGTGCGCTGGTATCCATCTGTTCGGCTTGCAGCAGTTGCTGGCAATGCGCCCAAAGTGGGCTGGCATTCTCGTTATTCTTGTCAGCCACTGATAAATAAATCGGGGCGATAAATTGCAGGAAAATGGTTTCAGGAATAAACGGTAGCCACGCGGGATCAAGCGTGTTTCCCCACAGCGTGAACCACGGATGTGGGCGAAATTTTGCGTTACTCGCGTACTGTCGGTTGGCATGTTCCAGCAGTTTCGCCAGCCATTGACCATTATTTCCCAGCAATACCTGTAGACGTAAATCACGCAAGGCATGGTTCACATCTGCCCAGAACTCATGAGCATAGGCATGACGCGGGGCTTCGGGACTGAGATTTTCCACGACGATGTTTGCCCAGTTGACAAAACGCCCTTCACGCAAGCTACGACGGGTCAATTCGTCACGAATTTCATCCACACAAGCGTAATAATTAACGCTATTGACCGTCAGAAAACCGAGGTTGACCAGATCGTTCAACAAGGGGCGTAATACTTTGACATCCACCGCCACTGGGGAAAGTTTTGACAACGGCGTAGCCGCTATCGGTGCATAGATAATGGACATGAATTCCAGCAACTGCTGGGTGCTTTCGGTGAGCTGGAGAAATTTTTGTTCGTCAAATATCGAAGTCATGTGTCAACTGGGTCAATTGTTGTTGGAGATAAGCCATCGGGATGCGTTCCTGTTCCAGCCGCTGGTGGGTTTGTTGCAAGTGCTGGTAAACGGCGACTTCTTCCGGCTGCAAATGCTGGAGTATATCAGCACAGCGGGCGTTTTCCGGCTCTTCGACGCATAAATGCGCGTATTGCTGCAAGGTTTGCGTATCCATCAGCAGGGATTGGGTGTGCGGAAAATGGCGGCGCATCCGCGACAGGATCGAGAAGCCGTGGGTGTCGAGGTCGCCCCAGTAAATCAGCGGACGGGTATGCAGCCAAGGGATTTCTGCCAAAGCATCCACGCCGTAGCCAAGGCCGAAAATCACGATGGCTTGCGCGTTGTCGGGAAAACTCAGGCCGTTGGTTTTGTTTTCGGTGACAAACACGCGCTGGCAAGGGATTTCCCATTGCGCCAGTTGCGATAACGGCAGGCTAACATCGGTTATGCCTGCAACGGGGCTGAGGGCGGTATCCAGCAAGCGCAGGCGTAACAGCGGTTCGTCGTATTTCAAGCCATAACGGCGCTCGAAACCGTATTGGCGCAGCCCCGTACTATCGGGGTCGATGGCTGATTCTGGCAGCACGGCATCCAGCAATTCGCTCAAAATGGCTTTGTGTTGCCCGATGAATTTGCTGTCCACGCCGGGAATATCGAGTTCGCGCAGGTAACGCTCAGGGCGCGGATGGTGCAGGAAATAGCGGCATACTGCGAGTAAGGCAGACCAGACTGATGCGTGTTCCATCAGTTTGGTGGGGTATTTCAGCAGCCATGCGCGTAGGACTGGGAATTCGGCGGCGGTTTCTAGCCCGGTTTGGTACAGGGTTGGGAATGCCTGTTTTTTCTGGATGAAGCGCAGCAAGTCATCGCGGGTGTCGAAGCTGATTGTATCCGGCAACAGTTGTGCGCCGAGTTGGCGGTGTTGCACTTCGCGGTAGCTGATGCGGTAGCCGTAGCCTTTTGCCTCAACGCTGGCTTGTTTGAGGGTGGTGATCCAGCCGCGCACTTGGGCGAACTGTTCCATCTGTGCGCTGGCGTTTGGCTTGCGGAAGGGGATTTCCCACGGGAACAGCTCGCCCGCTGCCCATGCGTCTTGTAGGATGCGCCCGCTGTCCCAGAGTTTTTGGGCTTTGGTGCGGATGTCGGCGGGGGTGATCATGTCAGCAATTATGCGTCTTTCTTCGGGGAAAACTCCACGGTCACATTGACTGAGCCTTCGGCTTTGCCACTGGTGATGAAGGGAATGCCAGCTTCACCACCAAGGGTAATGCCGAACTCCAGCGTTACCTTGTCCACATTGCCGAAGGCGGAATCTTGCAGGGCTTTGGCGGCAGTGTCGGACATGGCGCGGATTACATCGCCGAGTTTGTCTACGGCTTTATGGGCTTGGGTTGCCAAACCTCTGGTGGTGTCGCCTTTGCGTTCAAAACCGCCGCCGCGTGTGACGGGTTGTGTTTCGGCTGGGGTATCGGCAAAGGTGATGTTTTCATTCACTTGCACGTATACCCATTGCCCGTTTTCCAGTTCCATTGCTTTCAGCGTTGCCATGCGGTTTACCTTTTGTCGTGTGGAGTTTTCATACTACCATAGGGGCGTTTGCTGCTACAGAGAACTCGCTTATGTCGCGCCGTATCGCCCTAATTGTTGGTGTCAGCCAGTATGAATCCCGTACTGGGCTGCATAGCCTTTCTGCGCCCGTAAACGATGCCCAACGGGTTTACAAGGTGTTATCCGAATACGGTGATTTTGACATGCTGTATCCATTGCCGTTAGCGGATGGCGAGGTGGGCAGTTCTGGCAAAGTCTATGCGCACGACTTGCAAGCCAAATTATGCGAAGTGTTGAGTCCATCCACCGATGAAGAGGTGGATTTGGCGGTATTCTATTTTTCTGGGCATGGGGTCAGTGAGCGGGGGCAAGTGGTCTATCTGTCCACTAGCGATGAGCGTTTGGCAATCGCTATACCGTGGCTGGCGGAGTTAGTAAAGACGAGTGCGGTAAAGAATGTCTGCATCTGGTTAGACTGTTGCCACAGTGGCGAGGTGTTGAAATTTACCGATTTGGGTGAAAGGGGTTTTTGTGTGGTGGCGGCTTCACATGCGGAGGGTGAAGCACTTGCTAGAGCGGATGGGAATAGCTTGCTGACGGATATACTGTGCAAGGCGTTGACTCCCAGTGCAGACTGTCAGGAAATTCAGGTAAAACATTTCATCAATGAACTTGAGCAACAACGCCATAACTTACCGCAACAGGTGTTGTGCCGTTGGAGTGATACCCCGTTCACGCTGACACAGCTCAATGGTGAAGTAGTGCGGGAGTCGTCCTCACTGCGCAAGCCTGCCCGTGGCTGGGTTAGGCATTCCACCGACGAATCCATCGCTGCTGGACAAATATCGGTGCTGTCCGTACTCGAAACCTTCTTCGCTCTCGGCTTGTACGGCTGGCTTGCCTTCCACTTCGAGCATCAATGGTGGTTACTCATCAGCGCGGTCGCCGCACCCATCATCCTGCTCCGCTCCCCCGAATCCAAAGCTTTAGGCGTGAAATGGTTTCGCAGCTATTGGGAAAAACGGGATAAAAAATGGAGTGACCTTTCTACCACTAAAAAGATGTTCATCATTGCCGTACCCATTACCATAGGTCTGTTGACGTGGTGGTTGGCGGTCTTATGGCTGCCCGGTCATGAGTATTCAGAACTATTCTGGCGAGCTTTTGCGTTAGGGGTAGGAGCGAGTACTGGGGCAGTTGCAGTTGATATTGTGTTTATGGATATAAATACGGGGAAGTTTACAGGAGCAGGTGCGGGGGTATTGATGCTTGTGCTTGTAGGTGCGATGGCGTTTGCATTTGCGTCGGCGGATTTTTTTGCTGCGTGGGTGATGGCGTTTGTGATAGCGGTTTTTGCAGTGGAGTTTGGTATTTGGCTGCGTAGCTTATTCATCCGTATTGTTGCCACTGGCTTACGTCCTGTTGCGGGCTTAAGGCATCTGGCGAATAATTGGCGGGAAACAGTTGCTGTGGTGGACTTTACCCATTTGCCAGAATTGTTGCCCGGTGCTACGGAGGTTGACGCTGATAACCTAACCATCCGTGGTTATTTCAGCCAGATACACTCCCACAAGGATGAAGACCGTTGGATTAATGTCCTCTTTTTTCCACCGGTTTTGTATCTGCCTGCGATGATGTGGCGGTGGAGTTTGAAGGCGACGTTGTGGCTGTGGTTTCCGCTGGCGTTGCTGTTGCGTTCACCGTTTGAGGAGAAGAGTTTAGGGGCATCTCCTTATACACAAATCAATCCATTCCCAACTCACTAGCCATCTGAATGCCATAAATGCAGTCCAGCACCCTTGAGTAGCCAAGCCAGATACTTTTAGCCCCCGGTTCGCCATCGGATTTTCTGCCCAAAAAGCCCCCCAGTTCTGCCAGATTGCGGATCACTTGATTAAGGGTGGGTATGCCATCGGGTAGTGCTTTTTTGCCGAGCCGGAAGGATACTTTCCATTCCAGCGGGTCAAACACCAGATCAGCCGGAAGTTCTGGGCAGGTACGCCCCAAGCGCATCAGAAACATAATCCGCCAGGCCACCATGATGTAGAGCGCGAGGGCTTTTTCGATGCGCTCTTTGGTGTCCAGTTGCAGTTTTTCGATGCGACAACCAACTTTCAGGACATCAAAAAACATTTCGATTTCCCAACGCGCTCGATACCAGTCGATGAGTTCACAGGCAGCATCAGCGGTCTCCACACAACGGTTGGTGACTAAACGCCAAATGAGGGGCGATTTTCCGGCGGGTGGGTTGATTTCTTTGGCTTGAACTAAGGTTAATAGCATCGGATGCTTACTCTTGGGACGCAAGGTATAACGTAACACCTTGATTTCTTGTACCACTTTACGGGGCTTTTCACCCTGCTTGCGCGGTTTGGTAAAGGTGATACGGGTCAACGCCTTTTGTTGATCAATGGCGTCCCACAGTTTGAGGTCATCCCCCAAGGCGCGGTTATGTTGCGCCCGTATCAGCAGGTCAGCCGGGTAATCCAAGGCTTGCGCCCGTTTGAGTAAGTCGTAAAAGTCGCTTTCACGGTCGCCCGCATAGATGAGGCGGTGTTCAGGGCAGCGTGCCGCCAGTTCGGCTACTCGCTCATACCCTTCAATCCAACGGCGGCTTTCTTTGATGCTGGGGTTGGCTTGGTCGGCAGCTTTGCTCAATCCCCGTGACCACATCCACGTATCGGTGATGCCCAACGGCAAACGTTCTGGGGTGATACACAAGGTCGGATGCAGGTACATCCCGCGTTGCTTGTCGTAGGATAACCGCCCTAAACCCTCGGTTTCCTGTCCATTGAAGTCCAGTTCGGTCGTATCTTGAATACACAGGATAATCCGCGAATCTTGTTGACGAATTCGGCACTCTGTCGCTTCAAAGTGGGATGCCATCAAAGCATCATGGCTCACCGCTTCATTCCAGAAGAAACGGTACGTCGCCAAGGTGCTTGACCAACTTTGGCAAGCCTTAGGGATGCTGGACTGGGGGGCTTTCAGCATGGCTTTGAGGATATGAGCGGCTCGTGTTTCGAGACGCTTGTCTCCCAAATCAAGATCGGTGAGTTCGGTAGATGACCAGTTCATGAGTGAAAATTGCTTATCTTACATCAGCTTGGGAACTTGTGTATAAGGAGATGGTTTAGGGGAAGTGCGTGATATTGCCGCCATTCGGATAAATGGATTGGGAAAATGGTTGCCATTATTAGCGGTTGTCGTGATGTTATGGCTGAGTTCAGGATACTTTTCACCAGAAGACATTAAATCTTGGGCAGAATTAGGTGGCGATACTCTTTCCAAGTTGCTGGATAAACTATTAACCATTGCACCTCCGCCACCGGGTTTACGCCATTGGGCTTTATGGCTGGTCTGCGGACTCAGCATAATCATGTGGTGGCTATCTGATCGACTTCAAATCATGCACAAAAAAGTACTTGAAGAAGAAGATGCTCTGGATGGACTAACAAAAGAACGGCGGAATCTATTTTTGCAACGCGCCCACCGTTTGGAACGCTGGCATACGGCAAGAGTGGTGAGTTTTATCCTGCTAGGCTATTCATTTGTGCTGTATCTGGCAAATGAGTGGTATCCGCTGGAGTTGGGGCGGTTTGTTCCAGCTTGGTTGATTGGCTGGTTATGATGCTACGCCGCCATTTATAAGAAAGCGTAGCGGTAACGATGGATGAATTTCAATGTAATCCATTGAATTCGGGGTTAGGTTGTATCAAATCAACGCCGTTAAACCATGCTTCTGCACAATCCCCAGCAGACGCAAAGCTGGCCCACCGGGTTTTTTTACCCCCCGTTCCCAGTCTGAAACCAGATTACGGGAGATATTCAAATAAGCTGCAAACACAGGTTGTGACACATGCTCCCGTTCCCGCAATTCACGAATGGTTTGAGGGGGCATGTCACTGATAGGTGCTAAACAAGCAGCATCAAACTCCCGCATGGTTTTTTTGTTGATAGCCCCCACCTGATAAAGCGCATCCATCGTTTCATGAATCGCTGCAAATGCATCAGATTTGTAATGTTGCTCATCTTTCATGGTGTCACCTCGGTTAATGCGCCGTTTTCCAACAACGTCTCCAATTGCTCTTCATCCAGTGCCAGCAAATGTACTGCTGCTTGTCGGAACGCTTCCAGTTCTGCTTTATCAATATTTGCCCGGTCACTCTTGGCGAAACCATACACAAAGAATGACTTGTCGCCTTGCTGAAAAATGACAATGGTACGGTATCCACCCGATTTACCTTGTCCGGGACGGGCAACCCGTTGCTTGATTATATGCCCACCAAGGTCAGCGGCGACAACTCCCCGCTCTGCTTCAGCGATAGCTTTGCACAATGCGTCATCACTGATTTTTTCGCGTTTGGCAAAACGGGTGAACCATGTGTTTTTGAAGATTCGCATGAAGACTGAGTGTCCGTGTTAACTGTTCGCAAGACTAGTATAACACATAGTATTAGCTTTTATCTTCCTTGTCAGAATTGTTCGATACCGCCCACAGCAAGCACTGATCCAGTCATTCGGCTCAACGTTTCAAGCCCGGTATCCTCCTAAAGTTTCTGCCGCCATTGGGTTTAATCAAACGGCTCACGCAAAAATTAGGCTGATGAAACGCTCGGCCTGCACTTCGCTCAAACTGGCAATCAAAGCGGTAATCCGATTGAGGCGGATTTCGGTATCAGTGAGGTTTGCCATGCGGAAGCTCCTTACACCGCAGCCCTTGATGCGCTGCTGGCGCAACTGGTCACACACGAACGGCTGCTGACCCAAGACCACGACGACCACGGGCAAGCTACCATCACCGTAGCGCATGAAGCCCTGATCCGCGATTGGCAGCGGTTACGGGGCTGGCTGGAAAGCAACCGTGAAATCAAAAGCTGGCGACTTCGTTTGGAAGACAGCATTACCGCATGGAGAAACGGTGTCAGCGGCAGCCTGTTACGGGAAAAACGGCTGGCAGAAGCGCATCAGGTCTTAGAGCAATACCCGGATTCCCTGTTGATTGGCGCAGATGAGCGCGGATTTATTACGGCGAGTGCGAAAGCGGCGAAGCGGAGGCAGCACCTGCAATGGACGGCAATAGTCGCATTTATTGGAGTGTTTTTGGTGGGGATACTAACAACACTATGGCAGGCGAATGAGAAGGAGCAGCAGCGGGAATTAGCCGTTCAGCAGAAGGAAGAGGCAGAACAACGAACATTGGAGGCGAATTATAACCTCGCCAAAGTATTTGAAGAAAAGGTATTTCAGCTTATCCCCGATAAGGTCATCCGGGGTGAAGCGCTTGCCGATCCTATGCAAATGCGCACTGCTTGGTTGTACGGGCTGGATGCTGCCGCACAGGCAGTGTCTGAAGGTAAAGAGGCAGTGCTGCCTGCCACCTTGGGGCATTTGAGCGCCATTCGTGAACAGGATTTATCAACGGAACGCAAGCAAATCCCCTCACTCAATATCGGTGCTATCAGCGAACTGGTATACAGCCCGGATGGCAAGGTGATCGCCTCCGGCTCAGAGGATAAGACTATGCGCCTGTGGGATGCAGCGACGGGCAAGGAAATGAAAACGCTCAGCGGTCACAGTTTGGGAGTGTCGGCACTGGCGTACAGCCCGGATGGCAAGGTAATCGCCTCCGGTTCAGGAGATATGACCGTGCGCCTGTGGGATGCGGCAACGGGTCAGGTGTTGAACACGCTCAGCGGTCACAGCTTGGGAGTGTCGGCACTGGCGTACAGCCCGGATGGCAAGGTGATCGCCTCCGGTTCAGGGGATAAGACTATACGCCTGTGGAATGCAGCGACGGGTCAGATGTTGAACACGCTCAGCGGTCACACGAATTATGTATCGACACTGGCATACAGCCCGGATAGCAAGATGATCGCCTCCGGTTCAGGGGATAAGACCATGCGCCTGTGGGATGCGAGCAGCGGTGACACTCTGAAAACCCTGCAAGGTCATACTGCCCCTATTCGGTCAGTGGCGTACAGCCCGGATGGCAAAGTGATCGCCAGTGGTTCAGAAGATAAGACCGTTCGGTTGTGGAAACTGGATAGCCCGATTTTCCGCCTGATTTACGACTTCGACCCGGCTGCGGTGTCTGCTACACTGCGCTTTATCTGGGAAATGCAGCGCGATGAATTGCAGATTAAATCTGTACCTCATCCCTGTTTCCTGAA
This sequence comes from Thiothrix subterranea, assembly GCF_016772315.1. Taxonomy (NCBI): domain Bacteria; kingdom Pseudomonadati; phylum Pseudomonadota; class Gammaproteobacteria; order Thiotrichales; family Thiotrichaceae; genus Thiothrix; species Thiothrix subterranea. The sequence continues at coordinate 3,309,199 of NZ_CP053482.1, read as the reverse complement.
CTGGGTTATCACATCACTTGGACGGACGAAACCCGCAAGTTGCGCCCGTTACTAGATGCACCAAACCCGGATGAAACCAAACTGGGTCAGGTGGTACGTTTCCTCGAAGAACGCTGTGCCTATAAACGCGAAGCAGACAAACAAGCGGAAACCTCTAAAAACCCGGCATATTGCAGTGGTTAGCGTTGGCCTATCGGCATTTTGTTAAAAAACAGCAATCCATCTCAATTTTCAGGTTGTTTTCCCGCATTTTTGCGGCTTTTTCGGGGATTTCCCCTCAAATAGGCACAACTCCGCTTGCTTTGAGCGAACAAAGCCGCCGCAGGTTATATACGGTTGTTTTGATGCTGAGGCCGAATACTGCCCGTGCCAACCCAATGCTACGGATGGCTTTGCCACCCATCGCACAGATTGACCCAAACACATACTCAACCCGTGCGCGAGGTCTGGCGATGCGGGTGTTGCGGCGTTTCTGGCAGTCGGATTGCGGCTTGCCTTTCTTGGCTTTGTGCTGGATGTGTAACCGCCAGCTACTTTGGTTGAGGCGTTGTTCACGGGATTGGTCTTCGTAACCTTTGTCCGCCCATACGTCACGGCTGGTGTTGGCTTGGTCAAGCACCGCTTCAAAATGGTTGGTGTCATGCTCTTTGGCCGTGCTGATGTGGCGTTTGCGGATGAGTTTGTATTTCCGGTCGGCACTGATGCTGAGTTTGTAGCCGTGGTAGCTTTTACCGTGTTTCTTCGTCCAGCTTGCTTCCGTATCCTTTTGGCGACGTTGCGCAGGTGTCCAGTCCTTCGGTGTTGCCGCTTGTTCCAACAGCACTTTTTCTTCTTTGTGGAAATGTTGTTTAGGGGCTTCCACCAGCGTGGCATCGACGATTTGACCACCACGGGCAATAAAACCGTGTTGTTGTAACTGCCGTTGGACGGCATCAAACAGGGCATCCGCGCCACCTGCCGCGCTGATCCGTTCACGGAACACCCACAAGGTATTGGCATCCGGGATCGTGCTGGAATGCCGCAGACCACAGAAGCGTTGGAACGACAGCCGGTCAAGCAACTGGTATTCCAATGCCTCGTCCGACAGGTTGTACAGGTGTTGCAACACAAAGACCCGTACCATCAATTCCGTTGGGTAGGGCGGAGGGCCTCCTCGCTTGTCACTGGGGCGTGGGGCGATGTGGTCGATTTCTGCTGCCAAGGCGACAAAGTTGACGTGCTGGTTCAGCGTGGACAGCAGGTCGCCCTTGCGGTTGAGTTTCTGTTCACGCTCTTCGGCGGCAAACAGGCTGGTTTTGATGGCACTTTTCTTGGGCATGGCTAGTAACGGGGTCGTTGGCTCGGATGGGTATTTTCTCACATTTGTACGGGGTTCAGGGGGTTTTTAGAGATTCCCAAGCCTGTGAGGACAAACAAAGACAAGCGCTTAAATGTGAATTAAGGGCATTTTCGTAGCTGATTCCAGAAAAACAGGGCCGCAGCTAATCGTCCAAATACATGAACGAGCAATCCTTGGTATGAACGTACATTTGAGGCAAACAGCGTTTCAATCGGTTGGCGTACTTGTGACACAGCGGTTGACAGCCATTGCTCATCGGCATCCAGATAGCGTTGTCCCTTTTTCTTTTTGACCGGTGTGAGCACGGTCAGTTGCTGGAATTGTTCAACATCGGCAGCATCCGGTCGCTGATACGCTTTGTCACCGAAGACTTCCTCCTGCTTCAGAACAGGTCTGATTTGGTCAAACACTTTGCCATCCGGTGCGCTGGCAGGCAGCAAACCGATGTATTCGGGTGTGGGCAACGTTCCCGCTTGTTTACGTCCAATGACATGAACACGTACCCCATAAAAATACAGTTTTTTCGTCGCACAGTAGCCATGATCAGCAATATTGGCAGCGACACAAGCTTTGAAGCGATGCCCCTGTCTTGCCAACGCAACGGGGAAAGAGTCCACTAGCAGTTTTCCATCCGTTGGAGGAACCTCAGACTGAATGCGCTCCAATAGCGGGGCGAACAGGTCAGCCAAACGGTTCAGGCGCATCACATAAGCAGGATAACTCGGCAACGCGGGGAACCAGTCCCGTCAATGGCGATCGGCATAAGTATGAATCTGTTTAATGGTGCGATGACCGTCCAGCAAGCCAAACCAGTACAGCGTAATGACTTCCTCATCCGTCAGTTGTAATTCAACATGGGGAGAGAAACGCTGTACACACGCCCAAAGATCCGCTTTATATTGCTTGCAAAGGTACAGATAAATCGCTATCAATTGATCTTGCCAGTCCATAGTGAGAGTCCAGTGCATCCGAGAAAAGTAGAAAGTTCCCGTATGATAATGGCTTTCACTATGGCTGGTTGTTTGCCCTTAATTCACATTTAACGCTTCAACAAACCCTTAAGCGAATTGTTCCCTACCAAAAACTGCCCGGATTTGCTAGCCCCCGGCGAAGAGGGCTGGGTAGAACCGTATGCGGGAGAGTGAAGCGGCTCTACAAACTGCTGACAATCCGCGCAAAGATTGCCTGCAATGGCGCAAGATCAGCAAAATACCCCCGGATGTTGGCATCCAGCCATTCATCCCGGTTCACTTGTGACCAATCCACCTCATACCCCGCATTGAGCGCAATCGCCTCGAAAAACAGGCGTTGGGTACGCCCGTTGCCTTCCCTGAACGGATGGATCACATTCAGTTCGCAATAATAATTCGCAATCCTGGCAACAAACTCAGTCAACGCCAGCCCTTCCAACCATTGCTCATTCTGCAAACGGGCAAGCAAGCGGTCAGCCTCTTTCTGGATGTACTGGGCAGAACAAAAACGGGTAGTGCCTTTGCTGATGTCCACCGTGCGGAGTTGCCCCGCCCACGGATAAATGTCCTGAAACAAATGCCGATGAATCGCCGCCAACGCACCCAAATCAAACGCGGCAAAATCCGGTTCGAAGGATTCGCTGCGAAGTTGGGTCAACTCAGCTTCAACAGCTTCCAACTCCTGCGCATCACGGATCTTGAGTTTATTGACCAGTACTGAACTGTTCGGGTAACAGTCCGGGTCTTGGCTGACACCGTATTTATCCGACATACCTTGCCTTGATTTGGGCAATGCGGCTTTCAATGTCTTGCGGGGAAAGCAGAGGGGCTTGTTCGTCCAAATGCGTTTGGCTTGATGGCGCAAACCCTTCCAGCCGCAAACTGGCACGGTAGTTACGGCGGCGAATTTGCCGGAAACGGAGCAGTTTTTCAGTTTGACTCAACATGGGTGAGCTCCTTAATTCGGGCAGGCAATCTATTTCGATGGTGCGTTTCATGGGAATGAATACTTTATTCAGGCGGTTGGTGCAGTACAGCCATTGTAGCAAATTGCAGGATGTTGCCCTACCAGAAAACCTGCCCAGATTTGACTGCCCCCGGTGAAGATGGCTGGATAGAGCCGTATGCGGGAGGGTGAGGACACCACGCTTTCCATGCTAGAATCCCGCTATACGCAAAAATCAGGAGAACACCATGCAAGCCATTGAATTCAATGCCACCCCACACAGCGGCATGTTGTTGATACCAGAAATGTACCGTCAACAATGGGAAGGTTTATCCGTGCGGGTTATCTTGCTGCCTGCCAATGAAGCATCCCCAGCAACGCCCAAACCCAAAACACTACTGGAACGCCTGCGTACCATCGAAAAAATCCACGCAGCCCCCGACTTGTCCGAAAACCACGATGCTTACGTGTTGGGGCAAACACATGGTTGAACCTTTATTTGTCGATACGGGCTACGTACTTGCGTACATCAACGCCAATGACCAGCATCACGATGAAGCCCTGCAACTCGAACCGTATTTTGTTGGGCACCCACTGGTAACAACCGATGCAGTCCTGCTGGAAGTAGGCAACGCCCTTTCCCGTAGCTTCAAAACACAGGCTGTCGAAATCATCCAGCACTTTCAGGAAGCAGAGGATGTGACTTTGATCCACATGAACCCCTTGCTGTTCAAGGACGCTTTTGATCTGTACCAACGCTACAAGGATAAAGAATGGGGAATGGTCGATTGTCTGTCATTCGTTGTCATGCGTGAAATGAAGCTCACCACCGCTTTGGCATTTGACAAGCATTTTGATCAGGCTGGGTTTCGGGTGTTAACTGCAAACGGTTGATTACCCCCCGTAAATCTGAACTTGAGGATTGAGGATAAGTGGCCCCCCCTATCACACCATGAGTACGTCAAGCTGGTGGACGCGCCTGCATATGACTCGCCACCGCCGCCAGCAAAATCACAGTTTGTGCCACGCGGTGAAAAGAAGGGTTGAATAATCCATCAGTGCCTATGCCGGAAATACGCCAGTGGAAATGTAACGGTCGCCCCGATCACAAATAATCGCCACAATGGTGGCATTCTCGACTTCTTTAGAAAGCCTCAACGCCGCTGCCACTGACCCGCCGGACGATACCCCGCAGAAAATCCCCTCTTCCGAAGCCAAGCGCCGCATGGTGTCTTCCGCCTCCGGCTGACTCATGTCCATTTCGCGATCAACCTCATTGCGGTGGAAAATTTCCGGCAAATACTCCGGTGTCCAACGCCGAATCCCCGGAATCTGGTCGGTTTGCGTCGCCGGTTGCACTCCCACAATTTGCACATCAGGATTCTTGGACTTGAGGAAACGCCCCGTACCCATAATCGTTCCGGTCGTACCCATGCTACTGACAAAATGCGTCACTTGCCCGTGGGTATCACGCCAGATTTCCGGCCCAGTGGAATGGAAGTGCGCCAGCGGATTGTCTTCGTTGGCAAACTGATTCAACAACTTACCTTTGCCGTCACGATCCATTTGGATAGCAAGGTCACGCGCTCCCTCCATGCTCGCCTCTTTGCTGACAAGGATCAGTTCCGCGCCGTAGGCTTTCATGGAAGCGCGGCGTTCGGCACTCATGGTTTCGGGCATGATCAAGATCATTTTATAACCCTTGATCGCCGCTGCCATTGCCAGCGCAATCCCGGTATTACCACTGGTGGCTTCGATCAGCGTATCACCCGGTTGAATATCACCACGCGCTTCCGCTCGCTGAATCATGCTCAATGCCGGTCGGTCTTTGACAGAACCAGCGGGGTTATTGCCTTCCAGTTTGACCAGAATCGTATTGGTGGTTTGCCCCGGCAAGCGTTGCAGCCGTACTAGTGGGGTGTTGCCGATGAAATCTTCAATGGTGGGGTAATGCATGTCCGGCGCTCTTGATTTTGTGTCAAGGTAAAGAGCTTACCAGCCATCCCCCGGATTCGCTACCTACTGGCGGATTTGACTTGACCTTAAGCCGCAATGCGGTAACGTCACTACCACTCATCATAAAAACAAATCGGAAATCGTGTGAATTCTGTATCCGTAGGAAACGTCCCTGTATCAGCCGCCATGCGCATCCAAAGCGACTATGATCTAAGCCGCCGCTCGATCAATGGCGTGTTCCCCTACATGATTAGTTGGGTTGTGGTGGTGTTGGGGACGGATATTGTGCAGCACAACCCTACCCTCGTTTACGGTATAGGTTTGTTAATGCTGATTTTAGGCAGCATACGCTTTGTATTATTGAAACGATTCCCTGTCCACTACAAGGCACGCCCCGATAGAGCACGACTGCTGCTTAGCATTAATCTGATCGTTTCCGTCAGTGTTTGGGCGCTGTTCACCGCGTGGGGGTTGGTTCATGTCGGGCTGGCGGAGCAAGGAACGCTGATGTTAATGCCACTGTTGATGCTGTGTGTTGGCACGACCACTAGCCTTGCGCCCCACAACCCCTTGTTTATCACCTACGTCAATATCATGATTTGGCCGCAAGTCATTGTGCTGGTGAGCATGGGTACTGCCAGCGCGTATACCATAGCCTTGTCGCTGCTCCTATTCAGTATCGTCACGCAAACCTTTGGTAAGAGCCTGCACCGTGACTACTACCAGCTTCTCTACAAAAATGATTTGCTAGAACAACAAGCTGCTAAATTAGCAACCGCCAAGGAAACTGCCGAAGTCGCCAACCAAGCCAAAAGCCAGTTTCTAGCTAATATGAGCCATGAATTGCGCACGCCAATGAACGGTATTCTGGGCGCAAGCGAATTGCTGACCCCGTTGGTGAAAACGGCTGAACAGCAACAATACGTTGCCCTGATCCACCGCAGCGGCAAAACGCTGCTGGCCTTGCTGAATGACTTGCTGGATTTTTCCAAAATCGAAGCAGGCAAAATGGCGTTGGAACAAACCAGCTATCCGCTACGCGACATGGTGGCGCATTTACAGCATTTGCTCGAAATCCGTGCCAAGGAAAAAGGGCTGGCATTCACCATCAACATCAGTGCCGACATTGCGCCTTACTTGCTTGGCGATGAAATCCGCACGCAACAAATCTTGCTCAACTTACTCGGCAATGCCATTAAGTTTACCGAAACGGGCGCGATCACGCTGACGATCAAACGGACAGCGAATGGCGAACGGCTGCGCTTTGACATTACCGACACCGGCATTGGCATTCCCGTTGAAAAGCAACAACTGTTGTTCCACAGTTTCCAGCAGATGGAATCGTCAACCGCCCGCAAATACGGCGGCACGGGATTGGGATTGGCAATTTCCAAGCAATTAGTCAGCCTGATGCACGGCGAGATTGGAATGCACAGTGAAGAAGGGCAAGGCTCGTGTTTCTGGTTCGAGCTGCCGTATCAGGTAGCCACACCAACCCCTGAGACAATACCAGCCACCGCAACACCGCCGGATGCACCATTGAACCCTGACTGCCGCATTTTACTGGCAGAAGACAACCCGATTAATCAAATTATCGCGCAAGCCATGTTGGAAACGCTGGGTCTTACGCAGGTCGATTTGGTCGAAAACGGCACGCAAGCGATTCAACACCTGATTGATGCCGACTACGATTTAGTGCTGATGGATGTACAAATGCCCGAATGCGATGGTCTGGAAGCGAGTCGCCATATACGCGGGAGCAGCATTCATGCGGGAATGGCAGCAGTACGCAACCCAGCCATTCCAGTGATTGCATTGACGGCGAATACGATGTCGGCTGACATTGCCGAATGCTTGAAAGCGGGGATGAACGGGCATTTGGGTAAGCCGTTGGATACGCCGACCTTGGTGGCGGAATTGCACAAGTGGTGTGCGCAAGCAGCGCCCGTCAAGCATCGCGCCGAAACGTTAGAATATGCCCCTTGAACGGCTGTTCAAGGTAATCGGTATGAATCGGTTTACGCTGCGAACTGGAAAAGCCATGGCCCTCCATTTGCAAACCCAGCTTGTTTTTGCGCCCGCGACCGGGGTCGATCAGAATCACTTCGCACGTCGGTTTCGCACATTTTTCGATAAAGCCCGCCAACTGCTTGATGTGTTGATCTTCGTACAAAAGATCGCTACCAATGATCAAATCAAATTGCCCCAGCGTGTTGGTTTCAGCCGCCCAATCCGCCTGTTCAAACGGAATCACCGCGCCATGATTAAGCAGGGTATTACGTTGCAGGAAAAACGCCACCTCAGGGTGGTAATCCGTGGCAGTAATATCGGCGTGTTGGTGATTCAGCAATAGGCTGGATAACGCCATGCCGCAACCAATTTCCAGAATGCGCTTGCCGTCAGTTTGGTAATCGCACACGTAATGCGCCAGCACCAAACTGGAAGGCCACACTACCCCAAACAGCGACCACTGCGCGGAAAAGATACCCAAATCGTGGGCTACTTGGTCGGGGTCGCTAAACTCTTGCTTGTCACGGAGCGTACAGAGGTGAATATCGGTCTTGCCAAACTCAACCGTTTGGTAGCGAATACGTAACGGCAGCGGCATTTTATCTATCAACCAACAGCAAGGAAGATTGACAGGGTATAGGGATTTGGCGCGTAGGGTTGGGTTTAATTCGACACGATCACAAACGCGAGAGCGTGGGTGCGCTCGTCGGCGACGGAAAGCTGGCACGAGGTTACGCCCATTGTGGTGGCAGTTGCCAACGTTACGCCGTGCAATTGCAGCAGCGGTTTACCGCGTGCATCGTGAGTGGTTTCGATTTCTTGCAAGCGCACTTCTTTGCCAATGCCTGTGCCGAGGGCTTTGGCAAGGGCTTCTTTGGTGGCGAAGCGTTTCGCCAGCCATGCGGCGGGGTTGGCTTGGGTGGCGAAACGTTCGAGTTCACTGGGGTGCAGGATGCGTTCGGGGAAACGGGTGGGATGGCGTTGCATCGTTTCCGCAAGGCGGGCGATTTCCACGATGTCTGTGCCGATGCCTAGAATGGTCATGCACAATCCGGTAGCATATTGAGATTCCAAGTGGTATCAAGCTGTTTCAGTGATTGGAACATTGTGGTTTTACAAAGATCATCGGAGTGAAAGGCTAAATGCAATAATGGCGACAAATCATTACCATTTTTTATTGTTTTCTCACACCCTATTTCACGCAATACAATAAATAATACTTCTAGTAAATCATGTCCTTGAATCATATCTTCCAAGGGTTCAGTTGGCACCATTAATAGTTTTTCGTGTAAAACTGACAGTGGTATGGTTGATTTGATACAAAAATCAGAATATAAATTATCTATATTGACCTGAAGAGAGGAGTTTTTAGGAATATACTTATAAGGGCTAAAGTCAAACTCAAAGGAATACTGTTCAATAACATGCAAATATCGCAAACGACCCCATATCAAAGAGATACTAAGCACATAGTTCAGAATACTATCTTTCTGTTTATTCTCAAAACCACTAAGAGCATCTTCATTAACAAAACCACACAATACACGTTCTAATGCTCTACTCTTAACTAATAACATTTCAAGGTCATGATGATCAGTCATTACTACTCGACCAATACCATAATCAATCTCATTCACCCTGTCAAAATCGGCATCAACTATACCCATCGAAGACAAATCTTGTTTTTCATCTAGTTTTTTTGCAGCACCTAATACACTAGGTTTATTACCGGCGATGCGAATATTGCAGCGTTTTTTATCAACATGATGCTTCCAAAACTTACTATCGCTGTCACCCTCAACCAATAGAAATCCACCATCGTGCGTTTCTTTCAAGAGTTCAATTTCAGAAACAATTACTCCGGGCTTTCTTGCACTTTTAATATTCATTTAGTTGGCTACCTTTGCTTGCTTCGCAGACAAAGCCACCATTAAATTCGAGTGATCACCAATAATATACGGTGAATGTGTAGCCAAAATAACGTCAAACTGTGCAATATCTATAATTGCTTTCAAATCATCAATAAAGCTATCCTGCCAACTCACATGCAGCCCTGCCTCAGGTTCATCAATAAGCACTAGCTGATTTTTTCTTATCAAGAAAATTAAATCATATAACAATATGAACAAATGCTGCTCGCCTGTTGATAATACAGTTAAGGCAATAGAATTACCATCGCTATCACGCATTACTATACCTTTACCATATTCTATCCGCAATGATTTATTGCTAAACTTACTATTAATCAAGGAGAGAAATCTTTCAAGGCGTTTCGCTAAAGGCTCTAGCACATCTAATTTAGATTTCGCATCTTGCGCATGTAAGTTCATTGCCACTAACTTAACAGATGACAAACCCTGTGAAAAACGTTTAGTATCAAATCGATCAGCATCCACATTTACTTCCAATAGCCCAACTTCTTCGTAACGCTTTCTTTGTTGACTAATTTCAGCAAACGATTCCTTTAAAAGCTGAATGTTCGGCACATCTTCACTCAAATCCATTAAGCGATCAGGAAAGGTTTGTTCTAATTGACTGGTTTTTTGCCCATACGTAAGTAATGCCTGATTCAAAAAATCTACTAATTGTTTTGAATAAATATTTATACGAAGACTCACATTGATTGGGCTATCTGCATCACTGAGCTGGAAAGTATTGACTTGACTTTTTAATAAACGATCAACTCCTATCAAATAAGCTGGCAACTGAGTCAATTCACGATGAAAATGCAATAAGAGTATTGCCCACATTTCCAGCCATTTATCAGAAAATTTATCCGGCATGTTAATGGGATTATGCAAACTATAGGATAAATTATAGACAGTATTAGATCCAGCATAGGGATCAATATGCTGTTTAAGAACTTTAGTACATACTTCCAAAAAATCAGGGGCAACCTTAACTAAATTAAATACACCTCGACTAGTTACTGCCCAATCCATATCGACAGTATGAATGTGAAGTCTATGTATTACCTCACCTTCCACGAAATCTCGTGTACAACTCAAAACAGAATCATTATCAAATTTCACCACAAAATAGTCGAAAGGTATTGCTACTAAACGTTGAAATTGACCTAATAATAAATTATGAGCCAAACCTAGAAAAACTGTCTTACCAACCCCATTGGGACCATGAATAATAGTGATTCGCTCTTCACTATTGAGTTTGATGGTGTGATCGTACATCCCAAACAAACCGCGCACACCAATCTCGGTAATACGCAAATCTGAATTTAATAGTGGTTGCTGATCTGTCATATCAAATCTCCTTTATCCAACAGCACGCGCTGCTTGCATCAATTCCAACATTTCCACCGTCGCTTGACGGATACCCACAAACACCGCCCGCGCCACCATCGAATGCCCGATATTGAGTTCGCGGATGTTGGCAATCGCGGCAATCGCTTGCGTATTGTTGTAATCCAGCCCATGCCCCGCGTTCACCTGAATACCGAGGCTGTGCGCAAACTCGGTAGCCGCTTGAATGCGCTGAAGTTCACGCTGCTTGGCTTCGCCCGTGGCATTCGCATACGTACCGGTGTGCAATTCAATCACCGGTGCACCAATGTCCGGCACGCGGCGAATTTGCTCAATATCCGGCTCGATGAACAGCGACACGCGGATATTCGCCGCATTCAACCGCTGGGTCACGCTGCGCACCCGCTCAAACTGCCCGATAATATCCAAACCGCCTTCGGTGGTGAGTTCTTCGCGTTTTTCGGGGACGACACACGCATCATTCGGCAATACATCGCAAGCAATGCCCACCATTTCATCCGTCGCTGCCAGCTCCAGATTCAAACGGCGCGTACACATTTGACGAATCGCGTAGACATCCGCATCTTGAATGTGGCGGCGATCTTCGCGCAAATGAATGGTAATCGCGTGTGCGCCTGCGTCTTCCACCAAACGTACCGCTTCCAGTAAATCGGGGTAAGCCGTGCCACGCGCTTGGCGTAAGGTGGCGATGTGGTCAATATTGACACCGAGTTCGATCTTATTCATGGAACAATTTTCTCGCATTCAAGGTTTTGCCTTTCAGCAACATCTGGATCAGGTAATCAAGCGTATGGCGCAATTCCAGCCGTTGTTCGGGGTTCATCGTTTCGGGTTCGCGCAACGCAATCAGCAAACTACCACTAACGGGAACACCTTTGCCCTCCCCCGCATCCGCATACAAACCGTGGTCGGGGCGGAAACGGTAACGCATTGCGGGTTCGATGTCATGCCCTTCTGCATCATCGTGCCACAGATTGAGAACATAGCCTGCCATTGCCAACATGTCCAGTTCAAACAACGGCAGTGCGAGTACGTCGGCGGGATTTTCGAGGCGGAATAGCGTTTGCTGGTATTGGGCGAATAATTCCGGCTGCGGCTGGTGTTGCCACAAGGCTCGCAACAGCAATTCGTTGGCATACACCGCCCTAATTAATCCGGCAGCTTTCAGTGGGAAACGGCGTTTTTCTTCGGCATTGAACAGAGTGAAAACTTCGCCCTTGCCCGTCCAACTGGCTTCAAGTTGACGGAAAGGTTCGAGTATTCCCTTGGAGCGCATCCCCTTACCCTGTCCGAATTTGGCGACGCAAGTGATCTTGCCCGCCTCACGAGTGAACATATCCAGCAATAGGCTGGTGTCGCGGTAGGGGTTACGCCGTAGGATGAAAATTGGCGAAAGCTCCGGCAACACTCAGGTTGAAATCCCCAAGCTCTGTAAATGCCGTGGACTATTTTCCCAATTTTCTTCCACCCGCACCCACAACTTCAGCATCACCTTACGTTCAAGAAACGCTTCCAGCGCAATCCGTGCCGAACTGCCGATGCGTTTGAGCGCTTCACCCCTATGCCCGATGACGATGCCTTTTTGATTTTCACGGCTCACCCAAATCACCGCGTTAATCTCGGTCAAGTGCGGCTTTTCCTCAAAGGTTTCGATCTCAATCGCGGTGGAATACGGCATTTCCTGATACAAATACGTCATCAACTGCTCGCGGATCAGCTCGCCACAAATGAAGCGGGTCGATTGATCGGTCACATCGTCTTCGGCGTAAACCCAATCCTGTTGCGGCATAACTTTCGCGAGTGCGGCTTTAAGCTGTGGTACGTTCATGCCTTTGGTGGCGGAAAGTGGGAACACTTCCTTGAACGGGTATTTCTTCAATACTTCCGGCAACCACGTCAACAGGCGTTCTTTTTTCTCTAAGCGGTCAACTTTGTTGGCAACCAGAAACACGGGGCAAGTGACATGCCCTAGGCGTTGCAACACCAAATCATCTTCATCCTGCCATTTCAGTGATTCCACGATCATCACCACCGCATCCACACCTTCCAACGCAGCGACAGCTTCGAGATTGATGGTTTTGTTCAGCAAGCTCTTGGAAGTACGGTGAATCCCCGGCGTATCCACGAAAATTATCTGGTAATCGTCTTCGGTCAAAATACCGCGAATGCTGTGGCGCGTGGTTTGCGGCTTATTCGCCGTGGCGGATACTTTGAAGCCAATCAACAAGTTCATCAGCGTGGATTTGCCCACATTCGGGCGACCAACAATGGCGACATGGCCACAACGTTGGGTGGAGGGAGTAGCGTCTGTCATTTGGCTGTTACCTGTTGAAATGCGAGTCCGGCGGCTTCCTGCTCTGCCTTGCGGCGGCTACCGGACGTGCCGGTGGTGCGGATATTGAGTTTGGGGATAACGCATTCTGCCGTAAAGGTTTGTTTGTGTGCTTCGCCCTGCGTATCAATCAGGGTGTAGTCTGGCAAGTCATGCCCGCGTGATTGCAGGAATTCTTGCAAGCGACTTTTCGGGTCTTTGAGGGTGTCTTCTGCTGGCAGATTATCGAGTCGATCACCGTAAGCAGTCAGCACAAACTTTTTGGCGGACTCCATGCCCTGCTCCAAATAAATGCAGCCGACAATCGCCTCGAACGCATCCGCAATAATGGATTTGCGCCGGAAACCCCCGCTTTTCAGTTCGCCTGAGCCTAAACGCAAAAAATCACCGATGGTGAGTTCCACCGCAATCCCTGCGAGGGCGTTTTCATTCACCAATGACGCTCGCAAACGGCTCAAATAGCCTTCGCTGGCGCGTGGCATTCGCTGATAAAGCTCCGTGGTGATAATTAGCCCAAGCACGCTATCACCAAGGAACTCCATGCGCTCGTTATGCTTCCCTTCCGCGCTGCGGTGGGTGATGGCGCGAACAAACGTGTCCGTCGCCATCAATTCGCTACCCAGTAGCTTGGTCAATTTGTTCAAGTATCGTCAGCCGCTCCCAGCTCTTTGGAGTAATTAAAGTTTACTAGAAAATCAATGTTCGCCACCCAAGGTTTACGCACTTCATAGTATATTTCAAGTGCTTTCACATCATTTTTACCCTCGACTGGCACCACTTTGAAATCGCTGGATGCCAAGGAGTTCAAACTGTTCACATTCATATAATCATCGACTTTACGCCGGATTTGCTGAACTGAAGTCTTACTGGAAGACTCCTGTGCCACGCGATCTACCAGCGAACGCACCGAGTAAAACTCCAGGTACAGCGGCACAAGTTTCACGCCAGTAATGAACGCAAAAATCACCAAACCGACACCCGCAACCCACGTCAAAAATGTTGCACCTTGTTGCTTGCGCATACTGCTTACCTTTATTGTTATTGATTGATTAGAAGAAACCCCTCCCACCCTCCCCTTATCAGGGGAGGAGCTAAGAGAAATTACTGCATTTTATTACCGATCCGCGAGAAGTTGAAACCGTCACCACCCCAGTTCATGTGCATCCACACCAGAGTCGCTTTACCGACGATATTAGCCTCAGGAACTAAGCCCCACATACGACCGTCATTGCTGTTATCGCGGTTGTCACCCATCATCAAATAATGACCGGCGGGGATAGTCTGTGAACCCGTGGGGCCAACGCGACCGGGCGTTACCAATATATCATGCGTCACACCCAACAAATCTTCTTTCAGATGAATTGACGGCGGGGTTCTTTGATCCGGGCGAATATAATCCCCCTGCAAGGTACGATTTAGCTCCACTCCGTTTACAATCAACGTTTTATCATTCCAACTGACCACATCACCCGGCACACCCACCAAACGCTTAATGTAATCAATCGACGGATTATCAGGGTAACGGAACACCACCACATCGCCACGCTGCGGCTCACCCACTTCCAAGATTTTGGTGTGCAATACTGGCAAGCGTAAACCATACGCAAATTTATTCACCAAAATAAAATCGCCAATTTCCAAGGTCGGTAACATCGACCCCGAAGGAATCCGAAACGGTTCTGCCACAAACGAGCGCAACAACAATACCGCCAGCAATACCGGAAAGAAGGAACGCGCGTATTCCAATAATACCGGCTCATGCTCAGGTGCTTTTTTCTTGGTAAACAGTGCGTACAGCAACCAAATAATGCCCGTCACTGCCGTCGCGGTGACTAACAAAAACTCCAGATCAAAATCCATGTCTTGTCCTTACTAATGTTTATTTATCGCTGACTCTCAAGACGGCGAGGAATGCTTCTTGTGGAATTTCCACACTACCCACTTGCTTCATGCGCTTTTTGCCCTCTTTTTGTTTTTCGAGCAATTTGCGTTTGCGGCTCACGTCGCCGCCGTAGCATTTCGCGGTCACGTCTTTGCGCATCGCTTTGACGGTGCTGCGGGCAATGATATTACTGCCGATGGCTGCCTGAATCGCCACTTCATACATTTGACGCGGAATCAGGTCTTTCATCTTTTCCACCAACATGCGCCCGCGTGACTGCGCAAAATCGCGGTGAATCATCAGCGCTAACGCATCGACTCTTTCGCCATTCACCAGCACATCCACCCGCACCATCGGCGCCGTTTCAAAATGATCCATCGCGTAATCGAACGAAGCATAACCACGGCTGCACGATTTCAGGCGGTCAAAAAAGTCCATCACCACTTCCGCCAGCGGTAATTCAAACGTCAATGACACTTGGCTGCCCATGTACTGCATATTCTTTTGCACGCCGCGCTTTTCCATGCACAGCGTAATCACGTTGCCCACGTATTCTTGCGGCACAAGAATCGTCCCAATAATGATCGGCTCACGAATTTCTGCCAACTTATTAACCGGCGGCAATTCAGACGGGCTGTGCATGAAATGCGTTTCACCGTTGGTCAGCACCACTTCGTAAATAACCGTGGGTGCGGTGGAAATCAAATCGAGATTGTATTCCCGCTCCAAACGCTCTTGCACAATTTCCATGTGCAACATGCCCAAGAAGCCGCAGCGGAAACCAAAGCCCAAGGCTTGCGAAGTTTCTGGCTCATAAAACAGGGCGGAATCGTTCAATTTCAGCTTGGAAAGCGCATCACGCAAGTTTTCGTACTGATCCGATTCAATCGGGAACAAACCGGCGAAAACACGCGGCTGAATTTCCTTAAAGCCTTGCAACGGGACGGTAGCAGGGCGTTGCGCATCGGTCAGCGTATCGCCCACTTTTGCCACCGCGATTTCCTTAATGCCGGAAATCATGAAGCCCACTTCACCCGCGCGCAAGACGTCCAAATCTTTCATTTTCGGGGTATACACGCCGACGCGCTCGACTTGGAAATCGCGCCCGCTGGACATAAAGCGGATTTTCATTTTCTTGCGCATTTCACCATCAATTACGCGCACCAACACCACCACACCGAGGTAGTTATCAAACCACGAGTCAATGATTAACGCTTTTAGCGGCGCATCGGGGTCGCCCACGGGTGGCGGAATGCGTTGCACCAACTGTTCGAGCAAGTCTTCAATCCCAACACCGCTTTTGGCACTGACGTGAATCGCTTCGGAGGCATCAATGCCGATAATGTCTTCAATTTCCTGACACACGCGATCCGGGTCAGCCGCAGGCAAGTCAATTTTATTGAGGACGGGGACAACTTCCAGATTCAAATCAATCGCGGTGTAGCAATTGGCAACGCTTTGCGCTTCCACGCCTTGCGACGCATCCACCACCAGCAATGCGCCGTCACACGCTGCCAACGAACGCGAGACTTCATAGGAGAAATCCACATGCCCCGGTGTATCGATGAAGTTTAAATGGTAGGTTTCACCATTACGCGCTTTGTAATCCAGCGAGACACTTTGCGCCTTAATGGTAATGCCGCGCTCACGCTCCAGATCCATTGAATCCAGCACCTGTGCTTCCATTTCCCGCTGTTCCAAACCGCCGCAATATTGGATAAAACGGTCAGATAATGTCGATTTACCGTGGTCAATATGCGCAATGATCGAAAAGTTGCGGATATTTTTGTTCGCCTCACCCATGCTGTAATGCTTGCCTCAAAATCGCTTCATCGAAGAAATGCCGGAATAAAATCCGCTCTCCCCACGCCACTACTGGGACATCCGCATTAAAACGCACGGTTAATTCTGCATTCGCGTCGATGTCTACCAGCCCGAAGGTGAATTTCAATTCATCCTGAAATTCATGCAAAAGGGCTGTCATCTCCTCACAAAGGTGACAGCCCACGCGATAATACACGGTCAGATGGGTTTTTGCTTCACTCTCTTGCATTTGACTCGATCTTCATTGCCAGAAAACGTGCCGAATTGTCACGTTGTACCAGCACAGCGACCGTTTTACCAGCTTCCAGCGCAGCGGCAATGGTTTTGAATTCGGCAGCGGAAGTCAGCGGTTTGCCATCGAGTTGCGCAATAATATCGCCTTTAGCAATACCGGTGCGGCGGGCGGGTTCACCCATGACCGCTTCAACCATAACGCCCGCTTCGGTATCAACCACCTGCATTCCCAGTGTGCCGATCATGGGAGCGGGTTGTTGTTCCAGCGCAGTTTCAACCGATTTCGGGGTTTGTGGCACTTGTTCGCGCACGGTCAGGGTTAACGTTTCACGCTTGCCTTCGCGTAAAATCTCCACTGCAACGGCTTCGCCAATCGGGATACTCCCCACAACCGGTGGCAAGGCGGCGGCATTAGCAATCGGTTTGCCCGCAAAGGAGAGGATGACATCGCCCTGATTCAACACCCGTGCGGCAGGCCCGGTCAGCACCACCTGTGCCACCAACGCGCCTTCGGGTTTCGCCATATTGAAGGATTCTGCTAAATCGGCGCTGATGTCTTGCACGTATACACCGATCCAACCACGCGACACCACGCCTTTGTTCTTCAACTGCTCAATGACGCCGTGGGCAATATCCATCGGAATCGCGAAAGAGACTCCCATAAAACCACCGGAACGGCTGTAAATCTGCGAGTTAATGCCCACGACTTCGCCAGCCAGATTGAATAACGGGCCACCAGAATTGCCAGGGTTAATCGCCACATCGGTTTGAATAAACGGCACGTAATTATCGTCGGGTAAACTCCGCCCTTTCGCGCTCACAATCCCCGCCGTGGCACTGTGGTCGAAACCAAACGGCGAACCAATCGCCAACACCCATTCACCGACTTCCAGCGTTTCGGATTTCCCCATACGTAACACCGGCAAACCCGTCGCCGCGACTTTCAGCAAAGCAATATCAGTACGTGCATCACTGCCGACCAATTGCGCGGCTAATTCACGCCCGTCACTGAGCTTGATGGTGATAGCATTCGCGTCTTTCACAACGTGATGGTTGGTAACAATGTAACCGTCTTGCGAGTAAATAAACCCCGAACCACGCGAATCACTGTCAAAATCAAACGGCTGCCCGCCACTGCCGTCACGCTCGAAAAAGCGCTTCATTAGCTCGTCAAACAACTCGTCCGTTTCCGGCGAACGCAATTCATCCGGTAATATTTTCTGCGGGGAAATGCTTTGTTTGGTACTGATATTCACGACGGCGGGGCTATTTTGCTTCACCATTTCAGTGAATTGCGGCAACTCACCGGCGACTGCCATTCCTGCTGACGACATAACACAAACGAGTAACACGACTCGCAACCACGGCATCAGCATGGAATGACACTCCCCAAACAATCAGGCTTACGCAAGCGGCGTAATACCGGTAAACAGCGGCTGCCCGACGACGCGCAAAATCACTGGCTGGAAATCATTGGACTGGAACGAACGCGCCGCCACCAGATTGGCAAGCCGTAACCCACCAAACAAACC
Source organism: Thiothrix subterranea (assembly GCF_016772315.1). Taxonomy (NCBI): domain Bacteria; kingdom Pseudomonadati; phylum Pseudomonadota; class Gammaproteobacteria; order Thiotrichales; family Thiotrichaceae; genus Thiothrix; species Thiothrix subterranea. The sequence continues at coordinate 3,290,892 of NZ_CP053482.1, read as the reverse complement.
TGCCATGCCACTGAAAATTGTCGCCCATTCGCTGGTAATCCCAATGAATGCCAATAATTCACGCCCCAACAATGCCATCAGAATTAAACTAATCAACGGCAACATATACGTCAACAAGGAATAAGCCACCAGCGCATCACCTTGCACCCCCACCACCACTGTATCGCCCGGTCGTGCATAGGACGGGTTCAACACCCGCATTTTCTGTGCTTCTTTATTCAAGAAATCAAAGGGAGGAGATGTGGAACAGGTGGTTTTAGTTGCACAACCACTGCATCCCCCGGATTTTTGCTGGGGAAGAATCCATGCATGACCAGAATCGACACTGACCACTACTGCTGTTTGCTCAATCATACGCTGCGCCCTCTTTTCTAATGCTTTTTCGCCATTATAAGCAGCAGAACTTGACGCAAACTTAATCATGCTAACTTTGGGTTCAACGGGCATATTGCAGGTTTTCACTGATGCGTTGCAGGGTCAGCGCCGGAACTTCACCCACCAACGTGACTTGATGTTGCGCCACTTCAGTTGCGTAGATATTCATCGCACCGGAGGAGATGCCAATGCTATCCAACATGCTAGGTGCGCCCGGTGGCGCGATGAAAACCGACACGGAGGTCATGCCATCCGACAAAATAAGTTGGCGGATCGGTGGCTGACCATTCACGCCTTCCTGCCGCAAATCCTGCACTTGCTGGAAGCCTGCGGGTAAGGAGGCAAACACCCAATCCGTCGCGGGTGGTATCGCGGCGGATGGTGCCGAATTCGCCACTGGGGGGGTTGGCTGGAGCGCTGCCTGCGCAGGCACGGCAATCTCCAAGGCAGTAAACATCAATTGCTCAACCGTATTGTGCGAACGATCCACCAAGGAATATTTCAGCAACATACCGGTGTCTGGCTCGATGCAATAACGCTGCAAGTAACGCATTTTGTCACGCGGACGCGCCACCACAACTTGGCAATTGCGGTTGGCGACAAATTCCTGCCCGCCCAAATCCAAGGCATAAACGGCTTCCATCTGTGGCTGAACCTGCTGGAACTTTGCCAGAGAAAAGCTTTCCGCATCGCTGGCACTTGCACCCTGAGCTAAACGCACCACACTTTCCTTTTCTGTACCATTTTCCAGCGTATGGCTAATCTGGTAATTGGAAAGCTCATTGCCTTGTGAATACACCAGCGTGCCGGAGTAATCCAGTGTATGCACCGCACTGCGCATTTTTGCCAGCAAATCACCTGCCTCGTTTGCCATGCTAGGGGTCGACCACGCCAATACCCCCGCCAACACTGCGATGGAAACCGTGTACTTAATCGTTAGCATAAGAAGCCGCCCGAATAGATGGTGCAATCACCGTGGTTGAAGCATATTTCACATGCTGCGCCACGTACTGTTTCAAAATGTCACGGGTTTGTGGGTCAACCCGCCCGACTTGCTGAATGCGCGTATCCGCATCTGCCACCATGGTCGGTGCTGGAGCTGGCGCATTCACCGGAACAGTAGCAGGCAATGCTGCCGCCATTTGTGCATCCGGTGCCGTTGGCTGGTTGAAAAACAGCAAACCACCCACCGCCACGGCTGCCACGGTCGCTGCCATTCCCATGCCAAACCAACGGTAGGCTTGCACACGGCTAGGCGCTGCTGTGGTATTAGCACGCGCTGGCATGGCAACCACGTTATCCGGCGCATAGGCTGGCTCATCCGCCAATTCGTCTTGAATGCGGGATAGCAAGGAAATACCCTGCCCCATCGGTTGCCCTTTGCTGGCACGCATGGTCTCGCCGATAAAGGCGTAGCGTGACAAGGTTTGCCCTAATGCGTCGTCTTTTTTCAGCTCATCAAGCAAACGACGCCGCTCAAATTCACCGCTCTCGTCGTCAATAAACGCCGACAAGAATTCTTCTTTACTGGTATTCATAATTTCACCTGCACCTGAGACACTACTCTCGGGGGTTTTAGCCAAGTAAGGGTCTCAATACTTTATCAATCGACTCACGCGCCCGGAAAATCCGTGAGCGTACAGTACCTATTGGACAGTCCATTGTCTCTGCAATTTCTTCGTAGCTCATGCCTTCCAGCTCCCGCAGCATGATCGCGGTACGCAAATCTTCCGGTAAATCATCAATGGCTTGCGACACCGTGGCCTGAATCTCTGCGGTCAGCAACTCGCGTTCGGGAGTAGCATATTCCTTTAGAGCCGAGTCACCCTCAAATTGTTCCGCTTCATGTGCATCAATATCGTTATCCGGCAAACGGCGGTTCTGAGAAACCAGATAATTTTTGGCACTATTAATCGCGATACGGTACAACCATGTATAAAAAGCGCTCTCACCACGAAAGTTTTTCAGCCCTTTATAGGCTTTAATGAAAGCTTCTTGCGCGACATCCTGCGCAGTATCGTGGTCATGAACATAGCGCAACACAAGGCTGATAACCTTGTGCTGGTATTTCAACACCAACACGTCAAATGATCTTTTATCCCCCGACTGGACACGTTGTACCAGTTCGAGATCGGTTAGGTTCATGCCCATCAGGGCCTTACTCCTTGGTTATTATCTCACTAAGACTATATGCTACATGCCACACAGCAAGATTAGAATAGTTAAACTTGATGAATTCCGCACAGGAATAAGCGAGACAAATATGTATGATGTATTAATCATCGGCAGCGGTGCGGCTGGTCTGACCCTAGCACTCAGCCTGCCCGACGACTGCAAGATTGCGGTATTGAGCAAAGATGTGCTCACCGAAGGCAGCACTGTCTACGCGCAAGGCGGCATTTCGGCGGTTTTAGATGCCACCGACAGCGTGGCTTCACACATTGAAGACACCCTCAATGCAGGTGCAGGTTTGTGCGACGAAGCCGCTGTGCGTTTTACCGTGGAAAATGGCGCAAGTTCGATCAAATGGCTGCTGGAGGCGGGCGTACCCTTCACGCGCGAAGAAAACGATACCGAACGCTTGCACCTAACCCGCGAAGGCGGCCACAGCCACCGCCGCGTCGCCCACGCTGCCGATGCCAGTGGCGCAGCGATTGAACACACGCTGGTCGGGCAAGTACGCCAGCGCAGCAATATCAAGTTATTGGAACACCATATTGCGGTCGATTTAATTACCTCGCGTAAATTAGGGCATCGCAGCAATCGTTGTATCGGCGCGTATGTCCTCAATCGCAAAGCCAAGCGCATTCAAACCTTGCAAGCGCGTTTCACCGTATTAGCCACGGGTGGCGCAAGCAAAGTTTACCTGTACACCAGCAACCCCGACGGCGCGAGTGGTGACGGTATCGCGATGGCATGGCGTGCCGGTTGCCGCGTTGCCAATATGGAATTCATGCAATTTCACCCGACGTGCTTGTATCACCCACAAGCCAAATCCAGCTTGATCACTGAAGCGGTGCGCGGCGAAGGTGGGCGTTTATTGTTGCCGGACGGTAGCCGTTTTATGCCGCGTTTTGACCCGCGTGCGGAACTTGCCCCGCGTGACATCGTAGCACGCGCCATTGACCACGAAATGAAACGACTGGGGCTGGATTGCGTTTACCTCGATATTAGCCACAAACCGCGTGAATTTATTCTCAGCCATTTTCCGAATGTGTATGCCACTTGTGAACAGTTTGGCTATGACATGAGCAAACAACCCGTGCCAGTTGTACCTGCGGCGCATTACACCTGCGGCGGGGTGATGGTTGATCACAACGGGCATACCGATGTGGATGCGCTGTATTGCATTGGTGAGGCATCGTATACCGGGCTGCACGGTGCAAATCGACTGGCGAGTAATTCCTTGTTGGAATGCTTGGTGTATGGCAAATCGGCGGCGCAAGACATTATGCAACGCCTGCAAGAACCGGCGCTGGATTTGCCGATTCCCAACTGGGATGAAAGCCGCGTAACGGATTCGGATGAGCGCGTGGTGATTACGCATAACTGGGATGAAATCCGCCGCTTTATGTGGGATTACGTGGGCATTGTGCGTACCACGAAGCGCTTGCAACGGGCGCAGCATCGCATTGAATTATTGCTACGCGAGATTGACGAATACTACGCCAACTTCCGTGTCACCAGCGATTTGATCGAATTGCGCAATCTGGCATTGGTGGCATGGCTGATTATTCGCTCGGCGATGAACCGCCCTGAAAGCCGTGGCTTGCATTACACGCTGGATTATCCGAAGACAAACGTTAAGTTGGAGGGGATTCCGACGATTTTAGACCCGATGACGACTTACCATCCACATTAACAGACTTAACACCCGATGAATTTGCGGTACAATCCCAGCCTTTCAGACTTTTGGCTCAGGATACGGCATGGAACTTTCTGCACTCACCGCTCTTTCTCCCACTGATGGGCGTTACGCCAGCAAAACAGCGGCGTTACGCCCGTGGTTCAGCGAATACGGCTTGATTTACCACCGCGTCCTCGTGGAAATCCGCTGGTTGCAAATGCTCGCCGCCCACCCACAAATCAGCGAAGTCCCTGCCTTTTCTGCCGACACCAACGCCTTTTTAGAAAGCATCCTCAGCAATTTCAGTGAAACCGATGCGCTGCGCGTCAAAGCCATCGAGCGCACCACCAACCACGACGTGAAAGCGGTCGAGTATTACCTCAAGGAAAAAATCGCCGGACAAGCCGAACTGGAAGCAGTCAGCGAATTCATCCACTTCGCCTGCACCTCCGAAGACATTAACAACCTCTCTCACGCCCTCATGCTCAAAGGCGGCATGGAACAGGTAATTCAGCCAGAACTCGCCGCCACCCTCGGTGCGATCCGCCAACTCGCGCACGACTACGCCGAGATTCCGCTACTCTCACGCACCCACGGGCAACCCGCCACCCCGACCACCTTGGGCAAAGAAATGGCGAATACCGCCTACCGCCTGCAACGCCAACAACAACAGATTCTTGCCACCCAATATTTCGGCAAAATCAACGGCGCAGTCGGCAACTACAACGCGCATCTCAGCGCCTACCCCGACATTGACTGGCAAGCCACCGCCGAACAATTCGTCACCTCCCTCGGTTTAACCTGGAATCCGTACACCACCCAAATCGAACCGCACGATTACATCGCCGAAACCTTCGATGCGGTAGTGCGTTTCAACACCATCCTGATCGACTTCTGCCGCGACGTGTGGAGCTACATTTCCCTAGGGCATTTCAAACAAAAAGTCATCGCGGGCGAAGTCGGCTCTTCCACCATGCCGCACAAAGTCAACCCGATTGACTTTGAAAATGCCGAAGGCAACCTCGGCATTGCCAACGCCCTCATGACGCATTTAGCACAAAAACTGCCGATTTCGCGCTGGCAGCGTGACCTCACCGACTCCACTGTATTACGCACCCTCGGCGTAGGCTTGGGGCATTCCTTAATTGCCTACCAATCCGCCTTAAAAGGTATCAGCAAACTCGAAGTCAACGTTGCCAGCACTGCCGCCGACCTCGATGCCAACTGGGAAGTGCTCGCCGAACCCATCCAAACCGTGATGCGTCGCTACGGCATCGAACAGCCCTACGAAAAGCTCAAAGCCCTCACCCGTGGGCAACGCATTACGCCAGAAGGCTTACGCGAATTCGTCAATACGCTGGATATGCCGCAGGAAGCTAAAGATGCGTTGATGGCGCTGACGCCAGCGACGTACATCGGCAATGCCATCGCGCAAGCCAAGGCGGTGTAATATGGCGGGTATGTTTGGTGATATTTCCGTTGAAGAATTTCTGCGCGATTACTGGCAAAAAAAGCCCCTGCTGATCCGCAATGCCTTCCCCAATTTCCAATCGCCCATCACGCAAGACGAACTGGCGGGTTTGGCCTGTGAAACCGATACTGCCCGCATCGTCATCGAACAAGGCGGCGCACACCCGTGGGAAGTGCGCCACGGCGCGTTCGACGACGACGATTTCAGCAATTTGCCAGAAACGCATTGGACTTTGCTGGTCAACGACACCGATCAGCATTTGCCCGAATTAAAAGCCATTATCGAGCCGTTTCGCTTCATCCCCGACTGGCGCATCGACGATTTGATGATCAGCTTTGCGGTGGAAGGCGGTTCGGTTGGCCCGCATGTTGACCAATACGACGTATTCCTATTGCAAGCGCAAGGGCAACGCCGCTGGCAAATCACCACGCAATTCGCTCACCCTGACAATTTCCTGCCTGATTTGGAATTACGCATTATGAGCGACTTCCAAGCGGAACAGGAATGGATTGTCGAACCGGGTGATTTACTGTATCTGCCGCCCAACGTGCCGCATTACGGCGTCGCATTGAACGAGTGCATGACGTATTCCATCGGTTTCCGCGCCCCTTCCCAAGCCGATATGCTGGAAAAACTGCTCGAAGATTCGCTGGAAGATGCACGTTTGCAACAACGTTTTGCCGACGCGGAGCGCATTCCGCAAGCTAACCCCGGTGAATTAACCGCTGCGGATATGGATAAACTGGTGGATTTTGTGGTTGATGCACTGCCACAAGATGAACAATCTTTGCAGCGGTGGGTCGGCAAGTACCTCACAACACCCAAAGCCAACACGCAACTCTGTGAAGCAGAACCCGTCAGCCGCGCGGAATTTAGCCGCCTCATTCGGCATAAAAAACGCTTTGAAAAGTCACTGGATGCACGCTTGCTGTACTTTCTATCAGCCAATGACATCCACTTATTTGCGAACGGTACTCATTACTCAATTGATGCCCAACACCTTCAATTTGTTGAATACATGTGTCAATCAGCCATGCTACTGCATAAAGATTATTCGCACTTTTTAAGCGAATCTTCTTGCTTCGACACATTACAAGAACTGCTGATAAACGGTATTTTCGTTATAAAAAAGTAAGCAATGCCAGTGTTATTTTGTTTAAAAATTTTTCTATAATTATCATCATTATACATAAAAATAACTAATCATTATTCACCTTAAGTTCAGTTTTGATTGATTAATATACTGAACAATAATGTACGTATATTCTTTCGGGAATAGTTCCAGAATTTTTGATTATTTTTTATGTAACAGGGGAAACACGATGGATTTCAAACGATCCATGTTTGCTGCTTTATGCAGCGTAATGGTAGTGGTGACTGCTAACACCATACTGCCCAATATTGCGGTTGCCGCAGACAGTGAAGAAAAAATTTCACTGAAGCGCACCAACCCCAATGAACCGATAGGACGGGATGCGGTACTCTCGAAAGTGAAAGCGACTTACAAAGGCCGCGTACTTTCTGTTCAGGAAAAGCCCTTGCCCGGCTATCCAGATTGTCATATCGTGCGCATGTTGGCATTAGATGGTGAATACTTAACCATCAAAGTTGCGTGTAGCGACTAAAGTATCTGCTCGAAATCATTGAAAAATAGCGAAGATTTTATTTAAATACCCGAAATTCCATCCGAATCTTCGGGTATTTTTTTATAATTTTTATTAATAATCATCATTGATGGTTTTTTATTACCTGTAAGCTGGTGTATGATTGCGTTTTCGGAGCTTGCTGATTAATAAGGCTCCTGTATACATTCAAACGATAATCCGTTGACCAATCAAAAAAGAGCCGTGTTATGCGCGTACTGATAATAGAAGACGAAAACATCATCCGCGAACAAATCGCTGAAAACTTAAAAAAGAGCGGTTTTACCGTGGATTTGGCTGCTGATGGTTCCCAAGGGCTGTATGTTGCTCTCGAATACCCCATTGATATTGCAGTCATTGACTTAGGATTACCCCAATCCAAAGGCAGCCCTGTCAATAATGATCTGGGTTTGGATATTATCCGTGCCATTCGTGCCAAAGGCTTGAGTTATCCCATCATTATTCTGACCGCGCGTGACCGTTGGCAAAGCAAGGTGGAAGGGTTGGAAGCCGGTGCTGACGATTACGTTACCAAACCGTTTCATACCGAAGAGCTTATCGCTCGTCTGCGCGTGCAATTGCGCCGTACCGGACGTTGGACACAAGCCGAACTCAGTTGCGGCCCGATTCGCTTAAATACCTCCGAACAACGGGTGTATGTTAACGAAACAGAAATCACCCTAACGGCTTATGAATACCGCGTATTGGAGCATTTAATGTTGCACGCGGGTGAAGTGATTTCCAAAACACGCTTAACCGACAGCTTGTACGAAGAAGATACCGACCGCGATAGCAATGTGATTGAGGTATTTATCCGCCGTTTGCGCATTAAATTAGACCCGGATGATACGCTCAAGCCGATCGAGACCCTGCGCGGGCGCGGCTACCGTTTCACCTTAACACGCACGTAAAACCCGTATTCGGTAGCAACCTTTATGCTCAGCTCCTTACGTAGCCGCCAACTCATCAGTGGGTTTGGCGTTATTATGGTCGGTATTCTGATACTAGGCATCATGCTGCACTGGTTTTCTTACAGCTATAAAATTGAACAAAAAAAGACCGAATTAAGGGAAATATCTTACGATGTACTGGGGTATTTGAACTTTCAAGATGGTCAATTCGGCATCCTGCCCGACGCAGATATGTTAGCCAAAGCTCAGCAAAGGATCAGTGAGCACAATCTGGATGACGTCACCCAAAACCATTTCGCGTATGTGATCAATATCGAGAAAGCCCAAGTGGTTTGGAGCGCCGCTACCCTCAGCAAGCCCAATGATCTGGTCGACGAAGATTATTACCTGCACTTCAAAATCAGTAAGGTGTTAAAAACCAGCTTTGAACCCACTTTCGATCAGCTCAAACCTTTGCCACCTAAAAATACGCTTCGCCTGAAAGATGATCCAACCGCGCTACAAACATACGATCAGGAGTATTTGTTGGCGATTCAAAGCTTTTTCCAGCCCAAATACGGCACGTTCCAGTTTATTGTGGGCGTTTCTATCGCGGATATTGAAAAAGAAATGCAGGACATGCGCCAAAAATTTGCGATCTTATTGTTTCTATCCGCCGTACTGGTATTGATTGCGCAACTGGCGCTGAGTTTTTGGGTGGTCGCCCCGATTAAAGAATTTGAGAATGAAGTCAAAGCGATTGAGGCCGGTGCACGCGATAGCATCCATGACCATTACCCTGAAGAATTAATTCCCGTCAAAAACGCACTGAATGGTTTATTGAGTTACGAAAAAGGCCAAAAGCAGCGTTACAAAGATACTTTGGATGATTTGGCGCATAGCATCAAAACCCCGTTGACCGCGATGCAAAACCAACTGGATCAATTGCGCCGTGAAGCCAACTTAGATCCAAGCTACAAAATTGCTGCTACCGTATTTGAAACGCAAATCGAACGCATCCGTGAAATCATTGGACATCAATTACGCCGTGCTATGGTAACAAACCAAGGCGCGATGATTTTATCCCAACCGGTACGCCCCGTGCTGTTCCGATTGCGCGAAACCTTGCAGAAAGTTTACCGCGACAAATCCTTTGAAATTCGCATCAATGTCGACGAATACGCCAAGTGCCGCATGGATGCCGAAGACATGATGGAACTGTTTGGCAACCTGCTGAATAATGCCTGCCGTTTCTGCAAAGACGTGGTGGAAATCTCCGCGCATCACGAAGACAACCTGCTAGTCATTGATATTGACGATGATGGCATGGGCTTTCCACTCAATAACCCCGCAAAATTATTGCAACGCGGGATTCGTGAAGACAGTAAAAGCGATGGTCAGGGCATTGGCATGGCGGTCAGTACCGAAATTGTGTCAGCCATTGGCGGCAAAATTGAACTGCTGGTGTCACCGTATGTGGGTGCGCGGGTACGCTTGCATTTGCCGGTATAAGTGTCTGATGCTTCAGGGCTGGCTGATAACGCGAATGCTGACTTTATCCACCGCTCCGGCGGTGTCAAATACCGTCAATTCGTAATCGCCTGCCCGCGTAAAGGTGTGGCGCAAACCGCTACGCGCCGTGTCCACGCCAACCGGTTCGCCGTTCACCAACCAGAAATACTGATCTTCGCCACCGTCCGCCAGCAAATCCAACGTTACGCCGTTGTTGGGTTGCCCTGCGGCTACTTTGGGCAAATACAAGCGCGTACTGTCATCCAAATGCCGAACCGCCAATTGTTTCCCGCCCTGATACGCGCTACCGGGCGGGCAACTGCTATCAAAAGCGGGTAAACGTATTTTTTCCAACAAGGTAGTGGCTAACCAAGGTTGCAATTCCAGCGGCCATTGAGCGACTTGTCGCGCCATACGCGCCGGGACATTGCAAGCCGACGTTACCCGCAAGCCGGTGGCGGGGTTAAGCCAATACGTCTGCAAACCGGCTGACCATGAATAGTGCTGAAAATGCGGCAAGGTTGGAGGCACATTGCCGTTCAAAATCCACGCTTGCTGACGAACATGACAATGTTCCGGGGCAGTTTGCGCCGCACTTTCCCCCAAAGGCCAACAAATATCCTCTTGCGTCACATTTGCCGGACGGCGACGGGCATTCATGCCCGACTGCTTGGGCAATGCCCGAAATACGTCAAATAAAATCGGGCCTGCCGCCGCAACCCCCAAACTGCCGGGTAATGGTGTACCGTCTGGGCGACCTGTCCACACCCCAACCGTGTAGTAATCACTTACCCCGATCGCCCAAGCATCCCGAAACCCGTAACTGGTTCCCGTCTTCCACGCCACACCCGCTGCATTAATACTGCCCTCTGGCGGCGGAATCGCCCGCAAGATTTCCTGAATTATCCACGCTGCCCCTTCGGACAACATTCGGCGTTCTTCGAGCGGATCATCCGCCACAAAGCGCGGCTTGATGCTAATACCGCCGCGCCCTAATGCGCTAAATCCCCGCACCAAATCTTCCAAGGTCGTGCCAGCGCCCCCCAAAATCACGCTCAAATTCGGTTCAGCGTGTTCAGGAAAACTGATCACCACCCCGCCATGACGCAGCCGCGCCACAAAATTCGTCGGTGTCAAACGTTGCAAGATGTCCACCGCAGGCACATTCAACGATTGCTGCAACGCTTGCATCACACTCACCGCCCCCGAAAAATGCCGGAAAAAATTCTGCGGGGCGTAATCATTCAATTTCAGCGGCACATCACTCAGCAAACTCGCCGAATGCAGCAGGCCATCATCCAACGCCATGCCATACAAAAACGGCTTCAAAGTCGAACCGGGGGAACGCACCGCCTGCACCATATCCACGTGCCCAAAACGTTCGGCATTGTGGAAATCCGCCGATCCCGCATACGCCCGCACGTAGCCCGTGTGATTTTCAAGCACTAAGACCCCGACCGAAGCCTTCTCCGGCAAACTGTTCACGCGGGTGCGCAATACATTGTCAACCGCCCACTGAATATTCGCATCCAAGGTGGTTTGTAACCGTGACACTTTGTTGGCAAAAGCGCGGATTTTCATGCGTTCCGCAAACAACGGCGCTTTCATCGGCTGTTGAAAACGCAATTTCATCACGGGTTCAACCATCGCGTCCACCACGGTGTCTTGCGACCAAACGCCTTGTGTCGCCATGCGGCGCAGGACTTTATCGCGGTAACGTTGCGCCAATTCGGGGGAGCGATCCGGGCGCAAACGCGAGGGGGCTTGCGGCAACACGGCTAATAATGCCGCTTCTGCATGACTCAGTGCTAAGGCAGGCTTGTGTAACCAAGCAAAACTGGCGGTTTGCACGCCTTCGATAGGGCCACCGAAAGGCGCAAGGTTGAGGTAAAACGTCAGAATATCCGTCTTGCTGTAATGCCATTCGAGTTGTAAGGCCCGAAACATCTGCCGAATTTTCCCACTCACGGTACGGTCATGGGGGTCTAAAATTCGCGCCACTTGCATGGTCAGCGTCGAACCACCCGAAATCACTCGCCCGCCTTGCAACCATTGCCAGCCTGCCCGCACTAAAGCGAACGGATTAATGCCGGGATGCTGATAAAACCAACGGTCTTCGTAGGTCAGCAATGCCTCGACATACAAAGGCGACACTTCCGCTAACGTCACCGGATAGCGCCACACGCCTTCATTGTCTGCAAAAGCCCGCAACGGGGTTCGGTCTTGTGCCAGAATCAACACACTGCGCACCCGCTCAGGCTCTGGCAGCGGCCACCACCAATCCGCCAATACAAACAGCAACAGGCACAACAGCGCCGAGCCAGCCGCCCTTATCAGATAGGTGCGCATTATGCGTTGCGCTTACGGAATCACCAGCGCGGGCGGCACCGCCCCTAAGCCGTTCAGTTCCGGGCGGTACATGTCTTCAACATAAGGCGGCGGCACCGCAAACTTGCCTGCTGACACCACCCGCACCAAATAGAACAAATGGTGGCGTGTTTTCGCCGTCAACGGCAGTGCAGCGATGTAACGGTCATCGCGGAATTCCTGCGTGCGCAATTCGCTACTGCCCAACAGCTCTAACACCGGCTTATCCATCCCTTCAAATTGCAAGCCCTCTAAGGATTCATTGCTCGACAAATTGGTATTCTCAATTTCAAAGCCTGCGGGCAATAAATCCGCGACTAATGCATCATTGATGTCAATATTGCTGCTCATCGTGAGATGCGTGAGCAATAATGCTCCGACTTTAATGCCATCGGGTGATACTTTTTTGCCATCCAAACTGTACCAAGCGCGTTGTATTTCAATCGGATCGCTATCCGGTGCAGGCACGCTATTCGGGTAGCCATCCACATTCAACGCCAAGTATAGCGGCTGCGGCGCTGTCACCTGAATGCCTTGCTGAAAATCTGCCGCGCTCAGAGCACGGTATTGCGTACCACTGCCTGCCAAATCCACGCTATCTTTGCCGATGGTCAGCGCCGCTTTCCAAGCCGTTTGGGATTTCTCCTGCACTTTCAAGCCCGCTAACAAGGTGAATAATTGCTCTTGTGTGCTGAAATAATTGCGGTTATGCAGCAAATCCACCAACTGATTAATTTCTGAAGCGAGTTGCGGCAATTTAGCCTTATGGCGTAATAGCAAGTACAACACCGCCGCTTGATCACGCAAGCTGCTGCCGTAATCACCGAGGTATTTTTGCTCATCGCGCACCAGCGCCAAACCCTGTTGAATCGCCGCGTCACCGCGTTTACTGTCACCGCCCGGCACCATTTGCAACGCCAAACCCAAATGCACCAACGGTAAACCGGAAGCCGCTTTGCCCAAGTCTTTTTCATACATGACTTTCAGCGTTCCCGGCGAAGCACGTTTCACCCGCGCCAGCACGTACCCTGCATAAGCGCGAGCGGCGAAATCAACATGCTCTGGCCTATCCGAAAAATCATACCGGCTTTCCGCAGCGCCTTCGCCTTCCTGCAAACGCTCTTCCAGGTTTTGCAGCGCCCGCTGCAACAACCATTCCGGCACCGTAAAGCCCTGCTCTTTGGCATCCAGCAAAAAATCCACCACATACGGCGTGAGCCAATATTCTTCTTGCCCACCGTTGGCATCGCCCCACAAGGTGAAACCGCCGTTGGCTAACTGCATTCCCGCCAAACGCAATAATGCCGCCGTGACCCGCTCATTGCGCTCTTTCATCTCCAACGGTTCGAGACCTAACGATTCCGCTACATTTGCATCCAAGAATAAATAAGGCCAGGCGCTACTAGTGGTCTGTTCCAAACAACCGTAAGGGTATTGCAACAAGCCTTGCAACGCATTCCGCAACGGCAACACCGGCGTTGCCCCCACACTCAGATTCGCCTGCAAACCCGCCGCCTGAAACGGTTGAATCGTCGCCGCATCCAGCTTCAGCGTTTCACCCGCCGCCAATTCCCGCTTTTGTGCCAAATATTGCGCCGGGTATGCAGGGCGTATCGCAACCTGAAGCTGACGCCGCGCGGTAAAGCCTTTCCCCGTCAACTCCAGATTAATCTGCCCGCTACCCATCGCTTGCTGCGCGGAGATTGGCAAACGTAGCGTTTCGCGCTTACCCGCCACCAACGCGAGTTCGCGGGTATCGGTCACACCCGACAACAGCGCATTGCTGCTGAGTTTTAATGTCACCACTTGCGTTTCTGTCGTGGTGTTATTCACGTCAACACTCAGAAAACTGCTGTCACCAGCGGCAAGAAAACGGGGTGCAGCCAAACTTGCAACCACGGGTGAAGCCACTTTCATCTCACGTTCGGCGCTACCAAAACGGTCTGCTGTTGCAGCAACCGCCATTAAGCGTAAAGTTCCATCGAAGCCGGGTAAGGGCAATTCAATTTTAGCCTTGCCCTCGGCATCAAACGTCACCGCACCGCTAAACAGCGACACAATTCGCAAATCTGCCTGCCCCAACGTGCCACCGCGCCGTCCACCGGCATCGCCACCAAAACGTTGGCGTAGGGGCGCACCGTCCACACTCTCAATAATCTTGCCGTAAGCGTCATACAGACTAGGCGTGTATTGATGTTGTGAGAAATAAAACGCCAGCGGATCGGGTGTTTTGAAATCGGTAATGCTCAATACGCCCACATCCACCGCCGCCAAAGTCACGATCGCCTGTTCGCCACTGAGATTATCCGCACTGACGGTCACAGTCGTGGTCTTTTCGGGCAATACTTTTTCGGGCGCTTCAATGCTCACATTCAAACGCCGTGCATCCCGATCCAATGGCAGGAAAATCACCCCCAACGCACGGTTTGGCGCAATTTTTTGCTCACTACTCGCGGGGCGGAACGATGTCACTGTGACGTATAAATCGTGGCGATCCCACGCTTTATCCACGGGAATTTCCACCGTCATGCCGTCGGCGGGCAATGTCACCCGCTGTGACCACAACAGCGCTTCACCCTCCACCGCCACCAGTGCTTCACCAGCGGCAGGCGGGGTAATTTTCAATTTGACCACATCACCCGCTTGGTACTTGGCTTTATCCAAAGCCAATTCAATCTGGTCAGGGCGTGCGGCATTGTTCTCCGCTTGCTCCCAATCCCAGCCTGCATGGAACGGGTAAACCGCTTTCAAGCCAGTTTCTGCATCTTCGACTTCCAAGCGGTAATAGCCGTATTGCACCGCAAATACCGCTTTGCCACGCGCACTTGCATCCAAAGTAATTTTTTGCTGCACGGTCGGGTATTCACTGGAAATCTCTTTACGCTGCCAACCTTCGGCATTGTTGTATTCCCAGAAATAGTCCTTCTCTTCCCTGACCAAGGTCACGGCAAGCGCTTGAGTAGTGGGAACCGCCTGCCCTTCTGCATTCAGGCGCACCAACTCGAAACCCGCCTCACCGTTATCGGCTACGGTGTCTTTGCTGAATAAGGGACGAATGCCCACCAAATTCGGGCTAGGCCAAAACGGAACATCCAACTTACGGGTAACGCTGCGCCCGCCGGTTTCGTGCAGACTGCCGATAATGCTCAAGGTCAACGGTGAACTGATGTTGCCCACTAACGCCGGGCTTTCCACAAAACCGCCGCCGGTTTCATTGAGCATCACTTCAGGCAAATCTTCGCGACTCACCAATTTCTCATCGGCAGGATCGCCAAAATAGTACTCTTTAAATTCGGCTAAAGGATGGCGATTCACGCTCACCGTGCGCACAGCGGTTAATTTATTGCCACTGGCAGGTGCACCGTACAAATAATCACCCTGCGCCGCCACCACCAGCTTTTTCCCCGCCGTCAACAGCTTCTCTTCCGCACTCAAGGCCAGCTTCATCCGTTCTGGCATGAAATCTTCGACGTGGAAATTAAAACTGCTGACGGGAGCAGCATCTTTGGCGTTGATCCGCACTTCTGCTTTCCAAGTTCCCGTTGGCGCATCTGCCGGAATCGGCAAGCGGTAGCTGAAAAAGCCAAGATCGGCATTGGCAGCCAGCAAGTTTTCTTCCAATAATAATTTGGTATCGGGGCGCACAATGCGCAAGTGCAGGTTTTTCAGCGAAACCGCTTTGCCATCCCGATCACGCAACAACACCGACAAATCCATCGGTTCACCGGGGCGGAACAAATCACGGGTGCTGTAGATAAACGGTGCAATCGGCTTATCCGGCAATCCGGTTACGGCGTATTCTGACAAATCCAACGCCGCTTCCCGTAAATCCAAAAACGCAAACTGCGTTTCCTGCTGCGCCGTCAGCAATAAATCACCACTGGGTCGATGTTCAAAACTGACACGCCCATCCGCATCGGTTTCCAGCGTCAACACTTCTTTTTCACCCTGCAACTTCAATTGCACCCCGGACAGCGGCTTGCCAGTGTCCAAAGCATTCGCAAACACTTCCAGCCCACGCGCATACAAACGCACATGCAAGCCAATATTCGTCACGACGAACTGCGTAATTCGGTAAGCCTCATCGTTAAAACGCCCCGGTTCTCGCATCACCGCAAAATACACGCCCGGCGTTTTCAATTCTTGAATATCTTCTACCGGAATCAACATCGAAGTACGCGCATTCAACTTGGCATCGGTCACGTAGCGGCGGGCATACACACTTTCGGTCACGGCATGGATTTCTTCCAATTGCCACTGCGACAAACGCCCGCCCAAACTGACCGTTTTGAGCATATCCGGCAATTTTTCTGGCTGCACCCGCAGGAATTCAATGTCCAATTCCGGCACATTCACCACCCGAATCGGCAATCCACCCGTCAATTTTGCAGGCAAAATGCTGCCGGTCGTCGCAAAATCAAATGCGGGGCTAATATCGCGGGTTTTAAGGCTGGTATCCGACGGTTTTTGCAACTTCAGGCCGTTTTTACTGGTGACGCCCGGCCTAATCTGCACGCGATAATCGGTTTGTGGTTTGATATTGCTGAAAAATAGGCGACGCGATTCGCTGGTCATCACCCACTGACCTTCGACCATTTTGCCGTTAGCCGTTAAGGTGATGAAGCTGTTGTAATTCTCGGTTGGATTCAAGTCTTGTGAAAAAGTCACCGCCAACGCCGGGCTGGTATCCAAGGTACGCTCCGACACATCCACTACCAACATTTGCGTCAATAAGGCTTCATTGCTGTATTGTGGCACTTCTGCCCTTGCCAGCCCCATGAATAGCAGTAACAGGCACACCCATAACCACGGTAACACGCGACGAATTTGATAAGCCATTATTGTTCTCCACCCTGCAAGACTAGATGTATTGTATAGAATGCCAGTATAGACTTTTTTGGCACAGAGACGTTACCACAATGTGGTGATAATGTTTGATTGGATGGGGAAGGGGAAGAAAGAAAAAAGTGGCGACCCTATGGGGATTCGAACCCCAGTTACAACCGTGAAAGGGTCGTGTCCTAGGCCTCTAGACGATAGGGTCGCTGATGTGAACTTGTTGTGTGCTACTTGCATAGCTAGACTTGGAAAAGTGGCGACCCTATGGGGATTCGAACCCCAGTTACAACCGTGAAAGGGTCGTGTCCTAGGCCTCTAGACGATAGGGTCGCTGATGTAAACTTCCAAACCTATTGTTTGTCATTTTCTCGTGGTGAAAAAATAACAATGGTGGATAACCCGGCAAATGTAATCAAAAAACCGAGTGGCACCGCCAGTAAAAACATTTTCGCCAACTCATCGCTGTCTGCAAACATGAAGCCGAATCCAAAGATTAAGCCTACGACTGTTATCACCAGACCAGTGATCAAGCTGTAACGACCAAGACGATCCATAAATACTCTCACGTCGGTCAATAATGGTGGAGCTAAGCGGGATCGAACCGCTGACCTCTACAATGCCATTGTAGCGCTCTCCCAACTGAGCTACAGCCCCACTGCGAAAGAGAGGCGAATTCTGAGGGAATTCGCCGATCTTGTCAAGCGCCTTTTAAAGAATTTGCGAAGATTGCTTTATGCACATCGCCAAGGCTAATAATCCCCACCAACTTGCCTGCTTCGACCACCGGAATCCGGCGAATTTTCTGCACGCACATAATAGAAACCGCTTTCATCAACGGCATCTCAGGGCTGGCAGACGCCACCAACTTGCTCATCAAATCGCTGGCTTGCAAACTCAAGGCATCACTGTAACCTTTTTCCATCTTCTCGAAATCAGGCACGCCCTCTTCACGAGCCACCTCAGAGATGTCAGGGAACATCTTACGTAATACGTCTTTTTCAGAAATCAC
The DNA here is from genome assembly GCF_016772315.1 of Thiothrix subterranea. Lineage (NCBI taxonomy): Bacteria > Pseudomonadati > Pseudomonadota > Gammaproteobacteria > Thiotrichales > Thiotrichaceae > Thiothrix > Thiothrix subterranea. Next base: position 3,272,939 of record NZ_CP053482.1, on the reverse strand, counting down.
GCCGACGACATTGTTATTGTCATCCACGACCGGCATACCGCTGATTTTGTTAAAGCACATAACTTCGACCAAATTACGCACCGGGGTATTGGGCTTAGCGGTTTTGACGCTGGTATTCATGATGTCTTTGACTTTCATTTATCCTCCTCATTCATGCTAGGTTTTAGTCATATAAACATAGCATAAAATCCCCCATAAATCGTATTAGCTTAGGGGGATATGGCTCACCTTAAGCCGCCAAAGTGCGAATAAAGCCAATTGCCCGCTGAATCCGCTGCAATACTCGCTCACGCCCGATCAATTCCAAGGTGATTTCCAGTGACGGCGAAGAAGCGCTGCCCGTCACCGCCACCCGCAACGGTGGCCCCACCTTGCCCAGTTTCAAGCCTAATGTTTCGCAAGCGGCTTGAATAGCGGCGTGGATCGCCTCACCCTGCCAAGTAGCCAAGGCTGCTAATTCATCATGTACCACCAGTAAATTATCCGCCGTATCCGCTTTAAATTGCTTTTGCACCGCAACCGGATCGAATTCTGCAAACTCTTCGTAGAAATAACGGCTAATGGCTACCATTTCCACCAACGTCTTGGCGCGTTCGCGTTGCGCATTGATGACAGCGGCTAATGCAGGGCCTGTGGAGATATCCAACGCTTGCGCCTGCAAATGCCACTGCAATTGCGCTTCCAGCTCTGCTACGGGCAGTGTTTTGATATAATGTTGATTAAGCCAGAGCAATTTTTCGGTATTAAAGGCAGACGGAGCACGGTTGATAGCTTCCAGAGAAAATAGCTCAACCATTTCCTCGCGGGAGAAAATCTCCTGATCCCCGTGTGACCAGCCCAAACGCACCAGATAGTTCAACACGGCTTGTGGAATAAAGCCGTCATCACGGTATTGCATCACCCCGACAGCCCCATGACGCTTGGACAAACGCTGCCCATCCGACCCCAGAATCATCGGCAAATGGGCGAACTTCGGCGGTTCAAAACCCAATGCCCGCATGATATTGATCTGGCGCGGGGTATTGCTGATATGGTCGTCACCCCGAATCACGTGCGTCACCTGCATATCAATATCGTCCACCACCACGGTCAAGTTATACGTGGGTGTGCCGTCAGAACGCGCAATGATTAAATCATCCAGTTCGGCATTACTAATAGTAATTTTGCCACGCACCACATCATTAATTTCCACCACGCCCGTTTGCGGGTTGCGGAAACGTATTACCGGCTCAATCCCTGCGGGTGGTGTTTCGTCCTGACGGTCGCGCCATAACCCGTTATAACGCGGGTTTTCTTTACGCGCCATTTGGCCTTCGCGCATCTGTTCCAGCTCTTCCTTGCTGCAATAGCAACGGTAAGCGTGACCGCTCGCGACCAATTGTTGAATCACTTCCGCGTAACGGTCGAAACGCTGGGTTTGGTAGAACGGGCCTTCGTCATGCCCCAAATTCAACCACGCCATGCCTTCCAGAATCGCATCCACAGACGCCTGCGTGGAACGTTCACGATCAGTGTCTTCAATACGCAAAATGAAAGTGCCGCCCATCTTGCGGGCATACAGCCAAGAAAACAGCGCAGTACGTGCGCCACCAATGTGCAAATAACCAGTCGGGCTGGGAGCAAAGCGAGTTCTGACGTTCATGACATTCCAGTGATTGATTTTTAAATAATACCTTAAGCAAAACTGAACGAAAAATAACCGAAATATTCAGTTCAAATTCAGTGGCACCCTCACATAATCAGCCTCGTTCAAGGGCTAAAGGGGTAGAAGAATAATAACAGGGCTACGCCCCTTCTTTTTTATTCCGCATTGAAGCGCCCAATAATAATAACAGGCTTCGTGTATTGAAAGCCTTCCTTCGGGAAGGCTTTTTGCTGTCTGCGCAATCTCAAGCGCCAAACAATCTTGCCAACACTTGCAACGCAATCCAAGCGTAAATGCCCGCCAGTATATCATCGAACATAATTCCAAAGCCGCCGGGTACATCACGATCCACCAAGCGTATCGGCCACGGTTTCCAAATATCGAACAGGCGGAACAAGAAAAAGCCCACCACAATCCACACCCACCCTGTTGGTGCTGCCAGCATGGTTAGCAAGAAACCCGCAAATTCATCCCACACAATACCGCCGTGATCATGCACACCCAGACGCCGTGAGGATTCACCACAAATCCAAATGCCGACCAGCGACATCACCAGCAATACGGCGACATAACCCCAGAGCGGCAATTGCACCAGCAACAGATACAACGGAATCGCCGCTAAAGTACCCGCCGTGCCGGGCGCAAACGGCGATAAACCACTGCCAAACCCGAATGCCAAAAAATGGACGGGGGAAGAAAAAACCGTTTTTGCCGTTACTGTTACGTGCATGAGAGCAAATTCCTATGGGCTTAAGGCTTAGGGATTATACACATCTAGCCTCAGGTCGCTATAATTGCGCCCTATCACTTAACCGGAAACGCACCATGACCACTTACACCTTTATTTATGACATCAACGGCATTGCCGATTTTGAAGAACGGGTACTAAAAGCCTCGTTACGCACCCCCGTGCTCGTCGATTTCTGGGCGGATTGGTGTGGCCCGTGCCTATTCCTTGATCCGGTATTGAAAGCCGTTATTCCCGAATACCACGGCAAAGTGATACTCGCCAAACTCGATACCGAAGAAGATGAAAATATGAAACTGGCAGGTCGTCACCAAGTGCGCGGTTTTCCCACTGTCATTTTGTTTGAACAGGGTGAAGAAGTCGCCCGCTTTAGCAGCGCCCGCAACAAACCGTTCGTCAGAGATTTTATCGACACCAACAGCAAAATGCTGGCAAAAGTTAACCCCTTACATCCATAAGACTAGCGTCTTGGAATGAGTCATGCCATTATTCCGATAAAGCAATCATTAATAAAAATTATCATTAGTTGAGGGAATGGCACCACCATGAAAATCCATACGCTTTCCTATACCACCACCCAAGGTTTTTCTGACAATTTGCCTGCCATGACAAGCGCACAGCAGCTTGTGCTTGTCTTTGGGGCTTCGGATTTTATCAATCAACCCGCACCCTTTGAAGTGCTAACGGCACAATACCCAAAAGCTATTTTTATGGGATGTTCCAGTTCAGGTGAAATCCTCGCTGGTCATATTCGTGACCACAGTCTGGTCATTGCGTTGGTAGAATTTGAATCCACCACATTACGCCTCGCGCAAGTGGCGATTCACAACCCGTCAGAATCACGCACCATTGGGCGTTTTCTGGCAGATAACCTCGCGCACGACACCCTAAAAGGCATTTTTACCCTCTCAGATGGCTTAAAAGTCAACGGCAGCGAACTCACCCAAGGGTTTAACGATGTCGTCAGTGCGGCGATCAGCGTCACCGGCGGGCTGGCAGGTGATGGCGAACGTTTCGTGAATACCTGGGTATTAAAAGACGGTAAACCCACCAGCGGCATCGTCACCGCGCTCGGCTTCTATGGCAATATTCAAATCAGTCATGGCTCCAAAGGCGGTTGGAAACCTTTCGGCCCAGCCCGCGAAGTGACTCGCGCTGAAAACAACGTTTTATACGAACTCGCCGGTAAACCTGCTCTGGCTTTGTATAAAACCTACCTCGGTGAAATGGCCACCGGATTACCCGCCACCGGGCTACGCTTCCCCTTAGCCCTGAGCCGACCCGGTGAAACCAAAGAACTGGTACGCACCATCTTAGCGGTTGATGAAGCCACGCAATCGCTGACCTTTGCCGGAGACATTCCCGTCGGCTCGCAAGCGCAATTAATGCGGGCAAATCTGGAACAATTGGTGGAAGGTGCTGAAGATGCCGCGTTAATGTGCAATGCCGACACCGACAAAACCGTGCTGTGCATTGCGATCAGTTGCGTCGGGCGGCGCATGGTCATGGGCGCAGATGCTGAGGAAGAAGTCGAAGCAGTGCTCGATAATCTACCGGAAAATACCACCCAGATTGGTTTTTATTCCTACGGCGAAATTTCACCGTTTTCCAAAGGCAATTGTGATCTGCACAATCAGACGATGACGCTGACCACGCTGTATGAGTGATTACGACCGCACGCTTAACCGGCAGTTACGCAGTCTGGGGTTAAACCCAGAAGCTCCCCCTGACGCTGCCAGTTGGCGTGCCTTCCTGAATCGGATCAGTCACACCTACGATGATCACAAACAAGCCTACTATGTGCTGGAACGTTCATTAGAAGTATCTTCGCAGGAAATGCTGGCGCTCAATGCCACGCTCCAACAGGAATCGCAGGAAAAAATTCGCGCTCTGCAACAATCCAAGGAAAAATCGCGCTTCCTCGCCAATATGAGCCATGAAATCCGCACCCCCATGAACGGCGTCTTGGGGATGCTGGATATTCTCGCCAAAACCCCGCTAAACCCACAGCAGCAAGAATACCTGCACACTGCCTACAGCTCCTCCGAAATCTTATTGGATGTCATCAACGCGGTGCTGGATCTTTCCAAAATCGAATCCGGTAAGCTGGCACTGGAACGCATCCCCTTTAACATGCACAAACTCGCCGCCGATATGGTGCTGTTATTCAGTGGCTCTGCGACCAAAAAACACCTAACGCTAAGCAGCCAAATACTCAATGACTGCCACGCATGGTTTTACGGCGACCCCATTCGCCTGAAACAAGTGCTGGGGAATTTATTGGGCAATGCGGTCAAATTCACCACCAGCGGCACGGTAGCGCTATACATCGAAGCCTTGCAAGAACAACCCGAACAAACCACCCTGCGTTTATTGGTGGCGGACACTGGCCCCGGTATTCATCCGGCACAACAGGAAGCGCTCTTCAATGCCTTCAATCAAGCGGATGAATCCACCACCCGCCTCTACGGTGGCACGGGATTAGGGCTAACCATCGCGCAAGAATTAGTACACCTCATGGGAGGTTGTATTCGGATAAAATCCACACCAGGGCAAGGCAGCACTTTCTACTTTGATCTCACCCTCACTAAACATCACCTCGTCAGCAACCCCTACGCTGATCATCCACACGCCACAACTGACCCTTCTGCCAATAGCGTATTGAAAGGACATATTCTGCTGGTTGAAGATAATCTGGTGAATATCAAAGTGGCACAAGTCATGCTTACCAAACTGGGCATGAGTTTCGACATTGCGATGGATGGGCATGAAGCGGTCGCCATGCTGGCTAACAATCGCTACGACTTGGTACTAATGGATTGCCAATTACCCAGCATGGATGGCTACGAAGCCACGCGCCAATTCCGCCAAATGGAACAAACACGGCAAACACCGCGCACTCCCGTGGTTGCACTCACTGCCAACGCCATGCAGGGCGACCGCGAAAACTGCTTGCAAGCGGGCATGGATGATTACATGACCAAACCCATTTCCATGGCAAGCTTGCGGCAAAAACTGCAACAATGGCTGACACCAACCCTCACGTCTTAAAATGTTCATCCCCTGTTAGCATCGCAGGATTATGCTGATACTGCGTGAAGAAAAACCAAAATTCTGACGCAATGCTGTCAACGTTGCTTTGGAATTCGCGTTAATCCCTTTCACCGACAACAAATTAACCAAACAGGGGTGCATTATGAACAAAATGATTTTATCAGCGCTAAGCGTTGCCGTATTACTCAGCGCAGGAAACGCGGCTGCCGCAACTGATCCAGATTTCAAACGCTTGGATACTAACAACGATGGGCTAATTTCTTGGCCGGAATACGCCGCCAAAAATCCCAAATCCGGCAGACTCGACCCGCGCCGCATTTTCGACAATGTGGATACTAATCGTGACGGCTATATCGATCCGGCGGAATTTGCCGAGATGAAACGCCGCCGTGATAACCGTAAGCCGTAGATGCGGCTATTCCTCATGGAATCTGACGTTTATTTATTTTGGGCAACAGGTAGAATGTAATCATCATCACTAAACCATAATGAGGATTATCGCATGAGCGCATTAGACCGTATCGACCAAGCCGTTAAAAGCAACCCCGTCGTCATTTTCATGAAAGGCACACCGAAAATGCCACAATGTGGGTTTTCCAGCCGCGCATCCCAAGCATTAATGGCGTGCGGCGAAGAGTTTGCTTACGTGAACGTATTGAGTGACCCGGAAATTTTCCAAGATTTACCACAATACGCGAACTGGCCAACGTTCCCGCAAGTGTATATCAACGGCGAATTGATCGGCGGCTGCGATATTACGCTGGAAATGTACCAAAACGGTGAATTACAGAAAATGGTTAAAGAAGCCATGCAGGGTAATTCAGGCGAAGCGGCTTAATCAGCCACACTGAGCACATAAAAAAGGGCTTGAATATCAAGCCCTTTTGCATCAACTAGGCTGCTGCTGCCTTCTTTTCTTCAGCCGCTGCATGAAGCGCATCGTTGATCGCGTAACCGTAAGCACAATCCACTTCAATTCTGACCCGCATTAAACCGTCATCGCCCTCATCCAACATCACCGCTAAAGGGTGACGACGCTGAAAACGGCGGTGCGGCTTGCTCAACCACATCACCCGCATCTGGCTGCTGAACGGAAACGTGGTGCGCAACGCATCGGCAATGCCCACAATGTGGTCAATGCGGTTCATCATTTCGGTGGTTTGCGGGAAAGTTTTATCGCCTTGACGGTATTGCTGCAAATGGCGCGGGCGCACTTCTTCGCCCAACTGCAAAATTGCCAGCATCTCATCCGCGCTGATCTTCCATTCATCCATGTGATTAAGAACAGCTCGCGTCAAAGCGCCCATTTCTTCGCTTGAAAAGGTTTGCATGGTTAATCCCTCTTTTTCAGGCCAGCAATCGACACCACTTTCGTCGCACTGACTTCATCAATAAAGTGCGGACGCTCTTCACTCACCCCAGCCAATTGCGCCAATTCACGTTCACGCGCTGCAATCAAATCAAAGCATTTTTTCACGTCTTCAACCGTCGCATCGGATAAGGGGTAACGCACGGCTGAATCTGAAGGGGTTAAATCGCGAATAATGCCGCCGAGGGTTTTACGCATCGCCATCAGGATACGTTTTTCTGTGGAGAACTGTTCTGCTGACATAATAATTATGGCCTGCCTGTAAAGCTGCGAAATAATAAGATTATCTTAACAGCTAAGCCAATACCATACCACCAAGATGGGGATTGCGCGGTACTCTCAAGCGGTCACGGCGGCGACAAACAAACCAACTGCCTCCAATAACACAATACTCGCGCCAATAGACTCCCAAGTTAGCCCGCCACTCGTCTGTTTGAGGCGTAAACGAATCAGCAACAGCAACACAAACACCCCCAATAACGGGATTCCTGCCACCAATGCGATCGGTAATGCCAAAAACAACCAAATAAACAAGGCAACGTAGGGAAATTCAACCCGAAAATCTTGCGCCAGCGTTTGCCCCGGCGCACTTAGCGTGAACCCAATCAATGCCGCCACTAACAGACGTGCCGCCAGCGGTGCCATCATAATGTACAGCCACAGTTTGTATTCAATCAGCACTGAAAGCGCTGAAAACTTGACCATCATCACCAGCGCCATGACCCCCATGACACCGAAATGCGGCATCGGCAACTGCGCCGCCTCTGCATCATCCGCTACAGCAGCGCTTTGCCCACCAAACAACCACACATTAACGCTACGCGCCAATGCATCCAGATGATGCAACTCACTGATAAACAACCAAGCCGTCAACAAAATCACCGACGCCAACATCGGTTCAATGCCTTGCAAGCGCCATGCGGTTAGGGCAAGTAACCCACCCATTAACGCACCAATCACCGGAAACCAGATCAAACCACGCCCTTTTTCTTCCGCCGAAAACGCGGAAATTGGCGGTGCTGGCAATAATGTCAACACCCGCAACGCCACCTGAAAAGAACGCAGCACGGCTTTCATTATCCGCAACCGTGTACCAACAAACTGGCCCATTCACCGCTACGGTCACGCAATACCCGCAAGCGGGTCAACGCGCCGTACTCAATGTTCAAGGCCAGCAAGCGCTCATCCGACATTTGCAATACGTGCGCAATAATCACCCGAATCACCAAGGCATGAGTCACCACCAGCACCCGTTCGCCTCGATAGGCACGTCCCATTTCTGTCCATGCATCCAACACACGGGCGCGAAAATCGCCAAAGCTTTCGCCGCTCGGTGGCGATACTTGCGCGGGATTCAGCCACCATTGCGCCAACGCTTCGGGATGCGTCGTCATCACGTCTTGCGGATTACGCCCTTCCCATTCCCCGAAATGAATTTCCCGCAAACGCTCATCGCGCACCAGCGGCAAATCCTGTTTTTGTGCAAACCATTCGGCGAAAGCAGCGCATTGCATCCGAGGCGAAGTCACCACGGCATCCCAGTCTGGGCTGGCACGACCGAAAGCTTGTTTGAGCTGCTTCCAACTGGCTTTGGTGAGCGGGGTATCGAGTTCACCGCAGAACACGTCTCCCGCTTCCACCGCACCGTGTTGCAACAGGCCAATATGAGTAAAATTATTGGCCACTATTGATAGCTAACCGCAACGATTTCATACTCACGCTTGCCACTCGGCGCTTGCACGACCGCCACGTCACCTTCTTCCTTACCAATCATCGCCCGCGCAATCGGGGAAGACACCGCCACACGGTTGTGCTTAATGTCTGCCTCAATGTCGCCAACAATCTGGTAAGTAATGGTTTCGCCGGTTTCGACCGCTTCAAGCTCGACGGTTGCACCGAAAACCACTTTGCCGGGATTCATTGCACCCACGGCTACCACATCAATCACTTGCGCCATCGACAAGGTACTTTCCAGTTCTTTAATACGCCCTTCGCAAAAGCTTTGCTGCTCACGTGCTGCGTGGTATTCGGCGTTTTCTTTCAAATCGCCATGCTCACGGGCGGTCGCAATCGCCTGAATAATTTGCGGGCGATCTTCGGTTTTCAAACGCTGCAATTCAGCCTTCAAACGCTCCGAACCCTTCAATGTTAGCGGTGGTCTTGTACTCATCGCTTCAAACCCCTTGTTCTGTTATTTCCTGATGTAAATCTTGTAAGCAATAAACCTGCTCACTGTCAGTGTAGGCCATCGCTTTGCACAATGCCCGCGCACCTTCAATCGTGGTGGTGTAGGTAATTTTGTGCTGCAAGGCTTCGCGGCGAATCTCAAACGAGTCGCGGGTCGACTGTTCGCCTTCGGTCGTGTTCACGATCAGGTCGATTTCCTCGTTCTTGATCATATCGACGATATTGGGGCGGCCTTCGCGCATTTTGTTAACGATTTCGCAGGTTACACCGACGTTCTGCAATTCGCGTGCCGTGCCACGGGTGGCAACGATTTTGAAGCCTTGCCCGATCAGCATATCACCCACTTCTTTCAGGTGACGGCGGTCTGCTTCGCGCACACTGATGAACGCCACGCCAGAGGTTGGGTAAACTTCGCCCGCTGCGTATTGCGCTTTCCCGAAGGCTTCGGCAAACGTCCTGCCCACGCCCATGACTTCGCCCGTGGATTTCATTTCGGGGCTAAGGATTGGATCAACGCCGGGGAATTTGATGAACGGGAATACCGCTTCTTTCACCGCGTAGTAGGACGGGATGATTTCGTTCAACGCATTCTGCGACGCTAAACTTTGACCAGCCATGCAACGTGCCGCCACTTTTGCCAGCGGACGACCAATCGCTTTGGACACGAAAGGCACGGTACGTGAGGCACGCGGGTTTACTTCCAGCACGTATACGTCGTCGCCTTTGATGGCAAATTGCGCGTTCATCAAGCCGATAACGTTGAGGGCTTTGCCCATCTGTGCCATTTGCTCACGCAATTGGTCTTGGATGTCCGCACGCAAGGAATACGGTGGTAAAGAACACGCTGAGTCACCGGAGTGGATACCCGCCTGTTCGATGTGCTGCATAATGCCGCCGATCAGCACGTTCTCACCGTCGCAAATCGCGTCAACGTCCACTTCGATGGCATCGTCCAAATAACGGTCGAGCAATACCGGAGAATCATTGGACACGGATACTGCCGTGGTCATGTAACGGCGCAATTCGTTTTCGTGGTAAACGATTTCCATCGCCCGCCCACCCAGCACGTAAGACGGACGCACGACTAACGGATAGCCGATTTCGTCTGCCAAGCGTACCGCTTCGTCGATGCTTCTGGCAGTGCGGTTCGGCGGCTGCTTCAAGCCAAGCTTGTGAATCAGTTGTTGGAAACGCTCGCGGTCTTCCGCCAAGTCGATGGAATCCGGCGATGTACCAATGATCGGCGCACCCAATGCTTCCAAATCACGTGCCAATTTCAGCGGGGTTTGCCCACCGTATTGCACGATCACGCCGTAAGGTTTTTCCAGATCCACGATTTCCATCACGTCTTCGAGCGTCAGCGGCTCGAAATACAGACGGTCAGAGGTGTCGTAATCGGTGGAAACAGTTTCAGGGTTGCAGTTGACCATGATGGTTTCAAAGCCATCATCACGCAACGCCAACGCCGCGTGGACGCAGCAGTAGTCGAATTCGATCCCTTGACCGATACGGTTGGGGCCGCCACCCAGCACCATGATTTTCTTACGGTCGGTGGGGTTGGATTCGCACTCTTCTTCGTAGGTGGAATACATGTACGCGGTATTGGTTGCAAATTCCGCCGCGCAGGTATCGACGCGCTTATACACTGGGCGCACATTGAGCTTGTGACGTGCCGCCCGTACCGTTTTCTCGGTTTCGTGCAACAGCTTAGCCAAACGGCGGTCAGAGAAGCCTTTGCGTTTCAATGCCCGCATTTCGTCGCTAGACAGGCTATTGAGCAAGCGGTCTTTCAAACCATTTTCAAGGTCAACCAGTTCTTTGATTTGCACCAAGAACCACGGGTCGATGCTGGTTTGCGCGAACAGCTCTTCAATGCTCATGCCCAAACGGAAGGCATCTGCGACGTACAAAATACGTTCGGAACTGGCTTCGGTCAGTTGGCGGCGCAGCGTATCTTTCGCATCAGGGTCTTGCGGATCAATGCGCTCGTTCAAGCCATCAATACCGGTTTCCAAACCGCGCAGGGCTTTCTGGAACGACTCTTGGAAAGTGCGCCCCATTGCCATGACTTCGCCCACGGACTTCATTTGCGTGGTCAAACGCGAGTCAGCTTGCGGGAATTTCTCGAAGGTGAAACGCGGGATTTTGGTGACAACGTAGTCGATGGATGGCTCGAACGACGCAGGCGTTGCCCCACCGGTAATCTCGTTGCGCAATTCATCCAAGGTGTAGCCGACCGCCAGTTTCGCCGCCACTTTCGCAATCGGGAAGCCGGTGGCTTTGGAGGCGAGTGCGGAAGAACGTGACACCCGTGGGTTCATTTCGATAACGATAATGCGCCCATCTTTCGGATTGACCGAAAACTGCACGTTAGAACCGCCGGTATCCACACCGATTTTGCGTAAGACCGCGATGGAGGCGTTCCGCAGCAATTGGTATTCCTTGTCGGTCAAGGTTTGCGCTGGCGCTACCGTGATCGAGTCGCCGGTGTGGATGCCCATCGGGTCAAGGTTTTCGATGGAACAGATAATGATGCAGTTGTCGTTACGGTCACGCACGACTTCCATTTCATACTCTTTCCAGCCGAGCAGGGATTCTTCCAGCAGGACTTCGGTGGTCGGAGACATATCCAGCCCACGCGCCACGATGGTTTCAAATTCCTGCTTGTTGTAGGCAATACCGCCGCCGCTGCCGCCCATCGTGAACGAGGGGCGAATAACCACGGGGAAGCCAAGGGTGGCTTGCACCGCACGGGCTTCGTCCATCGTATGGGCTACGCCGGAACGGGCGGATTCCAGACCGATTTCATCCATCGCTACTTTGAATTTCTGGCGGTCTTCTGCCATGTCGATGGAGACTTCGTTCGCACCAATCATGTCCACGCCGAACTTTTCCAGCACGCCCTGGCGGGAAAGGTCGAGCGCACAGTTGAGCGCAGTTTGCCCACCCATTGTGGGCAGTAGCGCGTCAGGGCGTTCTTTTTCAATGATTTTGGCGACGGTTTCCCAACGGATTGGCTCGATGTAAATCGCATCCGCCATGTTGGGGTCGGTCATAATGGTCGCGGGGTTGGAATTGACCAAAATGACGCGGTAGCCTTCCTCACGCAGCGCCTTACACGCTTGCGCACCGGAATAGTCGAATTCGCACGCCTGACCGATAATGATCGGGCCTGCACCAATAATCAGAATGCTTTTAATGTCAGTGCGTTTAGGCATGTGCGGCTCTCATCATCTCAATGAAACGGTCGAATACAGGGGCTACGTCGTGCGGGCCGGGGCTGGCTTCGGGGTGTCCTTGGAAACTTAACGCGGGGCAGTCGGTGCGTTCGATACCTTGCAATGTGCCGTCAAACAACGAGCGATGCGTCGCACGGACGTTGGCTGGCAGCGTGGTTTCATCCACCGCAAAACCGTGGTTTTGGCTGCTGATCATCACGCGCTTGCTGTCCAAGTCTTGCACCGGATGGTTCGCGCCGTGATGCCCGAACTTCATCTTGACGGTTTTCGCGCCACTAGCAAGACCGAGCAATTGATGACCGAGGCAAATACCGAACGTGGGGACTTTTTGTTCCAGCACTTCGCGGATAGCGGCAATCGCGTAATCGCACGGTTCTGGGTCGCCGGGGCCATTGGAGAGGAATACGCCGTCTGGTTTCATCGCCAGTACATCTGCCGCTGGGGTTTGCGCAGGCACGACAGTAACGTGGCAACCACGATCCACCAACATGCGCAGGATATTGGTTTTGATGCCGTAATCGTAAGCGACGATGTTGAATTCAGCCGTTGTCGCGGTAGAGGGGCGTGGGGTGGCGGGGTTTAACTGCCAACTGCCTTCTGTCCACACATAGCTGGACTTGACGGTGACTTCTTTCGCCAAATCCATGCCCTTCAAACCGGGGAAGGAACGTGCCGCATCCAGTGCCACATCCACGGAGAGGTTTTCACCTGCAATGATGCAGCCGCGTTGTGCGCCTTTTTCACGCAAAATGCGCGTTAAACGGCGTGTGTCGATGTCGGCAATCGCGACAACGTTATTGCGGGCTAAATAATCTGGCAGGGATTCTTCCGCACGCCAGCTACTGTAAACCGCAGGCACGTCACGCACGATCAGCCCAGCCGCGTGGACTTGGGTGGATTCGCAATCTTCCTGATTGACACCAACGTTACCAATATGCGGGTAAGTCAAGGTAACGATTTGGCGTGAATACGACGGGTCAGTCAGGATTTCCTGATAGCCTGTCAGTGCGGTATTAAAGACCACTTCACCCGTGGTTTGGCCATCACAGCCGAGGGAACGCCCGTGGAAAACACTCCCGTCTTCCAGCACCAGCAGTGCTTGCTTGTTCAAAAGAACCTCCGAAGTCTACATACGAAACGGGATGAGGCGTGGCTCATCCCGTGAAATTAGTAGGATGGCATTTTACTCTTTGCCCGACGGAGTGTCCATGCACGCTTTCACGGAAACTTAATGCTTATGCGCTGATCTATTGTATCGGAGCAGATGCAATATGTTTATGCAAACACGCTTTCAACCATGCAAATTATATTTTCTTATGTATAATCAGTGAAATCAGGGCTAAATTGGGGAATTTGTCAATCATGAATGCACACGAAAAAGGGTTCATACACGTATCAACCTTCGACACCGGCGGTACATCGCTGCGGGAAGAATTCCGTAAATTGCGTATTGTGGTTAAGCGCCGCGAAAAAACGTTGCTGAGTATGTATTTAACGGTTTTTTTAGCCGCGTTGTTTACCACAGAGGCGTTAAGCCCTGACCTTTTTAAAAACTTTATCTTAAGTTTTATTTTAGGCTTGTGTGCCGGGATGATTGCCGCATTTGTCCGCGAAGGTACGGACGCGATTATCAAAAATCCAGACATGCTGGCGCGCGTATTGCCGATTCCACTGTTGGGCGTTGCGCCTGCCATCCCCAAAAAAGCGGGCAATTATGCGTTTCAGAGTGCCGAGCGCCCCGATTCCAACGTGGCGGAAGCGTTTCGTTCCCTGCGCAATAATCTATTAGTCGTCACCCAGCAACAGCGCCCAAAAGTCATCAATGTGACCAGCACCGATGCGAGTGAAGGCAAAAGCAGCACCAGCATTAACCTCGCCACTGCCTTTGCAAAAGCGGGGACACGGGTATTGTTAATTGATGCGGATTTACGCCGCCCAACGCTGCACAAGCATTTTAAATTAGACAACACCAAGGGGCTGGGTAATTACTTGGCAGGGTTAGATGATTTCAAAACGCTCATCCGCCCCACCAAGATTACTAATTTGCAACTGTTGTCATCTGGCCCGATTACCCCGCATCCAGTGGAATTATTGTCCAGCGAACGTTTGACGCAATTGATTGCCACCACTGAACAACAAGATGCGCCGTTTGACCTGATCATTATTGACTCACCACCCGTGATGGGCATGGCGGATGCGTTGCTTATCGGCAATCGCGTCCATGCCACTTTATTGGTAGTTGCGTGTAATGAAACCCGCCGTCGCCCGCTTCATGCCGCGTTTGAGCGTTTGAAACAGGCGCGTACCAATATGGTCGGTGTAGTGTTGACCAAGGTGCGTTAAAACACCAAGCTGACATTTTCCTTGCCCAATAGCTGGCGTAGATCACGCACTCCGGCATCGTCTAGCGGCACTGTCCACGTTCCACCTAAGCGCAGATCGGCACGCGCTTGGGCATTAAAATATTCAATTGTAATCGGAAAACTGCCCGCTGTTGCTGCTGGTTTCAAGCGTTGGCGCAGGGCGGGCAATATGCCTTGCTGCACCTGCTGCTCTTCCAGTCGCAACACCAATTTGCGCAGGAAGTTTTCACGCACGGACTGCATATTGTGAACTTTTTCGACGCGCAACCGCGTTTTACCCGTGCGCTGATCGGTATCGAGTGTACCTTCCAATACCACGCAGGCTTCTTTTTCCAACAAATTGCCGTACTGGGTAAACGTATCGGTGAAAATCATCGCCTCGTAATAAGCGGTATTGTCGTCCAATTGCACAAACGCACGTTTGCCATTATCGGTGTGTTGCGTGCGCACACTCGCCACCAACCCCGCTAACATCACCGGCTCACGGCGGTACTTAGTGCTGTCGTCTTCGGCAATATCGACCAATTTTTTGCGACTGCCCAAACCGGCAATTTCTGACTGGTATTCATCGAGGGGATGCCCGGTGAGGTACAACCCCAGCGTTTCTTTTTCCAAACGCAACCGTTCTTTTTCAGGAAACTCTTCGCGCTCTGGCATGGTGGCTTCTGGTGTCGATTCCGCCACGCCGCCGCCAAATAATCCGCCGAACAGGTCGGTTTGCCCCGTGCCTTGATTGCGATTGTATTGTTCTGCCATGCGCATGGCTTCGGGCAGGTATTCGAGCATGGCGCGGCGCGTCCCGCCCAGGCTGTCGAACGCACCGGATTTAATCAGGGTTTCCAATACACGGCGATTAACCTTTTGTGTACCCGCACGTTTGCAGAGATCCGCCAGTGATTTAAATGTCCCATCTTTATTGCGCTGTTCCACCAAAATACTCAAGGCGGCTTCGCCTGCGCCTTTGACTGCGCCCAGCCCGTAAATAATGCGGTTTTGGTCATCCACCGTGAATTGGTATTCGGAGCGGTTAATATCCGGCGGCAACACCTGCAAATTCAATTGGCGGCAATCGTCCAACAACGTGACAACTTTTTCGGTGTTATCCATATCCGCTGACATGACTGCAGCCATGAACGCGGCGGGGTGATGGGCTTTTAGCCATGCGGTTTGGAAGGCGACGAGGGCGTAGGCGGCGGAATGGGACTTGTTAAAACCATATTCCGCGAATTTCTCCATTAAATCAAATATATAGCCCGCCTGATTTTCATCGACATTATTGTTACGCGCTCCCTCCATGAAAATGGAACGTTGTTTTGCCATCTCTTCTGGTTTCTTTTTACCCATTGCGCGGCGCAACATGTCCGCCCCACCCAGCGTATATTGGGCAAGGACTTGCGCAATCTGCATAACCTGTTCTTGGTAAACAATAACGCCGTAGGTCGGTTTGAGGATTTGCTCTAAGCTCGGATGCGGGTATTCGACCTTGGCAATGCCTTTTTTACGGTTGATGAAATCATCCACCATCCCCGATTGCAATGGGCCAGGGCGGAACAGTGCCACCAATGCCACCACATCCTCAAACACATCCGGTTGTAGGCGGCGGATCAGGTCTTTCATGCCGCGTGATTCAAGCTGGAACACGGCGGTGGTTTTTTGCGCCTTGAGCAGATCAAAGCTGGCTTTGTCATCCAGCGGAATGCGGTTAATATCAACGGGCGGCAAACCTTTCGCCGCTTGCTTACGATTAATGGTTTGCAACGCCCAGTCGATAATGGTGAGGTTGCGCAAGCCCAAAAAGTCGAATTTGACCAGCCCAATGTCTTCCACGTCATTTTTGTCGAATTGCGATACCACGCTATCGCCATTTTCCTCGCAGCAAATCGCGGTGAAATCGGTCAAATCAGTCGGGGAAATCAATACCCCACCCGCGTGTTTGCCGGTGTTGCGCGACAAGCCTTCCAATGAAATCGCTAAATCCAGCAAAGATTTAACATCTTCATCGCGCTCGGACAATTCAATCAAATCGGGGGAAATCAGTTCAGAATCTTTTTTCGATTTCTCACTAATCCCCAACGCATCTTGCAGGGTAATACCAATGGTGAACGGGATCAATTTTGCAATCCGATCCACAAAACCGTAGGGATGCCCCAGCACCCGCCCCACGTCACGCACCACTGCTTTTGCCGCCATCGAACCGTAGGTGATGATTTGCGAAACCTGATTACGCCCGTAAGTTCTGGCAACGTAATCAATCACTTTATCGCGCCCATCCATGCAGAAGTCGATGTCAAAATCAGGCATTGACACCCGTTCTGGATTGAGAAAACGCTCAAACAGCAAGTCGTAAGCCAGCGGATCAAGGTCGGTGATTTTCAACGCATACGCCACCAATGAACCCGCACCAGACCCCCGCCCAGGGCCTACCGGAATACCGTTATCTTTTGCCCACTGGATGAAATCCGCAACGATCAGAAAGTAGCCGGGGAAACCCATTTTATTGATCACGCCGAGTTCGATTTTCAGGCGTTCGTCGTACACTTTGCGCTTTTCGGCAAACGTTGGCGTACCGCGTGGGTATTGGTCGCCATAAAGGAAATCAAGGCGTTCTTCCAACCCTTTTTCGCTGACTTGGCAGAAGTATTCGGCTTCAGTCATGCCCTCAGGAATCGGGAATTGTGGCAGGTAATTTTTACCCAAGGTCAGCGACACATTGCAGCGTTTGGCAATTTCGACCGTGTTACTGATGGCGCTAGGGATGTCGGCGAACAGTTCCGCCATTTCGTCGCCCGTGCGCAAATATTGCTGCGGGCTGTAACGTTTGGGGCGTTTGGGGTCAGCCAGCACGTAGCCGTCGCGAATGCAGACCCGCGCTTCGTGGGAAGCAAAATCGGATTCGGCAATGAAACGCACATCGTTGGTGGCGACTACGGGGATGTCGTGCGCAAGGGCAAGGTCGATGGCGGCGTGGATGTAGCCTTCTTCGCCATCGCGCCCGGTGCGTTGCAGCTCTAAATAATAGCGGTCGGGGAAGGTTTCCAGCCATTCTTGCAGGCGTTTCTCAGCGAGTTCTTGGTTGCCAGAGAGCAAGGCTTGACCTATATCGCCCTCGCGTCCGCCGGAGAGCATGATGACGCCGTCGCTGAATTCCTTGATCCACTCGCGTTGTACACGCGGTACGCCCAGCACTTGCCCTTGTTGGTAAGCGCGGGATACGAGTTTGGTTAGATTGCGGTAGCCGGTGTTGTTTTGGCACAGCAAAATCGTGTGGAACAAGGTATCCGTGCCTTGTTCGTCTGCCAGCAACAGGTCGAGTCCGAAAATGGGTTTTATGCCTGCGCCCATTGCGGCTTTGTAGAATTTCACCAAGCCGAAAAAGTTGTTTTGGTCGGTAATGGCAAGCGCGGGTAAGTCTTTGCTCGCGGCAACTTTCATCAGCGGTTTGATGCGGATGGTGCTATCGACCAGCGAATATTCGGTGTGGAGGCGGAGGTGGACGAATGGGGTCATGCGTCGTCTCCTGCCTGCAATTCGGTATATTTCTTCGCCGACCCTTTCGCCAATTCCACCGGATATTTACACCGATTCTGCACCATCTTCTCCCGCACCGCCGCTTCCAAATCAATCCCCAAATCCGCACACAAATACGTCAGGTAGGTTGCGACATCCGCCACCTCATCACGCAACTGCGGCATGATTTTATCCAATGCCGCACCCTGCCGGTCTTCCCACTGAAACAATTCCAGCACTTCGCCCGCCTCTAGCGAAAGTGAAATTGCAAGGTTGCGCGGGGTGTGGAACTGCGCCCAATCACGTTCGGCGCGGAAGTGCATGAGTTCATCCACAAGGTCTTTCGGCAGCATGGTAATGTCCTGTTGAATCCAATAAGCATTATAATCCCCGAATCAGAACCTGACAGAAGAAAAGGACACTCACAGTGCTGAAATTTCTACCCGGCATTTTATTGCTACAAGCCATCACCGTGGTATTGGTATTGATTGCGCCCGCCGAATTGAGCGGCTGGGGCTGGTTGCGACTGTTGATTCCTGTCGGCATTGTGGGCGTACTCACCGCCGCTTGGTTCAGTTCAATGGCGGCACACCACAACAAAGATGAAATCAATCGCTTACAAGAATGCCACGCGAAAGAGCGCGAAGCGCTGCGCGTCAATGCCGAACGCGCCAAGCATCGCGTCATCAAACAAGCACATCAGGAGACAATTCAGGAAGTACGTCGCTCTTCCACCGAAGCGAATATCAAGGTGGGCATCGCGTTTGCGGGGGCAGCGGGCATCGGCGGTTTGCTGTTACTGACGCAGTTCATCACGCTAGGGTTACTAATGTTGACCACGGCTGGCGGCGCACTGGGCGGCTATGTGTTACGCATCCGTCAAGAAAAAGCCAAAATGGAATTATTACCCAAAGCAAAAACCAAGCCTCGTCTGATCAATGCTTCACCGACTACCAAATAATAGTCGGCACACAAGGCTTATGTGGCGGCGGCATCCAGTGCTTTTTTAACCGGGGCAAAACTGCGCCGATGAATTGGCGTTGCGCCAAATTCCTGCAAAGCGGCTAAATGCGCCGCCGTGCCATAGCCTTTATGCTTGGCAAAACCGTATTGCGGGTACAGCGCATCCAATACCACCAACTCCGCATCCCGCGCCACTTTCGCAATGATCGACGCAGCACTGATTTCCGCCACTGTCGCATCACCGCCAATAATCGCTTCCATTTTATACGCCAGCTTTGGGCAATGGTTGCCATCAACCTTCACAAAATCAGGCTGGATGTTTAAGCCTTCCAACGCCCGTTGCATCGCCAGAAACGTCGCTTGCAGAATATTGATCGCATCAATTTCTTCCACCTCAGCACGCCCAAGGCTCCATGCCAGCGCCTTTTCGCGGATTTCAAGCGCTAACCGCTCACGCCGTTTCTCGGTCAATTTCTTGGAATCGTTCAGACCAATAATCGGGCGTTGCGGGTCGAGGATGACCGCCGCCGCGACCACTGCCCCCGCCAATGGCCCACGCCCCACTTCATCCACACCCGCCACCAACATCACGCTTTCCTCAATACAAATACCGAGGCGGGCGGAATATTGAAAAATACGGTGCTCACCCGTTGGATTTTAAAACCTTCACGCTGCAAACGTTCAAATAAGCGAATTTGCTTAATAAATGGGGTATAACTCATCTGCACAATCGTTGAGCCACTGTTAAGCGCATCACGGAATTGTTCCACCAATTTTTCAGAATAAAACATCCCCGTGACCGGCATACACGACACCATAATGCAATTGCCTAAACCTTCCTCACTATCATCCACGGGCAGTGTGAAAAAATCCTTCGCCAACAGCGGGGTATCGGCGCCAAAACGCGCATGAAATTGGCGTACAAAATCAGGATGCTTCTCCACAAATGCAAAGGGAACAGGGGTTTGCATGAAATATTGCGCCACCACCCCACTGCCCGTGCCAATAAAGATACCGCGTGCATACTGGGAAAAATAACGCGCCGCGACCTCAAACATTTTCGCCCCAAACTTATCGCTGGAACTAATGACGGAGCCGGTGTGTTTGAGTTTGGTAAGATAGACCATGGTGTACTGTCTCTAGGATTTTTTGGTCGGAAAATGGGTAAGGATAGCATGAGCGGCGCTGGCACTCGCGTTTTGTCGTAGTTGCGCGTGCAATGCCTGAAAACGTTGCAAAATATACTGCTGGCGTTCAGCGGGTAGGTTAAATAGACGTTCTAACGCCTGTACCAGATTCGCAGGTGTCACCTGTTCTTGCAACAATTCCGGCACAAGCTCCTCACCAGCAAGATTATTCGGCAAGGTAACAAATCGGACTTTGAGCAATTTGAAGGTGCGAATCAGCCAAGCAGTCAATGGTGCAACCCGATAAGCCGCCACCATCAAACGTCCGGCTAACATGCCTTCCAACACCGCCGTTCCAGACGCTAATAGAATGTGATCCGCCGCTTGCATTAAGGTGCGGGATTGCCCGTTCAATACCTTAAGGATGAGTTCTGGAGCAATATCCTGCCGAATCGTTTCCAATTCTTGCCGCAAGCGCGGCGTTGCGGCGGGTGTTGCTAAGCGTAATTCAGGGTATTGTTGCTGCAATTGCAAGGCGGCTTTGAAAAAATCCGGGGCGAGACGGCGCACTTCACCCAAGCGACTGCCCGGCAAAATCGCCAGCAGCGGTTTGGTCAGCGGCAAATCCAATTGCTCACGGGCGCTTTGCCGATCCGCGTTGAAGCTTACTTCATCTGCCAATGGATGCCCGACGAACACCGCCGGAATGCCATGCTCGCGGTAAAAATCCACTTCAAATGGGAATAAGGTCAGCATTAAATCAAGATTGCCACGCATTTTGCGCACCCGTTTGGCACGCCATGCCCATACGGACGGGCTGACATAATGCACCGTGGGAATGCCGAGTGCGTGTAACTTTTTGGCAATGGGCAGGTTTAAATCGGGCGCATCCACGCCAATGAATAAATCCGGCGGATTTGCTTGCCAACGTTGCAGCAGTTGTTTGCGGATAGCCAATAATTCGGGCAAGCGCGGCAACACTTCCACCAGCCCCATGACCGAAAATTTTTCCATCGGGAATAAACTGGTGCAACCCGCCGCCTGCATTTCACTGCCTGCAATCCCTTCAAACACCAGTTCAGGGCGAAGTTCGCGCAAGGCAAGGATCAGACGCGCCGCCAGTAAATCACCTGACGCTTCTCCGGCAATGATGGCTATACGCTTCATGCGTTAACGAATCAGCCCCCGCTGGCTGTGATGGCAGAAGTCGAGTAATAAGCGAATCTCGGCGTGTTCACCGAAATCCGCATCAATTTTCGCGAGGGCTTCCTGTGTGGTCAGATTGTGGCGGTACAGAATGCGATGCGCTTCTTTAATGCGATGAATCGCTTCGGTGCTATAGCCCCGACGTTTCAAGCCTTCCATATTGATACTGCGCGGCTCAGCGGGCGTGCCTGTCACCATGGCATACGGCGGCACATCTTTCGCAATCGCCGACCCCATGCCGGTGAATGCGTGTTCGCCAATGGTGCAAAACTGGTGTACCAAGGTGAAACCGCCCAAGATCACCCAGTCACGGATTTCCACATGCCCCGCCAATGTCGCACTGTTAGCGAAAATCGTGTTATTGCCAATGATGCAATCGTGTGCAATGTGCACGTAAGCCATGATCCAGTTATCATCCCCGATCACGGTTTTGCCCTTGTCTTGCGCAGTGCCACGGTTCAAGGTGCAGCATTCGCGGATGACATTGCGATCACCAATGATTAACTCGGTCGGCTCACCGTTGAATTTTTTATCCTGAGGGGCAGCGCCCACTGAGGCAAACTGGTAAATCTGGTTTTCCGCACCAATGCGCGTCGGGCCGTCAATCACCACATGCGAACCAATGCGGCTGGCCTGACCGATGCTGACATCCGCACCGATCACGCTGTACGCGCCCACTTCCACGCCATCAGCCAGTTGCGCCGACGGGTGTATAATCGCGGTAGGGTGAATCAAACGGCTCAAGCCGCAGTCTCTTTTTTCGCCGCACACATCAATTCAGCCGACACCGCGAGCTTGCCATCGACCCGTGCTTCCGCCGTGAACACCCACATAATGCCTTTACGCTTCACCAATTCCACCTTCATCACCAACTGATCACCGGGAACCACCGCTTGTTTAAAACGCGCTTTATCCACTGCCACCAACAAATACAGGGTATCGGTTTGCGGCTCTTCACCCATCGTGCGGAAACCTAACAAACCAGTGGCTTGTGCCAAGGCTTCGATAATGAGCACCCCCGGCATAATCGGCTGATGCGGGAAATGCCCGTTGACCCACGGCTCATTCACAGTGACATTCTTAATCGCGGTCAATGACTTACCGACTTCGTATTCCACCACGCGGTCAACCAACAAAAACGGGTAACGGTGCGGTAGGTAATTTCTGATTTGTTCAACGTTCATGGTGCCCATAGCGGTTCACGTACTCCCTTTGTTTTGTAAAGCCGCCAGTTGTTTTTCTAACTCCTGTAAGCGGCGTGCTAATTTGTCCAACTGGTTAAAACGCACTGCGTTTTTACGCCAAAGCGCATTTTCCTCTATTGTTGTGCCAGAAGAGTATACCCCTGGTTTGGTAATCGAATGCGAAACCATGCTCGTCCCCGTTACCACGACATTATCGGCAATACTCAAATGCCCCGCAATCGCACACATTCCCGCAATCTGGCAATGCTTGCCAATCTGCACACTGCCCGCCACCGCAGTACAGGCAGCCATCGCGGTATAATCGCCAATCTGGGTGTTATGCCCAATCTGAATCAGATTATCGAGTTTAACCCCGTTACCAATAACGGTTGAACCCAGCGCCGCACGGTCAATGGTAGTGTTTGCACCGATTTCGACATCATCGCCGACTACCACGTTGCCCACTTGCGGAATTTTAAACCAAGTGCGCTGATCAGGGGCAAACCCAAAGCCATCCGCCCCCAATACCGCGCCGGAATGGATAATGCAACGCTGCCCAATCTGGGTATCGGCATACAAGGTCACATTTGCGTGCAACCAACTGCCCGCCCCAATCCGGCAGCTCGCGCCAATCACGCAACCCGCTTCAATCACCACACCCTCACCCAATTCAACCCCAGCACCGATCACCGCGCTAGGGTGAATCGCGGGCATGGGGCGCACGGTGGGGTAAATAATGCCGACTACTTGCGCATACGCAAGGTAAGGATTGGGATTGATCAAACAATTACCATCGTAGGCTTGTGCCATATCCGGTGGCAGAATCAAAGCACTGGCCTGTGAGGTTTGTAAATAATGACGGTATTTCGCATCACGGATGTAGCTAATCTCACCGACTTGCGCTTTTTCAATCGAAGCCACCGCATACAGGCGTAATTGCGCATCACCTTGCAAGGTAGAACCCGTGTGCTCGGCTAATGCCTGCAACGAAACGCCTTCGGGCATGGCCATCACTCCTGTTTACCTGTCGCGGGTGTTGCAGCGGCTTTTGCTTGGAATTTTTGCTCCAAATGCTGCATGACTTGCGCGGTCATATCAATGCGGTCGCTGGCAACAATGTAATTGCTTTCGCGTAACACGAGGTCAATTTTTTCCCGTTCACGCACTTCAACAATCGCCTGCACAATCTCGGCTTGCAAAGCACCAATCGCCGTATCGCGGGCAAGGCGGACTGCCTCACGAAAATCTTCCATCTCACGCGCATAAGTGCGCTGTAGGTCACGTAACTTGCGTTGGCCTTCCACTTTTTCAAGATCAGGCAATACACCGGATTGAATACTGGTGGACAGCTCGTCCTCCAATTGCCGGATAGCTTTTTGATCAGCCTCCAGCCTGCGTTCACGCGGCACAAAATCCAGCTTCAATTGAGCATCCGCTGCTTTAGACTGCGGCGCATTCTCCAGTAAACCCGCCATATTCACAATCGCAATACGCACCGGGCGTTGTTCTGCTTCATCAGCGGCAATAACCACGGATTGTTGCCCCATCAAGAGCAACAACCCGCACATGCATAACGCGCCTAATTTCAACATGGCTTAGAACGATGCCCCAATACTGAATTGTACCTTCTGCTCTTTATCCGTTTCTTCAGCATTCAACGGTTTCGCATAACTGACTTCCAGCGGGCCAATCGGCGATAACCAGACCGCGCCTACACCAGCGGAATAACGCATCTCATCCGCTTTAAAATCACCGGTATCATCAAACACATTCCCGCCGTCCACGAAGGCGCTCATTTTCAAGCCTTTCACATCTTCTGCTAAAGGAACAGGGAATTGCACTTCAGCCGTCGCCGTCACTAACAAATCACCGCCGGTTGGATCATCGTTTTCATCACGTGAACCCAATGAACTCTGGTCAAAACCACGCACACTGTTAATGCCGCCCGCGTAGTATTTATCGAAAAACGGTAAATTATCGAGATCACCGCCCGTCGTACTCGTACCAACTTTCCCTTTTACCGCGAACGTAACATTATCGGTAATGGGTTTATAAGCAGCACCGTCATAATTCAATTTGTGGTATTCCAAATCGCTACCCGGCACGGCTGTTTGCAAAGAAACCCGATGACGCTGGCCTTCAGTTGGGAAAACGGTACGGTTGCGGGTGTCATGCACATAGCTGACCGTCACTGGCAATTGATTGTATTCATCACCGTTGGTATCGACGAAATCTTTAATGCGCTGCGCCGGGGCAGTACCCAACACAATTTCACGCTTTTCCGCACCGACGCTGGCGTATACCGAATCATGCTCACTCAATGGCACGGTATAATTGACGCTGCCGCCGTAACGATTAGACGCATAGCTGGCAATATCTTCCGCCTCAGCATCGTATTCTTTGTAATAACCGCTGAAACCACGGCTAATACCATCAGGCGTATAATAAGGATTGGTATAACCGATGCTGTAATTTTTATTGACCTTGCTGTTATCAACGTTCACATCCAGCTTTTTACCGGTTCCCATGAAGTTATCTTGGTTAAGGTTAACGTTGAATAACACGCCTTGCGATTGTGAATAACCCGCCCCCACCCGGAATTGGTTAGAAGAACGCTCATTCACGGTGACAATCAAATCTACCTGATCTTCTGTACCAGCAACCGGTTCTACCTCAATCGTGGCTTCTTCAACGTAAGGCAGGCGCTGCAAGCGGGTTTTGGAACGCTCCACCTGCTCTTTCGAGAACCACGAACTTTCTACCTGACGCAATTCACGGCGGTACACTTCATCTTTGGTACGGTTATTACCACGAATGTCGATGCGGCGGACATACGTGCGCTTACCCTGATCGACGGACAGCAAAATACCTACTTGCTTATTGTTTTCATCAAAATCCGGGGTTGCCGCCACTTTGGTAAACGCATAACCTTGCGCACCAAGCTGATTGGAAAGGTTTTTACGGGTTTCTTCCAACGCTTTTTGTGAAAACACTTCACCTTTGCGTAATTTAACCGATTTAGCCAATTGTTCTTTGGATAAACCAGGATTTCCCGCGACACTCACGTCACCAATGCGGTATTGCGCTCCTTCGTTCACGCTGACATTCAGGAAAATATCTTTTTTATCCGGCGACATTGACACATCAGCCGAAGCGATTTCAAAATTGATATAACCACGGTCACGGTAGAAACTGTTGAGCGCATCCAAATCCGCCATCAGTTTTTCTTTGGAATACTTGTCGCTATCGCTCAAAAAGGGAATCGAAAACGCCCCGCGTGGCCCTGATTCCAATTGTTTCAGCAATACCGATTCGGGAAAAGCTTTATTGCCGATAATTTTAACTTTTTGAATACGTGCCACATTGCCTTCGTTAATATTAATATTAACGGCGACCCGATTGCGCGGCAAAGCTTCAATTGCAGTATTAATATCAACGCCGTAATGCCCCATGCCTTGGTATTGTTCCGCCAATTCGCGCTGAATGGTTGCCAAGGCCGCTTTATCAAGAGTATTGCCTTTGCTGATATTGCGCAGTTTCAACACTTCCATTAACTTATCGGTAGGAATTTTGCGATTGCCTTTAATGGTCAATTCACCAATAGCGGGGCGCTCCACCACCGTCACCACCAACACATCGCCACGCCGACCAAGTTGCACGTCTTCAAACAAACCCGTCTGGAATAATGTACGAATCGCTTCAGCCGATTGCGCATCATTAAACGGTTGACCAACTTGGGCGGGTAAGTAATTTAATACCGTACCGGCGGCAATGCGTTCCAAACCATTCACTTCAATGTCGCGGACTACGAAGGCAGCAGCCCAAACCGCTTGAGAAACTGCCAACAGACAGCTTACAGCCGAAATTACAAGAGTGTGTTTTTTCATAATTAATTTAATAACCGTGTAACGTCATTATACAAGGCAAGCACCATCAGTCCGCCAATGATTGCCATTCCTACCCGAAAACCGACGGCCTCCGTTTCTGCCGACACCGGGCTACCTTTTATCCATTCAATCAAATAATAAAATAAATGCCCACCATCCAACATCGGAATAGGCAGTAAATTCAATACCCCAAGGCTAACACTTACAATCGCAAGAAACCCTAGGTAAACCGTGAAACCAATCGACGCAGTAACACCGGCATATTGCGCAATCGTTACCGGCCCACTGACGTTTTTCAACGACACATCACCTGTCAGCATTCGTCCCATTAATTTCAAAGTCACGACCGACATCTGCCAAGTTTTATTCATTCCGCGCCATAGCGATTCGCCAAAACCATACGATTGAGTGAAATACACTTGCTCACGCAAACTCGCGGGCGGCGGGGCTAATTGCGCCCCAATGGTAGCAACCTCCACACCGCTGGCGGGATTAATACGCGGCGTAAGCGTCAAGGTTTGCACACTACCAGCACGCTCAAGCGTTAACGTCACCGCTTGATCGGCATGTTGCTGAATATGTTCAATGAAAACGCGCCCATTGGTCGGTTTCAAATCGTCAATTTGCAGAATTTTATCCTGCGCTTGCAAGCCTGCTTGCGCAGCGGGGGTATCCGGTAAAACCGCATGAACCACTACATCGTAGGGCGGCAACCACGGATTCAAACCGAGCTTATCCAATGCGCCCGCTTCTTCATCAAACATCGCCACCTTACTCAGATCCAATTGGCGTTGCAGGGCGACACCATCCGCCGCTTTCACACTGAACAACAATTGCGGGGATTTCAAATATTCATCAATCAACAACATGCGCATGTCTTCCCACGAATCCGTGGCAATGCCGTTAATCGCGGTCACTTCTTCACCGGGCTGAAAACCTGCCGCTGCCATCGGGGAATCTTTCACCACATCGACATACGGACGCATCGCATCCTGACCGATCATATTCACCAGCGCATAAATCAGGATAGCCAATAGGAAATTAGCCACCGGGCCTGCCACCACAATCGCGGCACGCTTCCACAACACCTGACGGTTAAATGCGCGGGGCAAATCTTTCTCAGGAATGTCGCAACCCTCTTCGCATTCGCGCTCGTCCAGCATTTTGACGTAGCCACCAAAGGGCAGCGCAGCTAACACATACTCAATCTGATCGGCATCGTTGGACACACGCCGCCACAGCGGTTTACCAAAACCCACCGAAAAACGCAGGACTTTGACGCCCAGTTTACGAGCGACCCAGAAATGTCCGAATTCGTGTACTGTGACCAATATACCAATCGCGACAAGGAATGCAGGAATTATGATTAACAAGTTCATGATTTAATGTATTTTCTTGTTTTTTATCCAAGATAGTGAACGCACACGGCTTTCCTCATCCTGAATAAGTATCTCTTCGAGGTTCATCGGCGTGCCGGTGGACGCTGTAAGCATCACAGCCTTGACCAGCACTGGAATATCGGTAAAACCGATTTCGCGCCCCAGAAAGGCTTTCACTGCCACTTCATTCGCCGCATTCAACGCGATCGTGGCATAACCACCGCGCACATGGGCATCATACGCCAGTTGCAGACATGGAAAACGTTCCCGATCCGGTTGTTCAAAATCCAATCTTGCGGTCGCAAACAAATCCAACGGTGCGACCCCTGACACCAAACGCTCAGGCCACCCCAAAGCATACGCAATCGGGGTACGCATATCGGGGTTGCCCAATTGCGCCAACACCGAACCATCATTATAGGACACCATTGAATGAATAGTGCTTTGTGGGTGTACAACCACCTCGACGCGCTCGGCTGGCAGACCAAATAACCAGCAAGCTTCAATGACTTCCAAACCTTTATTCATCAAGGTCGCCGAATCGACCGAAATCTTTTGCCCCATCGACCAATTCGGGTGTGCCACGGCTTGTTCGGGGTAATATCATGCAGATCGCGGGCTGCCCATGTACGGAAAGGCCCCCCAGAAGCAGTCAGCAAAATCTTTTCCACCCCGCGATGTTCGCGTTCCCTGAGCGAAGCCGAAGGGAGACACTGGAATACCGCGTTATGTTCGCTATCAATCGGCAATAATTCGGCACCGTGCGCACACACCGCATCAATGAACAATTGCCCCGACATTACCAACGCTTCTTTATTCGCCAACATGACGCGCTTACCGGCACGCGCCGCTGCCAACGTTGGCACTAAACCCGCCGCACCAACAATCGCCGCCATCACGTAATCGGTGTCAGGGCTGCTCGCAACCGCATCCAAAGCTTCCGCACCCGCTAACACCACCACGTCACTGCCCACCGCTTGTAAGCGCTTTTCCAGCAAGGACGCTGCTAGGGGATCAACCATTACCGCATAACGCGGCTGAAATTGCTGGCATTGCTCGAATAATTTATCCACATTGCTGTGCGCGGTCAGGGCGTAAACGTGAAAGCGCTCAGGGTGACGCGCCAAGACATCCAAGGTGCTGACCCCGATACTGCCACTTGCGCCTAAAATCGTAATGCCTTTAGATGCCACGCGAAATCCCCAGCCACAGTAAACCCAATGTGAATAACGGTGCTGCCGCTAACAGGCTATCAATGCGATCCAGAATGCCGCCGTGTCCCGGCAAAATGCGTCCGCTGTCTTTCACTCCCGCTTCGCGCTTGAGCAAACTTTCAAACAAATCACCTGCCACCGACATTAGCACCACAAACATGGATAACATCATAAAAATTACACCCTTGCCTTCAGGAATATCCAACCAGAAACTGGCTAAAGACGCCCAAACAGCCGTAGCAAGCACTGCGCCTGACATGCCTTCTCTGGTTTTACCGGGGCTTAAATCCGGGGCTAATTTATTTTTTCCCAGCTTACGCCCCGTGAAATACGCCGCTGTATCCGCCAATGCAATCAAGGTAATCAAATAGATAACATAGGTATAATGCATCACATGCAAATGCATCAACGCATACCAAGCAGGCAACAGCACCAAAATACCGGATAAACGCATCGCCAGCGCGTGCTTTTTATAAAATCCCGCGTTGCGCGGATATACTTGCAACGCCACCAACACCAGCAACCACACCGGAATACTCACCGCCAACACCCAAACGGGATCGGGGCGAATAAACACCAACGGAATCGAAGCGGTCAAAATCATCATCGTGCCAGCCATGCGCTTTTCAGGCAGGTAACAACCGGTCAACCCCGCCCATTCCCAAGCGCCCAAGCCAACAATAAACATCAATGAAAACAAACCAAACAACTCGACTGGCAGGAACACGATACCGGCAAATACCAATAAAATCAGTACCAGCCCCGTAATCACCCGTTGTTTAAGCATGTTTTCCTCCTGATACCTGTTCGCCAGTCATCCCGAAACGCCGCTGCCGACACGCAAAATCCGCAAAGGCATCACGCAAGCATTGTTCATCAAATTCCGGCCATAATACATCCGTGAAATACAATTCCGCGTATGCCATTTGCCACATCAGGAAATTACTGATGCGTTTTTCCCCACCTGTACGAATAAATAAATCAGGTTCAGGCACACCGCTAGTGGACAATAAACCGCTGAACGTTGCCTCATCCAACGCCACCGCATCCAACTCACCTGCCGCAATCTGACTGGCCACGGTACGCACCGCCTGCAAAATGTCCCAGCGCCCGCCGTAATTTGCCGCAATCAGCAAACGCATTCCGGTACAACTGGCGGTCATGGCCTCCACTTGCTGGATTTTTTCCTGCAAACTCACCGAAAAACCGCTGCG
Organism: Thiothrix subterranea; assembly: GCF_016772315.1. Lineage (NCBI taxonomy): Bacteria > Pseudomonadati > Pseudomonadota > Gammaproteobacteria > Thiotrichales > Thiotrichaceae > Thiothrix > Thiothrix subterranea. The sequence continues at coordinate 3,242,653 of NZ_CP053482.1, read as the reverse complement.
GTCGCCAATAAAACGCATGTTGACATTGTGACGGAATAAAGCAGCGGATTCACGCTCCAGCGCTGACATGAACAATGACATCAGACCGCTGACTTCTTCTTCGGGTCTGCGCCAATTTTCACTGCTGAACGCGAATAGCGTCAGGCATTCCACCCCAGCGCTATTGCAACCACGGATCACTTTGCGAGCAGCTTCAACTCCGCGATGATGCCCCATCAAACGGGGCAGATAACGCGCTTTCGCCCAACGTCCGTTGCCATCCATCACAATGGCAACATGCCGGGGAACCGCGTCTTTTGGCGTTGTATTTGTCATTCAGGCCCCATCGTATGCAAGCACGCCCCGAACCGAGGCAGCAGCAATCATCAAACCACCATTAATTCTTTTTCTTTGGTTTCCAGCACTGTTTCCACTTCTTTAATGAAATGGTCAGTCAGCTTCTGGATTTCCTCTGCCGCACGGCGCTCTTCATCTTCGGAAATCTCTTTTTCCTTGAGCAGTGCCTTGAAATCAGAGTTAGCATCGCGGCGAATATTGCGAATCGCCACCCGCGCACCTTCGGCTTCCCCTTTCACCACTTTTACCAAATCACGGCGACGTTCTTCAGTCAATGCAGGCAACGGCACGCGAATCACATTGCCATCGCTAGACGGGTTTAAACCCAAATTGGAGGTCAAGATCGCTTTTTCGATTTTCGCCGCCATTGGCTTTTCCCACGGCGTGACCTTCAAGGTACGCGCATCTTCCGTGCCGATATTCGCCACTTGGCTTAAGGGAACGTCCGAACCGTAGTAATCCACGGTGATTTGATCCAGCAAGCTGGGGTGAGCGCGACCTGTACGAATTTTTGCCAAATCATTGCGTAGCGCGTCAATACTTTTGTGCATCCGCTGCTCTGCATCTTTTTTAATGTCTGCAATCATTGCCTTAAACCTCAACCAATGTTCCAACAATCTCGCCGCGAACCATCGCAGCAAGCGCCCCCGGTGCGAACATATCGAACACACCCAACGGCAGTTTATTATCACGGCACATGACCATTGCCGTTAAGTCCATCACGCCTAATTGGCGCTGGATAGCGTCCTCGAAGGATAACCGATCGAAGCGTTTCGCCGTAGGATTTTTTTTCGGATCAGCATCATAGATACCGTCCACTTTGGTCGCCTTCAGCAATAGGTCACATTGTAATTCAACCCCGCGCAAGCTGGCAGCCGTATCGGTGGTAAAAAACGGGTTGCCACTGCCTGCTGCACAAATAATGATGTCGCCCTGCTCTAAATAACGGCGGGCTTGATGCGCAGAATAGCGTTCGCCGACTTGATCAATGCCGAGCGCGGTCAATACGCGGCAGTTACCACCGAGCTTTTCGATCGCATCCTGCATCGCGAGGGAATTCATCACCGTTGCCAACATGCCCATTTGGTCGCCACGCACCCGATCCATGCCTTTCTCCGCCAAGCCTGCACCCCGGAACAAGTTGCCGCCGCCAATGACGATAGCGACTTGTACGCCAGAACGTTGTACGGCAAGGGCTTCGCTCGCGACGCGATAGAGGATGTCGGGGTCGATGCCGGAATCTTGGTTGCCTAACAGGGCTTCACCACTGAGTTTTAATAAGATCCGACGGAAACGAATGGCAGGGTTGGATGCTGAAGAGGTCATGAGTATGCCTGTGTTAAATTAGATGGGTGTATTTATACAGGGGACAGCAAAAAGGGGCAACCAGTGCCCCTCCTTACTAAAGAACCCGAAGGTCTTCTTAGTTCCCTGCTGCCGCAGCCGCTTGCGCCGCTACTTCCTCAGCAAAGTTATCCTGTTTCTTCTCGATGCCTTCGCCCACTTCCAGACGCACAAACTGAGAAATGCTTGCGCCTTTGGATGCGAGGAATTCGCCAACGGTTTGATCAGGGTTCATGACGAACGGTTGACCCACCAAAGTGATTTCGCCCATGAATTTCTTCATGCGACCAACCACCATCTTTTCAGCGATTTCACGGGCTTTGCCGCTTTGCATCGCGATGTCGATCTGGATTTCGCGCTCACGCTCCACCATTTCAGGGGGTACGCCAGATTCGTCAACGCAAGCCGGACGGCTGGCAGCGATATGCATCGCAACGTGCTTGCCTGCTTCGCCATCATCGCCTGTCATGCAAACCACTACGCCGATTTTCGCGCCGTGTTGGTAAGTAGCCAGTTGACCGTCACCCGCATCGACCCATACCAAACGACGCACTTGCACGTTTTCACCAATTTTGGCGATTAACGCAGTACGGCTGGCTTCGGTCAGCGCTGACAAAGCTTCAACATCAGCAACATTGTTTGCCAGTGCAGTTGCGCCCACTTCATCAGCAAATGCCACGAAGAAGCTGTCTTTTGCCGCGAAGTCGGTTTCGCTGTTGACTTCAATAACCGCTGCACGTTTCGCATCAGCCGTCAGTGCAATCACCACGCGACCTTCCGCAGCAACACGACCGGCTTTCTTGTCAGCTTTCGCTGCACCGGATTTGCGCATCAGGTCGATAGCCGCTTCCATGTCACCATTGGTTTCAGTCAGGGCTTTTTTGCATTCCATCATGCCTGCGCCGGTACGTTCGCGCAGCTCTTTCACCATTCCAGCAGTAATTGCCATTAGGGTAACTCCTTGTTTGAACGGGCTGACTTATTCGCCAGCAGCGTCAGTGGTTTGTGCTTCGTCAGCAGCTTCTGCCGGTGCTTCCGCTTCTGGCATTGGCGTAATAGCCGCTGCGGTGTGACCTTCGTTGATCGCATCAGCAGCCGCAGAAACGTACAATTGGATAGCGCGGATCGCGTCATCGTTGCCCGGAATCACGTAATCAACACCTTGCAGGGAGTTGTTAGTGTCCACAATACCAATAACCGGAATGCCCAGTTTGTTAGCTTCTTGTACTGCGATTTTTTCGTAGCCTACGTCGATAACGAAAATCGCATCGGGCAGACCGCGCATGTCTTTGATCCCACCGAGGCTGCGTTCCAGCTTTTCGGATTCACGGGTCAAAGTCAGGATTTCTTTTTTGCCCAATTTCTGGAACGTGCCGTCTTCAGCCATGCGCTCCAGATCTTTCAAACGCTTGATGGATTGCTTAACGGTTTTAAAGTTAGTCAGCATCCCACCCAACCAGCGATGGTTGACGTAAGGCATTTTGCAAGCCGCAGCCGCTTCGCTGACCGCATCACGCGCTGAACGCTTGGTGCCAACGAACATGATTTTGCCGCCTTTCGCCGCCAACTTGCCGATGAAGTTGGTTGCATCATTGAACATTGGCAAAGATTGCTCAAGGTTGATAATGTGGATTTTGTTGCGCTCACCAAAGATGAACTGACCCATTTTAGGGTTCCAGTAACGGGTCTGGTGACCGAAGTGAACGCCTGCTTCGAGCATTTGGCGCATAGTAACTTTAGGCATGATAAGCTCCTGTATGGGTTATGCCTCCATACATCCCAACAAACGCAACCTGTTTTTTTAGTCAGGCACCCTGCGTGTCGTGTCGATGTATGTGTGGATTTAAAATAAAACAGTTAGACAATATGTAAAACTATTTGCGGAATTCGCGGGCGCTTTATACCATGAAACGCTTTTGAGTGCTACCGGGAACAACTAGAAATGGCAAAGACACAACGTGATCAAACAATAACGATCAAAACGGCGGACGAAATCGCCAAAATGCGGGTAGCAGGCAAGCTGGCAGCCGACGTGCTGGACATGATTGCAGAACACGTTAAACCCGGAATCACCACCGATGAATTGGATAAAATTTGCCACGACTACATTGTTAATGTGCAGCAAGCGATTCCCGCCCCGTTAAATTACGGTACGCCGCCTTTCCCTAAATCCATCTGCACATCGCTCAATAATGTCGTGTGTCACGGCATTCCCGGCGATAAGAAACTGAAAAACGGCGATGCCTTGAATATCGACATTACCGTGATCAAAGATGGCTACCACGGCGACACCAGCAAAATGTTCCACGTTGGTGAACCGACCATTGCAGGCAAACGCTTAAGCCACGTTACCCAGCAATGTATGTATCTTGGTATTTTGCAAGTCCGCCCCGGCGCAACCTTCGGCGAGATTGGCAAAGTGATCCAAAAACACGCGCACGCCTACAATTACAGTGTGGTCGAAGAATTCTGCGGACACGGCATCGGCAGCCGTTTCCACGAAGCGCCGCAAATCCTGCATTACTACAGCAAAGACAGCGATAAAATCATTATGGAAGCGGGGATGATTTTCACCATCGAACCGATGATCAACCAAGGCAAACGCCACCTGAAAATCCTTCCCGATCAATGGACCGCCGTCACTAAAGACCATAAATTATCCGCACAATGGGAACACACCGTGCTAGTGACCGAAGAGGGTTTTGAAATTCTCACCCTCCGCGCCGAAGAAGCTAACTGGCGTGCCAGTCTATGATTCAAACCAACGCCTTATTGGATGTTTATGACCAACTCCTGGCACGCGACCCGCCACGCACGGCCGATTACGCTCAAGCGATTAAGGATGCGCGGCGCTTATTAGGGGAAGCGTTTCACGCAGGCACCAACATTCGCACCCTATTGCAAGATCATGCGGAATTCATCGACACCCTGTTACAGCATTTGTGGGGGCTGAACGGTATTCCCCAACACCACCGCGCCACCTTGATTGCCGTGGGTGGTTATGGCAGGCGTGAACTTCACCCCGCCTCAGACATTGATTTGCTGATTCTGCTCACCGACACACCGGGCGAAGAATGCCGCGACCGTCTCTCCAGCTTTATCACCCTGCTGTGGGACATTGGCTTAGACGTGGGTCACAGTGTGCGCACCCTCGATGAATGTTTAGAAACCGCACGCGCTGACCTTACCGTCATTACCAATTTGATCGAATCGCGCTACCTCAGCGGCAATGAGCAATTGTTCCAGCGCTTACGTGAAGCCATTACGCCCGCACACATGTGGAGCAGCGCGGAATTTTTCCAAGCCAAATTTGAGGAACAGCAAAAACGTTACCTCAAATTAGGCGACACCTCGCACCGGGTTGAACCCAACCTCAAGGAAGGTCGCGGCGGCTTGCGGGATATTCAGACGATTAGCTGGGTAACACACCGCGAATACGGCACAATGTCCTTGCAAGAGTTGCACGAAAACCGGCTATTAGAATACGACGAATTCCAAACCTTACGCGAAGGCCGTGAATTTTTATGGCGAATTCGCTTCGCCCTGCACGAACTCGCCAACCGCAAAGAAGACCGCTTGCTGTTTGATTATCAGCGCAGTTTAGCGCACCTGTTCGGGTATACCGACGATGCCGATAATGCAGCGGTGGAGGCGTTTATGCAGCGTTATTACCGCACGATTACGGATCTCGAACGCTTAAACGATATGCTGATGGGGATTTTCCGCGACCGCATCCTCACGCAACACCCGCCATTACCCGAAATGTTAGGCGAGTGGTATCAAAAGCGCGGCAACCTGATTTCGGTGAATTCGCCCGATGTGTTCGTGCTCTACCCGACAGCGTTGCTGGAAATTTTCCTGCTGCTGCAAATGATACCGGGCGTAACCGGGCTGACACCCGATACCACCCGCTTGATTCGGCACAATTTGCACCGGATTGATGCCAGTTTCCGCCAGCAAGCCCGCCACCGGCAATTATTCGTCCAAATCTTGCGCCAACCCAAAGGCATTACCTTTGTAATGCGCTTGATGAACCGCTACGGCATTTTGGCGGCGTATATCCCCGCCTTTGCCAATATCGTCGGGCGGATGCAATACGACCTGTTCCACATGTACACCGTGGATGAACACACCCTGTTTGTGGTGCGCAATATACGGCGTTACAGCACCGCACTGGGCGCTCAAGAATTGCCCTTGTGTGCCGAAGTCTTTAAAACCTTGCGTGACCCGGAAATTTTGTACCTCGCTGGGTTATTCCACGACATTGCTAAAGGCCGTAAAGGGGATCATTCGGTATTAGGCGCAACCGATGCTTACGATTTCTGCCGGGAACACGGCCTCAATTTGCACGATGCTTCGCTGGTCAGTTGGTTGGTGCGCCATCATTTGCTAATGAGCATGACCGCGCAGCGCAAAGACATTAGCGACCCTGCCGTGATTCACGAATTCGCGGGCATTGTGGCATCGCAAAGCCGTCTTGACTGCTTATTTTTGCTCACCATTGCGGATATTCGCGGCACCAATCCCAAGCTATGGAACAGTTGGAAACAATCCCTGTTGCATGAACTCTACCACTCTACCCGCCGCTTATTGAGCAACCGAACCCTGCTGACCCACGAAAGCCAGCTATTGATCGAAGAAAAGCGCAGCGCAGCACTCGAACCACTCTTGCAAGAAGGCTTTAGCGCCGCCGAATGCAGCGCCCTCTGGCAGCAATTCGGTGCTGATTATCACCTGATGCATTCGGTGGAATCGGTACTCTGGCATACCCGCCACATTCTCGCCGAAGCCCCCTTCAAACCCACGCTGATTCACATCCGCCGCACCGTATCGGGCAGCAGCAACGTCCTGTTTGTCTACAGCAAAGACCGCGACGACCTGTTTTCGCGGGTGGTCGCGTCGTTGGAACAACTTAACCTCAACGTGGTGCAAGCCCGTATTGTCTCGACCACCGAAGGTTTCGACCTGTACACCCTGCACATCCTCGGCCCTGACAATCAACTCATTATCAGTGACATTGATCAGCAACACATTATTGATACGTTATGTAACAATTTGGAACGCGACCAACCCTACCATCACAGCCATCGCAAACCGCGCATTTTGCGTAATTTCAATGTGCCGACGCGCATTCACTTCAGCCAGCAACCCGAAAAAAACCTGACACTGCTGGAAATCAATGCCGGTGACATGCCGGGCCTACTTTCACGCCTTGGTGAAGCAATGGATGGCTTGGGGCTGCGGGTACACAACGCCCGCATCAATACCCTCGGCGAACAGGCGCAGGATATTTTCTACATCACCACCCGCAACTGCGAAATGATTGTGAATGAAGCGCAACAAGCCCACATTCGGCACACGCTCGAACAAGCCTTGCAACTCCATTAACCACACCGGATTAACCATGAGAACCGCCCATGACCCACACGTGTGACCTCTTACCCCCCGGCATTTTAAGTGTCGAACAGGCGCAAGCCCACATTCTCGGCAGTGTTGCGGGGTTGCAAGCCAGCGAATCCGTCACTTTATGGCAAGCGCAGGGGCGTATTCTTGCAGAAACGGTGTGCGCACCGCTGGATGTTCCGCCGCACCGCAATTCCGCGATGGATGGTTACGCCCTGCGTTATGCCGATCTTGCCAGCGACAAACCGCTGCACCTGGTGGGTGCATCCTTTGCAGGTCGCCCGTTTGCGGGTGAGGTACAGCCCGGTGAATGCGTGCGCATTATGACTGGAGCAGTCGTTCCTGATGGTGCAGACAGCGTAGTCATGCAAGAAAATGTGCAACGTGACGGCGACCATATCCGCATCACCAGCAGCCTGACGCACGGTGAAAATGTGCGGCATCCCGGCGAAGACATGCGCACTGGCGACACGGTTCTCGATGCAGGGCGCAAACTGAATGCGGCTGACCTTGGCTTGCTTGCCTCGCTCGGCATTAGCGACGTTAGGGTATTACGTCGCCCGCGTATCGCGTTTTGCTCCACCGGCGACGAACTCAAAAGCATTGGCGAACCCCTGCAACCCGGTGATATTTACGACAGCAATCGCTACACTTTGTACGGCTTGCTGCAAAATCTCGACGTGGAAATCATCGACCTCGGCGTGGTGCGCGATACCCCCGAAGCGGTGGAACATGCTTTCCAACAAGCCATGCAACAAGCGGATGTTTTCATCACCAGTGGCGGCGCATCGGTCGGAGAAGCCGATTACGTCACGTCTACATTGGAACGCTTGGGGCAGGTAAATTTCTGGAAAATCGCCATGAAACCGGGCAAACCGCTGGCGTTTGGCACCTTGGGTGAATGTGTATTCTTTGGGCTACCCGGCAACCCTGTGTCCGTTATGGCAACCTTTATGCTGTTTGTGCGCCCTGCCATTTTGCGGCTGCGCGGCGAAAGCCTACCCACCGTGCCGGAATACACCGCGCTGTGTACCACCCCGCTGAAAAAAGTACCGGGGCGCACCGACTATCAACGCGGCATTTGCGAACGTGACACACACGGGCAATGGCAAGTCCGCAGCACGGGCGGGCAAGGCTCACATATCTTGCGCTCCATGAGTCAGGCGAATTGCTTCATCGCCTTGCCACGGGAGGCGGGGAATTTGGAAGCGGGAGCGGCGGTGACGATTATACCGTTTGAGGGGTTTTTGTAGGCGTTGCCTTGAGATTTTCGGGAAATCTTCCTTCTAATAAGGAAGATTTCTACTAAAATAGCAGTATGACTAAGAAAGAACTGCTGAAAACCTTGATCCGTGACTTTCATCTGCGTGATATTCCCACGCTGAAACCGCGCCTGTTAGACATCCCCTTACACCTCAACAAAGTGGTGACATTGACCGGCGTGCGGCGTAGCGGCAAGTCATCCATCCTCTTGCAAGCTATTGAACAATTACGCCAAACCGTGCCGCGTGAGCAGATTGTTTACCTGAATTTCGAGGATGAGCGGCTGGATCTCGCTACCCACGAGCTTGATTTGATTGTGCAGGCTTACCGTGAACTGTATCCAGCATTGGATTTAGCGCAGTGCTACTTTTTCTTTGACGAAATCCAAAATATTTCACGTTGGGAGTTGTTTGTGCGGCGGCTGGATGACAGTGTGTCACGCCATTTGTTTATTACGGGGTCTAACAGCAAATTGCTGGGGAGCGAAATCGCGACTGCCTTGCGGGGCAGAACCTTGCGTTATGAAGTATTTCCGCTGTCATTTGGCGAATATCTGGCGTTTCAAGGGATTGTGCCTGACCTGCATTCTTCGCAATCCGTCGCCTTAATCAACGTTGCTTTTGAACAATTTATGCTGCACGGTGGCTTTCCTGAGGTGGTGTTGCTGGATGATGACAACATCCGCCGCAAACTGCTGACCGAATATTTCGATGTGATGATCTATCGCGACCTGATCGAGCGTTATCAGGAACGTAATGTGCAGGCACTCAAGTTTTTTCTCCGGCGTTGCATCGAGAGTGTGACTAGCCCGTTGTCAATCAACAAAATTCACAACGAACTCAAGTCTGCGGGATTTCGTGTCAGCAAAGATACCTTGCACCAGTATTTGGAACAAGCGAATGCGATTTACTTGCTGCAATTAGCGTACAAATATGACCCGTCATTGGTGCGGCGTGAATTAGGCGACAAAAAAGCCTATATCGTCGATAACGGCTTGATCAATGCCTTTAGCTGGCGAGCGGGGCAAGACAAAGGCAAGTTGCTGGAAAATCTGATGGCAATGGAGTTACGCAAACAAGGGTTGGAACTGCTGTTTGTGAAAGGGGCGCAGGAGTGCGATTTTGTGGTGCAGCAAGCAACGGGCGAGTTGTTACCGATGCAGGTGTGTTATGAGCTGGGTGATCCCACCACCCGTGCTCGGGAGGTGGCAGGATTGCTGGCGGCTTGCCGTTTTTGCGGCGTTCAGCAAGGGGTGATTGTGACGCGGGATGAAGACGCACAGTGGCAGGAAGATGGAGTGATGATCAGAGTTGTGGCGGCTTGGCGGTATTTGCTTTGAAAGCCATTCACCGCACCTTCACCACCTCCACCCGCACCCCATCGCTGACCAGCAACCAAGCACTGAGCTTAGGCAACACGGCGATATTGGGCAACTGCAAATACCCTTGCACTTGCTCAATGCCCGCTTGCCGCTTGGCTTGCCAACCCGCCTCACCATCGGTTTGTTTGCTGTATTTCAGCTCAATCAAATGCTGGTGATCCACCACAAACGGGCTGCGTTCCAGCAGCATAATGTCAGGGTACTTGCGATTAATTTCCCGCTCGCTCTGAATGAAATACACGGAGGTTTGGTACAGCAAGGTTAGCAGCAACACCTTAACGTGCTTCTCATCCATCCCCATCGCATCGCGGTTAGAGAGCAATTGCAACGCTTGCACCATTTCCACCACCAACGGCTGAATGTCGTCCTGCAACGCCAAGGCTTCCACCGCAAACGCAATTGCCTGATTAGAAATCGTCATTTGGTTGCGACGTTCCAACTCCACCTTGAAATACTGGAAATACAATTCCTGCATCACATAATTGGGGATGCTAAACACCTCGCCTGCCAGACTTTTCTTGATCGGTGAAACAAACCCCATATACGCCACTAAACTGATGAAATCGTCACGCCCAAAGCCTTTGTCAAAGTCAAATTTACGGCGTTGTTGCGCAGTGACCTCCCCGTTCGTGATCAAATCATCCAGCACCATAAAATTGTCATCACGATTGCCGATACTGAACATCCCAAGGATTTTGCCGTAATCCGAGGCAATGTTTTCATCCAACATAGGATCGGGGTAAGAGCAATCTCTGCGGCGGAAGTTCTTCAGGAAATACAACACCATATTGGCATTGAAAACCGTATCAATCGCTTTAGGATAAAAACGGTAGCCGTTGTACCAGCGCGTGATGTCCGCCAATAAAGCATCGGGATCAAGCTGGCAGGCATCCACCAACGGCTGAAGCAACCCCGCCACTTCGCTTCTGGTAAAACCCACTGCCTCATTGAAATCTTCGTGCAATGACAAATTTTCACCGATATTAAAACCACTGGTCATACTATCGAGCATGATCGGGGTAACACCCGTCACAAATAAACGGTCAATCGCGCCGCGCTGGGTCGCGGTTTTGAGCGTTTCGTAAAAGCTCCGCACGAAACCGCCTTTGCCCATCACTTGCTGGAATAATTTGAGGTCGTCCGCCAGAATGGTATTGGCAAAATGGTCGTATTCATCAATCAGCAGTAGGATTTTACTCCCCTCAGTCACCCTGAAAAAATATTTCATCTGGGATTGCGGGGATGGTTCACGCTCGATAGCAGCCAAGGTACTCTCTGGATAACCATAACGACTAAGAAACTTTTGCAATGCCTGCGCTATTTCGCGCCCAAAATCCTCATACAGCCGCTCGAATCCCTGCCCAGTCGCAATCCCGCTGAATTCCATGAACAGCACTTGGTAACTGCTTTTAAGGGGAGTAGGGTGTTTGCCGAGGTAGAGATTGCCAAACAACGCCTCAAAGTCGTCCTGATAAGCGATGTCGTAATAATATTCCATCGCCGACAGCAACAGGCTTTTACCAAAACGGCGCGGACGCAGCAGGATAAGGTGGCGACCTGCCGCTTCTAGTTTGGCGATGTAATCGGTCTTATCGACATACACATAGCCCTCGCTGATGACTTGCTTAAAATTGCTGAGACCGTAGGGGATTTTCATCCTAGTAGTTTAGCACACGCCGCGCCACTCAATCCAAACGCTGCAAATACGCCGCCCCACCAATCGAACGCATCTGCCGCATAATCCGCCCCTGCCGCGCTCGCACATACCCCGACGGCTTCACCGCGCTGTATTTACTCGGCGCAGGCAACACCGCCGCCAGCAACGCCGCCTCCGCCGCCCCCAGCTTACCCACCGGCTTATGCAGCAAATTCGCACTTGCCGCCCCCACGCCATAATCCGCCTTACCAAACTGCGCGGTATTCAGGTAAACCTCCAAAATCCGCTCTTTCGACCAGAAGATTTCCATCAAACCCGCAATACCCCACTCCAAGCCCTTGCGCAGATAACTCCGCCCTTCCCACAGGAACAGGTTTTTCACCAACTGCTGGGTAATCGTGCTGCCGCCACCTTTGCCACGCCCGCGCATTTCCGCCCGAATCGCCGCCTCCGTTGCCGCCACATCAATGCCCCAATGCTCCGCAAAACGCTGGTCTTCCGACGCAATCACTGCAATTTGCATGTGGCGCGGAATCTCCGCCAAACTCACCCAGTCATGGCGCACAAACGGCGTTTCCGCGCTAAAGATTGCCACCACATCTTGGCGCAACATAAACGCCGACGTCGGCACTGGCAGCCAACGAAAAATCAGCAACCACACACACAATGCCATGAACAGCAGCAATGGCACGCGCCACAGCCAGTGCACCCAATGTTGAGCTTTCCATTTCGCAAACAGATCATACAATTTCATAATGTCGCGCATTATGTCACAACAAAACCTCACCCGTGAGATACGTGGTAACATTCGCGTTTCGTTTTCAACAGAAAAACCACCATGACGACGGCTCTCGACATTCAAGGCTTACAAAAAACCTACGGCAACGGCTTCACCGCCCTCAAAGGCATCGACTTGCGCGTGGAACAAGGCGACTTCTTCGCCCTGCTCGGTGCGAACGGCGCTGGTAAATCCACCACCATCGGTATTGCCAGCTCCTTGGTGAACAAAACCGCAGGCAAAGTCAGCATTTTCGGCTACGACCTCGACACCCAACGCGAACAAGCCAAAGCGCACATCGGGCTAGTCCCGCAAGAATTCAACTTCAATATTTTCGAGCCAGTCGTCGAAATCCTCGTGAATCAGGGCGGCTATTACGGCATTCCCCGTGCGGAAGCCTTTGCTCGCGCCGAAGTCTTGCTCAAGCAACTCGGCTTGTGGGAAAAAGCCCGCGATCAAGCCCGCACCCTCTCCGGTGGCATGAAACGCCGCTTAATGATTGCGCGTTCGCTCATTCACCAACCGCGCCTGCTAATCCTCGACGAACCCACCGCTGGCGTTGACATCGAAATCCGTCGCTCGATGTGGGAATTCCTGCGCAAACTCAACGCGGATGGCACAACCATCATCCTCACCACCCACTATCTGGAAGAAGCCGAAAGCCTGTGCCGTAATATCGGCATTATCGACCGAGGCGAGTTGATCGAAAACACCAGCATGAAACAGCTTCTCAACCGACTGGATACCGAAAGCTACGTCTTCGACCTTGCCAGCCCCGTGGATGCATTACCGACCACCAGCAACCTGTGCCATTTCACCCTGCAAGACCCGACTACCGTGGAAGTGGTGTTCCACAAAGAACACTATTCACTCAACAAAGTCTTCGCCTTCCTCAATGAACACGGGGTCATCGTCAACAGTATGCGCAATAAAACCAACCGCTTAGAACAGCTTTTCATGGATTTGGTGGAGAACAACAAGCAATGAATGCACAACAACTCTGGACGGCCTACACCACCATTCTGGTCAAAGAAGTGCTGCGGTTTGCGCGAATTTGGGTGCAAACCATCATTCCCCCCGTGATTACCACGGCGCTGTATTTCGTGATTTTCGGCAATCTGATCGGCTCGCAAATTGGCGACATGGGCGGGCATAGCTACATCGACTTCATCACACCGGGGTTGATCATGATGACCGTGATTACCAACTCCTACGCCAACGTGGTGTCGTCGTTTTACGGCAGCAAGTTTCAAGGCAATATCGCCGAAATGCTGGTGTCACCCATGCCAAATTGGATCATTCTGGCAGGTTTTATCAGCGGTGGCGTGGCGCGGGGGTTAGCCGTCGGGCTGGCGGTCACGTTGGTGTCGTTGCTGTTCAGCGATTTGAGCGTGCAACACATTTTCATCACCTTTACCATCGTGCTGCTGACTTCCACGCTGTTTTCGCTGGCGGGGCTGATCAATGCGGTGTACGCGACCAGTTTCGATGACATCACCATTGTGCCGACCTTTGTGCTGACACCGCTGACGTATTTGGGTGGGGTGTTTTACTCGATTGCGATGCTTTCACCGCTTTGGCAGAACATTTCCTTGCTGAATCCCGTGCTTTACATGGTAAATGGCTTCCGTTATGGCATTTTGGGTGCGTCGGATATGTCGATCTGGCTGAGTTACGGGGTAATCATGGCATTTATCCTGCTGCTAGGCGGGTTTAGCCTGCATTTATTGAATAAAGGTATTGGGATTCGCAGTTGAGCGTGATCATTATTGGCGGCGGCCCCGCTGGGTTGATGGCTGCCGAACAGCTTACCAATGCGGGCTATGCAGTGGATTTGTACGATGCCATGCCGACGCTGGGGCGCAAGTTCTTGCTGGCGGGGATTGGCGGTTTGAACATTACGCACTCTGAACCGTTTGAGGCGTTTTGTGGTCGTTATGCTGAACGGCAGCCGCAGATACAGCCATTGTTGTCACGTTTTGGCGCGGAGGAATTGCGGGCGTGGTGTGCGGAATTGGGCGTGGAAACGTTTGTTGGCACATCGGGACGGGTGTTTCCCAAGGAAATGAAAGCTGCGCCGTTGTTGCGGGCGTGGTTGGCGCGGCTGAAGCGTAACGGATTGCGGGTGCATCCGCGTTATCGTTGGGTGGGGTGGGATACGCAGGGGCAGCTCGTGTTTGAAACACCCCAAGGTACAATTACCGTTCCCTACACCGCCGTCATTCTCGCGCTCGGTGGCGGTAGCTGGAAAAAACTCGGCAGCGATGGCGCATGGGTCAAGCTACTAACCGCCCGTCACATCCCCATCGCTCCCTTAAAACCCGCCAACGGCGGCTTTCTGTGTGTATGGAGCGAACACCTCAGCAGCCGCTTTGCCGGTTCACCCCTAAAATCCGTCACCCTAAGTTTCACCGATCTTAATGGTCAAACCGAAACGCGCATGGGTGAAATGATCGTCACCGCACGCGGCGTGGAAGGCAGCTTGATATACGCCTTTTCTGCTCGCTTGCGTGACACGCTAGATGTGCACGGTTCAGCCACCTTCCATCTGGATTTGCTCCCCAACCACAGCCACGCCCAACTTGAAGCCGCTTTACACAAAAAGCCCGCCAACAAAACGCTGGGCAACTTCCTGAAAAGTCACTGGAAATTGGATGGGGTAAAAGCAGCATTGCTGTTTGAAACGCTGGATAAAGCACACTGGCAAAACATTCCACTGCTCGTGTCGACCTTAAAAGCCATCCCGATTACCGTGACCGCCACCACACCCATTGATGAGGCGATCAGCACCGCAGGCGGCGTACCGTTTGAAGCCTTGGATGAAAATTTGATGTTGCGGCACTTACCGGGGGTATTTTGTGCGGGGGAAATGCTGGATTGGGAAGCGCCGACAGGTGGTTATCTCCTGACGGCGTGCTTTGCCAGCGGACGAGAGGTCGGAGAGGGCATCATCCGCTGGTTAGCATCAGTCAGTGAGGCACGTCTAACTCCGCCGCACTAAAGCCCGGCATCCGTGCCGCCATAATCGCATTCGTGAACGTTGCACTCGGACGCATCACCGCTTTGGTCTTTGCGGAATCGGCAAAGAAATGACCGCCAATATCAACTGGCTGCCCCTGAACATTCCTAATCTCGGTAATGATGTTTTCTTCATTTTCCGTCAGAACTTGCGCCAGCTTGCCGAAATGCTCCGCCATTTCCGGCTCTTCGGTTTGCTTGGCAAGTGCTTGCGCCCAATACATCGCCAAATAGAAGTGATTGCCGCGCGTATCCAATTCGCCGGTGCGTGGCTTCGGTGACTTATCGCTCAACAACACATTGCCAATGGCTTCATCCAACGTGACCGAGAGCACTTTGGCTTTATTGCTGCCGTATTGTCTCGCCACCTGTTCAAACGAAACCGTCAGTGCCAAAAACTCACCCAGCGAATCCCAGCTCAGGTGGTTTTCTTCCAGTAATTGCTTAACCAAGACTGGCGCAGTACCACCCGCACCGGTTTCATACAAACCGCCGCCTTTCATCAATGGGACAACCGACAACATTTTGGCACTCGTGCCAACTTCCATAATCGGGAACAGGTCGGTCAGGTAGTCGCGCAAAATATTGCCCGTCACGGAAATCGTGTTCTTGCCGCGAATAATCCGCTCCAGACTGAAACGCATCCCGCGCAGGGGCGACATAATGCAAATATCCACATCCGTCAGATCATGATCGTTCAGGTACAGTTTCACCTTTTTGATCAGCTCATGTTCATGCGGGCGGTACTCATCCAGCCAGAACACCGCAGGCAATTGGGATTCACGCGCCCGTCTGACCGCCAGACCCACCCAGTCACGCACAGGCAGGTCTTTGGTTTGGCACATACGCCAGATGTCGCCCGCTTCCACGTTTTGCTCAATCAGGACATTGCCTTGGTCGTCGACAATACGCGCCACGCCATCTTCGGGAATTTCAAAGGTCTTGTCGTGCGAACCGTATTCTTCGGCTTTTTGCGCCATCAGACCGACGTTCGGCACAGTGCCCAAGGTGCGCGGATCGAAAGAACCGTGGGTTTTACAGAAGTTGATAATCTCCTGATAAATACGCGCAAAGGTGCTTTCCGGCATCACCGCCTTGGTATCTTTCAACTTACCCGCCGGGCCATACATTTTGCCGCCATTGCGGATCATGGCGGGCATCGAAGCATCCACGATGACATGGTTGGGGGAATGCAGGTTGGAAATGCCTTTGGCGGAATCCACCATCGCCAGTTCCGGGCGGTGTTCGTAGCAGGCATGAATATCGCGCTCAATTTCTTCACGCAACGAAGTGGGCAGCGTGGCAATCTTTTCATACACACTGCTCATGCCGTTGTTGGGGTTGACACCCAATTCCTTGAACAACTGCGCGTGTTTTTCAAACAGCTCTTTGTAGAAAATCTTGACACAGTGACCGAACACAATCGGGTGCGACACTTTCATCATGGTGGCTTTGACGTGCAGCGAGAACATCACACCCGTTTCCTTCGCGTCCTCAATCTGCTTTTCATAGAACTCGCACAGGGCTTTTTTGCTCATGAACATGCTGTCGATGATTTCGCCTTCCAGCAGGGAAACTTTGGGCTTGAGCACGATGGTTTTGCCGCTGTTAGTCACCAAATCCATGCTGACATCGCAGGCACGATCCAGCGTCAGGCATTTTTCGCTGCTGTAAAAGTCACCGTGATGCATGTGCGAAACGTGGGTGCGTGAAGCTTGACTCCACTCCTTCATTTCATGCGGAAAGGTTTGCGCGTAACGTTTGACGGCGGCGGGGACGCGACGATCCGAGTTGCCTTCGCGCAGTACCGGGTTTACCGCACTGCCCAATACTTTGGAATAACGGCGCAGCAGGGCTTTTTCGTCTTCGGTTTGCGGGTCTTCGGGGTAATCCGGTAGTGGGTAGCCTGCGGCTTGCAATTCTTTGACCGTCGCTACCAGTTGCGGGACAGATGCGCTGATATTAGGCAGCTTGACGATGTTGCTATCCGGTTCTTGCGTCAGTTGTGCCAGTATCCCCAGATCGTCAGATACCTGTTGTGCTGCACTCAGATAGTCAGCGAACTCGACAAGGGTACGTGCAGGCAGTGACAGATCACTTTTGGTGATTTCAATGCCAGCGCCTGATGCAAAGGTGCGGATAATCGGTAGCAAAGAGCAAGTCGCCAGCAGTGGCGCTTCATCCGTCAGTGTGTAAATGACCTTTGGTGTTTCATTATTCATGTATAAGTATTCCTAGAAGCGGTATTGTCAGACAATTTTATATAAAACAGGCCGAAATCGCCACAAAATCCGCATAATAAAACACTAATTGTCGACAATATGCCATTTCAATGCGTTTGTTGCAGCGCACATAAATATTCCTGTAATATTCTGACCTCTTTCCTTGGATATTTTGGGTGGGTAGGGTATGGCAGAACAGGCTTTGCAGATTAATTCTCTTGCACGCGGCATCGCCACCACCATCCTGCAAGGCTTTAACCGGCACTTTGATATTTTCCAGCAAATCACCGCTGGTGCACGGCAGCGTTTTGAAGAAGCCGATTGGAAAGCGGTACAACTCGCCTCCCGCGAACGCATTGTGTTGTACGATTGGCGCGTTAAAGAAACCGTCTCAATGGTGCAAGAACTCTACGAAATCAAAACCGTGAATCTAGCGCTGTGGCGTGAAGTGAAACATTGCTACATGCGTCTGTTATTGGATCACCAACAACCCGAATTAGCCGAAACCTTTTATACCTCGGTATTCTGCCGCCAGTTTCCGCGTGAGCATTACACCAACGAATTTATTTTCGTGCGCAGTTCCATTTCGACCGAATACATTGATTCACAAGAAACCAGCTACCTGTGTTATTACCCCGGCAAAATTGGTTTGCGCGAATCCCTAGCGCGTATTCTACAAAATGCGGGATTTGAATTGCCATTTGAAAATTTGGAGCGGGATGTACGCAATATTTTCCGCGCCATTGTCAAACACTACCGAGGAAAATCCGCCCGCAAAGCGCAATTGAATTTCCAACTCTCGGTGATTCGCCACCCGTTTTTCCGCAATAAAGCCGCATATTTGGTGGGACGCATGATCAACGGGCGTGAAGACATTCCGTTCGCGCTGCCGATTCTCAATAATGAAAATGGTGGTTTGTACATCGACGCATTGTTGCTAGGGGAAAAGCAACTTTCGGTGGTTTTCAGCTATTCACAAGCGTATTTCATGATGGAACACCAAGTGCCTTCCGCTGTGGTGTCGTTTTTGCAGCACTTATTACCGCGCCGTGATACCTCAGAACTGTATTCGGCGATTGGCTTGCACAAGCAAGGCAAATCCGCGTTTTATCGCGATTTCTTGCACCATTTGCGGCATTCCAGCGATGAATTCGTGGTCGCGCCGGGGATACGCGGCATGGTCATGATGGTATTCACCCTGCCCTCTTACCCTTACGTGTTCAAAATCATCAAAGACAAATTTGCACCGCAAAAAGAATTCACCCGCCAACAAGTCGAAGACAAATACCAGTTGGTAAAACGCCATGACCGCGTGGGGCGCATGGCGGATATGCTGGAATATTCCAATGTGGTGCTGCCAATCGAACGTTTCGTACCAGAACTGCTGCAAGAATTGCAGGAAACCTGTGCCAGCAGCATTAGCTTTGACGGCGATAACATTATATTCCGGCATATTTATTTAGAACGGCGCATGATTCCGTTGAATATTTTCATCGAAACCGCCGATGATGAAACACTGGAACGGGTGATAGACGATTACGGCAATGCCATTAAACAACTGGCAGGCGCGAATATTTTTCCCGGCGATTTCCTGTATAAAAACTTTGGGGTCACGCAATTGGGGCGGGTGGTGTTTTACGATTACGATGAAATCACCTACATGACCGAATGCAATTTCCGCCGAATTCCGCCACCGCGCTTCCCCGAAGACGAATTCCGTTCCGAACCTTGGTATTCGGTCGAGCCTAACGATGTGTTCCCGGAAGAATTCGGTACGTTTTTGTTGTCTACGCCCAAAATCCGTAAGTTTTTCCTTAAATACCACCGCAATTTGTTGGATGCACGTTATTGGCAAGACAAAAAAGACAAGATTAATAACGGGCAATACGAAGATGTGTTCCCCTACCCAGAGGCATTGCGCTTCAAGCGATAGTATACTCACGGCATGACTGAAGCAGCCGAACCCGATTTTTTACAGCAACCTGTGACCGCCCTGCGTGGGGTGGGTGATGCGGTGGCGGAAAAATTGGTACGGCTCGGCATTTTGCGCGTGGCAGATTTGCTGTTTCATTTGCCGCTGCGCTATCAGGATCGCACCCGCATTTACCCGATCGCCAGCCTCAAAGTTGGGCAGGAAGTGCTGGTCGAAGGTGAAATCGAATACGCCGAAGTGGTGCAACGCGGGCGCACCATGTTGCTGTGCTACCTCAGCGACGGCAGCGGCACACTAATCCTACGCTTTTTCCACTTCACCTCTGCCCAGAAATACAGCTTGCGCAAAGGCGTATGGCTACGTTGCTTTGGCGAAGTGCGCCAATCCGGTATGAAGCTGGAAATGGCACACCCCGAATGCCATTACCTCAGAGCCGATGAACACGAACCGATTGCGAACACACTGACGCCGACTTACCCCACGACCGAAGGTTTGCAACAACGTAGTTTACGCCGCTTGATTGATTTGGCGTTGGAACATGTGGAGGAATTGCCCGATTTGCTGCCGGAAAGCGTGGTTAAGCAACACCGTTTTCCGCCGCTGGCGCACGAATTACGCAAATTGCATACGCCGCCATCGGGTTCAACGGTGGAAGGAATGCGTCCGTACCGGCTAATTTTCGAGGAATTACTCGCGCACCAACTCGGCGTGCAACAAGCGCGGCACGAACTCAAGCGCGTGCAAGCGCACACCATGCCAGAAACCAATCACTATTGGCGGCAATTGTTGCGCACCTTGCCATTCGCCCCGACGGGCGCACAAAATCGCGTGATTGCTGAAATCACCACCGATTTGCAACAAACCGTGCCGATGAATCGCTTGGTGCAAGGCGATGTCGGTTCAGGCAAAACGCTGGTTGCCGTTGCCGCAGCGTTACACGCCATTGCCAACGGTTTCCAAGTCGCGCTCATGGCTCCCACCGAATTGCTGGCGGAACAGCATTACCAAAATCTGGTGCGCTGGCTCGAACCGTTGGGGGTGGAAACGGTGTACATTTCCGGCAATCAAACCCCACGCCAACGCCGCCGCAAAGTCGAAAATTTGTTGCTGGGCATTGGGCATATTGCGGTCGGCACACACGCTTTGTTCCAGCGCACCGTCGAATTCCTGCAACTGGGGCTGATCATTATAGACGAACAGCACCGTTTCGGCGTGCATCAGCGCATGGCCTTGCGCGAAAAAGGCAAGCAAGGCGACCATTACCCGCACCAGTTGGTGATGACCGCAACACCGATTCCACGCACCTTGGCGATGACAGCTTACGGCGATCTGGATTATTCGGTGATTGATGAATTACCGCCGGGGCGTACCCCGATTACCACCGTTGCCCTGAACAATGAGCGCCGCGATGAGGTGATTGAACGCATTTCAGCCGCGTGCCGCGAAGGTCGGCAGGTGTATTGGGTTTGCACGCTAATCGAAGAATCGGAAGCCTTGCAATGCGAAGCGGCGGAAGTCACCGCTGCGATGTTGCACGAACGCTTGCCGCATGTCGCCGTGGGGCTGGTACACGGACGGCTGCATGGTTCGGAAAAAGAAAGCATTATGCGCCAGTTCAAGCTGGGGGAAATCCAGCTACTGGTGGCAACGACGGTGATTGAGGTCGGGGTGGATGTGCCGAATGCGTCCTTGATGGTGATCGAAAATGCCGAGCGTATGGGCTTGTCGCAATTGCATCAGTTGCGCGGACGGGTTGGGCGCGGCAGCGTTGCGAGTAGTTGTGTGCTGCTGTACCAACATCCACTCGGCAGGACGGCGCGGAAACGGCTGGATGCGATGCGCACCACCACCGACGGTTTCATGATTGCGGATATTGATCTGGAATTGCGCGGCCCCGGCGAAGTATTGGGAACGCGCCAGACGGGAGATGTGCGGCTGCGAATTGCCAGTTTGCTGCGCGATCAACATTTGTTGCCAGCGGTGCAAACCGCAGCGCGGGACGTGGTGGCGCATTACCCAGAGCGGGTGGAAGCGTTGACCCAACGTTGGTTACAGCAACCGGATGGCGAAACGGCTACGCAGTTTTTCCAGAGTTAAGTTTACAAACACAACCATTCCAGTACATGACGAATGTCGATGCTTAGACCGTCTTGCACCAGCGTTTCGCTCTCATCCAGTGTCAGAATCAGCGGCTTGATCGGCTTGTGTAACTCCGCTGCGGCAACCGCAAACACCCGCAATTCGCGCTGGCGGGTGGCACTGTCTTGCAGCGTTGCACACACCTGAATCAGTTCGTAGCAATCATCCCGTTCCACCAAAAAATCCACTTCCAGATTGTTGGCAGTCTTGTAGTAAAAAACGTTTTCATGCCGCCGTTTCAGCTCCAAAAACACGATATTTTCGAGATTCTGGGCAATCTTGGCGGATACGTTGAATGACACATTATTGGACAAGCCAGTATCTACCGCATAAAACTTCTTCGGATTAACCACCTGTTTTTTATACGAATAATCAAACTTGTTGAGCGTAAAAATCAGGTAAGCCCCTTGCAGAAATTCCACGTACTCGCGAATCATCTCAAACGACACATTGAAGGTGTTTTTCAGCTTGTTATAGGCATTAAGGGTGGCATTATTTGACAGCAAAAACAGCGACAATTCCTGAAGCACCGCGAAATTATTCAGCTTGTGACGGCTGACAATATCGCGCAGTAAGATGGAATCGAAGTAAACTTTGAGCGTTTCTTTCGCCAGTAATTCATCATCGGTCAGCGCAATTTTAGGGAAACCGCCAAACGCCACGTAACGCCGGAAAAGCTGCCTGATTTTAAGCTGTTGCTGGATGAAATCTGCCCGTGAATGGATTTCAACCGCGTGGAATAACAGGAACTCTTTGAAGCCCAGCGGGTAAACTTCTATATCAAGGTAACGCCCGGTGAGGGCTGTGCCGAATTCTACCCCCAGCAATTGTGAATTCGAGCCGGTGACGTACAGCTTACTATTGCCGATTTCGTATTCCTTCAGCACCCATTTTTCCCATTGGGGAATGTTTTGTACCTCATCCAGCATAATCACGGTATCGCCTTGTGGCTGCACGTATTCCAACCAGGTTTCCTTGATTTTTTCTAGCAGAGTGAGCGGCTCGAACAGGGAGAAACGCTGATCTTCCAAATTCACGAACAGGATATTTTTCGCGGGCATTCCCGACGCTTGCAGGCGTTTGATTTCGTTGATCAACAGGGTGGATTTACCGCTGCGGCGCACGCCCTTGATCACAATCACTTCGCCGGACTTAGCTTTGCGGGCGATTTCCTGCTCGTACAGCGGGCGGCTGAACGTGGCGGTTAAAGGCTTGTTCCAAGCGTTCCAATCGCTCAGGATAGCGAAGATTTTGTCTTTTTCCATGAGAAATCCTCCAACTTTACGACTGACCACATGTCAAAATCAGTCAAACTTACGACTGATTTTAGCACTGAATCTTTGAAATAGAAGATCATTCTTGAAATATGCTATGGTTAATCTCATGTAGAGAAAAGCTTAGGAGTACGACCAATGGGTGCAGCAGAAAAATTGCAAGAACACTTTACCTACGCCGATTACGCCAAATGGCCGGAAGATGAGCGTTGGGAGCTGATTGAGGGTGTCGCATATGCAATGGCTGCTCCGTCACGGCAACATCAGCGGGTAAGTTTTGAAGTGGGCTTTCAGATACGCTCTCATTTAACAGATAAGTCTTGCAGCATCTATTCTGCCCCGTTTGACATACGCCTCCCCAATCACAACGAAGCCGACAACGATGTAGACACCACTGTGCAACCCGACCTTGCCGTAATCTGCGACAAAAATAAACTGGATGACAAAGGCTGTCGGGGTGCGCCCGACTGGATTATCGAAGTGCTTTCGCCTTCCACCGCGCTCAAGGATATGGACAAAAAACGCTGGTTATATGAGCGTCATGGGGTGAAGGAATATTGGATTATCCACCCGATTGACCGTTGGGTGATGGTGTATACGCTGAAAGATGACGGGCAATACGGTTTGCCGCTGATGTTTGGGATGGATGAGGCGACGGCGGTGGGGTTGTTTCCTGAATTGCTGATTGATTGGGGGTTTATGCAGGAAGCGTAGTTGCCTTCGACTACGCTCAGGCAACGGTGGATGCTGCAACACTGGGGCGTATAAATATAACCATAGCACCATGTTGAGCCTTCCTAGATAGTCATACCTAATGACCGATGATGGCGTTAATCGCAGTACCGATCAATACATCCCCTATCACATTCCCAATAGCGTCATTAGGAGGGTTTAAAGGCTTGTTGTTTACCCATTCGCCTTCGTAATAAAGCGAACCATCAGCATAATAATATTTACCCTGACCTTCCCATTTATTATCTTTCCACTGCCCTTCGTAGCGATTACCATTAACGAAAGTCATTACTCCCTGACCTTCCCATTTATCATCTTTCCACTGCCCTTCGTAGCTTTTACGTTTACCATCGGCGAAAGTCATTACTCCCTGACCTTCCCTCTTACCATTCTTGTACTGCCCTTCGTGGCGATTACCATTGGCGAAAGTCATTACTCCCTGACCTTCCTTCTTATCATTCTTGTACTGCCCTTCGTAGCGATCACCGCTGGCGTAAGTGAATATTCCCTTTCCATTATATCTACCATCCTTGTACTGACCTTCGTAGCGGTTGCCATCACTCATTTCAGCTACTGCATATCCTTGGCACTTACCATCTTGGAAAGTACAAGTGAGCTTGGCATTCAAACTACCATCTTCTTGGAAATAAGATGCAGTGCCTTGTCCATTAGCTTTACCGTTGAGACAATCACCATCCCATGTAATGGTTGGTATACGACCACCTCCCCTCCACAGCAGACAACCTGTATTGGTGTCTTTGTACCAAAGGTTGGCGTCGTAGGCGACTGTTAGTGCGACAGCCTTGGCTTTCGCGGCGGCTGATTCAGCAGCGAGGCGTTCGGTTTCTTCGCGCTGTTGACGTTCTTGTTCGGCGGCGGCTTGTTCTTTTTCTTTCTCGGCAGCAGCGGCTTCGTTAGCCTTGCGGGTCGCTTCTTTTTTAGCGGCTACGCGCTCCGCTTCTTCTTTCTTAGCTTTTGCAGCAAGGGCTGCTTTGCGTTCTTTTTCCTTTTTGGCAGCAGCGGCCTCATTGGCTTTGCGGGTTTCTTCCGCTTTAGCAATGGCTTGTTTCGCAAGATCGTCGCCAATGCTAAGATTTTCAGCATAACTCGGCATACCATAAACCAAGGTGCCAACCAGACATAGCGTCAAAGCATGACGGTATTTATTTGCATTTGAGATCCGCATAAGTTTTCCCCGCTTGTGAGTGACCGTCTGCATCGGCCTGTTTATAGAGTTTACAACCTTCCTTGGTGCTGCGTTTTACGCCTTTACGACCAAGGTAATAAAGCCCGCCCAATATGTAACTAGTGCATTGCCAAATTCAGAAATTAGGGTTTTAAGTCACCTGATTTAGGTAGATGCTATGGGCAACACACGAAAGGTTAGCCCATGCAAAAGAAATACATTGTCCGCTTAAGCGATGAAGAGCGTCAGATCCTTGAAGAAACCATCAAGAAACTCCGTGGCAGTGGACAAAGAGTCCGCCGTGCACAGATTTTGCTGAAAGCTGATGTAGAAGGAGCCAACTGGACAGACCGTCAGATAGCTGAAGCCTTCAACTGCCGGACAAAGACCGTTGAAAATATTCGCCAACAGTTGGTGCAGCACGGTTTTCAGCAGGCATTGGACGGCAAGCGACGTGAACACCCACCCATCCCAACAATACTGGATGGCGAACAAGAGGCGAAGATTATCGCGTTGCGCTTAGGTTCGCCGCCAGCGGGTTATGCCAACTGGTCATTGCGCCTGCTCACCCGCCACGTGATTGAATTGGCGATCGTGGAGTCGGTTAGCCACGAAACCCTACGGAAGATGCTAAAAAAAACGGTATGACCTCGCGCAAGCTCCAATATTGGGTTATCCCACCGGACAGTGATGCCGAGTTTGTGGCTAATATGGAGGAAGTGCTTGAAACCTATGCGAAACCCTATGATGCCCAGCATCCGGTGATTTGCATGGATGAGCAACCCGTGCAGCTCACCAAAGAAACCCGCCAACCGATTGCAGCGACCCAAACCCATCCCCGTCGGGTGGATTACGAATACGAACGGGCGGGTACAGCCAGCATCTTTATGTTCACCGAACCGCTATCGGGTTGGCGCGAAGCCCATGCCCGCCCACGCCGGACGAAAGTGGACTGGGCGATTGAAGTTGCCGAGCTGCTGGAAGGGCGTTACGCGGAGTGTGACAAAATCACCTTGGTTAGCGACAACCTTAACACCCACACCAAGGGTGCATTTTATGAAGCCTTTGAACCGGAACGGGCGCGGGCATTGGTACGTCGGATTGAGTTCTGCCATACCCCTAAACATGGCAGTTGGCTCAACATCGCTGAAAATGAATTGAGTTCCATGACGCGCCAGTGTGTATCAGGTCGCCGTATTGGCGATATTGAAACCTTACAGAAAGAAATTGCAGCATGGTCTACCGACGTGAATAGCCAGCAGCGTGGGGTGGATTGGCAGATGAACATCAGCGATGCACGCTGTAAACTCAAATCCATTTATCCCAAATCTAAGGAATGACGATGCACTAGCTTCAGCGTTATCTGCTTCCGCTAATATCTTCAATTGTTTGATCGCCTCTGCCCATTGAATCTTATCTTTACCATCTAACCAAATTTCTGCCTGACTGATTTTTTCTGCCGGAGTAGGATCTGGAGGTGGTGGAGGCTCTTTCGCAACTTCAACCTGCACTACTGTTTCAGGAGTAACCCCATCCACAGATGATGTGTTACTCACAACCGAAACCGCCTTTTTATCGTCTGACGTACTGATAAATTGCCAAGAATAAATTCCACCAAATACGGCACTAGAGAGAAAAAGTACTGGAATCAACACAAATACATTGAAAGGAGGCTTTGGCTTCTTCTCATCATGTTGAGTTTGAATGCTTTCTTGATCAGCCTCAAGCTGTACTTGTTGAGTTTTTGCCTCACACTCTTTCTCTTTGGATGTTTTTTGTTCTACAACAATCTCTTCACCTAACTTTTTTTGCTCGGCTTCTTCTACCCATCGCTGACGTGATGCGGCTTCATGTTCAGCTAATACTTTTTCTTTTGCTAACCGTTCCTGTTCAGCAACCTCTGCTTCACGACGCAAACGATCTTCCTCTTCCAAACGTCGCAGGCGTTCGGCTTCTTCTTCCAGCAACTGTTGCTCCGCCGTTGCCTTTTCGCGGGCAAGCCGTTCACGTTCGGCAACCTCTTCTTCTGCTTCACGACGCAAACGATCTTCCTCTTCCAAACGTCGCAGGCGTTCGGCTTCTTCTTCTCGTAACCGTTGCTCAACCACTGCCTTTTCGCGGGCACGCCGTTCACGCTCGGCAGCTTCTTCTGCTTCACTGCGCAAGCGATCTTCCTCTTCCAAACGCCGCTGACGTTCCGCCTCTTCCTTTTCGGTTGCTAATCGTTCTTTTTCAGCAAGCTCTGCTTCACGCTTGGCTTGTCCCTCAAGCAATAAACGGATGCGCTCCGTCAGTCTAATGAACTCTGGATAATCCGTTGCCCCATTCCAGCCAACAAAATTACCTGCATGATCTTCCCTGAAACCGAACGGGGGCAATACATCATCCATACGGATAGGCATTAGCACATTACGGCTGATACCCTCAGATGCCTCCTCTTTGACCCATCTAGATTTAACGGAAGTTTGCGACCATACGACGAGAACACAACGACACTGACAAACAGCCTCCTCGATAACCTCCCGCCACTTCTCACCAATCGGTATAGAACGGTGATCCCAAAACACCGACCAGCCTTGTTCTTCCAAAGCGGCAACTAACGTTACAAGCCGTTCACGATCAACTGTTGAGTAACTCAGAAAAATGTCATACATATCGATAACTGATGATAAAGCCCAGATGAATGGATAATAAACTATATTTGGTATAATTTCTGCCTATCAGTAACACGCGAGAGACAAATTCTTAAAGGTTTGAAGACAGAACTTAGTGACACGTCATAACACCCTGCTACAATTACACCTTGTTATTGCTGGACTTCTCCATGCCCTCTAATCTCCCCCGCTTCGGTGAATTCGTCGCTCTAATCGCCATGCTCACTTCCCTAACCGCGCTGGCAATTGATGCCATGCTGCCCGCACTCGTCACCATCGGACGCGAATTGGGCGTGCAACACGACAACGACGCGCAATTAATCCTCACCACTTTATTTCTGGGTTTGGCGCTGGGGCAAATATTTTTCGGCCCCTTATCCGATGCGACCGGGCGCAAACCGCTGATGTACGTGGGCTTGGGCATCTTTATGCTCGGCAGTCTGCTCTCAATGTTCGCACAAGATTTTTCGCACATGCTGATCGGGCGCTTTTTGCAAGGGGTCGGCGCATCTGCCCCGCGTGTGTTAACGATGGCACTGGTGCGCGATTGCTATTCCGGGCGGGCAATGGCGCGGGTCATGTCATTCACCATGAGTATTTTTATCCTCGTGCCGATGATTGCGCCATCATTAGGGCAAGGTATTTTGCTTGTAGCAGGCTGGCGTAGTATTTTCACACTGTTTTTTGTGCTGGCGCTCAGCCTAGCGGTGTGGTTTTGGTGGCGAATGCCGGAAACTCTAGCCACTGATAAACGCCGTGCATTCCGTTTCGGTGAGTTCTGGCGAGGGCTAAAAGAAGTCGTCAGCAACCGTATCAGCATGACCTACACCCTCACGACGGGGATTGTGTTTGGCGCATTTCTCGGCTATTTGAGTTCCGCGCAACAAATCCTGCAAATCCAATACGGCTTGGGGGAACGCTTCCCGCTGTATTTTGCGCTGCTGGCACTGGCGATTGGCGGCGCATCGTTACTGAATGCCGAGCTGGTAATGCGCTACGGAATGCACTGGATTTCAAAGCGGGCATTGCTGCTGTTCACCTTGCTATCGGGAGCATTTTGGTTCGTGACCTACAGCAGCGCCGGACACCCGCCACTGCCGCTGTTGATGGCGTATTTCATGCTGGCCTTCTTGGCATTAGGTATGTTATTTGGCAATCTGAATGCGCTGGCGATGGAACCACTGGGGCATATTGCCGGAATTGGCGCATCGGTCATCGGCTCACTCTCGACTCTAATCGCGATTCCGCTAGGAACGTTTGTCGGGCAAGCCTACGATGGCACGGTATTACCCCTGATCAGCGGCTTCTTGATTTTCGGCTTAGCCGCCACCACCGCTCTATTTTCACAGCGAAAACCAGCATGACAACCACCCTGACTTTTTTACGCCACGCCACCGCTGAAGATCACAATCTGCCGATTCCTGATGAAGCACGCCACCTCACCCCCAAAGGTCACAAGCAAGTGCAACGGGTTGCCCGCTTTTGCCAACGCCACGCCTTACTGCCCAGCCACTTGCTGTGCAGCCCACTGGTAAGGGCGTTAGAAACCGCGCAAGATTTACGTAAACACCTACCCGATTGCCCCAAAATAATCATAGTGCCGTGGTTAGCGCATAGCGCAGATACCCAAACCGCGCTGCAAGCACTGGCAGCATTAGCCGCAAACGGTGACAACAATATTTGGCTGGTGGGTCATGAACCGGCATTTTCAACCCTAATCGCCCACTTGCTAGGCAGCCCTAACAGCCGTATTAAAGTCAAAAAAGCCGGATTGATACGCCTAGAAGTCGATATGACAAGCGGCGTTGGGGAACTCCAATGGAACATCCCCAACGCGCTAATGAAGTAGTGGGGAATCTATTACACGTTAAACAAGAAATTCAATACATCGCCATCTTTTACAATGTATTCCTTGCCTTCCGCACGCATTTTCCCCGCTTCTTTCGCGCCTTGCTCACCTTTGTAAGCAATGAAATCTTCAAACGCAATGGTTTGCGCACGGATGAAACCGCGTTCAAAGTCCGTATGAATCACGCCAGCCGCTTGGGGCGCAGTCGCATTTTTTGGAATCGTCCACGCCCGCACTTCTTTCACGCCTGCGGTGAAATACGTCTGCAAGCCCAGCAAGTCGTAACCGGCGCGAATCACGCGGTTCAAACCCGGCTCATCCAGCCCCATGCCCGCCAAAAACTCATCGCGTTCCGCATCGTCTAATTGCGAGAGTTCGGATTCCATTTCCGCACATACCGGCACCACCACGGCATTTTCACGTACCGCAATGGCGCGAACTTGATCCAGATACGGGTTGTTTTCAAAGCCGTCTTCACTGACGTTAGCAATGAACATCAACGGTTTGATGGTAATCAGGTGGAATTCGCGGATAGCCAAAGTGCGTTCTTCAGACGTCATGTCCATTGAACGTGCCGAATGCCCTTCGGACAAGTGCGCGAATAAGCGCTCTGCCAAAACTTTTTGCGCCAGTAAATCTTTGCTGCCGGATTTAGCCGAACGGGTCAAACGGTTCACTGCTTTTTCCGCCGTATCCAAATCCGCCAGCGCCAGTTCGGTATTGATGGTGTCGATGTCGGAAGCGGGGTCAATTTTGCCCGCAACGTGGATAATGTCATCGTTATCAAAGCAACGTACCACTTGCGCAATCGCGTCAGTTTCGCGGATATGCGCCAGAAACTTATTGCCCAAGCCTTCGCCTTGCGATGCGCCAGCCACCAAGCCTGCAATGTCCACGAATTCCATCGTGGTCGGGAGAATTTTGATCGGCTTAACAATGGCTGCTAAAGCATCCAAACGCGGATCAGGCATTGGCACAATGCCGACGTTCGGCTCAATCGTACAAAACGGGTAGTTAGCGGCTTGAATGCCTGCCTTGGTCAACGCATTGAATAATGTGGATTTCCCCACGTTTGGTAAACCAACAATGCCGCACTTGAATCCCATGAGTTGTACCTGCTTATGTTTACTTAGTGTGCAGTGCATTCATCGCTTTCTGCATTTCACCTGATAAAATCAATTCAATCTGGTCGGCGGCTTTATCAATCGCCCGCGAAATGACGATTTCATCATCCTGTGAGGGGCGTGACAGCACATAATCGACCACTTTATTACGGTCGCCGGGGTGTCCGACACCTAAGCGCAACCGCCAATATTCCGCGCTCAAATGCGCATGGCAATCACGCAAACCGTTATGTCCGCCGTGACCACCGGCTAGTTTCAAACGCACGTCACCGGGTGCAATATCCAGCTCGTCGTGCGCCACTAAAATTTGTTCCACCGAAATTTGGTAGAAACTGGCTAACTGCTTCACTGCCAGCCCGCAACGGTTCATGAAGGTCATGGGCTTAATCAGCAATACCGTGGTGCTGCCGACTTGCAGTTTACAGACTTCACCGGAAAAACGCTTC
Source organism: Thiothrix subterranea (assembly GCF_016772315.1). Lineage (NCBI taxonomy): Bacteria > Pseudomonadati > Pseudomonadota > Gammaproteobacteria > Thiotrichales > Thiotrichaceae > Thiothrix > Thiothrix subterranea. Next base: position 3,211,914 of record NZ_CP053482.1, on the reverse strand, counting down.
TCAACAGCAAACTTGCCGGAGTAACGCCTTGCCAGCTCGTCAACAAACCAAAACCCGGCATTGTGCCGGGTTTTGTCGTACTGGCTACCGGGGTTGCCCAAGCCTGCAATAAGGCGGATCGGGGTTCCCATCGGTATAAACCTTAGTGAATCGCCGCGATGGCGTTATCGTGGTCTTCGCCCAGTGCCAATGCGGGCAGGCTTACGCCTTCTGGCAATTTCAGATCAGACAGGTGCAGAATCTGGCCTTTTTCGACGTTGATCATGTCAACTTCGATAAATTCAGGCAAGTTCTTCGGCAAGCAAGACACTTCTACTTCAGAAATCATGTGGCTAACCGTACCACCTTGCTCTTTCACACCTTTTGACACGTCGTCATTGAGGAAGTGCAGCGCCACGTGGACGTTGATTTCTTCATCATCACGGATGCGCTGTAAGTCAGCGTGCATAATGATTGGCTTAGCCGGGTGACGTTGCAGATCACGCAAAATCACTTGCTCTTTACGATCACCGAAATCAACCGTGATGATTTGCGAGTAGAAACCTTCTTCCTGCAAATTACGGATCATTTCATTGTGACGCAAAGAAATGGATTGTGCTTCACCGCCTGCACCGTAAATAACGGCAGGCACTAAACCGGTGTTACGCAGGCGGCGGCTCGCACCCTTACCCTGCAATTCACGTACCTGCGCTTGCAGAACGTATTGTTTTGACATGTTATCTCTCCAACAAAATCGTTACCGAACGCGACCGGACGGCAACTAAAAAACCCGCGAACGGGGACTAAACTTATAAACCTTCAAACAGTGAGCTGACTGACTCATCCTGATTGATGCGTAAAATGGTTTTCGCTAACACCCCTGCTACCGAAAGCTGGCGAATCTTAGCACATTTTTTCGCAGCGTCGCTTAATGGAATGGTATCGGTGATAACCACCTCATCAAGCTGAGAATGTTCGATATTGCTGACCGCTTTACCCGAAAAGACGGCGTGCGTGGCATACGCGCGGACGCTTAATGCGCCGTGCTGCTTTAATGCAGTCGCGGCATTGCATAGCGTACCGCCAGTGTCGATCAAATCGTCGATCAAAATGCAATTGCGCCCTTCCACATTCCCGATGATATTCATAATCTCGGATTTATTGGGTTCAGGGCGGCGCTTGTCGATAATCGCCAATTCGACTTCACCAAGACCTTTGGCTAAAGCACGAGCACGTACTACACCGCCAACGTCCGGTGACACCACCATAATGTTATCCAGCTCACAGGCCAATACGTCTTTAATCAACACACCGGATGCATACACATTGTCCACGGGTAAGTCGAAAAAGCCTTGAACTTGGTCGGAGTGCAAATCAATGGTTAGAACGCGATCAACATGCCCTGTGGCAATCATATCGGCGACGAGCTTGGCAGAAATCGGCACACGCCGTGAACGTACCCGGCGGTCTTGCCGCGCATAACCGTAATACGGAATAACAGCGGTGATTCGCCCTGCGGACGCACGATACAACGCATCGGCGATGATCAGCAGTTCCATCAGGTTATCGTTGGTCGGTGCGCAGGTAGATTGCACGATGAAGACATCACGACCACGCACGTTTTCCAAAATCTCCACATGCACTTCGCCATCGCTGAAGCGTTCTGCTTTGATTTTACCGGGGGAAATTCCGAGGTGATCGACGATTTTTTCAGTGAGTTCAGGGTTAGCGTTGCCTGTAAACACCATCATTCTATCGTCAGACATGACATATCCGCATTGAGTGGGGAGGAAAAAATGGCAGGGCCGCCAGGATTCGAACCTGGGAATGCTGGAATCAAAATCCAGTGCCTTACCGCTTGGCGACGGCCCTTCTGAAACTAGTTGTGAAGCGCTGGCAATGTTAACAATTTCTGTTGCAACGGTGAAGTATTCACACTGCTTGCGACAAAACCGAACCACTGATCAGGTAAGTTTTGCAGGATTATTTCACCGTCTTGCTTACTTTCGACCGAGGCGAACAGGCAACTGCCTGAACCTGTCAACACCGCGTTTGAATACCGAGATAACCAACGTAAGGCCGTGGCAACTTCGGGATAACGCTTTTCTACCACCGGTTGAAAGACATTTCTGCCTAGCCCCGCGTGGAAGGTCGCTAATGTAATGGGAGGACAGTCACGTGTCAAGCCCGAATCAGAAAAAAGTTCGGCAGTAGGCACATGCACACCGGGATGAATCACCACATACCAAGCGTCAGGCAAGCTCACGGGGGTTAACTGCTCCCCGACGCCTTCCGCCCATGCTGCATGACCACGCACAAAAACCGGCACATCCGCCCCTAAACGCAAACCCAAAACAGCCAATTCATCCGTACTCAAGCCGCAACGCCATAGGTAGTTCAGCCCCAGCAACACCGTTGCTGCATCGGAGCTACCACCACCTAAACCACCGCCCATGGGAATGCGCTTCAACACCTGAATATCCGCCCCCAAAGAACAGCCCGTCACCTGCTGCAACAACCGCGCTGCCCGCACCGTCAGATCAGCCGCTTCCGGCACGCCCACCGCACCGACGGAGCGCTGAATCACCCCGTCATCGCGCACGCTCAAGGTAATTTCATCGCCAAAATCGAGAAACACAAACAGGGTTTGCAGCAAATGGTAGCCATCCGCGCGTCTGCCGGTAATGTGCAGAAACAGATTGAGCTTAGCGGGTGCAGGCAATATTAACGTTTGCATGGGAATCAATAACGTGTCTGCCAATCTTTCGCAATCACTTTCACCTTGGTGTTATCCGGGGTGCGACTCAGGTTGATTCTTTCCGGTAACGCTTTCCAATCCGTGCCTTTCCAGCCGCTGTATTCCACCTGCCAGCCGGATTGTTGCAGCAGTTCGGGGCGGCCTTGCGCATCCAGTTTGACTTGCTGCACGGGGGAATCGGGGGCAGGAATACCGCGCACCCAATATTTCATGCCATCCAGCGGTAAAGACACCCCCAGTTGCGCTTGCAACAAACGTTCGGCATTCGAGTCTTTATAAGTCTTGCCATTGGCTTGCATCACCACTTCGGAACGCTCGCCCTTGAGATAAGCGACAATTGAACCGGTCAGCGGATTTTTAATGTTCATCTCATACTGATCATTGCCGGTCTGAAGCCATGAAATATTGAACGAAGCGCTTTGCTCCTGAAACTGCACGCCCACTTTGCCTTGTAAACGCCAGCTACTCATGCGGGCAAATTCAGCCTGACGTTGCTGCCAAGCACTTTGCGCATCCGCAGGCTTATTCGGAACTTCAGCGCCTGCGGTGGGGCTTTTGGTTTGCGTTGCACACCCGCCCAGCGTCAGGGCGCAACACGCCGCAACCAGCATCCATTGTTTCATGAGTCGTTATCCTTAAGTAATGAGAAGCTTACAAACTAACCAGCTTTGCCTTGGCGTTAAGCAGCAAGCTATCGTCTGGAAACTTGCTGAGCATGGCATCGAGAATACCTTGCGCTTCGGTTTTATTGCCACGCGCCGCCAGCACTCCAATCAAATGGCTGGCAACTTCAGGGTCTGGTAACAGAGTATAGGCTTTGCGTAACCAAGTTTCTGCTTCTTGCGGTTTGCCCGACAGGAATAATACCCACCCCATGCTATCCATAATCGCCGGATCATCCGGGCGACCGGTGAGCGCTTTGGTGATCAAATCGCTGGCTTCTGCATAACGTTGCGTATTCACCGCCAGCATATACCCCAAGGCATTCAATACGGTGGCATTGTCAGGCTGTAATTTCAGTACCGCGCGTAAATCGGCTTCCGCTTTGCCGAAATCACCGAGCTTTTCGGTGCTCAAAGCGCGGGAATACAGCACATCCGGGTCATCGGCTTTCACCGCCAATGCCTTGCCAAAACTCTCGACAGCCTCCGCATATTTTTCCTGATCATGCAGAAGCTGCCCATCTAACTGTAACAACAACACTTTGCGCTCATTGTCAGATGTGGCCTTCAATTGCGCTCCCAGCCAGTCACGCGCACGCGCCAAACTCGTGGTTTCAACCAGTAAATCGGCAATACGTAACGTCGCTTGACGGCTGTATTGCCCGCCAAGCGCTTGTTGATAAACCTCAAGCGCTTGTTTGGGGCGTTGCAAACCTTCATGAATTTGCCCCATGAAATAACTGGCATCCGCCGCACGCTCCGGCACAGTCAGCAATTTAGTAATCAACGGCTCAGCAGCGGTGAAAGACTTTTGCTCAAGAAATAACAAGCTTAAGGTATAAATAATATCCACGTTATTGGGAAGCGTAGCGTAAAGCTGTTGGTAAATCGGTAGCGCTTCCACTCGCCGGTCCGCCAAAATCAGTAGGCGAGCGTAATCCAATTTAAATTCGGTATCCTGACTATCCTTGCCAAGGGCTTCCAGCTCTTGGATAGCGTCGGGTAATTTCCCCAAACCTGCTAACGCTTTAGCAACCCACCGCGCTGCCTGCACCTTCTCGGCGGCAGTACCCTGCTTTTTTGCCGCCTGACTCGCCTGCAAAGCCACCTCAAATTGCTCTACCTTAAGGGCAAACGACGCTAACGCGAGTTGCGCCTGCGGTGAACTGTCCACAGTCTCCACATAGCGCTTGAAGGTTTCGTAAGACTTATTCGAGTCCGGCTCCAATGCCAGCAAAGACACGATGAAAGCAAAACCATGCCCGGCTTCTTTTTCGGCAGCATCACGAATTTTCACCAAATCCTTGACCGCTTCTGCGTATTTTTCAGCACGTAAATTCGCCAAGGCTTGATACTGAACCGCTTCGGTGGAATCCGGCGATAACGTCATCCAACGTTCCAGCGCACGCCCTGCCAACGGCGTATCCTCGGCACTCATCGCCAATTCCACCGCTCGCTGCGCCACGGCTGGGTCGGTAGTCTGCTGAGCGGCAGCGACGTAATGCAACGCTGCCTGTGCTACATTGCCCTGTTTTACAAACATTTCTCCCGCAAGAATATTGTAAACCTGATAGCTTAAAGGACTACTAAAGGTAGCGACATTACCGATCGACTGGTCGGCAAACGGGGCGTTCCCCAACGTACACCCACCAATCAAGAGCGCGAGACCTAAACTCACAAAACGGCGCGGTAAACGGCTGCTGGGCATGTATTTCTCCGGTCTATCACAACACCTGATTGTGACTGATCGTATTATGTTGTCGGAAGTTTTAAGGATATATTCAGCGAATTACCTTGTAATAAGCCATAACGTATCAGAAAATTCGCGGTTCTGAAAGTTAACTACCTCGCCCTAGAAAAGTGCAAAGGCTGAAATGTATCTGTTGGTAAACTACTGAATGTCCATCCTGATCGTTGGAGTCAATCATAAAACCGCCCCAGTCTCCATCCGGGAAAAGGTTTCGTTCTCACTCGACAGCTTGCCGTTGGCCTTGCACGCTGCGCATCAGGTCGTGCCTGAAAACCTAATACTCTCGACCTGCAATCGCACCGAAATCTACGCCGCTGCGCACCCGCAACAGTCCGTCGCCGCGCTGATCGACTGGCTGGCAGGCTGGCACAAAATGTCCGCCGCGCAATTGCAACCCTATTTGTATATCTACCAGCAAGACGACGCGGTGCGCCACGCCTTGCGGGTTGCCTGCGGGCTGGATTCGCTGGTCTTGGGCGAACCGCAAATTCTGGGGCAACTCAAAACCGCCCTGCAAGCCGCCAGCGACCAAGCCACCACCGGCAATCAATTAAACCGTTTGATGCAGCACGCTTTTTCCACCGCCAAAAAAGTGCGCACCCAAACCAGCATCGGTGCCAACCCCGTCTCGGTAGCATTCGCCGCCGTCAGCCTTGCCAAGCAAATTTTCAGCAAACTCGAAACCCAAACCGCGCTGCTGATTGGGGCGGGCGAAACCATCGAACTCGTCGGCAAACACCTTGCCACCAATCACATTGGTAAAATCATCGTTGCCAACCGCAGCATCGACAAAGCGCAAAAACTCGCCGCAGAATACGGTGGCAAAGGCATCGGCCTGCCCGAATTAGCCGATCATTTGCCCCAAGCGGACATTATTATTTCCTCCACTGCCTCACCTGTACCCATTTTAGGCAAGGGTGCGGTGGAACGGGCACTAAAAATCCGCAAACACCGCCCCATGTTCATGGTCGACATCGCCGTTCCGCGTGACATTGAACAAGAAGTCGCGCAACTCGATGACGTCTATTTGTACACCGTGGACGATTTGCACTCGGTTATCGAAGAAAATCTCCAATCACGCCGCGCTGCCGCCGAACAAGCCGAAGGCATGGTCATCACCGAAGTCAGCAATTTCATGGCATGGCTGCGGGCGCAAGACCACATGAACACGATTCGGGCATACCGCGCTCGCACCGAGAGCATCCGCCAAGAAGTCTTCGACAAAGCCACTGCCTTGTTGCAAAACGGCAAAAGCCCCGCCGAAGCTTTGCAATTTCTGGCACACACGCTGACGAATAAACTCTCACACGACGCGACCCAAGCCATGCACGCGGCGGCACGCAACGGCGACCACCAATTGTTGGCACACGCCCGCACCTTATTTAACCTTTCTACTGACGACAACGGCTAACCCTCTGTGAAAGCATCTATCCTGCAAAAACTCGAAGCCTTAAGCGAACGCTACGCCGAAATTTCCGCCCTGTTGGGTGAACCGGATGTGATTGGCGATCAGCAACAATTCCGCAAACTCTCGATTGAATACAGCCAGCTCGAACCGGTGTCGCAAGGCTTTCACGCCTACCAACAAACCGCCGCCGACATGGAAGCCGCACAGGAAATGCTCGCCGACCCCGAAATGCGCGACATGGCACAAGAAGAAATCGAAGCCGCCAAAGCCCGTCGCGCCGCGCTCGAACTCGACCTGCAAAAACTGTTATTGCCGCAAGACCCGCACGATAACAGCAACGTGTTCCTCGAAATCCGTGCAGGCACGGGCGGGGATGAAGCCGCGATTTTCGCCGGAGACTTGTTCCGCATGTACGCGCGTTACGCCGAAAGCCGCCGCTGGCAGGTGGAAATCATTAGCCAAAACGAAGGCGAACACGGCGGTTTCAAAGAAATCATTTCGCGCGTCATTGGGCAAGGCGCGTATTCACGGCTGAAATTTGAATCCGGCGCACACCGGGTGCAGCGTGTGCCTGCCACCGAATCGCAGGGGCGGATTCACACCTCGGCTGCCACGGTTGCAGTCATGCCAGAGCTGGATGAAGTCGAAGCCACCGACATTAATCCGGCCGATTTGAAGGTGGATACCTACCGCGCGTCAGGGGCGGGTGGGCAGCACATCAATAAAACCGAATCCGCTATCCGCATTACCCACCTTCCCACCGGCATCGTGGTCGAATGCCAAGAAGAGCGTTCGCAACACAAAAACCGCGCCAAAGCGATGGGGCTGTTGCAATCGCGCATTTTTGAAGGCGAACGCCAAAAACAAGCCGCTGAACAAGCCGAAACCCGCAAAAGCTTGGTTGGGTCTGGGGATCGTTCCGAACGCATCCGCACTTACAACTTTCCGCAGGGGCGCGTCACCGATCACCGCATTAACCTGACGTTGTATAAGTTGGATGAAATCTTAGTGGGTAACGTTGATCAGGTGATTGAGCCGCTGATTAATGAGTATCAAGCCGATCAGTTAGCGGCGTTGGCGGATGAGTGAGAAGAACCCCCCTTCCCCAGCCCTTCCCCCGCAAGGGGGGCAGGGAGCAAGAATTCGGGACATTTTACGGGAAGCGGCGAAGCAATTAACCAGCACATCGGAATCGGCGCGGGCGGATGCGGAAATTTTGCTGGCACATTGCCTGCAAAAATCGCGCACTTGGTTGATGACATGGCCTGAAAAACGGATCGAGCCAGAAGCTGAAGCAGCATTTCAACAATTGCTGACGGAACGTATACGCGGCGTACCCATTGCGCACCTCACAGGACAACGCGAATTCTGGACGCTTAACCTAAAAGTTACGCCCGACACCCTAATCCCCCGCCCCGAAACCGAACTGCTCGTCGAAACCACTCTTTCTTTGCTCCCCTCGCCCCTTGAGGGAGAGGGGCTGGGGGTGAGGGGTCAGCGCGTCAGCGCTTTAGACCTAGGCACTGGCACTGGCGCAATCGCCTTAAGCCTCGCCAGCGAACGCCCTGACCTCAATATCACCGCCTGCGACTTTTCTGCCGCCGCCTTAGCCGTTGCCACAGAAAACGCTCACAGCAATCACATTCACACCGTGCAATTTATCCAATCCGACTGGTTCAGCAATCTATCGCCACAACGCTTTGCTGTCATTGTTTCCAACCCGCCCTATATCGAAACCAACGACCCGCACCTGACACAAGGCGATGTGCGCTTTGAACCGCTAACCGCGCTCACTGCGGGGCAAGACGGGCTGGATGACATTCGCCACATTGTGCAAACCGCGCCGCATTGGTTGACACACGGCGGCTGGTTGCTGCTAGAACACGGCTACAATCAGGGAACAGCGGTTACAACACTGCTGCAAATAGCGGGCTTCCAACAAGTACGCTGCCTACCGGATTTAGCAGGCAACGATCGGGTTAGTTTAGGGCAATGGCTGGCGGCCTAGTCAGTCACATTGTGATCCAACCAGAACATACGCGGTAAAATGTCAGTCAAATCAACGCTGCCCGTTACGCCACCGATACCGGTGCCGGGTTCGTGATTGCTTTCATCCAAGATCGGCATTTCTAGCTTACCGACTCGAATTTCCACCGTTTGTTGGCAATCACCGGCGGCACAATCACCCCCATCCGCAGCACTGGGCATACGGAAGATGATTTTGGCGGCATCCAAGATTTCGTTGAAACCTGCCACCACAAATTCATCTTTGCCACTGTTGCCTGTCGCGCTGTCGCGGTCAAGGTCAGCAACGGCTTTGCCGGTGAACAAATCCAGCACATAAGCGCGGGCGCTGTTGGGGGGAACGATGCATGGGTCATCCGGCGGTTCTTGCCCAGCTTCATCCACCGGCACAAACGTGGTAAAGACGACTTTGTTGAGGAATGTAACCGCAGGCGCGAGTACTTTTTCACCTTTGTGCGTGAAGTCGTAATACCAACCTTTGTGCGTGCCGTTGAGCAAATTATCGTTCGGATCAGTGAAACCGGTTTTAGCATTCACCAAATCGGTGTTAGTCAGCGTCACGAAATCGGCTGGCGGTTCGTTGTACACATTCGGTTCCATCAACACGTAGAAACGGTCTTCGGTGTTGGTATTCAAAGGGTGCGTGCGGTAGCCGCTGCCCAAGGAAATCGTCATGTGTACTTTGCCATTGTGTTGAATCAGTGCAGTATCGGGTTCGTAAAAGAACTTGCGGGTATCCGTGCCGTGATCGCCGTTTTCACCCAATTCCGCAATTTTGGTGAGAACTGCGTCATCGTAGTTGTACATATCCGGGTCGCTGTCACGCAAATCGTGATCCATATCCACGCGCCACAAATTGCCGCCGGTGTCCGCGAAATACAGCCGGTCGAGTGTGCCGTTGCGATCCATATCCAAGACCCGAATATCACCGGGGACACTGTGTTTGACCGGATTAGTAGCTGCGTTTCCACCGTAGACATCGCGTTGCAATGACCAGTGCAGTTCACCGGTTAAGGCATCCACAATCATGACGTCATTGCCGATTTGGTCGGGTTGGCGACCGGTTTCAGCATCTTTGGAGGCATCGTAACCCGCGCCGAAGACCAAAACATTGCGTACTTGACTGGAGGTCGAGCTGCCAATACGCATTTTTGCCAAGGAAGGTTTCGACCAAGTTTCGCCCAATTCATTCCAAGCGTTATCGTCAACCGTGAGGGTATTGTCTTTTTTCCACAAAATTAACGGGCTATCGGGGTTGGTAATATCCAAGGCGTAATAAGCTTTGCCCCCACGCCGCAACCCAAAGAACAAGACGCGCTTATCGCCGTCGGTGGCTTTGAGTTCACCGTCCATATTCGTGTCGTAATTCCACAAGGTTAGCGGGCCATCAATGCCGTAAACGTGGTCTTTGGTCGGTAGATTTTCCATAAAGGTTTTAATGTTGGGCAGCAAATTTTTCGGCATGAAGGCCCATTGTTCTTCGCCATCCGCTGTATTGATGGAGTGCAAGAAACCTTCATTAGTCGCCGCGAAAATGCGCTGCTCGCCATCACCGTAATCCACCACCAAAGGCTTGCTATTCAGCATATCCCCCATTTGTTTACGCGGAATCGTCACCGCCGGGTCACTGCTAGTGGGGTCATCCATTTCACCCCGTGCAAAGTTAATCAGGGTGTCGCGCTCAGGGTCTGTCAAATAATCGGTCGCGGGACAGGTAATGGCTACACTGGAAATCGTGATACAGCCGACTTTGGTTTCGTAATTACCCAAAACAATGTGTTTTTTACCGTCGCAGTCCGTGTAATAGCCTAAACAACTGGTACCATCACCGTCGGCGTCAGGCAGCCAATATTTGACCTTTTCCGCCGGATTTTCGGGCAAACCCAGCAATTTACCATCGGTTAAATTGTCGGTATTGCTAGTAGACAGAGCGTTTTTCGCATCAGTCAAATCGCTGTCAATACTCACATCGGTGTACAAATTGCGGCTATCCGGCGCAGGTAACTGGCTGGCAGCGCCACCACTGGTAACATCGGAACCACTGGGTGGCCCCCACAAATCATCCGCCGTATCCAAAAACTCGCCCTTGTCATTCACCACCGGATCACCACCCGTTACGCGGTTTTCATCATCACGTATTAGCGTTCCGCCGACGATTTTACCATCCACGGTGCGGGCGAATTTTTTCAAATTGCCTGACCACACCGCCGTGCTACTGCGGTCAAACATTGGAATGTAGACTTCATCGCTGTGTGCCAACATGTTTTTGGTGTCGATGGCATACGTGGGGGAACTGAACGATGACGAGGCTTTGCTGATGGAACTTAGAATCGCTTTGAATGCACCGGCTAATTCCTCCGCGTTGTCGGCGGTAAATGCGCCGTCTTCTTTGGTTGCTAAATCACTCAAGTAGGCGGTACCGGTTGGCTCATCGCCTAGCGCAAAGGCGACGGTGTAGGTTTCCACCTTTTGCTTGCCTTCCAAGGTGCTGCTGTGATCCGTGTCCGCCAACCAGCGGGTTAATTCTGGCCCACAACGCCCGCTGTTGTAACCGCGCGGTGCGGCGGCAGTCGTGCCACAATTGTTGGCGGCAGCCCCCAGATAATCCTGCAATGGCGGCGCTACTTTGATTTGGCTGTTATTGGCGGCAATCAGGCCGGTGAAGTAAGTCGTCCAATCGGGCGCGGGCATGGGGTTGAAATCACTCATCGCTAGATTTTTCACGGAAGGCGGGTAATAGCGCGTGCCGTCCGTATCCCCCAAGCCGGGAAAATAGGGGTATTCGGGCTTGCCATCCGACATTAAGACCAAGTAATTGGCTTGGCAACTGTATTGAATCGGGGATTTGTAGGTGGGAGCACCCTCAACGGTATCGCAGACGGTGTGTTTGCACTTTTCGATGACTGTCGAACAGGTGTAATTGTCATCTTTGCAATAACCTGAGCCGTCACCGCCGGTGGTGATCCAGTCGCAACATTCGTTGGTGCTGATGGCGCTACAACTGCCCGGCACAATATTGGTGTTGCATTGCCCCCAACTCTTCACGCAATCGGCTTGATGGGAAGCGGTACAAGTGGGCGCATTGTCATAGGTTAACGGGTGCGCTGCCCAGCCAATGCTGGGAACATCCATGCCCCATTCCACCGTATCGCCGCGAAAATAACGCGCGGCTTCGTACAAGGAATCAACAATCGGCGTATAGCCGTTGGCTTCCCAACTGTTGACAATGCTGGAGAGAAATTCGCGCACTACCGTGGTGCCGGTTGCAGGGTTCGGTAAATTATCGTCAGATTGGTGGGTGGCAATTAACGGCTGAACCGCCGCATCAATCGGGGAAACGGGGAAGTTTGCACCCTTAATCGAACTCCACCAATAATCTTCGCCCAACCCGTGGTTAGCGTAGTGCATTAAACCCACATTCAAATTGGTGGGCGCGGTGTTCATCACCTCTTGAAAGGAGGATTTCAACACCTGTAGGCGAGTACGGCTATCGGCATCGCCGGTTACGACTTGGCTCATGCTGCCCGATGCGTCAATCACAAACAGTACGTTGGGCGCTACTTCACCGCTTTTGTCGGTGAAGTAGATTTCGGTTTCGTCTGCCATTAAGACAGTGGCGAATAACAGGGGTGCGGTTAACAACAGCCACCGCAGGCTACAACGTATTTTTTTCATGGCATTATTTTTGTGATTAAGTTTAACGGGCAATCATTCACAGCAACGGCTGCTTATTTCCAACAGGTTTGCGCATTATCCGCAGCGGCTGTCGTCGCAGTTGTGCCACCGCGCCGTCTGCCTCGATCATCCAATGTAAATACTTGGCACGGCGTATCGTGAACTTGTAGCCCACCGAATACTGGTGTGGCAACAACTGTATAGTTGATACAGGCATCATTGTTTGTGCCATCACATCCGCCACCGTCTCGATCTGTTGCAAAAACAGTCAAATCATAGTGTTCATCATGGCTGACTGTACCATAACGAAGACTTTTAACACTCGGATCATCAGGAATGGGAATTGAGAGATCATGTGCGTAACTGCTGTTACGCAGGAAATACGCTTCTTGACGTTGCGCAATTTCTTGCAAGGCTATTTGTGCGTCGGCGCGACGGCTTTTTTGCACTTGCGCGGTATAGCTGGGGTAGGCAATCGCTGCCAAAATTCCCACAATCGCCACCGTGATCATGAGTTCAATCAGGGTAAAGCCTTGGTGATGTTTTATCGTTGTCATGGTTATTCCCGCTTGCTTAGTTGATTTTTGGCACAGGCTTTAAAGCACCTTCGGAATGCAAACTCTTCGCTCCCGTACCTGCTAGAGACGCCTCTGTATGGGCAGTAAAAATACGGCAAGCAATACCGCCAACATCCGGCGTCATTTCAGTAGTCATCGCAATGCCTCTAAGTGGTGGACAACCATCTTCTGCGCTCATATCCATCTCTCCATTCACCTCTACACCTACATCATTAGGGTCATCAAGATCATACTTATACGTCTTGAGAGGGAGGGGTAGTTCCTTCTCTGTGTTTTTGCTATTACCTTCCTCTGGTTTTGTACCATTTGTTGCTGTTTTCACTACATGGTACAAATCAATAGAATCCCGTAACATTGAATCTGTGCCTTGAAAGGTCAGCATAGTCGTCATTTGATTACCAGCAATCCGGCTATCAACCGTTGCCATGCGTGTTGCTGCAATACCAATAACCGTCATGGTCAATAGAATCACCATGCCCCACATCAGTACCGCACCTTGCTGTTTGTTTTTAATAGCTTGCATATTTGTTACCTTAACCTTCAACGACGTTACGCAGATGAATGACAGTGGTATACACTGCACGCTGAAAACGGTCTTTGCGTGTTTGTAAAACATCCAACACTTGATAAGAATGCTCTTCTTCTGCTGGTAATACCTTTTCCAGTGACCTAACCAATATGCCAACTTTAATGCTAATTACCCGTTGCCATTCCCCAGCATTCGTACCAACACCATCAGCATTAAGGTACTTATTAACGCCGCCATCTGCATCTGTGTCTACGCCGTACAAAAATTGGATATTTTCAACTCCCTGTGCAACAGGAGTTCTTGCTGTTAAACGAGAACTAGCACAATTCAAATTGGGTATGCCAGTACCATCCGGGGCAACAAAGAAATTGTTGTAAGCCAAAGCACCTGCTGTAGAAGCCGCAGGCCCAGCAGGTTCTTCAGTTGTCACGCGACAACCTTCCCAGCGATTGTTGTCATCTTTCTTGTTGGTGTTACCACCTGTATTGGCACAATCCAGAAATAAATCATCATCTGCAATAAAAACCACACCTGTTGTATCGCCATACGCCGTCACGCTATCAGTATCATTATTAGCGGTATCTCTTAATGAGGATGGTGAGCTTATGTTTGATTTACCATCTGCACATAATCCACTCACCAGCTTAGAATTGGCAACATCATCCGGTTTGATGAAATAATCATCCATTGAACGTTTACTAGACGTAGCATAACCAGCATGTTCCAAATGCTTCGTTAATGCATTTAAAGCGATACGAGCCGTTTCATCCATCAGAGATAACTGGTCACGAGCTTGGTAAGCACGCTTACTACTCATATAGACTGTGCTCACACCGGCGACTAACACCAGACTGACGACCATCGCGATCATCAACTCGATGAGGGAAAGCCCTCTCTGCCTATTATTTTTCATCGTTTTCCCTTACAGAATGGCCTTCAGCTTGATAATGAAAGATTCCATACCATCCGTGGCGTCATCAGGATCAGCCTGACTAGCATCGCGCTCATTCCATTGAAGGCTAACATTGCAATCAGCGGGCGGATCAGCAGCGGGGCTACCCGCAGGAGATGGGTCAAAACACGTCACGGTCAAAGCACCATTGATCAAAGTATTGCTGATGCTGGTATTCGCCCCACAAAGGTCATAAGCCGCCAACTCAGCAGGCGTACAGACTCCACTCCCACAAGCAGGCGGGGTCGCCGGGCAAACAGTCGTGGGCGTAACATTGTAGTTTTCGGCCAAAGCAGCAGCGCGGTTGGAACGCATTCGCTCCAGCAAGTCGTGCACAATCCACGTTGCTTGTTGCATCTGATAAGAATTGTGCGTGGTCTTCATGCCTGCGATTTGCAAACCGGCAAGACCTAACAACCCGGTGGACAGTACCACTGTGGCAATTAACACCTCGATCAGGCTCAAACCTGACTGCTGGCGTCGAGAAGCTAAACGTATCGGCATAGAGCCACCTATTACTTTTATGATTGGAGGCGTATTAACTACAGCTATTATACCGCAAACCAAACTCTATGCAGGAAAAATACAATTTATGCCGACAAGCTGTCGTATTCTAGGAATCAATGGTAATTGCTCAGCGATTGAGCAGCCCATAAAAAAACCCCGGCGAACCGGGGCTATAAACTCTCAACTCATGACTATCACAATACTACTGTTTTAACAGTCGTCGTAGCTGGATAAATGGTTCATGAAGTTGGCAATCATTTTTAGTGCACTCGCAAGGAAAATGCAGGGTCGAAAGTCGACCTCACCCCACGTTCCCGCAGCAAACGCTCCACTTGTTTGCCCAAATCGCCCAAATCGTGGCGGTAAAGCATTAAACCATCCAATAAAAGCTGAGCCGTGTTACGCTGTCCTACACTGTTTCTACCCTCAAGCCGTCTATTCATTTACAAGCTCCCCGTCTTTGACTGACCACTAGTACTAACCCTCGGTTTAACTATAGTGCAAAAACAATTTTTTGGCGTTGTCTTTGCACTAAATTTGGGGATAATACAAGAAGTTTAGTATATTACCAGTTACTGATTGAGCATGATAATGACAGAAACCCTCACCTATGAATCACGCACCGTATTTGTTGACGAATTAACACCGCAACAAGTTAAGCAATTACAGCAAGCGACTGCCGAAGAGCACCGCTTGTCCCCGCACTTTCATGACACGCTAAAAACCGGTAGCCCTGGCCCTGAGTTAGCCATCATCCCCGCTGGGCGCTTTGAAATGGGTTCAGAATCCAACGAACACGGGCATCAACGTGACGAAGCACCACGTCACCTCACCATGATCCGCAAAGCGTTTGCCATCGGTGTTTACCCTGTCACTGCCGAGGAATTCCAGCAATTTCGCCATGACACCGAGTGGTTTTTGCGCCCTGAACTGATTTGGCACACAGGCCGTTACCCGGTGATCAATATTCGCATGGAAGACATCAAGCTGTTTTTGGCGTGGTTAAGTGCGCAAACCGGTCAGAAATATCGCCTGCCAACCGAAGCAGAATGGGAATACGCGGCGCGTGCTGGAACCACGACCCCGTTTTATCATGGCGAAGATGTCAGTTGCCGTGAGGTGCATTTCAACCCGTTTTTCCCCTATCGGGAACAACAGGAAGATCGCCCTTGGTATCTGCCACGTTGCTTCCCCAGCCCGAAAGCCAGCGAAGTGGGCTTGCAAACCCCGAATGCGTGGGGATTACACGATATGCACGGCAATGTGTGGGAATTTACCCAAGATCATTGGACGACTTCGCACCTAAACGCCAATCGGGATGGCAGCCCATCGGTTGCCGCCAGCCCTTACTGGTATGCCACCAAAGGCGGCTCATGGTTTGACCCCGCCGCCCGCGCCCGCAGTGCTGCCCGTAAAAAGCGCTACATGGATGAAATGGATACCAACCTCGGCTTCCGCGTGGTCAGGGAACTTTAACGCTCAAATTCCAGCGCCATGCCAAAAGGCGCAACGTCCAGTAATTTGCCGTCTTGCCACACCAGTTGCCCGTTAACAATGGTGGCGGCAATGCTGGAACGGAATTCATAGCCATCAAACGGCGTCCACCCGCACTTCGACAAGCTGTTAGCGTGCGTCGACGTGAAGGGTTTTTCCACATCAACCAACACCAAATCAGCCCAATAGCCTTCACGGATATAACCACGCTCTTTGATATTGAACATCTCTGCCACCGCGTGGCTGGTCTTTTCGACGATAAATTCCAGCGTGAAAATGCCATCCTGATAGTTTTCTAACACCAATGGCAGCGCGTGCTGCACCAAAGGCAACCCAGAAGGCGCTTTGAAATAACTAGGGTTGTGCTTTTCTTCCCAGGTATGCGGCGCATGGTCAGTACCGATCACATCCAAGCGCCCATCCAACAATGCTTGAATAATACCCGCTCGATCTTCAGCGGTTTTAATCGCGGGGTTGCACTTGATTAACGCGCCTTTGCTGGCGTAATCCTCATCCGCAAAATGCAGGAAATGCACGCAAGCTTCGGCGGTAATGCGCTTGTCTTTCAGCGCAATATCCGAGAACATCTCGGCTTCTTTCGCGGTCGAAATATGCAAAATGTGCAAGCGCGTGCCGCAACGCTTCGCCAATTCCATCGCCATTGACGACGATTTGTAGCAAGCCGCCTCACTGCGAATGGTCGGGTGCAAATGAAACGGAATGCTGTCACCGTAAATGCTGCGGTAACTTTCCTCGTTTTCCGTAATTGTCGGCGTGTCTTCGCAATGAGCCGCCAGCAGTGTCGGCGCGTGTGTGAAAATTTTCTCCAATATTTCGGGATCATCGACCAACATATTGCCGGTTGATGCGCCCATGAATACTTTTACCCCACACGCATCGTTAGGATTCAGCGCTTTAATCGCCTCAAGGTTGTCGTTGGAAGCCCCCAGATAAAAGGCATAATTCCCAGCGGCACGCCCCGCTGCCAACTGTTTCTTTTCATTAAGAATGGCGGAGGTCAGCGCATTGGGTATGGTATTCGGCATATCCATAAAGCTGGTAATACCGCCCGCCAGTGCTGCACGGCTTTCCGTTGCCATATCCGCTTTATGCGTCATGCCGGGTTCGCGAAAATGCACCTGATCATCAATCATACCCGGCAGCAGATGACGCCCAGCGGCATCTAACACTTCAACACCCGGTGCGGACAAGTGCTTACCGATGGCGGCAATCCGACCATCGCGGATTAACACATCTGCTTCGACAATCTGCCCTTCATTGACAACATTCGCATTGACAATCAACAGTGAACTCATGAGGAAGCGTCTCCTTGGGATCAGGATTCCCGTTCAAGAACCAGGAAAGAATAAGGATAGGGGTTTTTAGCGTCAGCAGGATAATCAACCTGCTCTACGGTGCGCCATTGATGCTGATTATAGTCGGGAAAAAAAGTATCGCCTGCAAAATCAGCATCAATCAGGGTTAAATACAGACGGTCGGCATAAGCAAGGAAGTGCTGATAAATTTGCGCACCACCCACAATCATGATTTCTGGTGCATCGGCAACCGCAGCCAGTGCCGCATCCGGTGAGCCAACACGTTCCGCACCGACGGGTTGGAACGCCTCATCGCGTGAAATGACGAGGTTGCGCCGCCCCGGTAACGCCCGCCCAATCGAATCCCACGTTTTGCGCCCCATCACAATCGGTTTGCCAAGGGTATTTTGCTTAAACCACGCTAAATCAGCGGGTAAATGCCAAGGCATAGCGCCATTGCGCCCAATTACCCGCTGCGGTGTCATTGCTGCAATTAAAGACAGCATTGGGTTTATTTTACCACCCGCAAGAACGAAGGGCGGCTCGTGGGCTTCGGTGGTGGCGGCGGTTCATCATCACCATTCGCGTCATCGGTGGCATCGGCTTCATCGCTGGCGTCCGTGTCACTCACCGTCGCATCCGCTGCCGGTACGCTGGCCAAAGTAGGGCGTGAGGTCGCTGCCTCGGTAAGTGCCATGCTTTCGGCGTATTCCTCCAGCGGGAAATTCAAGCCGTCTTGGGTTTCACGCGCATAAATCGCCATGATTGACCACATCGGCAACCAGATCGACATCGCTTTGCCACCGAAACGGGCATTGAATGTGACTTGATCGTTATCCATCAGCAGATTATTGGCAGCGGTCATGCTCACGTTCAGCACGATACTGCCATCTTTGACAAATTGACGCGGCACTTTCACCTTAGGCGAACGCGCATCGACCATAATGTGTGGCGTCATGCCATTGTCCACGATCCATTCATAAAACGCCCGTAATAAATAAGGGCGCTTCGGCGTGGCAATAAATTCAGGAGGATTCGGCTGACTCATGGGCGGATCGACTTTTCAACCTTGCTTAATGATTGTTGGAACGCATCGCGTGAGAATACGCGCTCCATGTACTTCAGTATGGGCTTACCCTGTTTTTCGGGGACATCAATGCCGTATTTTGGCAAACGCCATAAAATCGGCGCAATCGTGCAATCCACTAAGGAAAAATCGTCACTGAGGAAATACGGTTTAACCGCAAATACTTCAGCGGCTGACAGCACACTTTCGCGCAAAATTTTACGGGCTTGGGAAGCAGTATCCGTATCGCCATGCTCAATATCGTGTACCAGTGAAAACCAGTCTTTTTCAATACGGAACAATGCCAAACGGGAATGCGCCCGCGTTACCGGGTCAACGGGCATCAGGGGTGGATGTGGGAAACGCTCATCCAAGTATTCCATGATAATACGGGCGTCATACAACACTAAATCACGATCCAACAAGGTTGGGGTGGTGTTGTAAGGGTTCAACTCCGCGAGATCTTCGGGTTTATTATCGGGGTTGATGTTGAGAATATCGACGGTAATATCTTTTTCCGCCAGCACAATACGCACCCGATGACTGTCTGCGCAGTCGGGGGCGGAAAATAATGTCATCACAGATCTTCGGCTGGAAAGCGAAGCCATATAAGCGGAACTCCCTGGACTGAAAACAAAAAAGCCACTCTATATTACACTAGAGTGGCTTCAAGGTGTTATACCGGTGAACGATTAATGCACGTCCTTCCAATATTCCTTCTTAAGGAAATACGCAACCACAGCGAACAATACCAAGAACAGCAACGTAAAGATGCCGTAAGTAGTACGGTGCAGCTTGGCTGGCTCACCCACATACGTTAAAAAGTTAGTAATATCACGAATGGTTTGGTCGTATTCAACCGGCGTCATGCTACCGGCTTTCACGAGTTTCAGCTCGCAATGTTCGGTCGCGTGTTCGCCTTCACCCTTGGTGCAATGCTTTTCCTGCATACCTTGCAGTTCCCACAACACATGTGGCATCCCCGCATTCGGGAATACGGTGTTGTTCACACCCAGTGGGCGAGTCGGGTCAAGGTAAAAGGCTTTCAGGTAGCTGTAAATCCAGTCTGACCCACGCGAACGCCCCACCAAAGACAAGTCCGGTGGCGGCGCACCGAACCATTCGGCGGACTGCTTCTGGGACATACCGTTTTTCATCAACACGCCGGGCTTATCGATTTCACCATCCGCATCACGGGTAAAGATCAGGTTTTTAGCCACCTGCTCTTCGGTCAAACCCAAGTCAGCCGCCATGCGGTTATAACGGCTGAAGTTCAGGGAATGGCAACCCATGCAGTAGTTAACGAAATACTTCGCACCACGTTGCAAACTTGGTTGGTTATGAATATCGACCTTCGCATCTTCCAGTTCCACGCCATCACCACTTGCCAATGCAGTAGTGGTCATCAGAGACGCGGACAGTGCGAACATTACACCAATAATAAATTTCTTCATGTTGCTACACCTCAACCTGTCACACGGTCTGGAACGGGCTTTTCTTCGTTGCAGCTTGCTTTGAAAGCAGGCAACAACAGCGTCAGCGCCAAGTACGCTACGGGCCAAATGAACTGCACCAGCATTTGGTTGGTAGCTTCTGCATCACCGGGGATGTAGCGGAACATAATGTCATACGCCACGATTGCCGCCAGCAAAATTCCAAACCACATCACATACTTCGCTTTCGCTGGCGTGCTGTGAATCCACAGAACCACAAAGAAGATGAAGTAGATTTGCGTCATGCGCGTACCCAGTTCTTTGAACGCGGGCGTAACGGCTTCAACACCCATCCAACCCAAGATCATGAATACCACCGCAAACAAGAGCAAGTTGATCTTGTGAGCGCTGGTACGGTAGCGCCAAGATTTAACCGGGTTACGGTCAATCCACGGTATAAGAAACAGTACTGCAATCGCACCAAACATGGCCAAAGTTCCTAAAAACGGATCAGGAATAGCCCGCAAGATGGTGTAAAACGGTGTGAAGTACCAAACCGGCGCAATATGCAGCGGTGTTTTCAAGGCATTTGCTGGCTCGAAGTTCGGGGCTTCAATGAAGTAACCGCCGCCTTCTGGCGCAAAGAACAGAATCGCAAAGAAACCGATCAGGAATACCACAACACCCACGATGTCTTTCACGGTGTAATAAGGGTGGAACGGAATACCATCAGCAGGAGCTGTATCGCTCCACTTGTTACCCTTAGGGCCTTTCTTGATTTCAACGCCATCCGGGTTGTTAGAACCGACCGCGTGCAATGCCACAATGTGTACAAAAACCAAGGCAGGCAATACCAACGAAGGCAGGAAGAAATGCAGCGCAAAGAAGCGGTTCAAGGTTGCATCACCGAGTACGAAGTCACCGCGAATCCACGTAGACAAGCCTTCACCAATGTACGGAATGGTGTTAAACAAGTTAATGATAACCTGCGCACCCCAGTAAGACATTTGTCCCCAAGGCAGCAAGTAACCCATGAACGCGGTTGCCATCAATACCAGATAAATCGCCATACCGATCAACCAGATCAGTTCACGCTTACCTTTGTAAGACCCGTAAATCAGGGCGCGGAACATGTGCAAATACACCACGATAAAGAACGCTGACGCGCCTGTGGAATGCATGTAGCGGATAAACCAGCCACCCGGCACATCCCGCATAATGTATTCAACGGAAGCAAATGCCAGACTAACATCCGGTTTATAGTGCAGTGCCAAAAATAGGCCAGAAACAATCTGGATAACCAGCACCAGCATCGCCAGTGAACCGAAGAAATACCAGAAATTGAAGTTTTTCGGCGCATAGTAACCAGCCAAATGCGCTTGCCAAGTTTCCATCATCGGGAAGCGGTCTTCGACCCACCCTAAGAAACCCGTGTAATTGTGTGCAGGACGTTCAGCCATTATGCAGTGCCTCCGTTTTCACCAACGACGATAGTGTTATCATTTTTGAAGTAGTAAGGGGGAACTTCAAGGTTTGATCCGGCTGGAACATTCTTGTAAACCCGACCGGCTAAGTCAAAACGCGAACCGTGGCATGGGCAATACCAACCACCTTTCCAGTCCGCGCCCAAATCCGCCGGAGCTACTTCAGGGCGGTAAGTCGGTGAGCAACCCAAGTGGGTGCAAATACCAACCAATACCAGAAACTGCTCTTTACCTTCACGGGTACGTGCCAAGTTTTTGGCATATTCCGGCTGCTGCTTCACATTCTCAGAATTCGGGTCTTTCAATGCTTCTGCCAAGCCTTCCAAGGCAGCCAGCATTTCCGGGGTGCGGTTCACCAACCAAACGGGTTTACCACGCCAAATTACACGAATCTGTTGTCCTGGCTCGGCCTTAGTCACAGAAATCTCCACCGGCGCACCAGCGGCAAGCGCCCGTGCACTAGGATTCCAAGAATTAAGGAACGGAGCCGCAATCGCTGCCACACCTGCTGCCCCAACCACGGATGTGGCGGCAATCAGGACGCGGCGGCGACCTTTATCTACTCCAGAATTTGCCATCGTTAGCACTCTCCCAAATGTTCAAAATGTAATCTGCTGTACCGCTGCAAAACACTGTGATGGTGCTTGCAACCGCACTAAATATCTGAGCCATTAACTTAAGTATAGCTATATTAGCATATACTGAAAGACTACGTAGAATGTCCGAACTCACACGTAAAATCAAGCATAAATCCGTGTCTTAACGGGTAAAACGCAAACGTTTTGATTTAGATCATTTACGGCTACCCCATCAGTAAGGCGCGGCAATAGTAGCATAAAAACAAACAAAATAACCTGACTTATGCCGGGTTATTGATGTCCAGAAAATAATGTTCCAACCCAAATTGGACTGCCAAATGGTTTCCTAGCGCCTGAATGCCGTAACGCTCGGTCGCGTGATGCCCTGCTGCCAGATAATGAATGCCGTTTTCCCGCGCAAAATGCACCGTGTGTTCGGAAATTTCACCGCTCAAATACGCATCCGCCCCCAGCTCAAACGCTTGCTGGATGTAACCTTGTGCGCCGCCCGTACACCAAGCAATGCGTTGGATGGGATGCTCACCGCCTGCAATCAGCAAAGGTTCACGTCCTAATACTGCCGCAACGTGTTGCCCGAATGCATCCAAACTCACGGCTTCAGCCAGCGAACCGACATTGCCCACGCCTTGCAGTTCACGTTCATCCATTACGCCTTCGGTGTGAATGCCCAGCCGTGCCGCCAGTTGTGCGTTATTGCCTAACGTCGGATGCGCGTCCAAAGGCAAGTGATAACCCAACAAACTGATGTCATGCTGAAGCAACGTCGCAATCCGGCGTTTTTTCATGCCGCGAATCACCTGCGATTCACCCTTCCAGAAATAACCGTGATGTACCAAAATCGCGTCAGCACCGTATTCTACCGCCGCATCCAGCAACGCTTGCGAAGCAGTTACGCCCGTAACAATGCGCTTCACTTCCGCCCTGCCCTCGACTTGCAAACCATTCGGCGCGTAATCGCGGAACTTGCCAACATTCAGCAAGCTATTAATGTGGGTTTCGAGTGTGTAGAGATTCATAGCGCAGCCAATACGCTCAGGAAGGTTGCCATTTCCTCATCCGTACCGATGGTAATCCGCAAATACTCGTTAATGCGCGGCTTATTGAAGTAACGCACCAACACGCCCCGCTGCTTCAGTGCCAAATACAGACTTTCCGCATTACCCGCAGGTGGACGTGCAAACACGAAATTCGCCGCTGACGGCAACACACTGAAACCCATCTCGGTAAGGCTTTGCACCGTCATCTCACGAGTAGTGATGATTTTCTGGCAAGTATCCTCGAAATACGCTTTGTCGCGCATCGCTGCTGCTGCGCCCGCAATCGCCATGCGCCCCAAGGGGTAAGAGTTGAAGGAATTTTTCACCCGTTCCAGCGCATTGATCAAATCAGGATGCCCCACCGCAAAGCCCACCCGCAAACCCGCCAGCGAACGCGACTTGGAAAAGGTTTGTACCACCAACAAATTTGGGTACTTGTCGATCAGCGGAATCGCGGTTTGCGCCCCGAAATCAACGTAGGCTTCATCGACGACCACCACGGATTTATCGTGCGTTTCCAATAGTGCTTCAATAGCATCCAAACCCAAGGCCATACTAGTGGGCGCATTCGGATTGGGGAAAATAATTCCACCGTTATCCACCGCATAATCACCCAAGCACACCCGAAAATCCTCACGCAACGGGATTTGTTGCGCATTAATCTGGTAAAGATTGGCGTAAACGGGGTAAAAACTGTAGCTAATGTCGGGGTATAGCAAGGGCGCGTCGTGCTTGAGCAAGCCTTGGAAAACGTGCGCTAATACCTCATCCGAACCATTCCCGACGAAAATATTGGCGCGTTGCACATTGTAATAGTCGGCAATCGCATCCTTCAGCTCGTCCGCATTCGGGTCGGGGTACAGCCGCAAGCGCTCATCCGCCGCCGCGTGAATTGCCGCGAGCGCATTCGGCGAGGGCGGGTACGGGCATTCGTTGGTATTCAGCTTGATGTAACGCTGGTCTTTCGGCTGTTCGCCCGGTGTATACGGGTCGAGGTCGTGTACCAGCTTGCTCCAATATTGGCTCATGCGTGCTTCCGGTGGGGAATATAAAGGGGGGATGATATAGGGGAAAGAAATCCCCCTCAATCCCCCTTTTTCAAAGGGGGAGGCTGGACATGCCAACCTTCTTGCTCTACGCCTTTGCAAAAGGAGGGGTTGGGGGAGGATTTACCGCCGCCGGATAAGAATCGTACCAATCCTGACACCATTCCCACACGTTACCATGCATTTCGTACAAACCCCACGAATTCGCCGGAAGTGATTTGACCGGAACAGTCCCTGCGAACCATTTGCCATATCGAACTTGATAATCACTAATAACGTTACTTCATGTTGGATTTCATCATCGCCTCGCTCCCTTTCTGATAACGGTGATCCCATCCACATCGTCATATCCCCCATATACATCCCTCGCTCCCTTTCTGATAACGGTGATCCCATCCACATCATCATATCGTCCATACCCATCCTCACCCATCGCTTTTGCCCAAGAGGGTTGGGTCTGCTGTTGAGGGGACGGTAGTGGCGAAACCGAGGGATGCGGTTGACGTGGTTGAGATTTTGTGGGTAACGGGATGTATGTACCAATCGTGTGCATCAGCCGTTGCCAATCGGGTTGGCTCGAAAAATTCAAGTGTCGCAGGGGAATTAACCACAACGGCATATCAGGCAACACCTCCGCCAGCACAGGCACAACCGGAATTCCCATATTCCTTGCCATCTGGAATTCGGCGAACACCCACTCGGAATGTTGCACCTTACTGGACACCACCAAGACCACAAGCTGGCTGGCTTTCAACTGGCTCTCAATTTCTTTGACCCATTGCATCCCTGCAATGACACCTGTTTCATCACGAAACACACGAAAGCCTTGCTCATGCAACTGCTGCTGTACCTCCTTTGCTAAGCGTTGACCGTGGGATTCGTCTTGGGCGTAACTGATAAATATTTGCTGCATTGGCTCGCCGGATGGGTAATTTGCTTATGATGGGCAAAGGATAGCATTTATGAAGGGGAAAAATCACACTTGGCGTAACCGCTCCATCCCCACAAACAAGCGCATCGGATCGTCGGTTAATGGCTCGAAAAAATCAAACCGCTGGTAAAAAGCCAACGCTTCCGTATCCAACACATCCAGTAACAGCCCAAAAGCGGGCAACCCTTGTTCTGTCAACTTGACGCTATGGCGCAAGGCACTGATGAGGATTTTCTCACCCAAACCTTGACCTTGGTGCTTACGATCAATCGCTAACCGCGCCAATAACACCACCGGAATGGGATAAGCCGGTAACGACTGCGTAGTCGGCAAACTGGCTTTATGCAACGTCGCTGCTGCCAAGGTATAGTAAGCCGCCACCGGCAACTTTTGTGCCTGCACATCTTCTAGCAATACCCATGTACTGCTTAACCCAAGATCGGCATGTTTGGCGGCAAAACGGCTCAGAAACTGATTCATCGCGGGCTTGCCACAATCCAATGCTTTGGTGTCGTGTTTGCTTTTATTCAGCCGTTCCAGCGTTTGTAAAAATGCCACGCTTAAAAACCTTCGGTATCAAGGCGTTTAGCCGTATCCAAAATGCGACGGCTAGGTGGGCTGGTTTGCTTACACAATAAACTGAAGCGCTCAAATTGAGCATTACTTAGCATGACTTCGGTTTCACCACGTAATACTTTGGGAGCATCCTGCTGAATCAAACGCACAAGGTATTCGGTTACGGTGCAACCCAGTGCGCTGGCTGCACGTTCGGCTAATTGTTTGACTTGCTCATTCACGCGCATGTCGATACGGTTGGCTGCAACGGTCATCATTGACATTTCCTGCTGAGTAACAAAGTTTATCTCATGCAGTTTAACGTACACAAATAATCCGTACAATATCAGGTTTTACGCATGGCTCAGTTAATCCTCTCTCAATTCCGCCCCGCATGGTGGTTACGCTCACCCCATCTGCAAACACTGTGGCCAGTATTCTTACGCCGTCGCGTGCAACTGCCCCTGCAAGCCGAACGGGTGGAACTCAGTGACGGCGATTTCATCGACCTTGCTTGGTATCCGCGCCCCAATTCGCCGCTGGTGTTGGTGATTCATGGGCTGGAAGGTTCGTTGCAATCGCACTACGCACAAACGCTGATGCAGGCGTTGCAACAAGCAGGTTTTGCGAGTGTCTTCATGCATTTGCGCGGTTGTAGCGACGAACACAATCGCTTACCGGAAAGTTACCATTCCGGGCGCACGGCTGATATTGCGGAAATGCTGGCACATTTGCAGCAAACCCAACGAATGCCTGATGCTGCCATCGGCTTTTCACTGGGTGGCAACTTGATTTTGAAATACCTTGGCGAAACGGGCGCAAACGCTGGTTTGCAAGCGGCGATCGCGGTTTCCGTACCGTTCCAACTACAGGAATGCGCTCGCAAGCTGGAACGGGGTTTCTCGGTCGTTTACGGGCGCTATCTGGTCAACAAACTCAAGGCTTCCTATCGCCGCAAATTCAGCCAGATGAACAGCCCGTTAGCGGTCAATTTGGATGCGCTCAAGACGCTGTTTGCTTTCGATGACCAAATCACCGCGCCGTTGAATGGCTTTGCTGGGGCAGAAGATTATTACAGCCGCAGCAGTTCACGGCAATTTCTGCAACGCATTGAAACCCCAACGCTGATTATTCATTCGCAAGATGATCCGTTTATGTACCCGACCACTGCACCGACGGAAGCCATGTTGAGTGATAGCGTTACGCTGGAATTGACGACGCACGGCGGACATGTGGGTTTTGTGGCGGGCAATGTGCCTTGGCGGGCTGACTATTGGTTGGAAACGCGGATGATCGAATGGATAAAAAGTCAGTTGCGTCAAAAATCAACATGAGTGTTTAAATTCCTAGCCAAACTGCCAAATGATGATATACATTTACTCGCCAAATCAATTAAAAATATATAGGCATCAAATAAAATGGAAACACTCAAAAAACGCTTACAATCAAGACTAAAAGAAATGGGACGTAATATGTCTGATCTCGCCAGAGAGCTAGACATTGAGAGACAACACATTTATGGCTGGACACGACGTGACAAAGTGCCAAATAACTACCTATTTTCGGCGGCAAAGTACCTAACATGTGATCCACAATGGTTACAACATGGCGAATATTCACACCCAAACTCAATAAACATCTCGTCTGGTCAAATAATCATACCCATTTTTAAACAGGGTGATTACAAGGATATGAACGAAGGTGACAGACCTCAGCATGAAAACCTTATCTGTCGAGATGATTGGCTCACTGAGCTGTTTGGGATGAGTCCTTCGCAAGGTAATTATACGATCTACCGAATGGAATCCAGCGAGATGCAGCCATCTATCCGACGTGGTGATCTAGTAGTCATTGATAGCGATGCAAAAACACACATCAACGGGCTATATGGCATCCAGAACAAAGGTGAAGCATTGAGCATTGCCCGCATTCAGTTCGAACCAGATGGCGAACATGTTTGTGTGAGCTACG
Organism: Thiothrix subterranea; assembly: GCF_016772315.1. Taxonomy (NCBI): domain Bacteria; kingdom Pseudomonadati; phylum Pseudomonadota; class Gammaproteobacteria; order Thiotrichales; family Thiotrichaceae; genus Thiothrix; species Thiothrix subterranea. The sequence continues at coordinate 3,184,159 of NZ_CP053482.1, read as the reverse complement.
ACAATCCTAATTTTGCCACTGTGTGGATGAAAACGGCGAAGTTAGTGATTTCAGGACGTGTAATCTACGTTTGGCAGGGCAAGCGGGATATTTGAGGACGCCAGAGGGAAATTAAGCAATAACTTCTTCATGCCGCCGCTTTGCTCTCACCCTTCAAGGTGAATTCTGTCCTGATTTCCGTAAAGGGGGAAAATACCCGCCCTACTTCGTCACGCTCCAGCAAGCCAATTTCCAAAAGCTTGCTTACATCCGTATGGACGTTCTTCACATCCCGCCCCAATTGCTTAGCAAGTTCGCGGATACTCACCGCCGCTTTGCCTTGCAGCCTGTCCAACAGTTCCCAACGCTTGGGGGTAATCGCCTGAAACAATCCCATAGGCGTTTCAAAGGTGAATACCTCACCCTGATAACTGCCGATTTCCAGTGCATCCACGAAAGCCGCGCCCATTTCCAGCAAATCGGCTTCTAGGTTGGGTTCAATGCGAATAATTGCGTATCTCATGGCTTGCCCCTCTCTGTGAGGATGTCAGTTACAAAATCCCGCCATACCTGTTCCGGTGTGGTGAAGGTGTAAGGCGTTTCGGTGTCGTAATAGTGCTTATGGTCGCCCTTGCCGCGTTCGTTGTCGTAACCGATAACACGTTGCCCCGGATAACCATAAAACAAGCGGTATTTGTACAGGTGGCTAGAACCCATAACGGCTTGGGGCAATGACCACGCCACGCCCTCAATAATTGCGCCGTCCGCAAATTCACGCCGCCGCTTGTAAATCAACACTGCTTTTTCCATGTTGGCAAGTATACCAACGCTTTGGGGTGGGTGCATAGGCGCAAAGGTTAGCCGCTGCTAGGTGCTGCCCTGCCCGCCCTTCATTCTGTTACACCTTGCTACACCTTGTTACACCTAAAAACGCCACAAGGTGTAACAGAGGTTCAGCACTATAAATACATGAAAATAAAAGAAAATAAATGTGTATTTACATTCTTTTTCTTTCTGTTACACCTGTTACACCCTGATTTCATTCTTTCCAACAGAAAAAAAATATTTTTTGTATGCCTGCCCTTCCGATTTCAGCTAAACCTATGAAATACAGACATAAAAAAACCGCAACGTGTGCGGCTCTCTGTGGTGGTGTGCAGTAGCTTGGCTAACTGGTTGCCCGTCGTATCGGTATGACTTGCGCCCCATCTCGCAAACTGTCCAGATAATCAGCCCATTGCTGCATCATGGCGGTACGCTGGTCTAGGTGCTGTGATCGGTCGTAAGCCCTGCGAACCTCATTCCCTACCGTGTGGGCTAACTGCCGTTCAATGAGTTCTGAGTGAAAGCCCATCTCATACAACCGGGTACTGGCAAGCGCCCTAAATCCGTGCGCGGTCATGGTGTCGCTTTCATAGCCTAGCCGTACCAGTGCCGACCTCACTGTATTAGCGCTCATGGGTTTTTTGGTATCCGTGCGGGACGGGAACACATAGCGCCGTTTACCTGTTAGCGGTCGCATTTCTTCCAGCAAAGCTAATGCCTGTTTGCACAATGGCACTACATGCACACGCCCTGCCTTCATCTTTTCCGCTGGGATTGTCCAAACATCCCCTTCTATCTCTGCCCATTCCATTTGTCTGAGTTCGCCCGGTCGGGTGAACAGGTAAGCCGACAATTGCAAAGCTATACGGGTTTCAATAGCCCCACGGTAGCCAGCCATAGCCCGCAACAATGCCCCTATTTCCTTCGGGTCTGTGATCGCTGCAAAGTGGTTGCCTTTTGCGGGTGGCAGTGCGCCTTTCAGGTCTGCGGTTTGGTCACGTACCGCCCGACCTGTTGCCACGGCATAGCGGAACACCTGCCCTATGATGGTTTTCACCCTGTGGGCAGTTTCCAGCGTTCCAGCGGCTTCGATACGCCTTAGCACGGCTAAAATATCCGGTGGTTCAATTTCCCCAATGATGCGCCCGCCTATCCACGGGAAAACGTGACGTTCTAGCCGCCGTTTCTGCCGGTCGGTGTGTTCTGGTGCTTGATCTGCGGTGAACTTAACAAGCCATTCTGTCGCGATTGCCTGAAAGGTATTAGCCGCTTCTGCCAGCTTTGCGCCCTTGGTGGCTTGCTTGTGTTGTGATGGGTCAACACCACGCGCCCACAATGCCCGCGCCTCTTCGTGCAGTAACCGTGCATCCTTCAGGCTGATTTCTGGATAACTGCCAATGGCTAGAAGTTTCTCTTTTGGTAGCTTGTACTTGTAACGCCACAACTTAGACCCGTTGGGCTTAACCAGTAAGTACAACCCTCCCCCGTCGCTCAATTTGTATTCTTTGTCTTTGGGCTTGGCGTTCTTAACTGCGGTGTCGTTCAAGCTGCGTTTCATAAAAGGGGTATCGCTTTTCTGAGTTTGGAAGATACCCCCCAAGATACCCCCAAAAGTGTGCGATGTCATGACACTGGATAAGACGCCATGCAACAAAAAACCCCTTACAGATTGCCGCCTGTAAGGGGTTTTAATACTTCATGAGACTGCATGAAACAGTAAATTGGTGGAGGCGGCGGGAATTGAACCCGCGTCCGCAAACCCTCCATCTGAAGGCTACTACATGTTTAGTCAGTCGTTTATTTAACCCGATTGCCGCCAACTGACAGGCTGCTCACAGGCTGTCCCAATACTGTTTAGTGGTTTGGCCTTGGGCGAGCCTCCCGCACGATCTTATGATTGGATGATGCCTGAATATTCGTACTGCATAAGCACAGTAGCGATCAGACAGCTAACTACCGGTTATTAAGCGGCGAGAGCGTAAGAGTCGTCGTTTGCGACTATTGTTTGTGACTAGGATTTAAGTGGTCACCACACCCACTACATGCTCCCCAGACTTTGTGATCCACGTCGAAGCCAAGTCGCCCCCGGAATCCTGCAAAAGTTGCTGGACTCACGATTATACGGCTTGATACAGCAAGTGTCATGCAGTTCCGTAAGATCGCACCGATTTAGCTGATCAACGGTGAAAAAGAGAGGAGAAGATACACCTACCTTGACCACAAAACAGGCAATTATTAAGCGTTTATTAATTAAGCTGGTGCTAAACTATTCCGCACTAATGGAGAGAAGTGATTCACCTATCACTGCACGGGCACAGGGAAATTAATCAATAAAAACAATCGGAGGTATCGTTATGGATATTGAATATAAATTTATCTTGATACTAATCTCAGTGGCAATGATCAATCTAATGACGGCATATCACCTCATTTAGGCATCACGCCACCCATAAAAAAAGCCCCGTAATGGGGCTTTTTTTATGGCAAAGCAAATAAGCGCTTACTTTGCTTGGGCAACCATCCAATCAACGGCTGCTTTCACTTCTGCATCAGCCAGTGCTGGGTTGCCGCCTTTTGCTGGCATCGCACCTTTACCATTCAAAGAAGAGGTGTACAAAGCGTCCATACCGGTTGCGATACGTGGCGCCCATGCCGCTTTATCACCCAACTTAGGTGAACCAGCAATCCCCATGTCATGGCAACTGAAGCACAGACCTTTGTAAACTTTTTCGCCGTCAACCGCGCCAGCCGCTGCTACTGCGCCTGCTGCCGCTTCAGTGGTCGCATCCGCCGCTTTAGCAGCAGTATCGCCCACGGCTTGAGCCGCATCGCCTACTGCCTGCGTGGTAGCATCCGCCGCTTTAGTAGCGGTATCGCCCACGGCTTTAGCTGCATCACCCACTGCTTGCGTGGTGGAATCAGCCGCTTGTGCAACCGCATCACCGGCAGCTTTAGCCGCATCGGTCATCGCCGTCATTGGGTTAGGCATCACGGCTGGGTCAGCCGCTGCTACTGCTGGGGTAGCGGCTGGTGCAGGTTCTGCGGCGGGCGCTGCGGGTTGAGCAACTTGTTCAGCAGGCTTTTGCTCAGCAGCAGGTGCTTCCGCTTTCGGCGCTTCTTCTTTTTTCTCGCCGCAGCCGCTCAGAACGCCCAGCGCTAAGAACAAAGCAGAAATACTAACGGTAATTTTTTTCATGACTAACTATCTCCTGGATGTGTCCTATCGGACTTTGAATTACATTATTGTGGAAGGAATATCAATGGGCAGGCATCGTAATAGACGCCTATAACGATGTCAATTAAGTACACTCAAAAACGCTTTCTGGCTTGAGTATCGCGTGCCAGCGAATTATGCTCATGAATTTTTGGCGCACGACTTACACATGCCTACTAAAGACCCGATTACTGCCATTGGCGCACTGGCTTCGCTTATGCTGATTGCTGGAGGAGTCATGCTTTATTTGACACCTGCCGCGCAAGCGCCTCAAGAACAAACCCTGACGTTAACCAGCCCATTCAAAGAATTGGAAGCTCCCCCCAAGCCAGCACCCGAACCGGCAGTCGCGGCGGAGCCATCCACCGAATCCCCCTTCAGCGCACCCGAACTGACACCGGAGGAATTGGCAAAGCTGACCCCAGACGAACGCACCCGCTACGACAAGATGCGCGAATCCCTGCAACACGTGGTGCAACAAGTACAAGCCTTGGAGCAAGAAAATACCCGCCTGCAACAAACCCTCACCCAAGGCAACGCCAGCAATCAAGCGCTCGACACTGAAATCGACAAATTGCGCCCTCCGCAACACGTCGCCCAGCCTGCCGAACCCTAACCGCGCTTAAGCTGACGAATCAGAAACCGGGCCGGATGCAAATGGCGATACAACGTCGCCTGCATCGGCAACGGTTCCCCCGTCAGCAAAGCCGCCAGCAACTCCGCACACAAACCGCTGGTGGTAAGCCCACGCGAACCAAAACCCGCCGCTATCCACACACTCGGCTGATAATGCGCCAGTGGAAACGGCTGGTTTGCGCGACCATGCCGCAATTCGGCGTAGGCTTGCTGGAAAAATGCGACATCCGGCAGCGCCCCCACCACCGGATAGCGATCCGGCGTTGTCATGCGAATCGCCGCGTGGCTGGTTTGCACCGTGCCAAGTGAGGCGGCAAAAGCGGGCAGGTATTGCGCCAATTGCTGGTGATTCACGGTATCGGCGGCGGCATCCAGCCTAGGTTCGCGCCTATTACGCACAAACGTTGCCCCGAAAATGTGTTGCCCCGCCAGCGCTGGGGTTAAATAGCCTTCGTGTCCTAGCGTTGTCTTCAGTTGCTGGCTAAACGCCGAAGCGGTCGCCGCGCTGGTTTGCCCCAATACCGGCATAAAGGGCAGAAACTGACTCGCGGCAAACCGATCCGCCTCGCGTCCACTGGCAATAATCGTCACACCATCCATCGGCAAAACGCTCGCATCTGTCAGCGTGCGCACTTCAATATTGGGGTGCGCCACCAACGCCGCACACAAACTGGCAGGATTCAGCCAACCTGCTTGCGGGAAATAACTCGCGCCACTCGGTAACGGAATCCCCGCTACGGCGGAAGCCTCTGCCTGATCGAGAATCTGGATGAAATCGGCAGGCAACTCACGCACCCGAAGCGCTTGCTGACGCGCCGCTTCACGCGGTTCGTGTGCCAGTTGCAACGCGCCGCATTGCGCCCAGTCGATCGCCTGCCCCGCTGCTTGCAGTTGGCGAATTTGCTGCACGGCAAACAAGAACGCTTGGCGGTAAAAGGTTTCGCCCCAACCAGCTTCTGCTGTCATTTTCGGGGTTAGCACGCCCGCACGGTTGCCGGATGCTTCCATCGCAAGGCGGGTGTGGCGTTCGTACAAGGTGACTTCCCAGCCGCGTTTTGCCAGCGCGTGCGCGATTTGGCAACCTGCGATGCCGCCGCCGATGACGTTGGCGTGTGTCACGGGGGAAGGTGCTGGCAAGGCATACCAGGGTTCCAGCGCAGGGATGAGGTGTTCAGGCGAATACCAGACATCGACGCGGGCGACGAGTTCGGAGAGGGCGGTTGGCAGAGCCATGAAGCACAGGGTAAGGGTGAGGTGGCCTTGGGCAAACGTCAGGCGGTGGAATCCGTCGAGCAGCGGGGGATAGTGAGCGATGAGTTCAGCGGCAAAGGGTTGCAATTCCGGGTAATTTGCCAATAACTCACGCAAGGTCGCGGGTTGAAGGGGGTGCGGTTCGATGGCAATGAAATGCAGGCGGGCGCAACGCTGCGGGTCGGCTTGCCATGCTTGCCAAGTGGTGAGGAAGTCTACGCCCGTGCCGAAGCGGGGGGCGGCGATGGTGAATTGGGATTTGCCCCGCCAACGCTGCGGGAGTTGGTTATCTTGCAGGCGTTGTTCGCTGGCGGTGGTGGGTAATTCTTGCATAGCGGCAATGTTATAGCGGTTAAGGTTTGGATTGCTGCATTATGCACAAGAATGGCAAGCTTGACCGCAGTATTGGCGGGGTAAGCAGCCCCGCCAACGCTGAAAGCAATAGGATTATTCGGCGTTAATGACGGTCATGACCAGTTTGCCATCAACTTTCACCGGGCCATCCTCCTTGGCTCCAAGCGTGTATTCAAATATGCCCGTTTTCATGCCACCCTCTTCACCGTGCAGCATGAACATCAACTTGTCGCCTTTTGCGACTCGCTCGGTCAGGATTGCGCTCACTTCGTTGTTTTCACCTTTTTTCAAGGGAGCATACGCAATGACGGGGCCGGGCTTCATCTCAGCATCAGTACGGTGCACGACCAGCCAGCCATTCGCCGCTGCCATGATTTTGTCAGCCGTTACCGTGCCGCCGGATGTATCCTGATCTTTGGCGGAAACCGACAGATCGCCCATGTCCATTTTTTCTTGCTCCGCAGCGAAGGCAACACCAGAAGCCGCCAGCGCGGTGGTAAAAGCAAAAGCGATAAACTTCGTATTCATCTTCATTCTCCACCTATTGTGATTGAAATTGGGAAACAGGGAGTCAAGCGCGGCATTCACATACCTGCAACTTGCTCATCACAGAAGGATACGTAAGTGCGAAGGAATTGGATTTTATTGCCTTGTGGTTTGGCGGTTTAACAATCTGGTAAGGACAACGGCTCATCCCAACAGACGCGGGGAACACTAGCACAGGCTGATTTAATCTTTCGGTGCAACTCGGTTCATCCCCACAGACGCGGGGAACACGAAACCCGTTACCCCGGCAGGCAGCGTTATTACGGTTCATCCCCACAGACGCGGGGAACACTTTTCTCCCGGTCAAGAATTTAAGGCAATTGACGGTTCATCCCCACAGACGCGGGGAACACTTTTTTACAAGACCCATCTTGTCGTATGTCAGCGGTTCATCCCCACAGACGCGGGGAACACTTTTCTCCCGGTCAAGAATTTAAGGCAATTGACGGTTCATCCCCACAGACGCGGGGAACACTTGGTGTCATTCCCACAACCTCAGCAGTTTCACGGTTCATCCCCACAGACGCGGGGAACACTGTGCGGTTAATGGCGGTTGCGAGGTAGCTTTCGGTTCATCCCCACAGACGCGGGGAACACGCATAGGCGTATGCTCCAGCAAGACTAAGAGCCGGTTCATCCCCACAGACGCGGGGAACACTTCATGCACGAAATCGAGACGGAAATACGAGCCGGTTCATCCCCACAGACGCGGGGAACACACAATAGTGCTGGCAATGCAGGAACTCGCCACCGGTTCATCCCCACAGACGCGGGGAACACTATTTCATTTGAGCGCGGGCAGCAATCAACAACGGTTCATCCCCACAGACGCGGGGAACACCGCAAATACACCTTGCTCATCATCGGATCAGCCGGTTCATCCCCACAGACGCGGGGAACACATACAGCGTTTGCCGACTGAGTACATTTGTGTCGGTTCATCCCCACAGACGCGGGGAACACATCTCACCACCTATGCCCCAGTCGACCTGCGCCGGTTCATCCCCACAGACGCGGGGAACACTCAGCGTCGCAGTTAATTATTGGGGCAATTATCGGTTCATCCCCACAGACGCGGGGAACACGGGTTTTTTTGGCGTTTCGCTTCGCAAAAGTGCGGTTCATCCCCACAGACGCGGGGAACACTGGAAAACAACCTGACTGCCATCGCCTCCAAGCGGTTCATCCCCACAGACGCGGGGAACACTTCCCGCCACAGGTTGGGCATTTCCCCACCGACGGTTCATCCCCACAGACGCGGGGAACACCAGTTCATCACATCCCCAGAAATTGACAAGGGCGGTTCATCCCCACAGACGCGGGGAACACCACATCATCGAAACCAACCGTTATCCAATCAGCGGTTCATCCCCACAGACGCGGGGAACACCCCAAACTAGCCAATGACCGTCTGGTAGACGGCGGTTCATCCCCACAGACGCGGGGAACACATTTCCCGACCGTCGGCGGTGCGGCTGCCTGACGGTTCATCCCCACAGACGCGGGGAACACTTTCATTTGTCACCTACCGGTACGGCTGAAACCGGTTCATCCCCACAGACGCGGGGAACACACCAGCAGGTTCATCATCATCTATGGCATAAACGGTTCATCCCCACAGACGCGGGGAACACATTTGTTTGTGACGGGTGAGCGTAAATGGACACGGTTCATCCCCACAGACGCGGGGAACACCCTTTCTGGAGCAAGTGCGCTCATCCGGCGTACGGTTCATCCCCACAGACGCGGGGAACACAACACCGTATGAGATGGATGGTGTCACTGAGGCGGTTCATCCCCACAGACGCGGGGAACACTAACCATACAGACGTTTACACGGTTTACACGGCGGTTCATCCCCACAGACGCGGGGAACACATAGTAAGCCAACCACTCTTAAGCTAACCTCTCGGTTCATCCCCACAGACGCGGGGAACACGCCCAAACCCTCATTAGCGGAAATCTAAAAGGCGGTTCATCCCCACAGACGCGGGGAACACTTTTAAGCGCTCGTTGCATCGAGCCAGTTTAACGGTTCATCCCCACAGACGCGGGGAACACGGGTTTTAAGATGTGGCGCTACGCACCAGAACCGGTTCATCCCCACAGACGCGGGGAACACGGCAATAGTGGCATTCTTTCGCGGTCTGCTGCCGGTTCATCCCCACAGACGCGGGGAACACCAGGTCGGCTTCAGCGCGTTGCTGTACCAGTGCGGTTCATCCCCACAGACGCGGGGAACACCCCGTTGGCATTACGATAGTTTGGGCGTTGGCCGGTTCATCCCCACAGACGCGGGGAACACTTGGCGGTGTCTTTACCGATCAAAGCTATACCCGGTTCATCCCCACAGACGCGGGGAACACCGGGCTACCGCTGGTTGTCACCATGTAATTTTCGGTTCATCCCCACAGACGCGGGGAACACGGCGACACCCACACGATCAGGCAGTGCCACGACGGTTCATCCCCACAGACGCGGGGAACACTTAGTGACAATTATTCGGTAAGCACTAAGACGCGGTTCATCCCCACAGACGCGGGGAACACCGAACGTCGCCCGTTAGACCTGATGGATGTGGCGGTTCATCCCCACAGACGCGGGGAACACGTGATGATGAATGTCCAGCGGGGTATAGGGTGCGGTTCATCCCCACAGACGCGGGGAACACGGGTATCCAGCCGAAGCCGTTCCACCACAGCCCCGGTTCATCCCCACAGACGCGGGGAACACTCCACATCTTTCTAGCTGCGAATTGAATCATGCGGTTCATCCCCACAGACGCGGGGAACACCATTGCTGAAAATGGCAGACATAGCCACCATGCGGTTCATCCCCACAGACGCGGGGAACACAATGTCGGGAAGTGTTGTGGTGGGAATGAAGCCGGTTCATCCCCACAGACGCGGGGAACACCGGCATCAGCGGAATAGTGCGCTATCCGTGCGCGGTTCATCCCCACAGACGCGGGGAACACCTCACCAATACCGACATACCGCTGAGCAAGGTCGGTTCATCCCCACAGACGCGGGGAACACGCCGCAGCAAGGCGCATCCTGCGTCTCTGTTGCGGTTCATCCCCACAGACGCGGGGAACACCGTAGCATTCAGCGGTATATCGCTCTCACTGCCGGTTCATCCCCACAGACGCGGGGAACACCGCAGATGTGGTTGTTGGATGGCGGCAAACGTCGGTTCATCCCCACAGACGCGGGGAACACCCGTTGTTTACATTGCACGGACGTAGTGCCAACGGTTCATCCCCACAGACGCGGGGAACACTGCGGTACTCAGGCGCACCCAGCGGGTTCATGCGGTTCATCCCCACAGACGCGGGGAACACATCAGGCTGTTGCAGTGCTGCCATTAGAACACCGGTTCATCCCCACAGACGCGGGGAACACTTTTTCGATCATTTCGTTAAGACGTAAAAAGTCGGTTCATCCCCACAGACGCGGGGAACACTGCCGACAACAGCTTTGCATCATCTTCGCGGGCGGTTCATCCCCACAGACGCGGGGAACACTTCTACATGCGCCCCGAAAACAATCCTATAGCCGGTTCATCCCCACAGACGCGGGGAACACTTGCAATCACGCTGTTCATGCTGCCACCTCAACGGTTCATCCCCACAGACGCGGGGAACACCCTAGGGCGTAGTCGGCTGATATTCCGGTTATCGGTTCATCCCCACAGACGCGGGGAACACACCATTTCTATTTCATTGATTCACAAAACAAAAAATGGACTTCTCAATTCTACCGATTTTAACGCTCACTTTTCACCCACCCTGAAACAGCAAATTAGTGAAGGGATGGCTATTTTTCCACCGATATGCATTAAAATCACGCTGATCAGTCGAAAGAATTCTGCCATGCCCCAATTCCTCTGCCAAAATTACCAAAGAAGCATCAGCCAAATCCATCGACAAATCAGCATACTTCCCCATTAGCGCATCTATCCGCGCAAAATGCTGGTAGCCAACCGCGAATGTTCCTTCAACCCTTGATACAAGTATTCTTTGTAATTGACGGACAAATCCTCTGCCCCTTCACCGCTACCGATAAAATCACTGTCTAGCAACGCCTTCATCTTGCCACCTTCGTGAGACTTTTTCTCTTGCAGCAAACGAGCCGCAACCACAAGCGAATACTTGACCGTATCAGCAATAGAAGAACCACCCAATTCCTTACGCAGAAAATGCAAACTGGCGAGAGTATCGTCGTCCAGTAGCGTATTGACCCTAAGCTGTTCCATCACTTCACTCCCAATAACTATGTTCCATCAGTTTACACCGAATTCCCATTCGCAGGCATAGAGCGCGACATCCCAAGACCTGCGGTCAATCTCAATTGTTAAAGAGCATTTTCACCCGCCTCAGGGAAAAAAGACACCAGCCGCAAACCATCCATATCCACCGGAAGTCGCCGATTTTTGCCCACTGTCTGAAAATCAAAACCCGACTCGGTATTGGTCGCCCACGCCATCACGATATTGCCCTCATCGCACAGCTCGGTGCATTGCTGCCAAATCATCTCCCGCACCCGCCGCGACACCTCGCCGACGTACACCCCCGCCCGCACCTGCAACAACCAAATCGCCAACCGCCCCCGCAAACGCGGAGGCACATTTTCCGTCACAACCACCACCATCGACATATCACTTACTCCTATGCCCCGCCTCGCCAATCGACTCAGCAGGCGGAATCGCAGGCGGCACGGACTCCGGCGGCATTTCCGGCGGTTGAATCTCGCCTGCTGCCAAAATCTCCTCAATCATCGGGATAATCTTCGCCAGCGTATTCTGCGCCCGAAACGCATCCCGACACGCCAGCCGCACCTCACGATCCGGGTTGTGCGGATTCTTCGCCGCAATCTTAAACGCAATCGGCACGACGGTATCAAACTTGAACACATCCGCAATGTCATACACAAACGACAGCGGTTTCCCCCAATGGATAAACCCAATCGCAGGCGCATACCCCGCCGCCAACACCGCCGCCTCGGTAATCCCGTACAAACACGCCGTCGCCGCACTCATGCACCGGTTCGGCACATCGCTCAAATCCCAATTATCCGTATCATAATTGCGCCGTTTCCACTCCACCCCGTATTTTTTCGCCAGCAACTCATACGTCTTGCGCACCCGCGCCCCCTCGATCCCGCGCAACTGCTCCACACTACGCTTCGCTGGAGCCGCCTCACCGAAACGAATCTCGTACATTTTGCGCACGACTTTCAGGCGCAACTCATCATCCAACGCCAACTTCGCCTGATACAGCAAGCGATCCGAACGCGCCCCGCCAGGTTGCCCCGACGAATACACCCGCACCCCAGCCTCGCCCACCCACACCAACAACGTTCCCACTTCCGCCGCCAGCTTCACCGCCGCATGAGAAACCCGCGTCCCCGGTTCGAGCATAATGCACGCAATCGACCCCACCGGAATGTGGGTACGCACCTCATTCTCCTGAATCAGCACAAAGGCGTTATCTTTCACATCAATCTGCCCGTATTGCAGAAAGATCATCGACACGCGGTCTTTCATCATCAGCGGTTTAAGCGGGAGGTAAGGGGTGTCAGCCATGATTACGCCCTCCGAATTAACATAAGACCACAGCCGAAGGCTTTGGCAGCACCAACACCACTGGATAACATCACATTCAATGATTCAGGATGCTGAACTTGAAAAACACCTTCAAATGTCGTCATAACAATCTTTCCGGGCTTATTCCCTTTACGGAAATAAACAGGGGGATGATCCTGTATTCCTACAGAATCCACATCCACCAATACATTCTCGCTCAACTTACGTCCTAACCATGCCCGTTGCTGCTCCCTTTTGAGCAACGGCACACGAATTTTGCGCTCAGGATCAACCTCATCGCGGATAGTTTTAGTGACATTCGCCGTTAGCAAAAAATGTAACCGTTGCCCTTCATGAAATTGTGGCTCAAAACGCTTTTTTGCCAGCACTTTAGCCTTATCTGACTCAGGCATTGGCTCAAGAGTGGAATACATCAGCACACTTGCCCCCTCGACCAAATGCATCCGCTCAACCCGAAACAAGAAAGGGGACGGTGTATTTTCTTGTCGTTCAATACCCGGAAACAATGTCCATAATGCCCGATGCCACTCCCAAGCATTATCCAGTCGTCCCGGTTTCAACAACACTTTACTCAGGAACATGTGCAGACTCCTTACCGGGCAGTTGGTAAATATAAAGCTGCCGGGATGCAAATTGACGCTTTCTCGCATACAACGGCACATCCCGCATTCTCATTGGCGTAGAGGTTTCTTGCGGCTTGGTTTCGCTATAAACCGTTCCTGCAACAGGCTCAATCATGGAAAAAGCATTTCTAAAATCAATCGCGTCCAAGGTATCTTCATACAATGGACGTGACAGAACACAGGAACGCCTACCTAAAAACGGGCTATAAACAGGCTTTTTCACCGCTTGTTCTAAACGATCCCGTGTTATTGCTGCATTGGATTGAATCTCCAACAAAACGGTAAACATTGCATCGCACAAGTATTCACGTCGTGAAACAACAGGGTATTCATTTGCCTTACCACTGACTTTGCGGGCATCCATAACCGTATGAAAGTCCATAATACGTTGCGGCACAGTATCCGCACGCAAAGCCACTCTCACACTCGCAGCTAATGCTTCAAGCTGCTCTATGTCATCACGATCAATCCCCAAACAAGCAGCCAATAAACCCAACACCCCACTGCGGGTTGGTATCAATTCGGTGTGGCGTAAATCCTCATAGGTATGTCCGCCCCACGCCTGCATGACACCTTGCAGCTTCAATGCAAGGTATTGGTTCATGCGGCTGCTCCATTGGCATTGCTGGCAACCCAGTTTTCAAGCTCAGGTAAAGCAGCAAAGGTCAGCAAGTCGCCTGACTCATCTTTTGCACCCACTTGGAATACAGCCACTTTTTCATCTAAGCCATAGCCAACATGAATACCCCGCCAGTAATCTTTCAAACACTTGATAGACGGAGCAAGAAAACCACCCTGATCTTTGACAGGCTTTTCAAACGCATTAGCAAGGGATACGGGAATATCGCTGAAGCTAACCAATACATAATCTGCCAGATTGAACGGTGCTGTACTCTGGTTTTTAGCACTCGGCACAACGGTCGCCAACATGTGTAATACATATTTGGCAATCTCCAAGGCACGCTCCCGCGCAACACCGCCAAGATTTTTCTGCAATTGAGCAATATTCAAACTAGCATAGCGGTAGAAAACACCCGAACTGAACTCTTGGGTATTCAAGTGACCCGCTCCAACTTCACCCGCATCAGACACCAAATCATCCACCGCAGTAAACCAATCAATATCAGCATCAACCGCGTGGGTTGTAATGGCATGTGCCACCGCCATTGCACCATCCATATTGGTCATCAAACCAGAGGTTGCCATGCGTCCCGACAAGGCAATATCTACGGCTTGACCACAGGCTTTTAACAAAGTATTTGCCTGCTCTTTTACGACCTTTTCTGTTTTCTTTAACAAAAAACCATCCTTAATATCTTCATCAGACTTCTTGGGGTTCTTCTTTGTTGGCTTTCTGCTTCTTTCTTTCTCTAACAGCTTACTTAATGACTCCTCTTCTTTATCGGATAGTGGTGCTTCAAAAGTTTCTTTCACTAATTTATAAAAAACCTTAAACTCAGAAATAGACCAAGGTGCTACAGCAATTTTCTTTTTATCAGATGCAGATGAATCCTGTTCATCTTCAGTCTCTTCTGCATCATTTTCAGTCGTATCTTCGGTAGTAGTGCTATTATTACTGACAAACGCAAATACTGCCTTCTCTATCCAGTATTTATCAAAATCAGCGCTATCTTTGAGCAACTCTGTTGATAGATTTTCCACAAGTAAATTCAACTGCCGTGTTCTAATAGATTTTTCAGGAAGATGAGTCTTATAGTATGGACTTGTTCTCATAGTGCGTTTTAAGCTTTGGCTTGAAATGCGCACCCGCCGCACACCACCAAAAATAGCAGACTTCTGCATATTCATATCATCACGATTTAAACAAGATGGACTATGAGAAATCAGAACATGAAAGTTAATGAAATTTTTGTTGTTCATAAGTTTCAACTCTTTTTAGGCAATGGAAGATTTATAAAATAATTTTCTAACAACTGGCGCTTAGATTGATCACCCCAAAAATACAAGAATTTCCCAAAATCTTGCCAATCAACTACAGGCTCAATTTGTTGAACCAAACGGCGTAACTGTATTAGATCATTGGGTTCATCAGAACGAATAACTTGAAACAAACGCTGTTCATTCACAACACCGGCTAGTTGCTTACCTAACGATGTTGAACCAGCAGCATGTTTAACCCAAGGCAATAAATAAACAATACGCTGCCAACGTTTATCAGGTTTAACTCCCACTAACAAACGGTAAAATGCAGGCTCTAAAAGTAAATCATCTGGTGAACGTATCCGCCTTAATTCGGCTTGCTGTGCCTTACTTAACTCAGCATAGCGTTGTGCCACACTGACAAAATCTATGCTTAACTCACTCATGCTGACTCTCCTTTGAGTTTGCTAAATTCTTTCCCAAGCGTTAGCTTGGCGATTGCTAATGCCTTGATCATCTTCGGCTCATGGCTGTAGGGTTGTGTAACCTGAGCGAATATACTCCAACTCAAGCAAATCAATTTATTTCTTAATGATTGAATATACTGAGCAGCATCTGCCCAATCTACTTCTCTCAGTGCTTGATGAATCAAAAACTCTGACTGGTGATAGAATATAGTCTCCGCCTGCTCATGAACACCTTCAGCACCCGATGCCTTAACAAACCCATATAATTTGTTACGCAACAAATTCTTGATTTCATAGGCACTATTTACCAAGGCAGTAATTTGCGCTCCATTTTTATCCCATCCAGCCTTTAAAGGAAAAACATCGTGCCGCCGTTGCAAAATAGCGGCTTGCTTATTGCGGTAGCCTCCCACAATCAACTGATTTGATGCGACCATTTCATGAAATTGTCGTACTACTGCTGCCGGATAATGCCCCTCCTTTTGATCATCAGTACTGACCACAAAATGATTGAGCTGTGTCCATGCCGGTGCAGTCGTTGTGAAAGATCGGTATTTTTGTACTTTGCTTTTCAAGTCTACAACTCTGGGGGAATGTGGGTGAATCCAGTCACCGATCATCTCATAAACAAACTTCTCTTTCTTGAAGCTAACGACCCGCCCATCTTCAACGGGCATACCATAAAATTCACACGCCCCAGCACTGTCTTCAAACTCCAATTCAATATGGGCAGGCTGCCAGAAAAGCCCACACAACAAACCGATTTCATGTGCGTAGATAGTTGATTTAGCCTTAATCGGTTCAACCCAAACTGGCTTATCCTGAAGCTTAAGTACTTCATAATCAGGCATCAACGTCAGAACACTTTGCTTATGCAACACATTGAACCAAATACTATGTCGCAACTTATCACCCGCCATTAGAGTAGTAATCGGTGCTCCTCCACGAAAACCACCTTTGAATCCACCGCCAAAACTAGGGCTATTCATTGCTTGATTAAACAACACAATCGTTGCCGCTGATTCACTGATGGACTGAATATCACCTGCATCATTGAAAAACGCATGATTGTTACCTTCCGGTAGACCGACAAATAACTTCTGGATAGGGGTTGTCTCTTTTGAACTAACACCCCTTATCTGCATAAATGGCGTTTCGGGATGGCGCAAATCAAACCAATCTTTATAATTCTCAATACCTTGCTCGTACTCGGCTTCAGCAAGGGGTGTCCTTATCCGCTGCTTCCAAGCCTTAACGTCTTCTGGCAGGAACAAAACCTGCGTCAGACATATCAGCAACTGCAAGCAAGCCAGTTCCATATCATCACGCGACAGTGCTATTTCATAAGGCTCGTCACTGCACAGCACCGATTGCAAGGTAACAAGCTGCGTCTTTGAGTTTTGTTGCGTTGGTATCCACGCATCCGTCAGTAAATTCATGTTTTAACTCCCGTGAAGCAACGTTGAGCAAAAGACTAACGCCCATTTTAAAAAATTGCAAGAGTGTAATTTGTATGATTAAATTCATTTGTTCCCCGCGTCTGAGGGGATGAACCGAGTGTTATTTGCATACAAATCAATCACTCAAAGGTGTTCCCCTGCTGTAGTGGGGGTGAAGGCAAGTGCAACAAGTGTACTTGCCTTCTTTTCAAAATATGTTAATGTATAAACATTATTGTATATACAGGAGTTATCAAAATGGCGATAACACGAGTCTTTCAAAGCGGCAACTCCCAAGCAGTGCGCATTCCACGGGAATTCCAAATAGACGCAGCAGAGGTCGAAATCTTCCGCCGTGGCGATGAACTTATTTTGCGCAAAAAACAGGACAACCTTCTGGATGTTCTGGATATTTTTGCGGCCATGCCTGCTGATTTCATGGAAGACAGTCGTAATGACCCGCCGCCACAGGAGAGGAACTTCGACGCATGAATGCACGCTACATGATGGATACAGACACTTGTATCTACTTGAAAAACCGCCGACCACCGGAAATTGCTGAACGCTTCCGTATCCTGCAACGGGGAGAAGTGGTGATGTCCATGATTACCTATGGTGAGTTGTATAATGGCGCGATGAAAAGCCGCGAGTCCGAAGCGGCGCTGAAAAATCTGCAACTGTTGAGCGAACGCTTGCCCATTCAGCCCATGTCTGTTGAAGTCGCCAAGAACTACGGCATCATCAGAAGTACACTGGAAAAGCAAGGCAACAAAATCGGGGGCAATGACCTCTGGATTGCTGCACACGCCCTGACTATGAACCTGATCATCATCACCAACAATACGGGTGAGTTTGAACGTGTTCCCGGTTTGCAGGTAGAAAACTGGCTGGAAACCCCGTTGCATTAACGTTGCTCCATCGTCAAGCCAGTATCGGCGGTATAACTGAATCTAGCCTTGTCAGTCACACATTCCCAACGCCCTTCAGAAGCTGCCAACATCACCAGCCAGATGACCCCTTCTTTTTCACTGGGCAATCCCTGCTTTTTCCATGAAGCAGGGGCTGGAATCGTATTCAGCATGACCTCCTCTGCCCTCTGCCACTCCTCCAAAGCACTTATCAGCCGGGTATTCCCCAAAAAACATTGATCTGCTGAGGTTTCAACAACAGGAATAATGTTCAAGCTCATTTCACCATCACGAGTTAGTAAGCTAACGTTACTATCATCGTCATCCCAAACCGCATGAACATCTGTGATCAGATTCGCTTTTAAATAACTGGCGTAGTCTTCTTTCCAAAACCGTTCATACTCAGAGACAATAGCCCCTGGCTCATCCTCCCATGCTTCTTCTTGGTAAACAGCCTCAATCATGGGGCGATACACCAAAGGAAACACCATGATTGGGTTATCACGAACCTTACGCTCCGTGCGCCATAAAACTCGTGAGTTTGGTGCGTTTTTATTGCCGTAAATCAGCTTGTGTAATTCGTACTGTTGATTCTGCGGTAATAGCACTGTGCATTGAGGCTGTTCAAACCCCTCAAGCCTTACACGCTCATGTCGATGCAAACGCCCCAAGCGTTGGAACAACAAATCTATTGGGCAAAGCTGGGTAATCATCCAGTCAAAATCCAGATCAAGACTTTGCTCAACCACTTGGGTAGCAACCAGAACCCCACCCTGCTTACGCTTCTCACCCTTGCCATAAGCATCCAACACCGTTTGCTCCTTCGTTTGCCGATCTCTGAAACGGAACCGTGAATGAAACAAATCGACAGGCAATGAGGTTTTCCCTGATAAACTGATCTTTAATGCTTGTGCATCAGCCACTAAATTGCAGATAACCACCACGTTTGCCCCTGTTTCAGCGGCGGCAACAATACGCTGTTGTAAGATGTCATCGGGTAGCATATCAGCGGCTTCATCCCAACTTACCTGAACCTCCCGCACTGGCAATTGGGCAAGCCGTTGTTTTTCTGAATCGGGTAGCGTAAAGCATTCAGGCTTTACAACACCAACACAGGTAATCATTGGGTATTCATCTTGCGGTGAAAACACATCAGCTTGACCGCCCCACGCGGCGACCAATGCCTCACGTTGTTGTAAGGGCAAAGTAGCCGATAATAGAATAACACTGCCCTGCATAGCTCTTTGTTGCTTCAATACCTTATTCAATAACCCATACATGTAGCTGTCATAGGCATGAACTTCGTCAATAATCAGTACACTTTTTCCCAAACCGAAGCTACGCACAAAACGGTGTTTGACCGGCAAAACCGACACTAATACCTGATCGACCGTACAGACACCCATCTGGCCAAGAAAAGCCCGCTTCCTACTTTGACCCAACCAACGGGCACAATGCACACTGGCTTCCAATTCGTTTTGCTCATCTTGTGGTGTGTGCCTTGATGCCCCCCGTTTTAAATCAATAAAGCGCGGATTAAAACCTGCTTTCCCATGTGCCAGCACCATGTCAGTTTGTTCAAATAACCTATCTGCCACTTCAAGTAAACGGTCTAACATCGCATTTGCTGTTGCCTGCGTTGGCAAGGCAAACACAATGCTTTCTGCCATACCTTCAGCCAGCAAATAACTGGCGTAAGCAAGTGCCGCTTCCGTTTTTCCTGAACCTGTGGGTGCTTCAATCAGTGTCAGACCCTGCTGGATAGGTAATACATCCACCAGTGTTTGCACCTGCTGGGGTGTTTTAAATTGAGAAAAAACCTCTGCCATGCCACCAACAGTTACAACCTTGACTAACAAACCGCTCTCTTCCAATAATGTGCGAGCTATCGGCACACGCTTGTTGAAGTAATCTGCTGGTTTTTCATCAGTCGATTGATAACCAAATCGTATTTCACCATCCCGGTTATGCGTTGTTGAACCTAGCCAATCACAGACTGAACAAAATCCGGCGAGAAACAACACATCACAGACGGGTGGTTGATCCGAAATAGATAACCCAGCAGGCTTCAGGAATAAGGCTTCAATCTCAGTAATGAACTCAAGTCGGGCTTGTTTATCATGCGCCAAAATAGCGGGAGAAACGCCCCAAGGCTCATCTTGCCCATTAAAATTAGTTGGCTCTTTGCCATGATGCCCAGCAACGGCTTGAATCCACGGTTGCCATGCCTCCCAAAGCTTTTCACCCTCCATCTCATCCCAGAAATTTGCTGGGGGCTTCCATTGCAAACGTTCAGCAAGATCGTGATATGCCCAAAAATGTGCATATTCACCATGCCAATAATTCCTTGAAATATTAGCGGATGGCAAAGGTAATGCAGACTCTGCACACAAATCTTTGAGCAAATCGGGTACTTTAAGCTGGAAACGAATATCGAATTTTCCAAGATCATGGAGTGCGACAAAAAACTTTAACCACGCCACCACGTGCTGCTCATCAGATTGCGCAATAGTGCTAAAACGTCGTCGAATGACAGAACTTGAATCTAGCCATACAGCAGCCACTGCCGCCACATCCAACGAATGATACGGCAACAAATGCCATTGCGCCCCCGCCTCATCCTGCCCCGGCTTCGCCTTACCCCAATACCGAAAATACGGCTTAACATCCATTCTTCAGCCCCATAACTTGCAAAAATAGCCCTAACAAACCGATTATTAACGCTAAACACCCGACATTCAACAAAAATTAACCACCCGTCACCGTCCAGCCAAAAATCCCCAATCCCCCGCCAAAACCATCTACACTCCACCCAACAAAACAGGAATCCCCCATGCAAACCCCCTACAAACTCCGCAAACCCCTCCTCGCCGCACTCTTATCCCTGCTATTACCCGGCTTAGGGCAGCTTTATAACGGCGAATGGCACAAAACCGTCTGGTTATTGCTAGGTTTCGGGCTGCTAAGTGTGTTGGGGATTGTGGTCATCGGGCTATACCTGCCCATCAGTTGGACACTGCCCGCGCTCATCATCGGGGTATTTTCGCTCCTAATACTCTGGCTTTACAGCATTACACAGGCTTTCCGCAGCGCTCGCCGTCAGCGTGAATACACCCTCAAAAGCTGGCAAAGCGCAGGCGTATACAGCTTGGTTTGGGTGGTATGCAGCCTAATCGCCCTGCCCCTGCTCAGTGATTACGTGCAACAACACCGCGTCGAAGCCTTCCTTGTCCCCTCCAACAGCATGAATCCCACTGTGCTGAAATACGATCTATTGTTTGCCGACAAACGCTACAACCGCATCGGCGCAGTTCACCCCGTGCAACGCGGCGACATTGCCATTTTCATCTACCCCGACAGCCGCAATACCTATTTCATCAAACGGATTATCGGACTACCGGGGGATAAGGTGAAAATCAAAGGCGCGGATGTTGCCATCAACGGCAAATCCCTGCGTCACAGCACCATAACCGGCGCACACGGTTTACTCGTCACCGAAACCAGCGGTGAACGCACGTGGCAAGTTTTCTGGAATAATCAACAGGCGCAACTGCCCCAAACGGATATAACAGTGCCGCACGGGGAAGTGTTCGTGATGGGGGATAATCGCACGGATAGCAACGATTCACGCTTTTTTGGCACAGTCCCCTTGCAGGATGTGGTCGGCAAAGCGCGGCAAATCTGGTTTTCAGCCGAAGGTAACACGATACGCTGGGAACGCATCGGCACAGCGCTTCATTAAAACGGCATAAAGGACTTAAACATATTCATAAACGGGCTGACCGTCGCAGCGGCTTCCCCCATCGGCGCAGCAGCTTGCGCCAATGTGCCAACTTTCTGGTTCATTTGCGCCACATTGCCGCTCATATAGGCGACATTATTATTCATGTAATACATGGACTGGTTCATCGACTGGGTGCTGTACGCCATCGTTTGCGTATCGGCTGCCATCGTGCCGATGTGACCGTTCATGGTGTTGATATTGCCCGACATCGTGATCATGGATGTTTGCATACTGCTCATGATGTACATCATATAGCCACCTGCCGCCCCCGCTACCACGATCATCGGCACTAGCCAGACTTGGCGTTTGGTTTTGGTCGCTGCCAAGGTTTGCTGCGCGTGCTGTAACTCGTGCATTTTGGCTTCGAGTTGTTGCTCACGTTCGTTGAATTCGTGGTGTAAGCGTTTGAAAGCGTGTTCCAAACGTTCATTTACCCCATCGACCGCTGGCGGGTGTTCAAGCGCTGGCTTGGCTTGCACCCACCAAGGCACTAAACGTTCCAACAGATTGGGGGTAACAGAAATCAAGGCTTTGGAAGTGGATTTTTTTACCCGCGTCGCCGCACGTACCCGTTTCGGGCTAGGTTTCAGCACCGTGTCATGGCGTTTCACAATGCGCAGTGCGATGGCTTTGCCCGTCCCTTCCACTTGTGCAGATTTTATTTCAGGGATGGCATTGCCGAAGACGTCCAGTCCAACGTTCACGTGGTGAGCCGGTTTGCTCTTGGTGTTAGTATGTTTCATGCCACAAGTATATAAGTGGATACTGATACACACAAGCAACAGAGCGGGCAAATTTAGCCCACCCTGTCAAGCCTCAGCTTAGTCCAGCAAGTAAGACACCACACCATCCGCCAGTTTCGGCTCAAACCACGTCGACTTTGGCGGCATTACATCGTTGTTATCGGCTACCGCCATCAGGTCTTGCATACTGGTGGCGTAAAGCGAGAACGCGACGGCCATTTCACCGCTATCCACGCGCTTTTCCAAGCCCGCCAAACCGCGAATTCCGCCCACAAAATCAATGCGGTCATCACGACGCGGGTCACTAATGCCCAAGATCGGCTCGATCAAATAACGCGCCAAACGGCTCACATCCAAACGCGCTACCGGATCGTCATTCGGCATCAGTTCGGGGTTCAGGGTCAATTTGAACCACTGCCCATCCATGTACATCCCAAAAATACCGGGTGCATCCGGCTTAACCGGTGTGGCAGAAGGCTCTAGCGCAAAATGTTCCTCAACCGCCGCGAGGAATTGTGTGGGGTCAAGCCCGTGCAAATCCTTAATCACGCGGTTGTAGTCGAAGATTTTCATCTCATGCGCGGGGAAAATCACCGAGAGGAAAAAATCAGACCCTTGCTGATTATTGCGCATTTTCGCAATCCGCGACGCCGCCGCCGAACGGTGATGCCCATCCGCAATGTAGATCGCGGGCATCGCATTAAACGCGGCAGTCAATTGCACAATGCTCGCCGCATCGTCAATCACCCATAACGTGTGTTGAATGCCATCATCAGCGGTCACATCCAACGCCGGTGCCGCTTGCGAAGCCGCCGCCAAAATCGCATCCACCACCGGCGTATCGGGGTAAGCCAGTAACACGGGGCCAGTTTGCGCATTCACCGCATCAATCTGACGCACCCGATCATCTTCTTTCACCGGGCGGGTAAATTCGTGTTTACGAATTCGGTTGGTATCGTAATCCGCCACCGACGCACCCGCCACCAAGCCGGTTTGCGAATGCCCATCCATAATCAAGCGGTAAGCGTAATAACACGGCTGCTCATCGCGCACCAACAAACCCGCGTCGATAATACGCGCCAGATTTTCAGCAGCTTTGGCATACACTACTGGGCTATACGGGTCGGTATCTTCCGGCAAATCAATTTCCGGCTTGGAGACATGCAAAAAACTCCAGGGTTTGCCTGCTGCCCGCTCCCGCGCTTCCGCAGAATTCAGCACATCATACGGCGGGGCAATCACTTCAGCGGCACGACCCGGAGCGGGGCGCAAGCCTTTAAATGGCGAAATCAGATTCATGTTGGAACATTTCCTACAACGCTAAAAGATTGCCGCATTATAACGGTCATTGCCAGTGGCGGCTATGCAATCGCAACGTTACCGTCATTTCACTTGAGGCGCTGCACTAGGTTGGCTAGACTCAGCCACTTAGCGGATACATTGAGTGAATTAAGGAGCGCAGGGTGAAACAACCTATTGTCATTATCGGAATCGGCGAAATCGGTGCAGTGCTGGCACACGGTTTCTTGCGCCTAGGGCATCCGGTTTACCCGATCACCCGCAGTATGCCAATGTCAGCAGAAGCCGCGCAAATTCCCGAACCCGCGCTAGTCATCGTTGCCGTGGGCGAAGCCGACTTGCACCCCACTTTGGCACAACTCCCCGATGCTTGGAAAACGCGGGTAGCCCTGCTCCAAAACGAATTATTACCGCCAGATTGGGAACAGCATGGGTTGATTGACCCCACCGTGATTTCGGTTTGGTTTGAAAAAAAGCGTGGGCAAACCGTTAAAATCGTCGTTCCCTCCCCCGTGTACGGGCATAATGCTGCATTATTAGCCGCCAGTCTGAATGCGCTGGATATTCCCCATTATCTGGTGCATGATCACGCGGAATTATTATTCGAGCTGGTGCGCAAAAACTACTATATTCTGGTCAGCAACATTGCGGGGCTACGTGTTGGCGGAACAGTAAGCACACTTTGGGCGCAACACTCCGCCTTGGTTGAAGCACTGGCGCACGATGTACACGCCCTGCAACAATACTTAACGGGCAAAACCTTGGATCATGCGGAACTGTTACAAGCCATGTTGGTTGCCTTTGCTGGCGACCCCGAACACCCATGCATGGGGCGCAGCGCTCCCGCACGCTTGCAACGTGCCATACAGATTGCGGATACTGCGGGGCTTGCCGTACCAACCTTGCGGGACATTGCCGCCAGCCGATCGTAAACGGATACAGGTCTTTAATGAAATCGCACCACCATAAACGCAGTTCCCTTTTTTCCAGCAGTCTTTTGGCTTGCTCGCTCTGGCTATTAACCACAAGTGCAGCCTTAAATGCGGAAGATGCCACCCGCATTAATCTGCAAGATACTGAAATCCGCCAGTTGATTGATATTGTAGCCAAAACCACCGGCAAGAATTTCATCGTCGATCAGCAAGTACGCGGCAAAGTTACCTTTATTTCCGGGCGTGGGTTAGACAAAGACGGCTTGTACGAAGCCTTTCTGTCAGTGCTGCAAGTTCACGGCTTTGAAGCGGTGGAAAGCGGCGACCTCATCAAAATTGTTCCCGCCGGAAAAGCCCGTGGCAACGTCGCCCCGATGGTGGCTAACCCAGCAGAAAGCGACCCGGATGCCACGATTTCCCAAGTGGTCAAACTCGAATACATCCCCGTTACTACCGCGATTCAAACCCTGATGCCGCTGAGTGGTCAGGGCGAAACCAGCATTCTGCCCAACCAAGCCAGCAACACCATCGCTTTAAAGGGCAAAGCCCAAAACGTTGCCCGCTTAATGGAAGTGATTGCCAGCGTCGATAAACCCAATAACGAAGATTTTGAACTGGTGCCGCTCGAATACGCGGTGGCTTCACAAGTTGCCGTTACCTTACAAGGCTTGGTTGGCGGTGGTAATGCAGCGGCTGCCGCCGGTGGCATGATGCCTGCCGGGGGGAGCAAAATATCAGCCGATGAACGCACCAACAGCGTCCTGATTTCCGGCGACCGGCAAACCCGCGAACGCCTGAAAAGCGCCATCGCTAAACTGGATGTCAAACGCGCCATTGAAGGTGACACCAAAGTCATTCAACTGCGCTACGCCAAAGCCGAAGATGTGGTCAATGTGCTGAATGGGGTCGCGCCAAATATTCAGCAATACGGCGGAAGTGGTTACTACGACTACAGTGCAGCCAATGCAGGCGGCGCGGGCATGTCGCCTGATGGCACGCCCGGCGCCACCGCTGGCAGCAGCAACATCAAGGTCTTGGCAGATAAAAGCAGCAATTCGATTATCATCAGCGGTCCCCCCACCATGCAGAAAAACATGATTGCGGTGATCAATCAGCTTGACCGCCGCCGCGCTCAAGTTTTGGTCGAAGCCGTCATTGCTGAAGTCTCCACCGACCTTTCCAACCAACTTGGCGCAACCTTGCTGGCGAACGGCGCGAATGACGGCAGCGGCCCGGTCGGTTACAGCAACTTTGGTGGCATTAGCACACTCGCTGGCATTGTCGGCGCAGTGCAAGCCAATACCATCCCCAGCATTCCTAACGGTTTATTGCTGGCGGGGGGTAACAACAGCTTCGGCGCAATTGTCGAAGCGCTCAAAGGCGATGCCGCCACCAATATCCTTTCCACCCCAACGCTGGTGACGATGGATAACGAAGAAGCCGAAATCACCGTCGGGCAAGAAGTCCCCTTCATCACCGGGCGTTCCACCAATGCCGCGAACGACACCACCAACCCGTTCACCACG
Organism: Thiothrix subterranea; assembly: GCF_016772315.1. NCBI lineage: Bacteria > Pseudomonadati > Pseudomonadota > Gammaproteobacteria > Thiotrichales > Thiotrichaceae > Thiothrix > Thiothrix subterranea. The sequence continues at coordinate 3,158,145 of NZ_CP053482.1, read as the reverse complement.
ATTGAACGCAAAGATGTCGGTTTGAAATTCAAAATCACCCCACAAATCAACCGGGGCGAAACCGTGAATCTCAAAATTGAACAGGAAACTTCCAACGTCGCCTCCAGCAGTTCCGGCGCGTCGGATCTCATTACCAATAAACGCCGCATTACCACCAATGTCATGGTGGAAGACGGGCAAATACTGGTGTTGGGCGGTTTGATCGAAGACAATTACCGCGATTCCGAAAGCAAAGTGCCGTTATTGGGTGATATACCCGTTATCGGCGGCGCTTTCCGCAACAACACCACCAATAAAACCAAAAACAACCTGATGGTGTTCATCCACCCGATTATTATGCCGGATGGCAAATCCGCCGATGCCTACACCCGCATGAAATACCAAACCATGCAGCAGCAACAACAGCGCAGCAAAGTATTACAGCGCAATCGTTTGTCCGAAAGCGCATCCACCCTGCCGCCGGATATGAATCGCGTCATCAACGGCTCGGCTGACAGCTTGCACAATCCGCCGCCGCGCCCACCCGCCCCCGTGCAACCAGTCACTCAGGGAAAAAGCACCTGCAACAAATCCGACCCATTCTGTAGCGGGGCATTATGAGCGGGCAGGATGCATTAGCCATTGCCGAAGAGCCACTCAGCCTTGCGTTGAGCTTGCCGTACAGCTTCGCCAAACGCCACGGCATTTTGCTGCAAACCAGTGGGCAACAACCACTGGTGCTGTGTCGTACTGGAGTCACACCACTGGCATTGGCAGAAGTGCAACGCCTCAGCTACGCCGATTTGCAGTTTCAAACGGTTGACAATGCCACCTTTGACCGCTTGCTGGCAGCGCATTATGACCGCAGCCAAGTCGGCGCGTCGATGATGCAAGACATCGGTGATGATGCCGATTTGCAAGACATTGCCGGGTCATTACCCGAACCGGAAGACTTGCTGGAATCCGAAGACGATGCCCCGATTATCCGCCTGATCAACGCATTGTTGACCCAAGCGGTGAAGGAAGGCGCATCCGACATCCATATCGAAACCTTTGAAACCCGTATGTCGGTGCGAATGCGTGTCGATGGGATTTTGCGTGAAATCATCGAACCACCGCGAAAACTCGCGCCCGTGATTATTTCGCGGATCAAAGTCATGGCACGCTTGGATATTGCCGAAAAACGCCTGCCTCAAGACGGACGCATTTCCTTGCGCGTTGCCGGACGCGGCGTCGACGTGCGGGTTTCCACCCTGCCCTCCGGTCACACCGAACGGGTGGTATTGCGCTTATTGGACAAGCAAGCCGGACGCTTGAATCTGTCACACCTGGGCATGGATCCGAAAATTTATGACCGCCTGCAAGCACTGATCGAAAAGCCACACGGCATTATTCTCGTTACCGGTCCCACCGGTTCAGGGAAAACCACCACGCTGTACGCGGGTCTGACGCACTTAAACGACCAACGCCGCAATATTCTCACCGTCGAAGATCCTATCGAATACTACATTGACGGCATTGGGCAAACCCAAGTCAATAGCAAAGTCGACATGACCTTTGCACGCGGCTTACGCGCCATTTTGCGCCAAGACCCGGATGTGGTCATGGTCGGTGAAATCCGCGATCTGGAAACCGCTGAAATTGCGGTGCAAGCCAGTTTGACCGGGCATTTGGTATTTTCCACCTTGCACACCAATACTGCTGTGGGTGCTGTCACCCGTATGCAAGACATGGGTGTCGAACCTTATTTGCTCGCTTCCAGCTTACTCGGTGTGGTCGCGCAACGGCTGGTACGGGTGCTTTGCCCCGAATGCAAACAAGCTTCGCCTGCTGATGACGGTGAAATGCAAATCCTCCGCGCCGACCCGCACACTGCCCGCCCGATTCTCTACAAGCCGGTCGGTTGCCCTGCCTGTAACCATCGCGGTTTCGTCGGGCGCTTGGGGATTTACGAACTGGTGGCGCTGGATGACGGCTTGCGCCAAATGATCCACGACCACAAAAGCGAAATGCAACTCGAAGCTTACGCCCGCCAACACAGCCCCAGCATTCGCGAAGACGGTATTCGCTTAGTCTTGGAAGGCCGCACCTCGCTAGACGAAGTATTGCGCGTCACCCGTGAGGATGCGCATTAATGCCCGCGTTTGAATACCTCGCCCTGAATGCCGCCGGTAAGGAAGAACGCGGCATTATGGAAGCGGATACGCCGCGCCAAGTACGCCAATTATTGCGCAATGGCGATTTGATCCCGCTGGAAGTCAATGAAGTCGCGCAAAAGCAGAAAAAATCCGAAAGCCGTTCCTTGTTTGGTGGCGGGCGACTCAACCCTGCCGATCTTGCGCTGATGACACGCCAACTTGCTACTTTAGTACGTGCGGGTTCGCCGATTGAGGAAGCCTTGGGTGCGGTGGTGCGCCAAACCGAACGCAACTCCTCGCGCCGTATTTTTTCGGCGATACGCTCACGGGTCATGGAAGGTCACACGCTGGCAGGCGCATTAGGCTTATTCCCCGGTGCGTTTCCGGTGTTGTATCGCGCAACGGTGGGCGCGGGCGAACAATCTGGGCATTTGTCCGAAGTCTTGGAACGCTTGGCGGATTACACCGAAAATCGCCAGCATAATCAGCAAAAAGTCACCACTGCGCTGGCTTACCCCTTGATTTTATTGCTGGTTGCGATTGGCGTGGTATCCGCCTTGCTGCGCTTTGTTGTCCCCAAAGTCGTGGAAGCATTTTCGACGTTGGACATTGAGTTGCCCTTGCTCACGCGAATGCTGATTGCTGCCAGCGAATTCCTGCAAAACCACGGCTTAACCTTGCTCATTGGCATTATTTTGGTGATTGCGGGAATCGTGTGGCTATTGCAACGCCCTGTGTGGAAAGCGCGTTACCACCGGCTGCTGTTGCGTTTGCCGGTCATCGGGCGCATTACCCGTGGCATTAACACCGAAAACTTTGCCCGCACCTTCAGCATCCTCAGCAGCAGTGGCGTAACGGTGTTGGACGCGATGAAAATTTCTGCGGAAGTCGTCATCAGCATTCCGATGCGCCGCTCGGTGCTGGAAGCGGCTGAAAAAGTGCGTGAAGGGATGCCGATTCACAAAGCGCTGGAACGTTCCGGCTATTTCCCACCAATGATGGTTTATCTGATTGCCAGCGGTGAAGGCAGTGGCAAACTCGATGAAATGCTGGAACGCGCCGCCATTCAGCAAGAGCGCGAAGTGCAAACCAAAATTGCCACCATGCTCAGTTTGCTCGAACCCGGATTGATTCTGGTGATGGGCGGTATCGTGACCTTAATTGTCCTTTCTATCATGCTCCCGGTCATGGGCGGCATGTCGCAGATCATGCGTTAATTTCCATTAATTTTTCTCATTAAGCATTTCGTCAGCTAAATAGCCGCGATTATAGGTCATGGCGTTGAGGCACACCTGCGCCCGTCGCATAGTATCCACAAGCAATAAATATTTCATTCTAACCAATATTAAAAATAATGGCCTGTGGAAAAGTGTCCCCGCACGGTCTTTGTGGAGCAAGCGTCATGACATATGTGTATGTACCTAGTAGGGTTGACTTACTAAAAGACAGTGGCAAACGGCAGCATACAAGCAGTTACTACCCATTCCTGAAGCGCGGGCTGGATGTGGGCGTATCCTTATTGCTGTTAATCATGACATTACCCCTTTGGCTGATCACGGCTATCGCGATCAAATGCGAATCGCCCGGCGCAGTCTTTTTCAAACAACGGCGCACCGGCTTGTTTAATCAAGAATTTAACATCTTCAAGTTTCGCTCAATGTGTGAAGACGCCGAAAAAGATGGCGCACGCTGGGCTTCTAAAAATGACAGCCGCATTACACGAGTCGGCAAATTCATCCGCAAAACCCGCATTGATGAATTGCCGCAACTGCTCAATGTACTCAAAGGCGATATGTCGCTGGTTGGGCCGCGCCCAGAACGTGAAGTGTTTATCCATGATTTGGAAAAACATATCCCGTTTTACCGCGTGCGCCACAGCGTCAAGCCCGGTGTGACTGGATTGGCGCAAGTCAGCTACACCTATGGCGCATCGGTGGAAGATGCCAAACACAAACACCGTTACGATATGGAGTACATCAAGCATCAAAGCGTGTGGATGGATATGCGGATTCTGTTCGATACCGTGCGGGTCGTGCTGACGGGTCAAGGGGTGTGATGTATGATGCAGTCCTTTGCTTTGCCAAGGATTGCCGTACATGGAAACCCCCATCCGCATGACCGAATACAGCCACGGCTCCGGTTGTGGCTGTAAAATTGCCCCCGCCGTACTGGATGTCATCTTACACAGCCAACTGCCACCTGATGTTTGCGATGCTTTGCTGGTCGGTAACAGTTCCCGCGATGATGCTGCCGTTTACGATTTAGGCAATGGCACTGCTGTCATCAGCACTACCGATTTTTTCATGCCGATTGTCGATGATCCGTTCACTTTTGGACGCATTGCCGCCACCAATGCCATCAGCGATGTCTACGCAATGGGCGGTAAACCGATCATGGCGATTGCGATTTTCGGCTGGCCGCTCGACAAATTGCCGCCAGAAGTCGGGCGTGAAGTCGTCGAAGGTGGGCGCAAAGCATGTCAGGATGCAGGCATTCCCCTCGCAGGCGGTCACAGCATCGACGCACCCGAACCCATTTTCGGCTTGGCAGTCACGGGCATTGTGCAAACCCGTCACCTCAAGCAAAACAGCACTGCGCAAGCCGGATGCAAGCTGTATCTCACCAAACCGTTGGGTATCGGCATCCTCACCACCGCGCAAAAACGCAAAGTTTTGTTGCCAGAACATGCCAATCTTGCGATTGATACCATGTGCCAGATGAACAGCATCGGCGCACAATTCGGCGAAATGCCAGCCGTCACCGCGCTCACCGATGTCACCGGCTTTGGGCTGGGCGGGCATTTACGCGAAATGTGCGAAGGCAGCGGCTTGCAAGCAGTTATTCAGTTCGACCAAGTGCCGGTATTGCCACACATCCCGCAATATCTGGAAATGGATTGCTCACCCGGTGGGGCGAAACGCAATTTCGACAGCTACGGTTATGCGCTGGGTGCAATGACAGAACGCCAACGGCAAATCATTTGCGACCCCCAAACCAGCGGCGGCTTGCTGGTCGCACTTGCGCCCGAAGGCGAAGCGGAATTCTTAGCCGTGTGCCAACAGGCAGGTATGGACTTGCAACCGATTGGCTACTTACGCGAACCCGTTGCCGGTAACGCGCTGATTACGTTGGAATAAGCATCATGAATCCCAAAGACCTTGGTAAGCATCTACCGCTGATTGACGATTTGCACAGCCTGTTCCTATCCGACCGACCATTGTTGGATGTCCGCGCCCCCGTGGAATTTCTGGAAGGGGCATTTCCTAACGCTGTCAATCACCCGCTGATGGATGACGCGGATCGCGAAGCCATCGGCACCTGCTATAAACAGCAAGGGCAAGACGCGGCGATTGCCTTGGGGATGCAACGAGTCAGCGGCGATATTAAGGATGCACGGGTAGCGGCGTGGGCAGCCTTCGCCCGTGAGCACCCTGATGGTGTGTTGTACTGCTTCCGGGGGGGATTGCGCTCGCGCATCTCGCAGCAATTGCTGTACGAATACACAGGCATCGAATACCCGCGTGTTGATGGTGGCTATAAGCAGATGCGGCAGTTCTTGCGGGAACAATTGGACAGTTTACCGAACCGACTACAGCCTATTATTCTCAGCGGACGCACGGGTTCTGGCAAAACCCGTTTTCTGCAAACCATCACTCAAATGATTGATTTGGAGGGAACAGCGAACCATCGCGGCTCAGCATTCGGCTCACAAGCACAGCGTCAACCGACGCAAATCCAGTTTGAAAACACCCTGAGCATTGCCTTACTGCGCAAGATTAGCCAACAGCAAACCACCCTATTATTTGAAGATGAAAGCCGCAGTATCGGCTCGGTACATTTACCCGAAACGTTTTTCAAGCGGCTCTCGGAAGCGCCGGTGATCTTGATGCAATTGCCGGATGAGGAGCGGGTAGAAATCAGTTATCAGGAGTATGTGCTGGATAATTTGCAAGCCTTCATCACGCTGCATAACGGTGATGAAGCCGCAGGTTTTGCCGCGTTTAGTGCGTACTTGCTGGGCAGTTTGGATAAAATTCAGCGACGCTTGGGCGGGGTTCGTTACCAACAAGTACGCCAGACGATGCAGGCTGCATTGGCGCACCAAGAACGGACGGGGCAAACTGAGGGGCATTATGATGTGGTGCGCCTCATTTTGTTGGATTATTACGACCCGATGTATGATTACCAGATCAGTAAGAAGCAGGATCGGCTGGTGTTTACGGGTTCACCAGCCGAGGTGCGGGATTACCTTAACGCACAAGGCATTCAATAAATCAAATATCAAATATCAAATATCAAATATCAAATATCAAATATCAAATATCAAATATCAAATATCAAATATCAAATATCAAATATCAAATATCAAATATCAAATATCAAATATCAAATATCAAATATCAAAAAAATATCAAATATCAAATATCAAATATCAAATATCAAATATCAAATATCAAATATCAAATATCAAATATCAAATATCAAATATCAAATATCAAATATCAAATATCAAATATCAAATATCAAATATCAAATATCAAATATCAAATATCAAATATCAAATATCAAATATCAAATATCAAATATCAAATATCAAATATCAAATATCAAATATCAAATATCAAATATCAAATATCAAATATCAAATATCAAATATCAAATATCAAATATCAAATATCAAATATCAAATATCAAATATCAAATATCAAATATCAAATATCAAATATCAAATATCAAATATCAAATATCAAATGGCTCTTCGGTAATTCCCGTGGTGAGCCACAACATATAGTATTGAGGCTATATCAACCATCGGCAGGTAGAAGCTAACAATGACCGCAACCTTCCAAATTCCGCTCGACATTCCCGATGTTCACATACTATCAAACCGTTCTGGTGAAAAGGGTGAATTCATCCTAGAGGTGGAAAGCAGCCTGAACGCGACGACTTGCCGCCGTTGTGGGCGGGAGATCACGGAGTTTCATGGTTATGATCAACCGATCCTGCTGCGCCACCTGCCGGTATTTGGGCGTGATGTATGGATAGAAATCCGCCCCAAACGTTACCGTTGCCCTCACTGTGATGATCACCCGACCACAACTCAACGACTAAGCTGGCACGAACCCCGTAGCCCGCACACCAAAGCGTTTGATGCTTGGTTGGTGAGCATGTTGGGTAATTCCACGGTAAGCGATGTTAGCCGCCGTTGCCATGTCGGGCATGATGCGGTGGAAGGGGCGGTTAATCGTTGCATCCGTGCCAAGGTGGAGTGGGCGGATTACACCCAATTACGCACCTTGGGTATTGACGAGATAGCCCTGAAGAAAGGTCACAAGGATTTTGTCGCGATCATCACCACCTTGGATAAGAACGACCAAGTTTGTGTACTGGCAATCCTACCCAATCGCCTAAAAGAAACGGTGGTGACGTTTCTCAACAGCATTCCCGCGCACCTGAAAGCCACGGTAAAGCGCGTTTGCTGCGATATGCATGAAGGTTACAGCAACGCCGTCAAGGAAACGTTGCCCCATGCGCACATCGTGGTTGACCGTTTCCATGTGGCACAATACTACAACAAGGCGGTGGATAATTTGCGCAAAGAAACGCTGACAACACTCAAGAAAAACCTTCCAGAGGACATCTACCAACAGTACTGTCAGGGGATGTTATGGCCGTTTCGTCACCATTTCTGGTCGCTGGACGCAGAACAACAAGCACAAGTCAGCCATTTCTTGGGCTATGCACCGGAACTGAAACAAGCATGGCTGTTACGTCATGAACTGACGGCAACCTTCATGAAATACCAAACCAAAGCCGAAGCCAACCAACAATTGGATGCTTGGAAACAGAAAGTGACGGAATCAGGGCTAAGCTGTTTCGATAAATTCCTGACCTTGCTCGAAACTTGGCAAGACAGCATTACCAACTATTTTGAAGACCGGCATACGTCGGGTTTTGTCGAAGGCTTGAACAACAAGCTTAAAGTCATCAAACGACGCTGTTATGGCTTGTTGGATGTTAAACGATTTTTTCAGCAGATTCAGATTGACCTACGCTTTGCGCGAGGACAATCTTTTGCATAAGGTCAAAACTACATGTTGTGGCTCACCACGGGAATTACCGAAGAGCCTATCAAATATCAAATATCAAATATCAAATATCAAATATCAAATATCAAATATCAAATATCAAATATCAAATATCAAATATCAAATATCAAATATCAAATATCAAATATCAAATATCAAATATCAAATATCAAATATCAAATATCAAATATCAAATATCAAATATCAAATATCAAATATCAAATATCAAATATCAAATATCAAATATCAAATATCAAATATCAAATATCAAATATCAAATATCAGGTCACAACATCCGCCGCTTCGCGCCCAGTAAAGTGCTCGATTCTGGCAACCTGTTGCACGATGGCGAGAAGATCAGCCAGCGCGTCTTGCACCTCCTGATCGTGTTTGCTGACATCGGCTTCGTACTTTTCGAGGTAAACGCGCAAGGTTGCGCCCTGTGTCCCCGTACCCGATAAGCGGAAGATAATGCGCGAACCGTCGGTAAACAGGATGCGAATTCCTTGATTCTTGCTCACTGAACCATCGACCGGATCGGTGTAAGTGAAATTATCGGTTGCTCCGACCGTCAAAGCACCAAACTGTTTGCCTACCAAACCCGGCAACTGTGCCTGCAACGCATCCACCAGAGCATTGGCGTCTTTCAGCTCAATCGCTTCGTAATCGTGACGTGAATAGTAGTTACGCCCGTATTCCGCCCAATGCTTGCGCACGATGTTTTCCACCGAATCCTGCTTTTCCGCCAGCAAGTTCAACCAGAACAACACTGCCCACAAACCGTCTTTTTCGCGCACATGATCAGAACCTGTACCAAAGCTCTCTTCACCGCACAGCGTGATCTTGCCAGCGTCCAATAAGTTGCCGAAAAACTTCCAGCCGGTCGGGGTTTCAAAACACGGGATACCCAGTTTCGCCGCAACACGATCCGGCGCTTGGCTGGTCGGCATGGAACGCGCAATGCCTGCAATGCCGTCTTTGTAGCCCGGAATCAGGCGAGCATTTGCTGCCAAAATCGCGAGGCTATCGCTAGGGGTGACAAAAAAACGCTTGCCCAAAATCATATTGCGGTCGCCGTCGCCGTCCGAGGCGGCGCCGAAATCAATGTCGGAATTCCGCGCATACAGCATTGCCATCAACTCGTGCGCGTGCGTTTGATTCGGGTCAGGATGCCCGCCACCAAAGTCTGCCAACGGTTCGCCTTGAATCACCGTATCGACAGGTGCACCCAAGCGTTCTTCCAATATCCGATGACCGTAAGGGCCTGTCACCGCGTGCATCGCATCAAAACGCATCTTGAAATGATCGGAGGTCAGCAACGCAGCAATTTTGTCAAAATCGAAAATGGTTTCCATCAGTGCAAGGTAAGCGCTTACGGAATCAATCACTTCCACCGACATGCCCGCCACTTGGTACGTCCCCAACTTGTCGACCGGAATCGGCTGAAGTGGCGCAATATGGTATTCGTGAAGCTGTTTGGATTCCGCAAACATCGCTTCCGTCAGACTTTCTGGAGCGGGGCCGCCGTTAGCACCGTTGAATTTGATACCGAAATCGCCATCCGGTCCGCCCGCGTTGTGGCTTGCCGATAAAATAATGCCACCGATGGCTTGGTATTGCCTGATCAGATTAGACGCAGCAGGAGTCGATAGAATTCCCCCCTGCCCCAAAATCACCCGCCCAAACCCAGCGGCGGCGGCCATGCGCAGAATGATTTGAATCGCCTCGCGGTTAAAATAACGCCCGTCACCGCCGAGAATCAGGGTGCTTCCTTGTACATTGTTCAAGGTATTGAAAATGGCTTGTACAAAGGTTTGCAAATAATCAGGCTTCTTGAATTGCTTGACGCTTTTCCGTAAACCGGATGTTCCCGGTTTTTGGTCATCGAAAGGTGTGGTTTTAATGGTCTGGATAGTCATGGGAGTACGCTTGCCAGTAGGTTTTTGTTAGGATTCGAGACTTCATCTGCACAGCATCGCAGCCGCACAAATCATTTAGTCATTATGGATTTATGTTAGTCAAAGAACAACCCGCCACCTTCGCGCCACGCCCAAAATCTTTCGCCGCGCTGATGGAAATGTACGAAATAAATTATATCCAGTTGCGTCTATTATGCGGCGACATACGTATCTTACCGCAAGCAACGGTATCACGGGTGGCAAACGGCATTCCGGTTTCACTCACGATTCTCGATCACACGTCTCATACCAGCACGTTGATGCTGACGTATTTGTTTGACGAAAGCCATAATGCCAAAGACAACCGCCCGGATATGCTGATTCGGGTTTACCACGATTCGCGCCAAGCTGAGGTGGTGAGTCACCGCTGCCGACTGACCGAAGACCCTGTACAGTATTGGAATAAAGAGTTAGACACGATGCTACTGTGTCGGTGGCGCATGAACAGATTCTTGTACAAGTGGACAAATTACTTACGCCGACAGGGGCACTGTTTCACCTAGGGTTAATACTGTGAAACAACCGTGTACAGCTTTTGCAATATTTGTTGCGCATACCTATACTAATGCTACTTAACACAGTCTATCTTTTGTATAACTTAAACGTACAAATATTCTTGACTAGTACGCTAGGTTTATTTAAGATACTGAGTAATTCAGTCGGGATTTAAAACGCAGTCACACTGCTAAGGAGCATCTCCATGAAACTGTCAACAAAAGGTCGGTACGCGGTCACTGCCATGATGGATCTGGCGATTCACGATCATCAAGGCCCTGTCACGCTGGCAGATATTTCACAATGCCAAGGCATTTCTTTGTCTTATCTTGAGCAATTGTTTGCAAAGTTGCGTAAAGAAGGTTTAGTGGAAGGGGTGCGCGGCCCAGGCGGTGGTTATCGTTTAGGCCGCCCTTCCAGCCAGATCAGCATCGCGGAAATCATTAATGCGGTAGACGAAAACATTGACGTAACCCGTTGCCTTGGCACTAAAGATTGCCACGGTGGTGAGAAATGCTTAACCCATCAACTGTGGGAAGATTTGAGCGGACGTTTGTATGAATTTTTGGATAATTTGACCTTAGCCAGTTTCATCAATCGCCCTGAAATCCGCGAAGTGTCGCGCCGTCAAGACACGATTGCCAGCCGGATTGCCACGATGTTCCCTCCACGTCCCACAATTGGTGCAGCCGTAAGCGCTAGTTGCTGAGAGGTGAATGTGTTGGGTAACGGTAAATGCGAAAAAGGGCGGAATATCATCCGCCCTTTTTTGTGCCGGTTCGGTTAATAATCACGCCGGAGCGTGAACATCTTCCTCAGTGCGCACATCCAATTGATGCAACGCCATCACCGGATGAATTTGCAACAAGGTTAATGTGCCTAAAGCTTTGTCATCTAACAACGCAGCACCGGTGTCAATATAATAGAAATTCGCGGTGTGTAACGGCTTACTGACTGGCGTATGCCCAAATACCACCAAGTCAATGCCATCGACAGCCACAGTGCGCCCCATCATCTTGAAATGTTTGTAGCGATTGCGCGACCACAGCGCGTATTCTTCCATATCGGGGTCTGATTCCAACGAACGGATGAATTGATGCCAAGGAATCCCCGTCGGAATATCAGCATGAACAATGCCAATATGCCCGTTCGCCGTCGATACCTCAAAGGCCAGTGGCAATTGCGCCAACACATTGCGAATGCGCGGTCGAATATGCTCAGGGACACGCTTCCACCAAGCACCGCCGTTGTAGCGAGTCCAGTTTTCCAACACTGCGGCGTTGTATTCTGAGTCCAGCAACATGCGTTCATGATTTCCCATGATTGAATGAAACCAACTGTGGTTGAGAAACTCAATCACGCGATGCGACTCCGCACCACGATCAATCAGATCCCCGACCGAAAACACCCGATCAGCCTCAGGATCAAAATCAATACGCTGCAACAGCCGTTCTAGCGCTGAAAAAGAGCCATGAATATCACCGACGACAAAATCGCGCCCGCGTGAATTTTTACCAAAAAATTTAAACGGTGTATAACTCATGGTCATATTCCAAGAATAACCTAACTACAGTTAGCCAGTTAGTATAGGGTTTGCTTATCTATTTCGTTGTGACACCCACGCTACCAGCACCCATCCTAAAAAAATCATAACGCAATTGATGGCAATAAGAAATAAATTTATCTTATCTTTTCTCTGAATAGGCACTGTTTTTTGCAGAAAAAGCCAGTAGCACCCATCCCACAATAAAGCTAAGCCCACCTAGGGGCGTTACCAGCACGAATGCTTTAATTTCTGTTAAAACATACAGATAGAGACTACCAGAGAACAACACAATGCCTAACAAAAATGCACAACCGGCATAATAAACATACTTATTTTTTATCTGTTTATATAAAATACTAATCAATAATAATGCCAAGGAATGGTAAAACTGGTACTCGACACCGGTATGAAAACGTTGCAACATCCTCGCATCGACTAATTTTTCCAAACCGTGTGCACCAAATGCCCCTAATGCAACTGCGAGCATTCCTGACACACTGGCGATTAACAGAAAATGATCTTTTTTCACAACGACACGACCTTATGAATACACATGAAAAACGTCAATTATACCGCGTCATTCTCAGAGTCATGGCATGGGTCGGTATTTTATTCCTGATGGGCGTGTTCTTGCGCAGTTGCCTTGCCTAAATAAACATCATAACGCACGGTTTTACCACTGATGACAAAAGCCGGTTTACAGCCGTGTAATTCAGGCGCGTGACGTGGGCGCTTAACGACGACCCGCCGCTTAGCGCGTTCCTGAGCCAATGCTAACAATCCATCACTGTCGGGATCGGCTCCCACTACTTCGTGAAAAAAACGCATCTCTTTTTGTACCAAAGCGGATTTTTGCCGATCGGGAAACATGGGGTCGAGATAAATTACATCAGGCCATGCCACTGCCGGAAGTTCTGTTAGCCATACGTGCGCATCTGCCGGATACAAGGTCATGCGCGAAGCAATTTCCAGCGTTTCCTGATCATCACTCGCCAGCGCCCGTTGCAAACCATCGGCAAGCAAGGCATGAACCACCGGCGAACGTTCCAGCAACGTCACCGTGCAACCCAACGTCGCCAGCACGAACGATTCGCGCCCTAAACCTGCGGTTGCATCAATCACCTGCGGGTGTTTGAATTTGTGTAAACCAATCGCTTTGGCAATGTCCTGCCCTTTGCCGCCACCGAATTTACGGCGGTGTTGGGCTTTGCCTTCCACGAAATCGACGTACACCGCACCCACTTTGGGGTCGTGGGTATCGTGTAGTTCCAGCCGTGCAGGGGTTTGCACCAATTGATAGCGATCAGACATCAATAATGCGGGGGTGGAGTTTCATCCGCCTGACTACCGACGGCAGATGGGGTGATGGATTTGAGCTTTTCGTTAAGCCGTTCGATTTCCAGCAACGCCGAGGTAATGTCTTTTTGTTGCAGGTAAATCTGGCGACTTAAGGCTTCGAGCGTTTGCTCCTGTTCCATGAACAGGAGTTCCAATTTTTCCAAGCGTGCTTCCATCAGGAATTAACGACCCTTGACCGCAGCAATTCGCATCCGCAGCGCATTCAGCTTGATGAAACCTTCCGCATCTTTCTGATTGTACGCGCCGCCGTCATCGTCAAAGGTGGCAATGCGTGCGTCGAACAAGCTGTCGTCGGATTTGCGACCAGCAACCGTGACCGCACCTTTGTACAACTTCATGCGCACTGTGCCGTTCACGAAGGCTTGCGATGCGTCGATCATGGTTTGCATCATTTTGCGCTCAGGACTCCACCAGTAGCCGTTGTAAACCAGTTCGGCGTACTTGGGCATCAGGCTGTCTTTCAGGTGCGCGACTTCGCGGTCGAGGGTGAGTGATTCAATGGCACGGTGCGCAGGCAACAAGATTGTGCCGCCGGGGGTTTCGTAGCAGCCGCGTGATTTCATGCCGACGTAGCGATTTTCCACCAAATCCAAACGCCCGATACCGTTTGCACCACCCAATTTGTTGAGGGTTTCGAGGATGGCAGAGGCGGACATTTCTTGACCGTCTAACGCTACCGCATCGCCGCCTTTGAAGGTGATTTCGACATAGGTAGGCTTGTCTGGTGCAGTTTCTGGCGAAACGCTCCAGCGCCACATGTCTTCTTCGGCTTCAAACCACGGATCTTCCAAAGGGCCGCCTTCATAAGAAATGTGCAGCAGGTTAGCATCCATCGAGTACGGGGATTTTTTGCCAGCCTTTTTGAAATCGACGGGGATATTGTGCTTTTCCGCATACGCCATCAAATCAGCACGGGAATTCATGTCCCATTCGCGCCAAGGGGCAATTACTTTTACGCCCGGCTTCAGCGCGTAAGCACCGAGTTCAAAGCGCACTTGGTCGTTGCCTTTGCCGGTTGCGCCGTGGGAAATCGCATCCGCTCCCGTGTCGTTCGCGATTTCAATCAAACGCTTAGCGATTAATGGGCGGGCGATGGACGTACCCAGCAGGTATTCGCCTTCGTAAATGGTGTTGGCGCGGAACATCGGGAACACGTAGTCGCGCACGAATTCTTCGCGCAGGTCTTCGATAAAGATTTCTTCCGGTTTAATGCCCATTGCCAAGGCTTTGGAACGCGCAGGTTCGACTTCTTCGCCCTGACCGATGTCAGCGGTGAAGGTGACGATTTCGCACCCGTAATTTTCTTGCAGCCACCGCACGATGATGGAAGTATCCAAGCCGCCGGAGTAGGCTAACACGACTTTGTTGACAGACTGTGCCATGTTTTAAGTGTTCCCGTTGTGGTAATCGAAACCGCGCATTATATGCGCTACACTCACACCTTGCACTACAAACGAGAAAGAGGAGAAACTATGGAACGTCGTTCATTTCTGAAACAAACCGCTGCGGGTGCTGCGGCACTGGTGGCGGCCTCTGGTGCTGCTTTGGCTGCTGATGAAGCGGCAAAAGCGATTACTGCCGATTTACCCACCGTCAGTTGGCGCTTAACCTCTAGCTTCCCCAAATCACTTGACACCATTTTCGGCGCATCCGACGTACTCGCAACGGCACTGGCTAAAATCACGGGCGGCAAATTCACCATCAAAGTCTTCGCAGCAGGTGAAATCGTTCCCGGCTTGCAAGTATTGGATGCGATTCAAAACGGCACGGTCGAAGCAGGTCATACAGCCTCTTACTATTATTTCGGCAAAAATCCTGCCCTCGCCTTCGATTGCGCCGTACCCTTCGGCCTAACCTCACGCCAGCAAACCGCGTGGATGTTGCACGGCAACGGCATGAAATTAATGCGCGAACTCTTCGCTGAATACAACGTCGTCAATTTCATGGGCGGCAATACCGGCGTACAAATGGGCGGCTGGTTCAACAAAGAAATCAACACGGTCAAAGACTTGGAAGGTTTGAAATTCCGCGTCGGTGGTTTTGCAGGGCGCGTCTTGAGCAAACTCGGCGTTGTGCCACAGCAATTACCCGGTGGCGAAATTTATCCCGCACTGGAAAAAGGCACGATTGACGCGGCGGAATGGGTCGGCCCTTACGACGACGAAAAACTCGGTTTTGCCAAAATCGTCAAAAACTACTACACCCCCGGTTGGTGGGAAGCAGGCCCGCAAATGTCGTTCTACGTCAATAAAGAGCAGTGGGAAAAATTACCGGATGCCTACAAAGCCGCGTGGGAAGCCGCTTGCCAACAAGCCCACAACGATATGCAGGCGAAGTACGACGCGAATAACCCGCAAGCCCTCGCTAACTTGTTGCAAGGTGATGTGAAATTGCGCCAGTTCAACGACGAAATCATGGAAGCCTGCTTCAAAGCTACTGTGGAAACTTACGAAGAAGAATCCAAAGCCAACCCCAAATTCAAAAAGATCTACGACGATTGGAAAGTGTTCCGCAATAACCAAGCGCAATGGTTTAGCGTGGCAGAACAATCCTACGCCAAATTCGCATTCGCCAAAAAACTCTAACGATTGGCATCTTAGCCCCTCGCCCCTTGAGGGAGAGGGGTTGGGGTGAGGGGAACTCTTCATGCTACTAACCTTTTCGCGTGCCGTTGACGCGATGAACGACAAGTTCGGGCAACTCGCCAACGTCCTAATCCTGCTTGCCTGCGTCGTCAGTGCAGGCAACGCCCTACTCCGCTACAGCCTCGACATCAGCGACAACTGGCCACTGGAATTGCAGTGGTACTTGTTCGGTGCAGCCGTCATGCTAGGCGCATCTTACACACTCGCGCAAAACGGGCATGTGCGCGTAGACATCATTTACGGCAACGTTTCCGACCGCGCCCGCTTGTGGATCGACATTTTTGGCCTACTGCTATTTTTGCTCCCCGCCTGCACCCTGTTCGCATGGCTGTCGTGGAAAACACTGTTTTTGCCCTCATGGGACATCATGGAACACTCCAGCAACTCCGGCGGCTTACCGCGTTACCCCATAAAATTCATGCTGCCTCTCGGCTTCGGTTTGCTAGTCCTACAAGGCTTGTCGGAACTGGTGAAACGCTTCGCCGCGCTCAAAGGCGAGATCCAGCTTGATACCCACTACGAGAGGCCAGAGCAATGATTACCTTGGAAATGATGCCCCTGCTAATGTTTGCGGGGCTGGTATTGTTCATGCTGGTCGGCTTCCCCGTCGCGTTTTCGTTGATGGCGGTCGGGCTGTTTTTCGGCTTTATTTCGATTGAAATGGGCTTTTTCACTCTGTCTTTTTTGCAGGCGATTCCGCAGCGAATTTTTGGCAGTGTCATTGCCAACGAATTGTTGCTGGCGATACCGTT
This sequence comes from Thiothrix subterranea, assembly GCF_016772315.1. Classification (NCBI taxonomy): domain Bacteria; kingdom Pseudomonadati; phylum Pseudomonadota; class Gammaproteobacteria; order Thiotrichales; family Thiotrichaceae; genus Thiothrix; species Thiothrix subterranea. Next base: position 3,141,184 of record NZ_CP053482.1, on the reverse strand, counting down.
TTTTACCTTCATGGGCGCGGTGCTGGAACGTAGCCGCCTTGCCGAAGACATGCTTGATTCGATGGGGCAATTGTTTGGGCGGGTACACGGTGGCTTGGGTTATTCGGTGATTCTGGTCAGCTTTGTGCTGGGCGCAATTACTGGCACGGTCGCAGCGCAAGTGATTGCAATGGCGATGATTTCGTTACCCGTGATGATGCGTTACGGCTACAACATGCGCTACACCACGGGCGTATTAGCCGCGTCGGGAACGATTGCGCAGATTGTACCACCGTCGTTGGTGCTGATTATTCTGGCTGACCAGTTAAAAACGCCTACCGCGAGTGCGGATGTCGGCACGATGTATCTGGGGGCGTGGATTCCTGCGATGATGCAAATCGGTTTGTTCATGGGTTACACCTTTTTACTCACCCGCATTCGCCCCGATTGGTTGCCGCCGATTCCCGAAAAAGAGATCACGCTTAAAGGCACTGCCCTGTTGAAGAAAGCGTTACTCGGGATTATTCCCACTGCCGTGCTGATTTTTTTGGTGTTGGGTACGATCATGCTGGGGATTGCTACGCCGACCGAATCCGGCGCAATGGGAGCAATGGGTGCGGTATTGTTGGCGTATTGGCGGCGTAAACAGCTCGGCGGCACAGCAATATGGTGGAGCTTAATAAAGCAAGCCTACAAAAATACCGCACGCATTACCTCAATGGTCATCTTCATTTTAATCGGGGCAACCACGTTTTCAGTGGTATTCCAAGGCGTAGACGGCGGGCATTGGGTCGAAAGCCTGTTCTCGGACTTGCCCGGTGGCTGGATGAGTTTCTTAATTATCGTCAATCTGTTTATTTTCTTTTTGGCATTTTTTCTCGATTTTTTCGAGATTGTATTCATTCTTGTGCCGTTGCTCGCCCCCGTTGCCCAAAAAATCCTTACCCCTGTATTGGTGTCGATGGGGTTCAGTGAACCTGCGGCAGCAACGGCGGCGTTGGTGTGGTTTGGCATTATTTTAAGTGTGAATATCCAAACTTCGTTTATGCACCCGCCGTTTGGGTTTGCGCTGTTTTATTTACGCGGTGTTGCGCCGAAAGAGGTAAAAAGCAGCGATATTTATTGGGGCGCAGTGCCGTGGGTCGGTTTGCAAATGCTTATGACGGTCATTGTGATGTTCTCACCGGGGTTGGTAACAACGTTCTTGGATAAGGGCAAAGCACCTGTAGAACAAAGTCAAGAAATCAATTTCCAGATGGAAAGCAGCAGCAAACCCGCAGCGAGTTCAGGCAGTAACGAATTGCCGTTTAGTTTGGATGGGCAAGCTCCGGCGAAACCACCAGAGCCAGCCAAGAAGGACAGTAACGAGCTGAACTTCCAGTTGGATAAGTAGCCGTTGATAAACCACACCGCCGTAGAGACGCAAAATTTTGCGTCTCTACCCCATCCATCGTTCGTTATCGTGTCCGTTATTCGCCCAATAGCGCAACGGGAGACACGATCATCCCGTCCTCATCTGAATACAGGTATTGACCCGGCGTAAACGTCACATCGTGGAAACGCACCACTTCGTTACGCAAACCAACACCACGCTTGACGCTTTTCAGCGGCAATGTGCCGAGGGCTTTGACACCAATGTCCATCTGACCGATGTCAACGGAATCGCGTATCAGACCGTAAACGACAATGCCGTTCCAGCCGTTTTTCGCGGCTTTTTCAGCGAGCATATCGCCCAGCAGTGCGCAACGGGTAGAACCGCCGCCGTCAATCACCAGTACTTTGCCTTTGCCATCTTCGGCAACCAGTTCGCGTACTAGGGAATTGTCTTCGTAAATCTTGATGGTGACGATTTCGCCCGCAAATTTGGAACGACCACCGTAGTTGTTGAAACCCGGTTGTACCACTTGCAGTGGCTTGTCTTCGTTGTCGTCTAAGAGGTCGGCTGTTTTGAATGTCATCATGAATCTCCTTGCAATAGCTGAAATTAAAAAGCCCGACGTGTTAGCGCCGGGCTTTTCCAGATTACTTATTCAAACCGCGAAGTCTGAACATCAAATCTTAATGGAATTGCTCTTCTTCAGTAGAGCCAGTCAACGCTGTTACGGATGAAGAACCACCTTGGATGACGGTAGTCACGTCATCGAAGTAGCCAACGCCCACTTCTTGCTGGTGAGAAACGAAGGTATAACCTTTTTCACGCGCCGCAAATTCAGGTTCTTGAACCATGTTGACGTAGTGCTTCATGCCTTCGCCGCGAGCGTAAGCGTGTGCGAACTGGAAGCTGTTGTACCAGTTAACGTGGATACCCGCCAAGGTGATGAACTGGTATTTGTAACCCATTGCTGCCAAATCTTCTTGGAAAGAAGCGATTTGTGAGTCAGACAGGTTTTTCTTCCAGTTGAAAGACGGTGAGCAGTTATAAGACAACAACTGACCGGGGCAAGCTGCTTGTACCGCTTGGGCGAATTCACGCGCAAAGCCAAGGTCAGGCTTGCCCGTTTCACACCACACCATGTCAGCGTAAGGCGCGTAAGCAACGCCACGGCTGATGGACTGTTCCAGACCGTTCTTAACGCGGTAGAAACCTTCAGCAGTACGCTCGCCAGTCAGGAATGGCTTGTCGTTTGCGTCATGATCAGACGTGATCAGGTTAGCTGCTTCAGCGTCAGTACGCGCCAAAATAACGGTAGGAACGCCCATGACATCAGCCGCGAAACGTGCAGAAATCAGTTTTTCAATCGCCTCAGACGTTGGAACCAACACTTTGCCGCCCATGTGACCGCATTTCTTAACAGCAGCCAATTGGTCTTCAAAGTGAACGCCAGCCGCGCCTGCGGTGATCATGTTCTTCATCAGTTCAAAAGCGTTCAAAACGCCGCCGAAACCGGCTTCTGCGTCAGCAACGATAGGCAAGAAGTAGTCGATACCGCCTTCGTCAGTCGGGCTGATACCGCGACCCCATTGGATTTCATCAGCACGCTTGAAGGTGTTGTTGATACGGCGAACCATGGTTGGTACGGAATCATAAGCGTACAGAGATTGGTCAGGGTACATGGTTTCTGAGGTATTGCCGTCAGCCGCAACCTGCCAGCCGGACAGGTAAACCGCTTCCAAACCTGCTTTAGCTTGTTGCATCGCTTGACCCGCGCTGATTGCGCCGAAAGCGTTAACGTAGCCTTTTTTCGCGCCGCCGTTAACCAGATCCCACAGCTTAGCTGCACCACGCTTTGCCAGCGTGTGATCAACTTGCAAAGAACCACGCAGGCGTACTACGTCAGCCGCACTGTAAGTGCGCTTAACGCTTGCCCAACGTGGATTTTCTGCCCAGTCTTTTTCCAGAGCTGCAATCTGTGCTTCACGAGTTGTCATGTAGTGTTCCTCAGAATCAATAAAAGTAAACGAAACCGGTAAAATGTCGGCAATCTGTGCTTAGTTACCTAAGACAAGCCGTTGTTCATCTCTTTGCTCGCTGCTGCGAATCTTGCTTTTTCTATAGAATGTCGGACAACCATTAAAATTATCCGCTGATTGGATAGTAATGAACCGGCAATCTGTCGACAATAAAATTAATTCAATCCTTATCATTGCCTGAGTCAATGATCAGACGCTAATTTGATTAAACCCAATGTCGACAATGTGGATGCACGCACTTCTTGGAGCAACGCGGTGTTATTCACCAACGACTCGCCATAAGAGGGAATCATCGCCTTCAGCTTGGTTTTCCACGCAGCGGATGCCATTTCTGTCGCAAAACATTTCTCCAACACTTGCAACATTGCCGTCACCGTGACCGACGCACCGGGAGACGCACCCAGCAACCCTGCCAGTGAACCATCGGCAGCGGTGATAACCTCGGTACCGAATTCCAACTTGCCGCCTTTCACCGGGTCTTTTTTAATGATTTGTACCCGTTGACCGGCACTCGCCAATGTCCAGTCTTCATCACGCGCTTCGGGATAATATTCGCGCAAAGCGTCCATGCGTGAATCATGGTTCTGCATCACTTCCGACACCAAGTAGCGAATCAGGTCAAAACTGCTCAAACCCACCTTTGCCATTGGCAATAAATTGTTCGGCTTGATCGACTCGACCAAATCCAACACCGAACCTTCTTTCAGGAATTTGGTGGTGAAACCGGCAAAAGGCCCAAACAACAACGCTTTTTCGCCATCAATAATGCGCGTATCCAAATGCGGCACTGACATTGGCGGCGCACCAATCGACGCTTTGCCGTAAACCTTGGCAAAGTGTTGACTCACAATTTCCGGTTTTTTACAGACTAACCATTGACCACTAACAGGGAAACCGCCGTAGCCCTTGCCTTCTTCAATGCCGGATTTTTGCAACAATGGCAAAGCACCACCGCCAGCGCCTAAAAACACAAAATCTGCCGTCAGGGTCAGCGTGTCTAAAATGCTATCGGTTTCTTGGGTCACAATGCGCCATTTGCCATCGGCTTGTTTGCGCAGGCTTTTCACCTCGTGCTTGACAAGAACGTCAACGTTATCAAAGTTCTGCAAATAGCCGATCATGCTGCGCGTCAATGAGCCGAAATTCACATCCGAACCGTGCAGCACCCGTGTTCCGGCGACGCGCTGGTTGGGATCGCGCCCATTCATCACCAGTGGCATCCAAACTTTCAAGACAGCCGGATCTTCACTGTATTCCATGCCTGCGAACATCGGGTGTTGGCTCAGTACTTCAAAGCGTTTGCGTAAAAAATCAACGTTTTTTTCACCCCACACAAAGCTCAAGTGCGGGGTCGGATTAATGAAAGATGGCGGCTCTGGCAAGGCTTCTTGCTGCACCAAATATGACCAAAATTGCAGGGTACGCTCAAATGACTCGTTGATTGCAAACGCTTTACTGGCGTCTACCGAGCCATCGGCTTTCTCTGGGGTGTAATTCAATTCGCAATAGGCGGCATGACCCGTACCGGCATTATTCCAGCCGCTGGTGCTTTCCATCGCCACATCATCCAGACGCTCAATGATGCTGATTGTCAACAATGGGTTTAGCTGTTTCAGCAACACGCCCAAGGTAGCACTCATTGTGCCTGCGCCTACCAGCACCACGTTTACATTCTTCGCAACCATATTCACCTTCAAAGAGCTAAGGATAAGGAAGTACAGATAATAGAACGGGAAGGTCGGTCATTTCTAGCGGTGCTTAACCGATTTTTCATAAGATTGTCGACAATCTTGCCGAAAGCGACCGACAAAGTGAGGTGTGATGCGGCATTGCAGCATTTTACCTGAATGAAATATTTTTTGCACACATTCGCGCATTATCATAAAATTTAATTATCAAATAAATTAAATTATTATTAATAAACCAAGAAAATAGGGAATAAAAAACTTTTGAGTAAAAAAAGAAAAAGTGTGTTCGCTATCACATTCTAGCGGCGGTTTTTTACCTATTCTGCACCTACAGGAAACGACACGACGGGAGCTAACACGATGTTTAAAGTCTATATTAACGGGAGTTTTGACTCCACACACGAGACACTCAGCAGTGCTTGCCGCTATGCACGGACGCAAGCCATTCTTGATCAACGCGCCTACGTCACGGTATTTGCAGCAGGTAAAACCACCAAGCCAGGGCTGGATACTGAAAAAGCCATGATGAAAGGTGTACCGGCCTACATTATCACCCCTCATGCGCGTGCTATCACCGAGAACCGTGAAGAACAGCGCAGTGCAGGCATCGGTAATTTGGTCGCGGCCGCCGCCCGCCATTCAGTCGGGATCGCCAGGGGCTTCTAAAAACAACTCAATAAAAATAGGGCTAAACGAGCAGTAGGTTGTTCGTTAAACAGTCTTTGCGTATTCAGCAGATGGGGCTACCTGCTGAATACACAAAGCATCTTCAAGCGGGGCATGTCCCCGCTTTTTCTTTGGGTACGCTTCACCGCTGCAAAACCTCAAACATCATAAATAAAAACAAAAATAAACAAAAAATATTTGATCAACGTTTTTCCTATTGTGTGTTTGCTGTCACATATCGACGCAAACAATTCCCCTATTCTTCATCTCATAGCAACATGAATGGCAGACAGGAGTTTTCACATGTTCAAGGTTTTTCTTGATGGCACTTATCACTCAACACATAAGACTTTTGCGGAAGCCTGTCGTAACGCACGCATCCAAGCTGAGCGCTACCAGAACGCTTACTTCACGGTGTTTGAAGCAGGCAATGATATTGATCGGGCATACCATGCCAGTAGCGACACATTGTGCGGCGTACCGGATTACATTATCTCCCCTAACGATAGCGTAGCGCACGGGGCGATTTCGTTGGCAACGGCGTCATCCCTGTTGCGGATTCGCTTGCCATCACATACCTTTGGGACTTATGAACACCCATTGATATAAGCTTATTTACTCGGTCAAAAAAAACCTTGGGATGATGATCTACCTATTTAAAGGGCTGGTAGTTAGGTCATCAGGAACAATCACGTTCGGGCTTTCTTGGTTGTTCGTTTCAAGGCATAAAAAGAAAAGCGGGGCTTAGCCCCGCTTTTCAATTCCTCCTCACTCAAATCTCATTCAACTTATGACTTAAAAATCGAACGTGTACATAACTTGGAGATTGGTCTGTGAATGCGTAGCGGTAATGTTGGTATTCGTGTTTGTCTGCTCCACTTCCGGCGCATAAACTAATGAAGCAGATACTTTACTCATTTTACCGACACCGTATGTCAAACCACCCGTAACGTGATTTTCAACAATCGCCGGGAATAAGGGATTCAAGTAAGCATCCGGTACGGGGTTATTCGCTAAATTAACGCCACCGCGTACAGTCAAATTCTCATCGACATCATGAGCAACCCCCAGTTTGACCACTGTTTGATCATCCCAGTTCTGCTTCATGGAAATATCGGCGGAAGCACCATCAGCCGTTGTAAAATTTAAATTGAAATCTTTCATGGTATCCGACCAACCAATGCGACTGACATCGGCAGCCACCGTGGTTTTATCGGTCATTTTATAAGCCGCACCAACGGTAGTGGTCGCAGGGAACTGGAAATCCTTGATGGTATATTTACCGGGGATGCTGACATCGGTTGCACCTGTAGCCAGATTAACTAACTTCATACTGCCATCACCGGTAAAATCTTCCATATTGGTCTTAGCCCGATAACTCCCGCCTACCGTAAGTTTTGGATTTACTTTATAAGTAGCACCAAGCTTACCACTGATACCAGCGCCATTGGTTTGACCACTAAAATCATTATCATTGGAAAAATCAAACGCGGCAGCGGTACTTGTCATTGCCGCAGGATCAACCATGGATCCTAAACCTTGCACTAAAGTACCGCTGGCAGAACCCAGAATTTGTTGACCTTGTGAAAAATCAGCGAAGGTTCCCGCTGCGGCGGGGTTAGCGCCCGGCGCGGCGATGGGCATCCCCATCTTCATGTCTAAGCCACCCCAGACATAATCAACCGTCCCACCGACAGACAATTTATCATTCACTTCATACGCGACAGGAAAAATGACAGCACCAACGCCCAGTTCAGAACGTGCTCCACCACCAGCCGCCGCACCTAACGGGGTATCCGCAGCGTATTCAGTACCCATGCCACCCTGTGATAACACCCCGATACCGTAGCTAACTTTACCTTGTTTACGCACATAACCAGCCGCTGGCATTAAGTAGGAATCACCGTCTGACGTACTGGAAACAACCCCACCTGATGTTGGCACTTTCACGCCAACATCGGGACGTAAGTTACCAATGGATACTTCAGCTTTCTGGTCGCCATCTTGCATCATGGTCAATGTAGCAGGATTATTCGCCATCCCAGACGTTCCAACGTCTAATGCAGACGCCGCGCCACCCATACCGGTTGAGATGGGCCCGTACCCCTCCATGACCATACCGTTGGTTGCGAATGCTGATTGAGCGCCTAATGCCAATAACACCGACACGGCAAGGGTAGTTTTTCTGAACATAAATAATCACTCCTCCATTATACTTTTGCGATTTCTCAACTTTTGTTGCGAAATAGTGACAGAGGAGTATTAAGCTGTCAAATGCTTATTATTAAGCAAAACAATAGCTTATTATAATATAATAATATTCAACTTTATAAATGGACACTTATCAATCACCGAGGATAGCGGCAACTCTCAGCGCGTCGTCTTCGGTATCCACCCCCGCCCCCGGAATTTCCGCTGCAATATCAACGTGAATCCGATAGCCATGCGCCAATGCACGCAACTGTTCCAGCTTTTCCAACTGCTCGATTTGCGCGGGCTGCATCCCTGCAAACGCTCTCAAGAAGCCCGCACGGTAGGCGTACATCCCGATATGCCGCAACGCATAATCCTCTAATGCAACGCCTGTATCGCGCTGCAACGGGATCGGCGCACGGCTGAAATACAATGCCATGCCCTGCGCATCGCGCACAACTTTCACAACATTAGGGTTAAGAAATTCCGTTTCGCTGAAAATCGGCGTCGCCAAGGTTGCCATGCTAGCTTGCGGGTATTGCGCCAAATTACGCGCCAATTGATGCAAATTTGCCACAGGCGTGAGCGGCTCATCACCCTGCAAATTCACCACAATAGTGTCATCTGCCCAACCTTGTTGTTGCACCACTTCGGCAAGGCGGTCGCTGCCGGTTTCGTGCGTGCTGGCAGTCATGGCAACTTGTGCCCCAAACGCGCTGCACACGCGCCGGATACGCTCATCATCCGTCGCCACCAACACCGTAGCAAAACCGGCTGCCATTGCCCGCTCGTGTACATGCTGAATCAAAGGCTTACCCGCCAATTCGCGCAACGGTTTGCCCGGCAAGCGAGACGAGGCATACCGCGCCGGAATCACCAACACTGTATTCATTCGTGTAACGCCTCCACTTCTTCTTGGGTCAACGGGCGAGCTTCTTCTTCCAGCATCACCGGAATGCCATCCCGAATCGGGTAAGCCAACCGCGCCGATTTCGACACCAGCTCTTGTTTAGCCTTGTCATAAATCAGCGGCCCTTTGGTGACGGGGCAAGCTAAAATTTCCAGCAATTTCTTATCCATGTTTGAATCCTTGTAAACGGGTGAGCAAAGCGTGAGCAAGCGTCGCATCCAGTACCGCCTCAATCGGCAGATACCATGCGTTTTGCCCAGCGAACTGACGGCATTTTACCGCATCTTTTTCCGTCATGATGATGGGATGTGTGTCGTCAAAGCATAATTCGGTGCCAGTAAAAGCGTGATGGTCGGGGTAAAGGTGGGGAATGACCAGCAATCCCGCCTGTTCCAGCGACTGGAGGAAGCGCTGCGGATTGCCGATGCCAGTAACAACATGCACGGTTTTGCCTGCCCATGCGGTTAACAGTTGCGCCTCCGCTGTTGCCAAATTCACCAAGGTATCGCCACACATGTGCATGGTTTCACCGTTGATGACTACAAAATCGCAGGATTGCAAACGCGAGATAGATTCGCGCAAAGGGCCTGCGGGCAAGCAAAAACCGTTACCAAAGAGCCGTTGCCCATCCACCACACAGATTTCCACGTCACGCCCCATGCGGTAATGTTGCAAACCATCATCAGCGATGATGATGTCGCAAGCGTGATGTTGCAGTAAAGTGGCAATCGCTTGGTTGCGGTCGCTGCCAATCGCAATAGGAACTTGAGTACGTTGCTTAATAAGTGTTGGCTCGTCACCAAGGTCATTCCCTTGACGTTGATACCCCCGACTCACCACCCCCGGCTTAAACCCCGCTTCACGCAGTCGTTTCACCAACCAAATGACCAACGGCGTTTTCCCAGTGCCACCCACCGAAATATTGCCAACGACGATAACCGGCACGGAATGTTTCACTTGCTGGCGTTTATGTTGCCACCGCCGCCAAGCCGCTAAGACGCAAAACAGCCCCGTGAGCGGCAACAGCAGGTACTTACCCAGCCGATCATTGCCATACCAAACGTTTAGCAACCAGCGCTCAAGTTTCATCATGGAATTGCAGCGTGTGCAAACGTGCGTACTGTCCATTCAGCGCCAGCAATTCGCCATGCTTACCGGATTCGATGATTGCCCCGTCTTGCATCACCAAAATGCGGTCAGCATTCTCAATCGTCGACAAACGGTGCGCAATCATGAACGTGGTACGATTACTGAGCAAATTATCCAACGCCGCTTGAATATGGCGCTCGGATTCGGTATCCAACGCCGAAGTCGCTTCATCCAAAATCAACACTGGGGCATTCGAGAGAATCGCCCGCGCAATCGACAAACGTTGACGCTGCCCACCGGATAACATCACCCCATTATCACCAATCAGCGTATCGAAACCCTGCGGCAACTTTTCGATGAATTCCAAGGCGAACGCGGCTTCAGCGGCGGCACGAATTTGCGCATCATCCATGCCGCGCATATCGCCGTAAGCAATATTATTCCGCACGCTATCGTTAAACAGGACCACGTCCTGCCCGACATACGCAATATGACTGCGCAAGTTGTACAAACTCATCTCGGCTAAGCGCACCCCATCCAGCAAGATTTCGCCCTGTTGCACATCGTAAAAACGCGGCAATAAGTTCACCAGCGTGGTTTTTCCACTGCCTGACTTGCCTACCAAGGCAATTTTTTCACCGGGGTTGACGCGCAAATCAATGTCACGTAACACCCACTTGTCGGTGTTCGGGTAACGGAAGGAAACGTTACTAAATAGCACTTCGCCCCGGCATTGGGTGAGCGTTTGCTTGCCGGTATCGGCTTCGGTGGGGCTATCCAACAACTCAAAAATGCCCTCACCCGCCGCAATCGCGGTTTGCAATTGCGCATTCAACTGCGTCAAATTGCGGATGGGGGTGAGCATCAGAATCATCGCCATAATGAAGGAGATAAACGTACCCGGCGATAAGGTTTCCAGCGTCGATTCACGGGTCGCCATGAAGACAATCGCAGCCAGCGCCACCGCCACCATGAATTGCACCAACGGCGTACTGAGCAATTCTGTCACCATGCGTTTCATGTGCAGGTCAATATTTTGTTCATTGGCAGCACCAAAGCGGCGCTCTTCATACGGTTCACCATTGAAAATTCGCACGACTTTGTAGCCACGGATCATTTCATTGGCAATCTGGGTCACATCCCCCACCGAATCCTGCACTTTATGGCTCAAACGGCGCAAACGGCGCGTGGCATACACCACAATCAGCGCAATGACCGGCACAATCACCAAGATACCCAAGGTTAATTGCCAGCTATACACCAACATTAAGCCCAACAAGCTCAAAATAGTGACGGAATCTTGCACCAGCGTCGTCATGCCGCGAATACTGGCATTCGCCACCTGATCAATGTAATAACTGACATAAGCCAATAATTTACCCGACTGGGTATTCTCAAAAAAGCTGACCGGCATCCGCAATAACTGGTTAAACACCTGATTGCGCAAGGTTTTGGTCACTTGCCGCCCAATCATGCCAATGTAATACCCCGACAAAAACATCGCCGCGCCACGCACCAAAAACAGCCCCAGAATACCCACCGGCAACCACATAATGGTATCGGGGTCGCGTTGCATGATTGCCTTGTCCAGCAAAGGTTGCAGCCCCCACGCAAAAAATGGCTGCGTCATCGCGCTGATCACCAAGCCCACCGTTGCCAGCGCCAAATAATGCCAGTAGCCCAGCGAATAGCCAATCAGCCGTCGATAAACCTGCCAGCCCGTCGTGCGTGGTGTTGTCATCCTATTCCTGTGGTTTGCGGGTCGCTTGCGAGGTTGCCATCGAAAAATTGGTCAACCCCAAGCGCCCAGCGATGTCCATTGCCGTCACGACTGCCTGATAATTGACACTCGCATCCGCCGAAATGACCAGTGGCGGGGTATTATTACCCATTTCTTCCAAGGTCATGCTCATGGCTTGAAACAGCGTTTCAGGCTGATTATTCAACACTTCACGCCCATTAATGTAGTAACGCCCTTGCCCGTCGATCAGCAGTTCCAGCTTATCTTCCGAGGAAGCCGCCGCCACATTACTGGCAGTGGGTAACTCAATCTTGAGTTCAGCGTTCTTGTCAAAGGTAGTCGTGACCATGAAAAAAATCAACAGCATGAACACCACATCAATCAACGAGGTCAAATCGACCTTGCTTTCACTGCGTTCACGGGTACGGAATTTCATGCAGGCTTACCCCCGCGTGGCAGCGGTGCGGATGCTGGCGCTGGGCGGGCGACGGCGGGCGCAGGTGCTGGTGTTGCCGCCGCCGGTAATGTTTTGCGGCTGGAGTTAGCAATTTCAATCAAACGCAAGGCTTCACGTTCCATGATCGCCACATAACCGTCAACTTTGGCTTTGAAATAGCGCTCGAATACCAAGCTAGTAATCGCAATCAGCAATCCCACCACGGTTGTCACCAATGCCTCAGAAATCCCCCCTGCCATCTGCTGCGGATTGCCCACACCAGCGGTATTGATTGCGCTAAAAACCCCGATCATCCCCAAAACCGTTCCCAATAAGCCCATCATTGGCGCAATCGTAATGATCGTACCCAAGGCTGGCAGGTAACGTTCTAATTCTTGTACCACGTGCCGCCCGGATTCTTCGACGTTTTCTTTCATAATATGACGCGGCAATTCGCGGCTTTCCAGCCCCGTCGCCAATACGCGCCCCAACAGCGAACCGTTGCGTAGTTCATCGACTTGCACATCCGCCAGCTTAGTAATACCGGCAAGTTTGCGGGCGCGTTCAATATCACTGGAAGGCACAACTTTACTAACGCGCAACGACAAAAAACGCTCAATAATAATCGCTAATGCGATAATCGAACTCAGAATCAGGGGGAACATCATAATCCCGCCAGATTTGATTAACTCAAACATATCTAATCATGCCTCATTTTTTTATGATTCAGCCCACATGGTGTATGATCGGCGACTGTCTTACATAACTATATCAATAAAACCATTACACAGTGTACTGTCGATCATGAGAATAATAACAACTGCCCCTATCAACCTGCCGCCGTTACCGTTGCGCTATCTTTGGCGTTTGGGTGAAGATGACCATCTACGCACAGACTGTAATCAAACGGTCACATTTTGCAGCTATGGTTGCACGCCATCATCAACAATACCGGACACGGAACAGGATGTTATCATGCAGGAAAATGCTGCACCCGACCTGAATAACCCCGATTACTACCTCAATCGTGAACTCAGCCTGCTTGCCTTTAACCGCCGCGTCATGGAACTGGCACAAGACCCGCGAGTGCCGCTGTTGGAACGCCTGCGCTTTCTGTGTATTTCCAGCGCGAATATGGATGAATTTTTTGAAGTCCGGGTCGCCAGCCTCAAACAACAATTGCAATTGGATGTCGCTTCCATTGGTGCAGACGGCTTAACCCCAACGGCAGCTTTGAAGCAAATCACGACCACGGCACACGCGCTGGTTGACTCCCAATACAAACTCCTAAACGAAGCCATCATCCCCGCGCTGCGTCAGGAAGGCATTTACTTTGTGCGCCGTACCCATTGGGATGAACGTCAACTGGCGTGGCTATCGGACTATTTCGACCGCGAACTCATGCCCTTGTTGAGTCCACTGGGGCTAGACCCCGCGCACCCCTTCCCGAATGTCATTAATAAAAGCCTGAATTTCATTATCAGCTTGCAAGGCACGGATGCCTTCGGGCGTGAAATTGACACCGCCATTGTGCAAGCCCCGCGCAGCCTGCCGCGCATTATTCGCCTACCCGAAGGCATGGCTGCCAGCAACGACAGTTTCGTGTTCCTCTCCTCCATCTTGCACGCTTTTATAGATCGGCTGTTCCCCGGCATGGAAGTGTTGGGCTGCTACCAATTCCGCCTCACCCGCAATAGCAATATGTACGTGGATGAGGAAGAAATCGACGATCTGTTGCAAGCGATGCAAGGCGAATTGCCGCAACGCAATTACGGCGCGGTGGTGCGGTTGGAAGTCGCCGACCATTGCCCACCGGACAATATCGAATACCTGATGGAACATTTTCACCTGTGCGAACAGGATGTTTACAACGTCAATGGCCCGGTCAACCTGAATCGTTTAATGGCGATTGCGGATCTGGTGGATCGCCCTGCCCTGCGCTTTCCACCGTTCCGCCCTGCCCCATCGGTAGCTGAGCGCCACCCGGATTTGTTTGAACGCATCAAACACGGCGATGTCTTGGTGCATCACCCTTACCAAAGTTTCCAAACAGTGCTGGACTTCATTGGGCAAGCCGCAAAAGACCCGGATGTGCTGGCGATTAAAATGACGCTGTACCGCACTGGCAAACAATCCGAACTGGTCAAACACTTAATTCGGGCGGCGCGTTTAGGCAAAGAAGTTACGGTCGTGGTCGAACTGCGAGCGCGTTTTGATGAAGAAGCCAACATCGGCCTTGCCAATCAGCTTCAAAATGCCGGAGCGCACGTGGTGTATGGCGTGGTGGGTTACAAAACCCATGCGAAACTGTGCTTGGTGGTGCGGCGCGAAGGCCAGCAATTGCGCAGTTACGCGCACCTTGGCACGGGAAACTATCACCCCGGCACGGCACGCATTTACACCGATTTCGGCCTATTCACCTGCCAACCGGACATGACCGAAGACGTGCATAAAGTTTTCCACATGTTGACCGGCTTGGGGCGAATGCGCGACCTGAAATATTTATTGGAAGCGCCTTTCAACTTACACCAAGTCGTGATGGAAAAAATCCAGCGCGAAACTCAACACGCCTTAACGGGTAAACCGGCATTAATCCGCGCTCGCATGAATGCCTTGATTGAACCGCAAACCATCAGCGCCTTGTATCAAGCCTCGCAAGCAGGCGTGAGAGTGGAACTGGTCGTGCGTGGCGTTTGCTGTTTGCGCCCCGGCATTGCAGGCATTTCCGAAAACATTCATGTGCGCTCGGTCATGGGGCGGTTTTTGGAACACCCACGGGTATTTTATTTCCAGAATGCAGGCGCTGAGGAATTGTATTGTTCCAGTGCGGATTGGATGCCACGCAATTTCTTCCGCCGCGTCGAAGTCGCCTTCCCGATTTTAGACCAAGCCCTGCGCCAACGGATTATTCATGAAGCGTTTGAATGGCATTTACAAGACAATACGCAGGCGTGGGAATTGCAGGCTGATGGCACATACTTGCGCCAACAACCTGAAAATGACGCGGTGGAAAGCATCAATGCGCAACAACAACTGTTGAAGTTGCTGGCGAATGTTTAGTGCTTGAACAGATGCGGCGCTTTGGCTTTGGCAGCTTGCCAACCAGAGCGCCCCGGTTTTCCGGCTGGGAATACCTGCTTAGCCGGAGCGGTAGTTGCGACATTGTTGCCCTTGCGAGGGGTGGTATTGACAGCGGGTAGCGCAATCGCCTGCCCGCTCAAGCCATTGTAAACCGCTAATACTTTGCGCACGTAATGCTGGGTTTCGTTATACGGTGGAATGCCCTTGTATTTATCGACCGCGCCTTCGCCCGCATTGTACGCCGCAACCGCTTTGTATAAATCACCGTCATAACGTTTCATCAGCCAACTTAGGTAGCGCGTGCCACCGTGAATATTTTGGCTGGTATTAAACGCATCATCGACCCCGAAACGTTCGGCAGTCGCAGGGATCAATTGCATCAAACCCTGCGCCCCCTTGGGTGACAAAGCGGTGCTGTTGTAGCAGGATTCGACGGCGATCACGGCTTTCACCATATCCGCGCTAACCCCATATTTTTCCGAATATTTTTGGATAGACTCCAGATGTGCAGCGGCTCTTTGATTGACCGCACTGGCACTGGTGCCACAGCCCGATGCTTGGGCAGTTTGCAGCGCTGCAAACCCCAACAAGGTGACAAAAATAGCACTGTTTAAACGTTTCATGTGTTTTCCCCAAATCAAACCATCACCTAGTATATTAGTAAAAACTAATATTTCAAGTTTCCTTTTTAGGGCAAGGTGATAAGCAAAAGTTCCGTTAATCGCTGATGACACGCATTCTAGTGCGAAGTCTTCCCTCAGGAAGTGATGAACATCACGTATCCTGTTATAGTTTCGCCACTCTAACACGCGGCATGGAATTGGTTGTGACAGCAATAAAAAAATCTGTTTGGCATATTATTTATGGCATTTTTTGTATCATATCTACCACATTGCCAACCTACGCCGCTAACCTGCCCATCGGCATGAATACCAATGAAGTCATGCAAGTCGATTCTAGCGTGCCTTTCGTTAATGTATTCAAAATGGCACTGCCGTTTGCGGAAGCCGATGCCAAGCTTACGCATGGTAACATTGTTTACGACGCCGACGGCTGGCCGCAACAGCTTAATGGGGGGCAAGCGGGTACTAATTTGTTGCATTGGCTGCCTGTGGGTACGTTGCCTGAGGGACATTACACCGTGTTATATGACGGTGAGGGCGAATTAGTCTATGGCGATGATGCCAAGCTAATCAGACGCTTACCCGGCAAAGATATTATTCAGATTGCCGCTGGCGCGGATAAATACCTCAAAGTCACGCTCACCATTCAACAATCCAAACCCGACAATTATTTGCGCAATATCCGCGTGCTCCTGCCGGGCGGCATTTGTGCCAACAATCCATTTCAGCGCGTTAACAGCGCTCAACAGTGTGACAGTGATTACCGTGACTTTGTAACGCATTACGACGACATTGTGTTTAATCCCGATTACCTGAATTTTATGCGTGATTTCAAAACGCTGCGCTTTATGAATATGTCGGGCATTACCCGCAATCCGCTCAGCCAGTGGGAACAAATGCCACGCCTCAGCCAAGCAACCTGGGCAGGGGCAGAAGGCAAACGCGGCGCACCACTGGAAATCATGGTTGCATTAGCCAATCGCCTGAATGCCGATGCATGGTTCAATATTCCCCATGCGGCGGATGATGACCTTGTGCGCCAATACGCTGATTATGTGCAACAAAATCTGCGCCCCCACTTAAAAGCCTACGTGGAATACACCAATGAAGCGTGGAACCCGGCTTTTAGCCAAGCGCATTACACCAAGCAAATGGGGCTGCAACAAAAACTCGACACCGATCCACCGCAAGCCGGACACAAGTATTACGTCAAACGTTCGCTAGAAGTGTTCCGGCTGTGGGAACAAGCCTTCGGTAACACCAAACGCTTGGTGCGGGTGCTGGGCGGTTGGTCGGCCAATCCCCGTTTAAGTGAAATATTGCTCAGTTATAACCAAGCGCACCGCCACATTGATGCGTTTGCCATTGCACCGTATTTCTATGTTCACGAACGTCAGCAAGCCGAAGTGCGCAGTACCGAGGATGTTTTCAAGCTATTAAAAGACGACCGCAACGCTTATTCCATTCAAAACGTGCTAACGATGGTGCAAAAGCAGGCTGATCTCGCCAAACAATATGGCGTGAAATTGATTGCTTACGAGGGCGGGCAACATTTGGTGGATCGTAAGTCACGTTCCATTCGCGATTTCCCCAACCCGCAATACATCGGTGCAAATCGGGCGCAACCAATGGAAGCGTTGTACGTCGAATTTCTGGAGGGCTGGCAAAAGATTACGGGGAATAGCCTGTTTGTGGCGTTTTCAGCACCGCGCACCTATCAGGCTTACGGCAGTTGGGGCGTGAAAGAGCATATTAATCAGGCGGCTGGAGAAACGCCCAAGTATCGGGCGCTGCTCCAAATGTTGCGTTAAATGTCGCGCAACAACTCGTTGATACCCACTTTGCTGCGGGTTTTCGCGTCAACTTTCTTGACGATCACGGCGCAATACAGGCTGTACTTGCCGTCGCTGGATGGCAGGTTGCCAGAAACCACCACCGAACCCGCTGGCACGCGCCCGTACATGACTTCGCCAGTTTCGCGGTCATAAATGCGGGTGCTTTGACCGATGTAAACACCCATTGAAATCACCGCGCCCTCTTCCACAATCACGCCTTCCACCACTTCAGAACGTGCGCCGATGAAGCAGTTATCTTCAATGATCGTCGGGCCTGCTTGCACTGGCTCTAACACGCCGCCGATACCTACGCCGCCGGACAAATGCACGTTCTTGCCGATTTGTGCGCAAGAACCAACCGTTGCCCAGGTATCCACCATCGTGCCGCTATCCACATACGCGCCGATATTGACATAAGACGGCATCAGCACACAGCCGGGAGCAATGTACGAACCACGCCGTGCAATCGCATTTGGCACGACGCGCACCCCACCCGCAGCAAATTCATCCGCGCTCATGCCCGCAAATTTCGATGGCACTTTGTCGTAATAGTTGGTGCAACCGCCATCCATCACTTCGTTATCATTCAAGCGGAATGACAGCAGCACGGCTTTTTTCAGCCACTGGTTTACTTCCCAATTACCCACGCCGTGTTGGGTAGCAATGCGCAATTTACCGGCATTCAGCAATTCCAACGCCTCATTGACGGCATCACGGGTTTGCGCTTCAGCATTGCGCGGGTTGATGTCGGCGCGGCGCTCGAAGGCTTCTTCGATAATGCGTTGCAGTTGGCTTACGTCTGACATTCTTTTCTCCATATTTTTAGGAAATATTCAAAGGGTTTCAACGACGCGCCGGATACGTTCCGCCGCTTCAATACATTCATCCAACGGGGCAACCAAGGCGAGGCGCACTCGCCCCGCTCCCGGATTCATCCCGTTCGCCTCCCGTGACAAATAACTGCCGGGAACAACGTTCACATGCGCTCGTGCAAACAATTCACGGGTAAATATTTTGTCATCCACTGGCGTTTGCGGCCACAAGTAGAAACCTGCCGCTGGTTGGGAAACGTCCAGCACCGACGCGAGTATCGCCATCACCGCCGTGAATTTTTCCCGATACAACGCTCGGTTGGTTTGCACATGGGTTTCATCCGCCCATGCCGCAGCACTCGCCGCCTGAAACGGTGGCGGCATTGCACAGCCATGATAGGTGCGGTACAGCAAAAATTGTTTGAGGATTTCCGCATTGCCTGCCACAAAACCGGAGCGCATCCCCGGCGCATTGGAACGTTTCGACAAGCTATGAAATACCACACAACGCTTCCATGCCGTATTCCCCATCTGCGCAGCGGCCTGCAATAAGCCCGCTGGTGGCTGGGTTTCATCGGCATACAGTTCGGAATAGCATTCGTCCGCAGCGACAATAAAGTTATAGGTTTCCGCGAGTTGCAGCACTAATTGCAGCGTTTCCAACGGCATGACCGCCCCCGTGGGATTACCGGGGCTGCAAATGTAGAGCAATTGGCAACGCTGCCACACCGCTGCGGGTACGGCGGCAAAATCGGGGATGAAACCATTTGCAGCAGTGCAATTCAGAAACACGGCTTCTGCCCCGGCTAGTAACGCCGCACCTTCGTAAATCTGGTAGAAGGGATTGGGCATCACCACCGCTGCATCGCCAGTGCGCGTTACCACGGCTTGCGCGAATGCGAACAGTGCTTCGCGTGTACCATTCACGGGAATGACATGCTGTTCCGCATCCACCGCGCCCGCCGGAAGTTGAAAACGTTGTGTCAGCCAAGCAGCAATGCTGTCGCGCAACGCTGCCGAGCCTTTGGTGAGCGGGTAATTGGCTAAACCACCCAAATTTGCCGCAATCGCTTCATGAATGAAAGCAGGGGTTGGGTGCTTGGGTTCCCCCATTGCCAACGAAACCGCAGGCAAATCAGCGGGGCTGATGCCTTGCAGCAAGGTGCGGATGCGTTCAAACGGGTAAGCTTGCAAGCGGGCAAGATCAGGATTCATGGCGCGTGACTATCCCAAATTGGCTGAAACGCCAGAGTATACCGGAAAACCCAAAAGCGTCACAAACTCCAGCAATCGCGCTATTTTTTCTGCATCTTCGCTTTCAAATCGGCAAACGGGTTATGCGTTGCGGCGGCGGGGCCACTGGTTCCGGCAGAACCGCCACGCTCGGCTTCGATTAACTTTTGATGTTCATTATCGTGGCAATACAAGCACAACAGTTCCCAGTTGCTGCCATCCTGCGGGTTATTGTCGTGGTTGTGATCGCGATGATGCACGGTCAATTCGCGCAAATTGGCGTGCGTGAATTCCCGCGCACAACGCCCGCAAATCCACGGGTACAGCTTCAACGCTTGTTCGCGGTAGCCTTTGGCGCGTTCGTCGGCATTTTTACGTGCATTCAGTACAATTTTGGCGTGGTCGGCCTTCATGGTGGTTCCTCTTGTTAGTGGATGATTGGGCTATTGTATACAAATTTGGGCGGGTAATTCTCGTTTTGCCAACGGCAACATAATGCATGAAATGCTATGGTAAAATTTACACAGACTTGCTATAAACGCAAGTGAGGGCATTTGCTTTAATTTTACGTGGGAATTTTTCCCGCAACCCGATTAGGGACTGGTTTACATGAATTCAATACCGCGTACCGCACTGGACTGTCAGGCTATTAGCGAGGCTTTTCTTGCCTTGCATGAGCGGGATGGCTTTGCCCGTTTACCACCCTCTTCGCTATTACACGATTCGGTGCCGATGTCATTTGTGATGAGTGCTGGGCTGATTCAGGTCGAAAATGATCTGGACGAAATTGTGGCAGAGACCGGTGGCAAGTTTGCGTTTACCCAACCGTGTTTTCGCCACTTTGATATGCAACAAGTCGGGGCTGACCCAACGCGCTTGAGTTTGTTTCACATGTCGGCGGCGTTTCATATTGGCTCGACTGAACGGGAAACGGTGTTGCCGCGTTTGTGGTATTTCCTGACCGAGGTGTTGGGGCTGGAAAAAGAACGGTTGTGGATTACCTATCTGGATGATGCGGAATTTGGGCGGGACGAAGCGAGTTACCAATGCTGGAAAACGTTGGGGATAGCGGAAGAACGGTTGGTGGGGCTGGGGCAGGAACATTGCTTCTGGCGGCAGCGTTCCACTGGGCAGATTGCCAGCGATGGCAAGAAGTGCGGGCCGCATACCGAAGTGTTTTATGAGCGGGATGTGGCTTGCCCGGCTTGTAAGAATCGTGAACAGCCGCTTGGGAATTGTCGGTGTGGGCGGTTTGTGGAGATTTCTAACTCATTGTTTATCGAGAACTATATTGATGACAATGGGAAATTGATTGCGGCGGGGACAGTGTTTGCGGAATGTGTGTTGGGGCTGGAGCGTACTGAAATGGTGTTGCGGGGATTGCCGAGTGTTTACCATGTGCGGCGGTTTGATCAGTGGCGCGAACAAATCTGTATGGGTATTTCCTGTCCTGATCTATCCCAGCAACAAGCACTCAATATCACCCTCGACCATCTGTCAGCCTTTGTGAAGCTCACTAAGGATGGTGCACCTGCACCGGGACAAGGTGGGCGTAAATACATCATGCGTAAGTTGGCACGGGAAGCAATGAATCAGTTGCTGCAATGCAAACTGGATGTGCTTTCTCTAATGAATGCCTTGATGGAAGATCAGGATCAGAAATCCCTTGCCCTACTGCAAGAAGAATATGTACGTTTCAACAGACACGTACAACTTGTCAATAAAAACACACGGTACGTGAGTCATGACTACAGATAATCAAGATAAGCAACAGCAGGATAATGATACTTTGTGGGATATTGTTTCCGATATTGTTGATCAACTTCAGTTTGCCACTGAAACAGCCAAATCTTCTGCGGAGCTTATTCAGAAACTCTTAACCGTTGATCAATTCCCCGGTATCAGCAAGGAAGAGTTGTCGATTGTTTATTGCGAGTATGGCACACAAGACTACAGATTGATTGTCGATGCTGGGAATCAGGTTAATAGCACTAGCAGTTCATCGGGTATTTTTGATGTTACCAATTCAGCCATTCGGGATGTCGCTATCAAATTTCTGAAACCAGAAGACTACCCTTGGTTTAAGACCAAAGCTGACTGTAGCAATGCAGGTTTCGACGGCTTTGGCACTGTAATGATTGTACCCATGCGCTTAGGACGTTATCGGCGATTAGGGGTATTCATCATTCACAGCAAAGAAGAACATGCTTACAGCACACGTATTCAGCGCATTATGGATGTGCTAAGTGATCGGCTTGCGGCTTTGATACGTTCACTGCGCCGACACTTACGAGATGAACTGACCTATAAACTGCGAAATGAACTCTTGGGACGTTTAGCATCCCGTCAGCGAATGTTCGAGAGTGAGGGTGAAATACTCAAACAAGTTTTGGAACACCTGAAGATTTGGTATGACTATGACCGCATCTATTTTCTCATGAAAAATCCGTTGGATATTGAAACCTACTATCAGGCAATCGACGAAAATGGAGAGGTTCACCCCAATTTCCGAGCAACAAAAGTACTCGAACAAGCAGTATTGCTTCAGATTATGGGAGGAGAAGACAATCTCAACAGATTAAAGATGCTTCCCTCTGATATTCCCAATGAAGGGATGGATGCGCTGCATGGAATCATCATTGATGATACGGCTAAATTATCGGGTTTTCTTGCAGAGTGTAAATCTTGGTTGGGTGTGACAATGCATCACCCGGATGGTTATGTGTTTGGACATATCATCCTACACGACACCGAAATGCCTTACGCTTACGATAAGGACGATCTGCGGTTCATGGATGCCATCGCTGACTTCATGGGATTTTTGTTGGCAGAATACCGTTCCAAGCAGAAAAAAGCAGTGATACAGAAAATTTCATCACTGCCTTTGACTAAACCAAAAGCACTTTATGAAACAGTAGCTGCGTATCTGCATCGCCTTTATGGGGTAGAACATTTCCAGATAAGAGCCATTGAGTCCTCATCAATGGAATGGAAAATAGTCTGGTCTATAAATGAAGATGAAAACACTTCGCGTCACTCTCTCGAAAATGATACTCACAATATAATTGACAAATTTGCAAACGAAAATAGAGTTCGGGAAAATTATGGGAACGAACCGTTAAAACTTTCTATTGGGAAGAAAAACTATCTTGTCACTCCCATGCGTGCAGGAACACTAGAAGAAAATTGGCGTGTTATCGGGGCATTCGTTATACCGGCTAATAATCCCGGTAGGATAGCCTCAAACGTAATTGACGAAGTTTCCGACGCTCTAGGTAATCGTCTAAGCAGCCATCATAGCCAACAACGTTATGAAGAGCTGACGGCGTTTGTTAATAAGGTTAATAGCCTGTCATCAGCTAATTTGACACAAGAACAAGTTCTAAAAATCGCTCATGAATACATCAAAAAGGTGATGTTCTCAGAAAATGTGTATATCGCCTTATATGATGAAGTGGAAGATAATATCTCCTTCCCGTTAATTTACCAGAATGGTAAGGTGTGGGCGGAGATGCATAACCAGAAACGGAAAATTGACCCAACTAAGCTAGGTCGAACAGAAGTCATTATCCGCGACAAAAAGCCTTTGTTCATAAAAACCAAAGCTGACTCCCTTGCTTGGTATGCCAAGCCAAATCATAAGGAACATGCAGGTAAGCCACTAGCTTCTTGGATCGGTGTACCTATCTTTACTGCCGCTAAGGGAAAAGAACAAAAGGTTCGTGGGGTGATTGCTACCTACCATGATGAGCTTGATCATGTTTACTCGATTCGGGATGTATTCTTTCTGCAAAACATGGCTGGTGCTGTGTCTGGATTGTTTCGGCTGTTGGAATTAAAGGAAGTTAATCAGCACTTGGAGGAGGAAATAGCCAACAACACTGCGTTAAACCGACAAATTGCTAATCAACAAGAAATCATTTCAAGTTACTTGGAACGTAACCGGCTTAAAGACTCAACACAAAAAACGATTACAGATATAAACTTAATATTCAGACGCCTTGATTTTTTCGCAAAAGACATCGAGCGTTACCAAACGCCGAAAAGCATAGAAAAGCTTCTGTCCTTGGTCGAGCAAGGCAAACAAAGCATTCAGAATTATCAACAATCCATAAAAATAAATACAACAGAATGCGAGGAAGTTTACCTTCCTGAATTAATCCACAATATCATTTATAATGAAGTGATTCCAGAAAATTTGCGCATTAAGATAGATGCTGGCTCACTTGAATATTACCAACTAAAAAGTAAAATTGACTATAAGGCAATAACACAAAGTTTATATATTATAATATCCTATATAATATCAGAGGCATACAATAAAAAAGATGGCATCTCATTAATAATTAGCTTTAGCATTGAAGGCAAAGATATTGTGATTGATATTTTTTCCGAGAATATTGACTTGATAGATGCTAATGGCTTTCATATAACACGAGTTCGACAATTGTTAGCTGAACGTCTTGGCTCTATACTCATAATAGATAAAGAGATTAGTACCGCAAGAATTATCTTAAAAAATCAACAGCCAGATAAAAAAGCATTACTAATTATTGATAGCGAGCTTTGGCGCGATACATTAAATGACCTGTTAACAACAAACAGCCTTAAGTGTGAAGTTTTTAATGAAACCAATAATTATAATGATTTTTCTGAATTTTTATTAGTCATGATTGATGAGACTTCTTATAAACGACTAAATCAAGAAATGTGCAAAAATGATACACCGACAATTATTGCAATTTTAATTGATGATGAAAAAAACTACTATCCATATCCAAACTGTTTAAAACGACTATATAAAACCGATGAAAGCATACAGGAACGCTTTACCAATTTACTAACCGAATGGGGAGTTAGATAATGCGGGAAGAGACAATTTCCCTAGTGTTTATTGAAAATGACAATACTATTCTCTTTTATAAAGAAATCAATATCATTTTCCACTCTTTTATCAAAGGAATTCTTGAAAAGGAATTGGAAAAAACTGCAACAGACGTGAGTTATGGTGGATTTATTATTGTTGCCAGATTCATGCATAGTCATAAAATTTTAGATAAAATATTTTCTAGTGATGCTTTGTTAAATAACATCAGAGGAGAAATTGCTGAAATACGTGGTAGAAATATTGCTTTGAGTGACAGTAATATAAATGATGAAGAGTATATCTACGAAGCAGATTGCTTCATTGGAGGCAATAGAAAGCTACAATCTTCACAAGAAAACGTAAAAGGAAGAGTAATAATTACGGATCAGATTTTTTTCGCGAGATCAAAAAAAATAATAAATCAAGAGGCAAAAAACAAAGACATTTTTTACCTAGATGTATATATAAATTGCACGGAGTTTATAGGGCGTTTATATAAAGAAAATATGGGGCATGTTATTATAAATAAGAAAGATCAAGATTTATCATGCTATTCTGAAGTCATTGATGCAATGCCGATGGTCAAAGTATGTAATGTCCCTTTTGTAAAGACAATAACCAAAATAACATATAAAGAAATAGCAAACAGTCGCGATTCCAATCGTTATATACCAGAAGAAAAATATTATTATATGAGAAAATTTATGTCGGATGGAGAAGTTGAGCTAGCTAGCGACTCCATTCCAATATGGCTTAATGCTTTCCTTTACTCTCCGGTAATGTGTTTTTCTTATGGAGAAGACAAGAATATTCATGAAACTCTTGATGAAATAAATTACAGCCTACTAAAATACTTACCTTTTTCTAATTTTTATAAAGACAAAAGAGACAGTCATGCATTTAGAAGATTAAAAGATATCATAGATGTTATTAAGCTAGCTGACGTGGTAGTTGCCGTCATTAATAGGAAATATCTTGAGTCATTTCATGCGATGGATGAGATTTTTGATCTTTACGAAAAACATAAGACAGAATATGATAAATATCAATATATTGGACTTATACCATATATCATGGATGATGCTCGTGAAGTTATTTTTGATGGCAAGAATCTTGAGAATATAAAAAATACATGGAATTTACATTGTGGATCACATAGCCTAAACAGCACACAAAAAGACAAAGCATTAAAGATTAAAGACAACTTTGATGAAATCATTCAATTTTTCAGAGATGTATACAATCACTTGCCGGAAGAAAAACATCGAGAAAATGGTTATAGAGTACTAGCATGGGCAATATATAGGCATCTGGTTGATCATGTAGAGTGCGATGTCTATGACGACATAAGATGTTATGATGACTTCCCAAAAATAACTACGTGAATTTTTACCAAGAATTTAAATTTATTAATATTCCTGATGGATTTTGATCTTTTCCATCTTAAGACTTTCCACTTTACTCCACCGCCTCCGGCCAAAACTCCGCATCCAACATCTGCCCATAAGTCCACGGACATTCCGCCGGAAACACCTTACGCGGCAATCCCGTTTCACCCTCAGCATCATCCAACGCCAAATCATACGCCCGCCCGATAATCTTCTCCAATTCCGGTTTCAACCCCGGATTATCTTCCATGTGAAACGCAATCTCTTTACGCTGTGTTTTGATCGTCTTTTCCCAACTGCGCCGCCCGATATAATGCGGCTGGTGCTGCCATTTCAACAAGTGCATCATCAATACCCGTAAACGGCTCAACAATTCCCGACGTTCACGCGCATTCATAATTTGCAGTTCCTCAACTAAATGCTCACGATCAAGCTGATCAAAATCACCGGCTTGCAATAACTTAGCCTGTTCCAATGTCCAGCCATAAAAATCGGTTTCATATGCAATTGCACCCATGATTTAACCCTCTTAAACCCACCATTTCGCCAGCGCCACCAATGCCAACATCCCCAAATAAAAAGGCCACACTGCCCACGACAATAACGCATCCCAAAAAGTAGTCGGCAACGCCCCCGTCGCCTTAACCCGATACAACTCACTCAACGGCAAATTACCCTGATGCAAAGCATCCAAAAACTGGCTATACGCCCCCCGAAATTGTTTTTCGAGCGCAAGGTAATACGCATCCAAAAACCAGAACAAAATCACCGGAACAATCACCAACGATGCAGCATCAATCAGCCCCTTTTCCGCCACCAGCACCAGAATCGCCGACACCAAGCCCAATGCCCACTTCTTGCACTCGGCACTATTCGCCGCCATCCGATTAATAATGCCTTGGTACATGTCGATATGTTTCATCACCGCCGGGGAGTCCGGCTGCAATCGTGTTTGTGTATTTTCCAACATCGTTTGTCTCCTACCGTTTTGACAATAATAGCAGACTTGCCCACACCTTGACGCTGTCTGACATACCCAACAAAAATCAAGTCAATGTCCCCAACACCCCACCACCCTGCACATACCCCAACAACTCGGCGTAACGCGGCGCAGTTTGCCGGTACGCCGCCACAAACGCCTCTGCCAGAAACGCATGTTGCCCCCGCTCATAAAACGCCAACAACCCAAACATGTAATCCCGCTTGCGCAAATCGGTAAACGAAAACGGCGCAAGGCAGTTTTTCAACAACGGGATATTCATCGCCAGCCGTGAAGTGCGCTTATTGCCATCCTGAAACGGTTGCAGATACGGGATAAACGTCATGCTGAAAAACGCCTGTTCGTAAGGGTCAGCAATAGCACTCCCCTTACGGCAAAATTCCTCAAACGCCTCGTTGAGCAGGTACGGATTATCGGGCGGCAAATAACGGCTATCAGAAAACCGTACAACCCAGCTACGCAATCTGCCAATCGCAGCAGTTTCTGCAATCAATCCATCAGCAATCAGCGAGTGTAAGTCAGACAAATCCCACCGGGAAAGGTGCATATCACCCGCATGGGTCGTTAGGTGATTGATCGCTGCTTTATGGTTCAGCACGATACGCAATTGCGTTTCATCCAACCCATCGGGGCGTTCGCCAAATTCCAGCAAGGTCTTGGTATCAAGCCATGAAATCGGTACATTTTCCAGATTGGAGGAGGCATGTGCCAAATCAATCAATAAGGTAGCAATCAAACGGGTGTAGTTTTTGCCTAGTTCCGGTTTGCCACTACCCGCAATATTGCCTACTTGCATCAGTTCGGCACGTTGTGTGGCACTTAACAAAAACGTCTGATTCGGTTGATAATCATCCAGTAATTTAGGGTTGTATGAAACTGGCAGGCGCTGTTGGGGCGGGCGACTCAAATCCCAACGCAAGTAAACCGCCGATGATGGATTCAAGCGATAGGTACGGGCGCGGGTTGGAGCATCAGGCAGCAATAAACCAATACCGACCATCACCGTCAGATCACGGAACAAGGTAGTACGCCCCACTTCAATATGGGGCAACAAATCCCCAACATTCAAGGTGACACTAGGATTTTGTAAAAATACGCCAAGAATAGTTTGTTGCCGTTCGGTTAGCATCGGAAAGACCTCTGGTAGCTCACACGTCACATTGTTGCAAACATTGATTCATGGCTGCAACAATCTCTGCAACAATGCAGCATAATCAAACAACACACTCGACAACTGACTACGGGTCATTTACAATCTTCACAAACAACTGACCAGCAGTCATTTACATGCAAATCCGTGCCACCAACCCCGAAGACAAGGAACTGCGCCGCGAAGCTATCCTTGATACTGCCGAACAGCTTTGGCTCACCCACCCTGAACGCATGTGCAATGTCGCTGACATCGCCACCGCCGCAGGGCTTGCTAAAGGCACGGTCTACCTGTATTTCCGCAGCAAGGAAGAGCTATTCCTTGGCATTCACGAGCGCCATAATGCTACATTTTTTAGCCGTTTAAAAGCACGCGCCCAACAATCGCCTCCGATGACCATAGACGATTTGTTCAGCATTCAACGGCAATTTCTGCTGGATTTCCCCGCCTTTCTACCGGTTGCTACGTTGTGCCATGGCTTGTTGGAACGCCAAATTCCACTTGATATTGCGTTTGCCTTTGAACAGCGCACCTTCACCCAATTAGCCGAAGTCGTCACCGCACTGCGCGACCATTTCCCACAAGCCACGCAAGCCCTCATGCTGCAAAGCTATGCGTTATTGATCGGTTTATGGCAGTTGCTGCGCCCGACACCCCTGAAAGAACTGATGAAAGAGCGCTCACTGCTATGCGCTTGCACCGACGATTACTTACAAATGCTCGAATCCGCCCTGACATCCCTTTGGCGCGGCGCACTCACCCCGGAGATTCATTGATGAAACCCACGCTATTATGGTCAAGCATTGCACTTCTCCTTACACTGAATGCCTGTCAAGAGCCAGAAACCACCGCCAGCGTCATCCGCCCCGCCCAAGTTTGGACGGTCACTGACACGCATACCGCTAACACCCTAACCTTTTCTGGCGAAACCCAAGCACGCCTAGAAGCCGATCTCGCTTTCCGTGTCGGTGGCAAAGTCATCAAACGCCACGTCGACCCCGGCGATACCGTCAAAGCTGGGCAAGTCCTCGCCAGCCTCGACACCGCTGACGTCGCACTGAATCTCAGCAGCACCCGCGCCAATCTCGCCGCCGCAGAAGCCGATCTCACCAATGCCCAAGCCGAATTAACCCGTATCCGCGAATTGCACCGCCAGCAATTCATCGGACAATCTGCGTTAGATAACGCCCAAGCCGCCCACGATGCCGCCCAAGCGCGAGTCACCGCCGCCCAAGCCCAACTCAAACTCAGCGGCAATCAAGCAGGCTACACCGAACTCGTCGCGGACAAAGACGGCATTATCACCCAAGTCCACACCGAAGCGGGGCAAGTCGTTGCGGCTGGCACGCCCGTGGTTCACATTGCTTACGCAGGCGAGCGCGAAGTCCACATCCGTGTCGGTGAAACCACCGCACAAACCTTGCAAACCGGCACACTGACTGACATTACCCTGTGGTCACAGCCGGATAAAGTCCTGCAAGGCAAAGTACGCGAAATTTCCCCCGCCGCCGATGCCACCCGCAGTTTTCTGGTCAAAATCAGCCTGCTGAATCCCCCCGATGGCTTGCGTTTAGGTGTCACCGCCGATGTCAAGCTGCCCATCAGCGCCACGCAAGCCGCACGTTGGTTGCCCGCATCAGCACTGTTTCAGCAAGCGCAACAAACAGCGGTGTGGGTCGTCGGCGCGGATAATCAGGTCACATTACGCCCCATCACCGTGCTGGCGTATCAGCATGACGGTATTAGCATTAGCGACCTACCCGTCGGCACAAAAGTGATTGCGGCTGGGGTTCACAAACTCAATGCTGGGCAAGTGATCAACCCGATTCCTTACGATGGGGCAGGCTCATGAGCAGTTTCAACCTCTCGGCTTGGGCGTTACGCCACCGCAACTTTGTTTTATACCTAATGGTACTCACCTTAGGGCTGGGTGTTTTCGGCTACACCAAACTGGGGCAATCGGAAGACCCGCCTTTCACTTTTAAAGTCATGCTGGTGCAAGCCTATTGGTCAGGCGCAACCGCACAGGAAATCGAGTCACAAGTCACTGAACGCATCGAAAAAGTCATTCTTGAAACCGCGCATGTCGATATTGTGCGCAGCTTTTCCCGCCCCGGCGAAACCAATATCTTCGTTATCGCCAAAGATGATGCGCCTTCTGCCGCCATGCCCGATATGTTTTACGACATTCGCAAACGGGTGAATGACATGCGCCATACCTTGCCACAAGGCGTGGTGGGGCCACTGTTCAACGACGAATTCGGGGAAACTTACGGCAATATTTTTGCCCTGACCGGCGACGGTTTCAGCTTTGCGCAATTGCGTGACGCAGCGGATGGCATTCGCAAAGAACTGCTATTGGTCAAAGACGTGGCAAAAATCCTCAGCATTGGCGAACAAGAAGAGCGCGTCACCATCACCCTTGCCAACAGCAAACTGGCAAACCTCGGCTTTAGCGTGCAACAACTGGTCGATGTGCTGCAAGCGCAAAACGCCATCGCTGCCGTTGGCGCTTACAATACCGCTACCGACCGCATTTATGTGCGCCCAGCCGGTACGTTCAGCGACCTTGAAGACATTCGCAACTTACCGATCACGATTGGCAATCGCACTCTGCGCTTGCATGAAGTCGCCGACGTCACACGCGGCTATGCCGACCCGCCCCATTCCACCTTCCGCTATCAAGGGCAAGAAGCCTTGGGGATTGGGATTTCCATGCGCAAAGGCGGCGACATTATTGCGCTGGGGAAATCGCTGGATGCGGCACTGGTACGCATCGAAAGCCAATTGCCGGTCGGCATGGAATTACACCGCGTCAACGACCAGCCCACGGCGGTGAAACGCTCCATCAATGAATTCCTCAAAGTCGTGGCGGAAGCGGTGATTATCGTGCTCGCCGTCAGCTTTTTGAGCTTGGGAATGCGAGCTGGGGCAGTCGTGGCTCTTTCGATTCCGTTGGTATTGGCAGCCACGTTTTTCGTCATGCACTTATTCGGGATTGGTTTACACAAAATTTCACTGGGGTCGCTGGTACTCGCGCTGGGTTTGCTGGTGGATGATGCGATTATCGCCATCGAAGTCATGCTGGTGAAAATGGAAGAAGGCTGGGATCGGGTCAGAGCCGCCAGCTTTGCCTACACCACCACCGCGTTTCCAATGTTGACGGGGACGTTAGTCACTGCCGCCGGGTTCTTGCCGATTGCCACCGCGCAATCCTCCGTGGGGGAATACACCCGCTCGATTTTTGAAGTGGTCACAATTGCTTTGGTGATTTCGTGGTTTGTCGCGGTGATCGTGATTCCGTATTTGGGGTATAAGTTGTTGCCAGAAAGACAACACCAGCATCACGAATCCAAACTTGCCACGCGCTTCTATCGCGGATTTCGCGGCTTGATCAAAGCCTGCGTCGCTTACCCATTAATCGTTATTGTGCTGACAGTGGCGACCTTTGCCGGGTCAATTTTCATGTTTCAGTTCGTACAGCAGCAGTTTTTCCCAGACTCCACCCGCATGGAATTGGTGGTGGATTTAAAACTGCCCGAAGGTTCTTCACTGCAAGCCACCGAAGCCGAAACCCGCAAGCTGGAGCAATACCTCGACACCCAACAAGAACACATCGAAAACTTTGCCGCGTATGTCGGCAATGGCGCACCGCGTTTCTATCTGCCGTTGGATCAACAACTGCCCTCCCCCAGTTTTGCGCAATTCGTGATTACCACCAAAAGCATCGCCGACCGCGAAGCCTTGCGCAGCAAACTCATTGACCTGTTGGACAATAGCCCCACGTTTGGCTTGGCTCGTGGGCGGGTGATTCGTTTGGAAAATGGCCCGCCGGTTGGCTACCCCGTGCAATTCCGTGTATCGGGTGACGATTTGTGGCAATTGCGCGAACTCGGCGAACAAGTCGCCACCGTCATGCGTGCCAATCCGCACTTGGTGAATGTGCATCTCGACTGGAACGAGCGCAGCAAAGCGATTCGCCTGAAACTCGATACCGCCAAAGCCATCAGCCTTGGGGTAACGCAATCCGCGCTCTCGCAATTGCTGCAAAGCACCTTGAGCGGCACACCGATTGGCGAATTCCGCGAGCAAGATCAAACCATCCCGATTCTGTTGCGCGGAACGGAAGGCGAACGTGATTTGCTCTCGCGCCTTGCGGGGCTGAATGTACCCACCAACACCGGCAATACCGTTCCTCTATCGCAACTGGCAACCATCGACTACGTGCAGGAAGAAGGCATTCTCTGGCATCGAAATCGCACCCGTACCATAATGGTGCGCGGCGATATTTACAGCAAGATTCAAGCACCCACCGTGACCACGGAAGTTGAAGCGCGTTTGGGTGAAATTCGTGCCAACTTGCCACTGGGCTACAAGCTGGAAATCGGCGGCGCGGTGGAAGAAAGTGCCAAAGGCAATGAATCCATCGGCGCAGGTTTCCCGCTTTTCATCGTGGTAGTGCTCACGCTGCTGATGATTCAATTACAAAGTTTCCAGCGCGTTATTATGGTGGTGTTGACGGCACCGTTTGGCTTGATTGGGGTCACGCTGTTTTTGCTGCTGTTTGATCGCCCGTTCGGGTTTGTTGCCATGCTGGGAACGATTGCGCTTTCCGGCATGATTATGCGCAACTCGGTGATTTTACTGGATCAAATCGAGCGCAATATTGACGCGGGGTTTGTGCCGCGTGAAGCCGTAATTGAAGCGGCGGTAGTGCGTTTCCGCCCCATTATGCTCACCGCCCTCGCCGCGATTTTGGCGATGATTCCCTTGTCGGAAAGCGTTTTCTTTGGGCCAATGGCGATTGCGATTATGGGCGGCTTATTGGTGGCGACAGTGCTAACGCTGCTGTTTTTACCGGCGCTGTATACGGTGTGGTTCAAACTGAGCAAAGGCAAAGCGGCGTTTAATGAAACCGTTCAACCGAGCGTGAGTGGATAAAGATCATCACACGCCAATGCCGCCCGGCAAGCGGACAAACTGCGCCCATCCGGTAACACTCGATGCGGCGCAAGATCCAGCAAGGGTAGCACCACAAACGAGCGTTCACCGATACCGGGATGAGGAATTCGCAAATCAGGCGTATCAATCATCGCATCGCCGTACAGCAATAAATCGAGATCAAGGGTACGCGGTCCCCAACGCAAGGCCGCATTCCGTACCCGCCCGTGCGCCCGTTCCACTGCGAATAAGGTTTGCAATAAAGCGTGGGCAGGAAGCTGCGTCAGTACACCCGCGACCGCATTCACATAATCCGGTTGATCTTGCGGCCCCATCGGTTTGCTGGTGTAAAAGCGCGATACGCCCCGCAATTCCACGCCTTCTGCGCCCGCCAAGTGTTTCAGTGCCGAGTGCAAATTCGCCACCGGATTACCCAGATTGCTGCCTAAACCAATGTAGCAAAGCACTGGCGTCATGAAGCGGATTTGATCACAGCGTTAGGTTTGCGGCGTTTTTTACGGCGGCGCAAACTGCCTTTGATTGCCGCGCCTTTGCACATGGCTTCGCGCTCTTCGTGCGTAGCGCTCTGGAACGCCGTCCACCATTCCGCATCATCATCGACTGGCTCACCGGCTTCAGCGCGTAAGCACATGAAATCATACGCCGCCCGAAAACGCGGATTGGTAAGCAAGGTCGTAGCACGGCGAATATCACGGTAACGGAAACGCGACTGCAATAACCAAATTTCGCGGGTAATATTGCTGTAACGGCGCGGCACGGCGGTAAAATCCACCTGATCGTGCAAGGCATCGCCGGACGCCTGCGTCATTGCCTGAAGTTCCGGCATTCCGCGTGCCTGCAATTCTTCAGCCACCACCGAAACTTCATGCCACAACAATACCGCGTACAAAAACGCGGGCATTACCGATTTGCCTTCTGCCAAGCGCTGATCGGTATTCTGTAGCGACAACGTAATCATGCGCTCGAAATTGCCGGTGTCGTCGTCTTCAAGGCTTTCGTAAGTCAGCGGCAATAAGTATTCCAGCAAATTGTATTCACGCAATAACCGGAAAGTGTTCCAACCACAACCGCTGTGCAGCAGCTTAATGATTTCATCGAACAAACGCGCCGAAGACACGCCTTCCAGCAAAATCCCCATCGGACGTACACACGCCAAGGTGGCGGGTTCAATTTCAAAATTCAATTTTGCCGCAAACCGCACCGCCCGCAACAACCGTACCGGGTCTTCACGAAAGCGCTGTTCGGGGTTGCCCAGCAAACGGATTTTGCCGTTACGCAAATCATCCAAGCCGCCGACAAAATCCAGCAACTCATCGCTAATCGGGTCGTAAAACAACGCATTGATGGTGAAATCACGCCGCCACACGTCCTCTTCCAACGTACCATAGACATTATCGTGAATAATGCGCCCGGCATCGTTAACCTTACCGCCATCCTCACTGTCATCGTGGGGTGCGCGGAACGTCGCCACTTCCAAATAATCGCGCCCATAATAAATGTGCGCTAACCGAAAACGTCGCCCAATCAAACGGCAGGAATTGAACAAACGCCGAATCTCTTCAGGGTGCGCACTGGTCGCAATATCAAAATCTTTCGGGACTAAGCCGAGCAATAAATCTCGGACACAACCGCCCACTAAATAGGCTTCGTAACCCGCTTTTTGCAAACGCCGAATCACATCTTTGGCACGCCCGCACACTTTATCAGCGGGGATATGATGCACGGCGGGCGGCACATGCACCGCGTTGTCTGGAGTCAGCATTGCGACTGACCTTTAAAATTCCGTTTTACCCACACGTTTACTCAAGCTCCTGCCATAAAAGTGGCAATAATACTACTACGAAGCGCCAATACACACCCTATCCGCAATTTTTTTACAAGACCTTAGAACAGGGTTTTTGCCATGACAATGCCATCTTCACGCCCAAATTCGGTCTGGTAATAGCCTTTCCGCAGCCCGACCTCATTAAAACCCGCATTCAAATACAAGTGAATCGCCGCAAAGTTTGACTGACGCACTTCCAAAAAACAGGTTTCGGCATTGAATGTACCCGCAATATGTTCCAGCGTTTTCAGCAAACCACTGCCCAAACCTTGACCTTGCTGCTCAGGCGCAATGCAAATATTCAGCAAATGCATTTCATCCAGCACAAACATCAGCATGGCATAGCCTTGCAACCGCCCATCTTGCTCATATAACCAACCGGAATAGCCGTGTTTTAAGCAATCGCTGAAAATAGCGCGTGTCCAAGGGAAGGGATACGCCCGCAACTCCAGCGCCATGACCGCATCCAAATCGTTCAAGGTCATGGGGCGTAGCGGTAAAAAATCCGGTTCAATGGGTTGGAGCATGACGGGCGAAGACCTCGCGGGCAAACAGTAAATCCTGCCAAGCTTTACGCTTATCAGAGGGTTGGCGCAATAAATACGCGGGGTGATACGTGACCACGACCGGCGTACCGCTAACCGGCGCACGGTGTTCTTGCCCGCGCAAACGCGCCAAGGGTGCGGTGGTTTGCAACAGGTTTTGCGCAGCAATGCGCCCGACCACCAGAATCAATGAAGGGTTCACCAACGCAATTTGGCGCTCTAAGTAACCTCGGCAATTGGCGGATTCGTCGGCTTGCGGGTCGCGGTTATTCGGTGGGCGGCATTTAAGCACATTGGCGATATAGACGGTTTCACGCGGCATCCCGATCGCCAGCAACATATTGTTGAGCAATTGACCGGCTTTGCCCACGAACGGCTCGCCTTGGCGGTCTTCTTCCGCACCGGGGGCTTCGCCGATGATCATCCAAGCAGCTTGTTGATTGCCAGCGCCGAACACGGTTTGGGTGCGGGTTTTGCTGAGGGCGCAACGGGTGCAGGACTGGACTGCGGTGCGGAGGTCTTGCCAGCTCATGTGGGAACAATCAAGAGAAACCCCTCCCAACCTCCCCTTATCAGGGGAGGAGAAAGAATCTATCTCCCTCGCTCCCTTCCCTGATAAGGGGAGGGTTGGGGAGGGGTTTTCTTCTGGGAGCAAT
The DNA here is from genome assembly GCF_016772315.1 of Thiothrix subterranea. Lineage (NCBI taxonomy): Bacteria > Pseudomonadati > Pseudomonadota > Gammaproteobacteria > Thiotrichales > Thiotrichaceae > Thiothrix > Thiothrix subterranea. The sequence continues at coordinate 3,105,094 of NZ_CP053482.1, read as the reverse complement.
GGAATAGATTGGGTTTTCGGCATCCACACCGGAATTCCCATGGCCTGCATGTAGCGATGGCGTACCTGCAAATCCACCCGCGCTTATACTCCCTGATGGTGCTGGGGGTGTTCGCGCAGCGCTTGGCTGGCGAGTTTGTTCCACGCATCCACATAGGCTTTGGCGGAAGCGATGACAATATCGGTATCCGCACCGTGACCGTGGATAATGCGTCCACCTTTATCCAAGCGTACCGTGACTTCGCCTTGCGCATCCGTGCCGCTGGTGATGTTGTTGACGGAATACAGCGCCAGCGTCGCGGTTTCCCCGACAATGCTTTCGATGGCTTTGTAGACCGCATCGACGGGGCCACCACCGATAGCCGTGGCAGTCTGTTCTTTGCCGTGGGCTTTTAGGGTAACGCTGGCGTTTGGTGCTTCGCCGGTCGTGGAGCAAACATTCAACGCAATCAATTCATACGCCATCAATTCTTGAGCAGAACGCGCATCCATCATTAACACCATCAAGTCTTCGTCGAAGATGTCGTGTTTGCGATCAGCCAAATCTTTGAAGCGTGAGAAAGCGGTGTTGAGTTCTTCTTCAGATTTCAACACGATATTGAGTTCTTGCAAGCGGGTTTTGAAAGCATTACGCCCGGAATGCTTGCCCAACACGATTTTATTGTCTGACCAACCCACGTCTTGCGCCCGCATGATTTCGTAGGTTTCGCGGTGTTTTAATACGCCGTCTTGGTGAATGCCGGATTCGTGCGCAAACGCATTCGCGCCCACAATGGCTTTGTTCGGCTGTACCGGAAAGCCGGTGACGCTGGAAACCAAGCGCGACGTCGGCACAATATGTGTGGTTTCAATCCGGGTTTCGACCGGGAATACGTCGGGGCGCACCCGAATCGCCATGACCACTTCTTCCAAGGAAGCGTTCCCGGCGCGTTCGCCTAAACCGTTGATAGTACATTCCACCTGACGTGCGCCTTGCATCACCGCCGCCAAGGAATTGCCCACCGCCAAACCGAGGTCGTTGTGGCAATGTACCGAAAAGATTGCTTGGTCAGCGTTCGGAATATGCGCAATCAAACGCCCGACCATATCGCCAAACACCGAGGGAATCTGATAGCCCACCGTGTCGGGAATATTGATGGTACGCGCCCCCGCATTAATCGCGGCTTCGATTACGCGGCAAAGGAAATCGAACTCGGAGCGCCCCGCATCTTCACACGAAAATTCCACGTCATCGGTGTAATTGCGGGCGCGTTTCACCGCAAAGATTGCCTGTTCAACCACCTGATCGGGAGTCATGCGCAATTTGTTCTGCATGTGGATCGGTGAAGTGGCAATAAAAGTGTGGATACGCCCGGAATTCGCGGGCTTAATCGCTTCCGCCGCGCGGTCAATATCCTTTTCCAAAGCACGCGCCAAACCGCAAATGGTGCTGTCTTTGACAAGGCTGGCAATCGCTTTCACCGCCTCGAAGTCGCCGGGGCTGGCAATTGGGAAACCGCCTTCGATTACATCCACGCGCATTTTTTCCAACATCAACGCAATGCGAATTTTCTCTTCTTGCGTCATGGATGCGCCGGGGCTTTGTTCGCCGTCACGTAAGGTGGTATCAAAAATAATCAAACGGTCTTTGGACATGTTCCTGCTCCTAAACACGGCTGCGCACTGGTTTATTTAGCAACCGAAGTATCAATCTGAAAGTGGAGGTAATAATAGCGCGTGTTGCCGCGCTGGGCGTAAGAATTTACGCCGCTTTAAGCATCAACGCCTTTTTTACGCCGCTGAAACTTCCGCCAGCGCCGCCACACCCAAAACAGCGGCCCTGACAACGCATACAATAAAAACACCCCAAACAACACTTTAGGCGGATCAATCGTCGTCAATGCAAACACCAGCACCACCGCCAACACCACCACGAATGGCACACGATTACGCAGGTCAAAATCTTTGAAACTGTAAAAACTGATATTGCTCACCATCAGCAGCCCCACCGCTAAAGTCAATATCAAAGCCGGAATTTGCACATTACGCCCCATCACATCGAGGTCATGGAACACCCAAACCATGCCCACCATCACCGCAGCCGCAGCCGGGCTTGGCAAGCCCACAAAGAAACGCTTGTCGACTTTACCGATTTGCGTATTAAACCGCGCCAACCGCAATGCCGCACACGCCACGTAAACAAATGCGGCTAACCAACCGGCTTTGCCCCATGCAGCACCTGAGGTTTGCAAATGCACCAACGCCCATTGATACATCACCAAACCCGGCGCTACCCCGAAGGAAATCAGATCCGCCAGACTGTCGTATTGCGCCCCAAATTCCGTCTGGGTATTGGTCATACGCGCCACGCGCCCATCCAACCCATCCAAAATCATGGCGATGAATACCGCGATGGCGGCAGCTTCAAATTTACCCTGCATGGCGGCGACAACCGCGTAAAAACCACCGAACATTGCGCCGGTGGTTAACAAATTGGGCAGTAAATAAATACCCCTGCTGGGTGGTGCTTTAGCGTTTGGTTGTTGCTCTTCCACTGAATATTTCCGTTTAGCTACTTATAGATGCATAGTAGCCAGCATTGTGCCACAGTGGAATGCGTTTCTGTTACCACAACCTTCCAGTACACTAATGCGAATAAACGTGTACAATCCCAAGTCTAGGCGAACACGCTTGCATTGTTTTGATTTGCATCAAAAAATATGAATTTAGATGGCAGGAGAGGCCATCTCACCAAAACCAACCAATCCTTGGAACATCATCACCGCTTTGGATGACGCATGAAGACAGTTGCTTTACACAGTGCTAAAAAATCCGCCATTGCTTGCCATAATTGCAGTTTAAGTGAACTCTGCTTACCCCGTGGCCTGAACCGTGACGAGTTGGAGCTACTCGAAAACGCTATCAACAAAACCGTCAAAATCAAGAAAAAAGATTATTTATTTCACCGCGATGATCAGCAGCAATCCATTTATGCAGTGAAGGCCGGGGCGATCAAAACCTCGTTGTCGACCCCCGATGGCGAAGAACAGATTCTCGGTTTTTACTTACCCGGTGACTTGCTAGGCTTTGATGCCTTTGCTCGTGACCGCCACACCTGTGACGCGCAAGCCTTGGATGACACGCTGGTGTGTGAACTCAGTATGGATAATTTTCAGGAATTATGCGGCAAATTGCCCATTATGCGCGGGCAAATGATGCGCCAAATCGGTTCAGAGCTAGAACGCGAACAAATGCTTCTGCTGACGCTGGGGCAAATGCGTACCGAAGAACGCCTTGCCACCTTCCTTTCCAGTTTATCGGAACGCAATAAAGAACGTGGTTTTTCCAGCAACGAATTTAACTTACCGATGGCGCGTCACGACCTTGCCAACTACCTTGGCATGGCGGTGGAAACCCTGAGTCGCATGTTCTCGCGCTTGCAGGAAGAAAATATCATCGCCGTGCAACACCGCTTGGTCAAAATTGCCGACATGAACCGGCTCAAACAACTTGCGCACCATACCTGCCGACCCGCAGGCGATGTACTGTAACGCCGGTTGACTAACGCGGGCAGCGGGCTTAAATCACCCGCGAGAAACGTTGCTGCACGCTGTGTTTACGCATACTGGCATCAAACACCATGCAAATGTTGCGGATCAAAAACCGCCCGCGTGGGGTAACGTCGATGCCAGTTGTTGTCCATTGCAGCAAATTATCGCCAACCATTGGTTGCAATAATGCCAGTTCACGGCTGAAATAATCTGCAAACGTCAGGCTAAACAGCCGTTCCACTTGGTTAAAATTCAAGGTGAAGTGGCACGCCAGTTGTTGGATAATATAACGCCGCAATACATCATCATCATCCAAGGTTAGCCCTTTGATCACCGGTAAACGCCCCGCATCCAATGCCGCGTAATACTCTTCCAAGGTTTTGGCATTCTGGCTGTAGGATTCCGCGACACTGCTGATCGAACTCACCCCCATTGCCACCAAATCGCAATCGGCGTGCGTGGTATAGCCTTGGAAATTGCGGTGCAAAGTGCCTTGGCGCTGTGCGATTGCCAGCTCATCATCCGGCTTGGCGAAATGATCCATCCCAATGTATTCATAACCCGCCGCAGTCAAATGTTCAACCGCGAGTTGCATGATTTGTAACTTGGTTTCGGGTGAAGGTAAATCCGCCTCATTAATGCGCCGTTGCGGTTTGAACAACGTCGGCATGTGCGCATAATTAAACACCGAAATACGATCCGGCGACATTTCAATGATGGTATCCAAGGTCTGGCGGAAACTTTCCATCGTTTGAAATGGCAAGCCGTAAATCAAATCCACGCTAATCGACTTTGCCCCCTGCGCTCGACAAGCTTCGATAATCGACAAGGTTTGCGCAATCGGCTGAATCCGGTTGACTGCAATTTGCACCCGCTCATCCACATCCTGCACGCCCAAACTGAAACGGTTGAAACCGATTTCGCGCAATACGCCAATGGTTTCTGGCGTCACCGAACGCGGATCAATCTCGATGGAATAATCGCCTTCGTCCGTAATGTGCAGGGAAAAATGTTCGCGGGTTTTTTCCATCAACGCCCGCATTTCTGCATGGCTGAGGAATGTCGGCGTGCCACCGCCCCAATGCAATTGCTCGACAGTACGATCACGGTCATACAACTTGGCTTGCATCTCGATTTCACGGAACAAGTATTGCAAGTAAGTTTCCGCCTTCGAGTGATCTTTGGTCACAATCTTATTGCAGGCACAATAGAAGCATACCGTGTCACAAAATGGCACATGGAAATATAAAGACAATGGCAACGGAATCGGGTCTTCGTTGCTCATGTAAGCGTGCGCTTTGTACTCATCTTCAGTAAAAGGCCCGAATGCAACCGCCGTCGGATAAGACGTATAGCGCGGCCCCGCCGTGTCATAGCGACGTATCAAATCTGCATCAAATTGAATCGCACTCATACCAACCTCTTCTTTTAACCCAAAGCTAAGCAGTGCACATAATCGCTGTATCAGCCCTGCTCTGACAAGCACTTGAAACGAAACATTAAACTTAATTGACCTGTATCAAGAAATTGAAATTGGACAGATTGTAAACCACATAGAAAACGGGTGTAATGATTCTCGAAGGTTGCTGATGTCGATGTTTCGTTACCTCCTCTGAATCGGCGATCTTCAACGCTCTACATACCCTAAAGCACTTAGGCTCTCCTTCGGGAGAGCCTTTTTTTGCTGCAATTATCTGGCAAACACCCGCCTCTATCCTTCCGGTACTTTCCATCAAGCGCTATCTATCACACCATCCGACTCATACACATGAGAGAGAAGTTGCCTAATGACACACAACACGCAAAAAATTCGGGTCATCCACATTATCACCCGCTTAAACACTGACAATACCGACGGTGCGGCGATGATGTTATACAAACTCATGGCGCATACTGACCGCCATCGCTTTGAGCCGATAGTGATTTCACTCGATGGCGAAGCCGAACTCAGTAACCGCATCCGCGCACACGGCATTGATGTTTATTCACTGGATATGCACCACAATATCACCGCTGGTTGGCAAATTTTCAAACTGACACAACTGTTACGCAATTTGCAACCGGACATTATTCAAGGCTGGATGTACCACGGCAATCTCGCGGCATCACTGGCAAACTTATCCCTAGGCAACCACCATGCCGTGCTGTGGAACATTCACCACGCCCTGCCCGCACTCAATAAAGAAGCACGCACCACCCGCTGGGTCATCGAACTTGCCGCCAAACGTTCCAGCACTCCTGAACATATTATTTACAACACTTACCTGAGCGCTGATCAACACACCGCGCTTGGCTACGATGATCAGCGCAGTCTGGTGATTCCTAACGGCTTTGATACACAACTGTTTGCCCCCAATCACTACCAACGCAACGCCATGCGCCACAGCTTGGGTATTCCGGCGGATGCTTTCGTGATTGGTTTGTTTGCGCATTACCATCCGGTAAAAAATCATGCCTTGTTTCTGGAAGCAGCTCGCTTATTGTTGCCACACCAACCCAATGTCCACTTTATCTTGGCAGGGCGCGGGGTAACGGAAAACAACCCTAAATTGCAGTATTTACTGAATAAAATGCCCACCAAACAGAATCTGCACTTACTCGGTGGACGCAAAGATATTCCACACCTCATGAATGCATTGGATTTGTACACCCTAACCTCCAGCTATGGCGAAGGTTTCCCCGAAAGTGTTGCGGAAGCAATGGCCTGTGGCATCCCTTGCGTCACCACCGACGTCAGTGATCTCGCCAGAATCATCGGCAACACCGGACAATGCTTGCCAGTACAGGACACCACCCCCTCAGCACTGGCGTTTGCGTGGCTGGAATGGATGAATGCGGGGGATGCATGGCGGCAGGAAGTGGGTTCACGCGCCATGCAACGCATTCAACAGGGTTACAATATTCAAACGATTACCGACCAGTACCAGAAAACCTATCAACGTTTAGTTGAAGATCAACAGATGAGCCGAATGACGCTGGTCACACACCTTCCATAAAGAATTTTTCGTCGAACATCTCGATGAAACGCTTTGCCTGCGGGGTGAAAAACTTACCCCGCCGCACAATCAAGCCATAACTGCGCGACGGAAAATAGTCATTGAGCGGAACCGCTACGATTTTCTCGTGACCCGTCAGGCAAACTTCGGTCACGATTGAAATGCCCAAGCCCATTTCCACGTAGCGTTTGACGATTTCCCAGCCGCCCGCTTCCATTGCTACTGAATACGGCACTTCATGTTGGCGAAATACCGTATCCACCATCCGCCAAGTACTCATATTGCGCGGCGGCAAAATCAAACCATAGGGGCTAATATCATCCAGCGTCACTTTACGCTTTAACTCAGCCAAAGGATGGTGTTCCGGGGTAATCAGAATCGAACCGAACGCGGCAAACGGTTTGTAAACAATCGTTTCAGGAATTTGCAATAACGGGCCAACGGCTAAATCCACTTGATCTTCGAGCAGCTTTTTCATGCCGCTTTGCCCTTCGACATTGTGCAAGTTGATACGAATACCGGGGTAAGCGGCGCAAAAGCGCTCCAAATATTTCGGCAAAACATACAACGCGGTAGACTGTCCCACCGCAATATTCAACTCGCCCTGCTCCATTTTACCGAGACTGGCGGCAAAGGTTTCTTTGAGGGAATCAATCCCGGCGGCAATCGGCTGTACCAATTGGTAGAGAATCCGGCCTTCTGGGGTTAAACGCACACTAGGCCCACGCCGCTCCAGCAATTTTTCGCCCATTTCACGTTCAAGCGCTTGAATTTGTAGCGAAACCGTCGGCTGACTGATATGCAACTGATCCGCTGCATGGGTGATATTTTCCTTTTGCGCCACCACGCAAAAAGTCCGCAATAGCTTGTAGCGCGTTTGCTTGTAGTAGTGCATTGCCACGGTTATTTACCCTCCTCCATTATGTCATTATTGTGCAATACAATAGTAATAATTGAAACAATTGATTTTTTACAATGCATTATTTTCGGTATCTTACGCGGCAGCTAAGCACCCATTACGAGTGCTTATCTATGCTAACTGTGGTGCTTGCGGCGTTCGCTATAGAACGCCGCTCTTTTTATCCCCCGCCCCCTATGAAACAATAGCCTTTCAACCTACACCAACCAAAATATCAAGATCCAAACTTCCAACTTCGATTGACGGAGATCGCGCAATGGCAGATTACATTCTTTGGTTTGATCAATTGGGGATGCACGATGTTAACATCGTCGGCGGCAAAAACGCCTCCCTTGGGGAAATGATCAGTAACTTGGCAAATGTGGGCGTTAGCGTCCCGAACGGTTTTGCCACAACCACACACGCTTACCAAGATTTTATCCGCGCTGACGGTCTCGCTGACCGCATCAACGCGCTCCTGAACTCCCTCGACGTAGACGACATCCACGCCCTCACCAATGCCGGTAAAACCATCCGTGGTTGGGTCATGGACACGCCATTACCCGAAAAATTGCTGGAAACCGTGCGCGAAGCCTACGACACACTCGCAGCGGGTTCAGGCGATACTGCTTCTTTCGCAGTGCGTTCTTCCGCCACGGCTGAAGACTTACCGGATGCATCCTTCGCCGGTCAGCAAGAAACCTTCCTCAACGTGCGCGGGCTAGATAACGTTATCGCCGCCATCAAGGAGGTGTTCGCCTCTCTCTATAATGACCGTGCGATTGCCTACCGCGTCCACCAGCATTTTGAACATGACAAAGTGTTCTTGTCCGCTGGCGTACAAAAAATGGTACGCAGCGACATCGGCGCAAGCGGCGTATTGTTCACCCTCGACACCGAATCCGGTTTCCGTGATGCAGTATTCGTGACTGGCGCGTATGGTTTAGGCGAAACCGTGGTACAAGGCGCGGTCAACCCCGACGAATTCTATGTCTACAAACCCAATATTGAAGCCGGTCGCCCTGCGATTTTGTCACGCCGTTTGGGTAGCAAAGCGATTGAAATGGTGTACGCAGCCTCGGCTGGCGACGCACACAATAAAGCGACATTGACCCGCGAAGTCGATGCGGAACGCCGTGAACGTTTCTGCCTGAGCGAAGAACAGGTTGAATCCCTCGCTCGCCAAGCCATGATCATCGAAAAGCACTACCAGCGCCCGATGGACATTGAATGGGCATTAGATGGTGGCGACGGCAAGCTCTACATCGTGCAAGCCCGCCCTGAAACCGTCGAAAGCCGCGCTTCCGCCACTATCATCGAACGCTATCAGCTCAAAGAAAAAGGCACGGTGGTTGCTGAAGGTCGCGCCATTGGTCAAAAAATCGGTCAAGGCCCTGCGCGTATCATTATGAGCATTAGCCAGATGGACGAAGTGAAAGAAGGCGATGTACTGGTAACAGACATGACCGACCCTGACTGGGAACCGATCATGAAACGCGCTTCCGCCATCGTCACCAATCGCGGCGGACGTACCTGCCACGCGGCAATCATTGCGCGTGAAATGGGCATCCCCGCCGTCGTAGGCTGTGGCGATGCCACCCAGCGCATCAATGCTGGCGACGAAATCACCGTTTCCTGTGCAGAAGGCGACACCGGTTTCATCTACAGCGGCTTGCTGCCGTTTGAAATACGTACCGCTGACACCGGCAACCTGCCTGATTTGTCCGTCAAAATCATGATGAACGTGGGCAATCCTTCCCGCGCCTTCGCTTTCTCGCGCCTGCCGAATGCGGGTGTGGGCTTGGCACGCTTGGAATTCATCATCAACAACACCATCGGCATCCACCCGAAAGCCTTGCTGGAATTCGACAACCTGCCTGCGGATCTGAAAGCCAAAATCGGCGCGAAGATTGCCGGATACGCCAGCCCGGTCAACTTCTACGTGGAAAAACTGGTCGAAGGCATCGCCACCCTCGCCGCTGCCTACGCCCCCAACAAGGTCATCGTGCGCATGTCCGACTTCAAGTCGAACGAATACGCCAACCTGATGGCAGGCGACCGTTACGAGCCGCACGAAGAAAACCCGATGATCGGCTACCGTGGCGTTTCGCGCTATTTGTCTGCCAATTTCCGCGATTGCTTCGAGCTGGAATGCCGTGCGCTGCGCAAAGTCCGCAATGAAATGGGCTTAACCAACGTTGAGATCATGATTCCGTTCTGCCGCACCTTGGAAGAAGCGCAGCAAGTCACCGAATTGCTGGCAACCCAAGGCATTCAGCGTGGCGAAAACGGTTTGCGCCTGATCATGATGTGCGAAATTCCCTCCAACGCGATATTGGCAGAAGAATTCCTCGAATACTTCGACGGCTTCTCCATCGGCTCGAACGACATGACGCAGTTGACGCTGGGGCTTGACCGCGATTCCGGCTTGATTGCGCACCTGTTTGATGAGCGCAACCCTGCGGTGAAAAAGCTGTTGAAAATGGCGATTGATGCTTGCCACAAGCACGGTAAATACATCGGCATTTGCGGGCAAGGGCCTTCGGATTACCCCGATTTCGCGGTGTGGTTGCACGAGCAAGGTATCAGCAGCTTGTCGTTGAACCCGGATACCGTGGTGGATACGTGGTTGCACCTTGCCAGTCTGGATGGTAAATAATGAGCAGTCGGCGGACAGTATTTTACCTATCTGACCGCACGGGGATTACCGTCGAAACGCTGGGTCACAGCTTGCTGACCCAGTTCGACGGCATCCAATGGCGCAAAGTTAGCATCCCGTTTCTCGACTCCGAGGCAAAAGCACGGGAAGCTGCTGAACAAATCAACCTGATGGCGCAACTGGATGGTTGCCGCCCACTGGTGTTTAGCACCCTGATCAACCCTGATGTGCGTCAGCATATCGAAACCGCCGATTGCGCCATTTACGACTTTTTTGACAACTTTATCGGCTCGATGGAAAAAGAACTGGGGCAACCCTCTTCCCATGCGATCGGGCGTTCGCACGGCTTGCACAACGATGCGTCGTATTCCAAACGGATTTCCGCGATTAATTTTGCGCAAGCCAATGACGATGGCATCAGTGCCAAAAACTTTGCTGAAGCCGAGATTATTCTGATCGGGGTATCGCGTTCGGGCAAAACCCCGACGTGTTTGTATCTGGCGATGCAGTACGGCATTTACGCGGCGAACTATCCGCTGACGGAAGAAGACATGGATGCGCCGGGCTTACCCAAAATCCTGCACCCCTTCCGCAATAAATTGTTCGGTTTGACGATTACCGCACAGCAATTGCAGCGTATTCGCCAAGAGCGCAAACCGAATAGCCGTTATGCGTCGCTGAGCCAATGCCAGCAAGAACTGCAATGGCAGGAAAGTTTGTATCGTCGCGAAAAAATCCCCTTCATTGAGACAACGGCAACTTCGATTGAGGAAATTGCCACGACTATTTTGAACCGCAGCGGGTTGAAACGGCAGTTGTACGGGGAATAAGTCCAGTGCGACAATACGCACTTTTTCCCCTGCCCCGGACATACCATGACAGCTCAAATCATTGATGGCAAAAAGATTGCCGCCGAAGTCCGCACCGAAGTCAAACAAGGTGTGGATACCCGCCTGCAACACGGCAAACGCCGCCCCGGTCTTGCCGTCATCCTGATCGGTTCCGACCCTGCCTCGCAAGTCTACGTCAGCCACAAACGCAAAGCCTGCGATGAAGTCGGCATACTGTCGCGCTCGTATGACCTGCCCCCGCAAACTACCCAGCACGAATTGGTCGAGTTAATTAACGAGCTTAACCACGACCCCTTGATTGACGGCATTCTGGTGCAACTGCCACTGCCTGCGCATCTGGATGCCTCACTGATCATTGAGCAAATCAACCCCAGCAAAGACGTGGATGGTTTTCACCCTACCAATGTCGGCAGATTGACGTTACGCATTCCCAGTCTGCGCCCCTGCACACCTTATGGTGTCATGCGCTTACTGGATAGCACAGGTGAAGTTTACAAAGGTCGTCATGCCGTCATCGTCGGCGCATCCAATATCGTCGGTCGCCCAATGGCGCTGGAATTGTTGCTGGCGGGTGCAACCGTCACTGTCACCCACCGTTTCAGCGGCAGCATGACTCCCGACTTGGTGCGCCAAGCCGACATCGTGGTGGCAGCCGCAGGCAAACCGGGACTGGTCAAAGGCGATTGGATCAAACCGGGCGCAACCGTGATTGATGTCGGTATCAACCGGCTGGAAAGCGGCAAACTGGCAGGCGATGTGGAATTTGCAGCAGCGGCTGAACGTGCTGCGTGGATTACGCCTGTGCCGGGTGGCGTGGGGCCAATGACGGTTGCCATGCTGATGAAAAATACACTGGAAGCGTGCGCGAAACATTCGTTTTGATGAACAGGGGCGTATGCAATACGCCCCTACATCTCGCAATGGGTTATTTTGTGTCGGCTTGTTCTAGGAGCTTTTTGACGGTTTCGGCATCCAATGCGCCGGATTCTTGCAAGCGACGAATCACGGGGGCTGGCAAGCAAACCACTTCAGATTCTTTGAAATCTACACCGCCGGAAACACCGCCGCATTTCTGGCGTTTAGCATCACCGGATTGGGTTTTGGCTTCATCGAAGGACATTTTAGCAGCATCTATCCAGCCATTTTGCCCTGCCCAACGTACCCGCTCCATGGCGAATGCACCGGCTTCTGCACGCTGACCTAGCTTGACGATATTGGTACCGTTGTGGGGAATCTCCACCGCAATCGCATCATCACCGTGATCCACATACATCATCAGGCTTTCACCCGCCGACAGATCCTTCACCGCGTAAACCGGAATGGATTTGAATAATCCACCTTTTGCCGACTCAGGATAGCCGCAACAATCTTTATCTTGTATGGCAGGGTCAACCAAGCACTGGCGGCGGGCATTCGCCGCTTCGGTCGCTTTGGGATCTTCCTCTAGCGCATCGGATAATACCCAGCCGGTTTGGTCATCCCAGCTCACCTTTTCCCACACCTTGTCGCCGATGGTCATTTGCGCATTACGCCGCGCAATCCACGTAGCATTATGGGGCAGGTTGACGATGACCTCTTTACCCGGCTCTTTGTACATTTTCAATACATTACCCGCATCCAAGCTATGGACACGGTAAATCAGGGAATTATCGGCAGGCATCGGCAATGCCGCCACACTCAACAGCGGCACGGCTAACAGCATCAAGCCACCCAGCAACGGCAAGGACATTTTTTTGAAAACACTCTTTTTGTTCATAATCAATCTCCGACGCATTCCCGACTGACAACGGGCGCATCATCTCGCAAGTTGAATAGCACAGCAGATGTTGGGGATAAAACAAACTGCCAGCTCGATCAAAAACAACCCAGCCATAGGCTTGATTAATCTTTGATAAACATAGATTTACGTTACATGATTATGATCTTACAGTTGCAAACAAGTCACAACCTTGACGGACGAAATATCTATTTATTCTGCTTATAGGTTATAAGCATTGCATCACCGTAACTAAAGAAGCGATATTCCTGACGAACGGCATGTTGGTAGGCTTGCTTGATGTTTTCATACCCAGCAAACGCCGATACCAACATCAGCAGGGTAGATTCGGGCAGGTGGAAATTCGTGATCATCACATCCACCACGCGGAAGGAATAACCGGGCGTAATGAATAGGCGCGTATCCCCCTGAAACGGTTTTAACGTGCCATCGCGGGCAGCACTTTCGAGGCTGCGCACCGACGTTGTGCCGACTGCCACCACCCGCCCGCCGCGTTCACGGCAAGCCGCCACCGCGTCACACACCGCTTGGGAAACGTCAGCATATTCAGCGTGCATCACATGCTGTGACAAATCCTGCACCCGCACTGGCTGGAATGTACCCGCCCCCACGTGCAACGTAACCGCAGCGGTTTGCACCCCTTTTTGCCGCAACGCTGCCAGTAGCGGCTGATCAAAATGCAAACCAGCCGTTGGTGCAGCTACCGCCCCCGGTTGTTGCGCAAAGACCGTTTGGTAACGCTCCCGATCGGCTGGCGTATCCGCCCGTTCGATGTAAGGTGGCAGGGGAATATGCCCGTATTGCTCCAGCAAGTTCAGTGCCGAATCCGTATGCAAAAACTGCACCTCAAACAAATCGTCTTGCCGCCCGGTGACTTGCGCATCAATCGCCTGCTCCAAACGCAAGCGTGTGCCGGGCTTGGGTGCTTTGCTGGCACGAATATGGGCAAGCGCGGTGTGTTCGCCGGTAATACGTTCCACCAGCACCTCAACTTTGCCGCCCGTGGCCTTTTCGCCATGCAAACGGGCAGGAATCACGCGGGTATTGTTGAACACCAGCAAGTCTTCGGGCTGGATCAAATCGAGCACATCGGTAAACTGACCGTCACGGCATTCACCGCTGGCGCTGTTCAAAATCAGTAGCCGACTGGCTGTCCGTTCCGTTAACGGTTCGGAGGCAATCAGCGCTGGAGGGAGGTCATAATGGAAGTCACTTAATTTCATGGGTGCAGAGTCTAACATTTTGTAAAAAATGTTTCGACAAATCGAAAAGCTTATGTATAATCACCGCCTTCACATCTTAGCCGGGATGGCGGAATTGGTAGACGCAGCGGATTCAAAATCCGCCGATGGTAACATTGTGCGAGTTCGAGTCTCGCTCTCGGCACCACTTATTTTGAACCAAACATAAGTGAGAACATCTAACCCGCCAGTAGCGGGTTTTTTTGTGCCTGCCGCCTCCTGAATCTTCAACAATGAGGCTTGAATCACCATGTCACACCACGCCAAAGACCTACTCGCCCTCGCGAAAGCCGTTATCGACACCGAAATTGCCGCCCTCACCGCCCTGCCCTCACGCTTAGACGATGAATTTCTACACGCCTGCGAAGCCATCCTCGCCTGCCAAGGGCGCGTCATCGTCACCGGTATGGGCAAATCCGGTCACATCGGCAACAAAATTGCCGCCACGCTTGCCAGCACCGGCACGCCCGCGTTTTTCCTGCACCCCGGCGAAGCCAGCCACGGCGACCTTGGCATGATCGTCAACGGTGATGTAATCATTGCGCTCTCCAATTCCGGTACGAGTGCTGAAATTCTCGCGATTCTGCCGGTCATTCGCCGCCTTGACGTGCGCATTATCGCCATGACCGGCAACCCACATTCGCCGATGGCAGAAGCCGCCGATTTCCACATCAATATCGGGGTCGACAAAGAAGCCTGCCCCTTAGGGCTTGCACCCACCTCCAGTACCACCGCCACCTTGGTCATGGGCGATGCGCTCGCGGTAGCCTTGTTGGAAGCACGCGGCTTTACGGCGAATGATTTCGCTCGCTCCCACCCCGGCGGACGTTTGGGCAAACGCCTGCTGGTGCATGTGCATGACATTATGCATACCGGCGCAAACATTCCCCAAGTTCGACCGGATGCCAGTTTGCAACAAGCGATTCTGGAAATGACCCGCAAAAAACTCGGCATGACCGCCATCACCACGGATACAGGTGAATTATTGGGCATTTTCACCGACGGCGATTTGCGGCGCTCGTTTGAAAAAGGGCAACGTTTGCACGAACAACCGATTTCCGCGCTGATGACCACGCCGTTTCGCAGCATTGATGCACACAGCCTCGCGGTCGAAGCACTCAATTTGATGCAGGAACACGCGATCACCGTGCTACCAGTCGTGCAGGATGAGGCGGTTATCGGTATCATCCACATGCATGATCTTTTACGCGCAGGAATTGCTTGATGATAGCCACTTTTGACAATTTATCCGCCGACGTGCTGGCACGCGCTCGCAACACCCAACTGGTGATTTTCGATATTGACGGGGTATTGACCGACGGCAGTTTGTTTTACGGCGATGACGGGCAAGAATACAAAGCCTTTCATTCCAAAGACGGGCACGGCATCCGCATGTTGCTGGAAAGCGGGCTGGAAATGGCACTGATTACCGGTCGGCAGTCCGAACTGGTGTTACACCGTGCCGATAATCTGAAAATTCCGCGCAACCGTATCTGGCAAGGCTACCGCGACAAGCGCCCCGCTTTCACGGATTTGCTGGAAAAAACCGGGCTGAAACCGGAAAACATTGCGTATGTCGGCGATGATGTGGTCGATTTGCCGGTCATGGCGCAAGTTGGCTTGGCTATCGCGGTGGGTGATGCACATTATTACGTCAAGCAGCACGCGCATTGGGTCACACAAACGCATGGCGGGCGTGGCGCTGGGCGCGAAGTGTGCGAAATGCTATTACATGCCCACGGCAAATTGCATAGCAAACTCGCCAGCTATTTGACATGAAACACTTGCTGACGCTGAGCGCGGTATTGCTGTTGATCCTGCTGATTACCCAGTTGGAGAATTATTTGGGCAAAACCGACTTCAGCCGCCTGACCCCGCAAAAAGATCAGATTGACTATTACCTGTCGGATTTTTCGATTATGGCGGTGGCAGCCGATGGTACAGTCAGCTACGAAATGGCGGGGCGGCATTTGTCGCATTGGCAAGGCAAACGCCAAAGCCGCATTATTGCGCCGGAAGTGAATACCAGCCAAGGGTTCAAGTTGCATACAGACCACTTGTTGTACGATCAAGTCACACGGGAAATCACCACCGATGCCGACGTGTTCATTAATGCGCCCAACGGCACGATGCAATCCACCGGGCTTACCGCTAAACTCGATGATAATTTACTGAGATTTGATTCCAATGTGCGCTCAACCTACCAAGTTAAATAAATGGCTGCTGTGCTTGCTGCTGGCAGGCATGACGTCCAGCGCTTACGCCCTCAAAACGGACGTAGCAGCGCCGGTACAAATTGAAGCCGATTCAGCGGTCTTCGACAAACTCGCCGGTACTGCCAGCTACGATGGCAATGTTTCCATCATTCAAGGCAGTTTAGAAATTCGCGCTGCCCACATTGAAATCAACGCGCCCAATAATGAAATTATCAGCATCATTGCCACCGGCACACCGGTTAGCCTCAAGCAAAAAATGGACAATGGCAAACTCGCCAGCGGCAAAGCGCGTGAAATGCAGTATTTGGTGAAAGAAAAACGCCTGATCCTCAACGGTGACGCGGAGTTGCTTCAAGACCAAGACCGTTTCACCAGCAACCATATTGAGTATTTGACCGATACAGGCCAACTCAAAGCCGGTGGCAAAGGCAAAACCGGGCGCGTCTCCGCTGTGTTTTACCCCACCAATAAAACTGCCGAATGAATACCCTAGCAGCGCGTAACCTGCAAAAAAGTTACAAAAAACGTCAAATCCTCAAAGGCGTGGATTTGCACGTCAATAATGCCGAAGTCGTCGGTTTATTGGGGCCGAATGGCGCGGGCAAAACCACTTGCTTCTACATGATCGTCGGTTTGGTCGGCGTGGATGCGGGGCAAGTCTTGCTCAACGACAAAGACATTACCGCTCAAGCCATGCACGAACGCGCTCGCGAAGGCATCGGCTATCTGGCGCAGGAAGCCAGCATTTTCCGCAAACTGACAGTGGCACAAAACATTATGGCGGTCTTGGAATTGCGCAAAGACCTCGATCGCCGCCAACGCCAAGACAAAGTGGATAGCCTGTTGGAAGAATTTCAGCTCACCCATTTACGCGATAGCCAAGGGATTAGCCTGTCTGGTGGGGAACGTCGCCGTGCAGAAATCGCACGAGCACTGGCGAGTGACCCGTCTTTCATTTTATTGGATGAACCGTTTGCCGGGGTTGACCCGATTTCGGTGTTAGACATTCAAACCATTATCCGCCACCTCGTTACCCGTGACATTGGGGTGCTGATCACTGACCACAATGTGCGCGAAACGCTGGGCATTTGCCACCGTGCTTACATTCTCAGTGAAGGTAAAATTTTGGTGGAAGGTTCGCCCGCTGCCATCTTGCAAGACGAACAAGCGCGGCGCGTTTACCTCGGTGAAAACTTCAAGCTGTAAGTTCGGGCTAGTCAGGCGGCATTCACCCTGACTATCGCATCTTTGCACCGACAAACGATTAGGGTAGTATGAAAGCGTAGAACCTTAGGATTCATGGCTTATCGGCACAAGGAACAACAAGAACAATGCTCAGACAGGGATTCGATCTCAAACTTGGTCAGACACTTTCAATGACGCCGCAATTGCAGCAGGCCATCCGCTTATTGCAGTTGTCATCATTGGAGTTACAGAACGAAATCCAGCAAGCGCTGGAAGAAAACCCCTTGCTGCAATTGGCTGAGGATACCGACGACTCGCGCCCTGAACCTGAGATCGAACTTGCCCCCACGGCCGACAGCAGCAGTGACAATAAACCGGATAACACGACTACCGTCGATGCACCCGATGACGCCTCCCCATTCGACCAAGACATTCCCGATGAGTTGCACATGGATGCCGAATGGGAAGATGTCTACGACACCCGCAGCAGCAACAGTGATGGCGCTGGCGACAACAGCGGTTTCCTAGAAAATCAGGGTGATACCGCCGACAGTGGCTTGCAGGAACATCTCTTGTGGCAAATCCGCATGAGCAATCTCACCAGCATCGACAAACAAATTGCCACGGTGATTATTAGCTCGCTGGACGATGCGGGCTATTTGTGCGATCCGCTGGAAGATATTCTGGAATCATTCGATCAAGATCTGCTCATCGACCTCGATGATATTGAAGTCGTACTCAAATTCATCCAACAGCTCGACCCCTTAGGCGTAGGCGCACGCAACTTACGCGAATGCCTGCTGATTCAACTCGCGCACTTACCCGAAAGCCGCCTGCTGTTCAAAGCGCGTCATTTGGTTGAAAAACACCTGGACTTGATGGAACGACGCGACTATAAAGAAATCAGTAAGCGCTTGAAAATAGAACAGGGTGAATTAGAGGAAATCCTCTTATTACTACGCAGCTTACAACCGCGACCGGGTAGTGCTTATTCCGCAACGGCGGCTGATTACATCGTGCCGGATGCGTATGTCCGTAAGATCAAAGGAGACTGGGTGGTTTCACTCAATGCGCAAGTCACACCGAATCTGCAAGTTAATCAGTATTATGCAGACATGCTGGGTCAAGTGAAAAATGAACGTGACTCCACCTACTTTAAGTCTAACTTGCAACAAGCCCGCTGGCTCATCCGCAGTGTGGAAAGCCGCAACTCCACTTTGCTGGGAGTGGCGAAAGCAATAGTTGAACGGCAAAGCGCTTTCATGCAATATGGAGAACAGGCGATGAAGCCACTCATTCTCCGGGACATTGCAGAAGAGCTAGAAATGCACGAATCCACCATCTCCCGCGTCACCACCAACAAATACCTGTATACCCCACGCGGTATCTTTGAATTCAAATACTTCTTTTCCAGCCAAGTCGACACCGATACCGGGTCTAGCTGTTCCTCCACCGCGATTCGCGCCATGCTTAAAAAATTAATCAACGAGGAAAATCAAGGTTCGCCGTTGAGTGACAATCAATTGACTGCTTTGCTAAATCAGCAAGGCATTAATGTAGCGCGGCGCACCGTCGCCAAGTACCGTGAAGCCATGTCGATTCCGTCATCCCATGACCGGAAAGCATTGCTTCCGACCTAAGCCATGCACCCATAATGGGGTGTGGTTTTTTCCATGACCTGAACAAGGAGCTTGCATTATGCAATTAGAAATCACTGGTCATCATCTTGAAGTGACAGAGTCAATGAGTAACTATATACGCGAAAAGGCTGAACGCCTGAAGCGCCACTTCGACCAGGTAATGAAAATACATTTCATCCTAGAAGTCGAAAAACAACGTCACAAGGCAGAAGCGACCTTCCACGTGAACGGTAATCACTTGTTTGCCGATGCCTATGCGGATGATATGTACGCAGCGATTGATGCTCTGACGGACAAACTCGACAGACAAATTGTCAAGCACAAGGAAAAAGTGAAAGACCATCATCGTCAAGAAGCCGCGCAATTGGTAGCCGCGACTGAAACAACGGACTGATCATACATGGACATAACTACCCTGCTTTCTCCCACCCGGATTGCCTGCAAGCCTGACGTTTCTAGCAAGAAACGCGCCTTTGAACAATTGGCGACGATGCTTGCCGCCGATCAAGCAAGTTTGGAAGCTGAGGCGATTTTCGACGCCCTGACCAATCGGGAGAAACTGGGTAGTACCGCTATCGGCAATGGCGTCGCCATTCCCCATGCGTGTATGTCCATCCAGCAACCTTGTGGGGCTTTGTTGTTACTGGAAGATGGCGTTAAAATGGATACACCGGACAAAAAACCCGTGCAGTTATTCATGGCGATCCTCGTGCCAGCCAACCAAGCCCCTGATTACTCGGAACTGATCACGCAATTGACCAGTACCCTGATGCAAAAATCCCTGATCGAGCAAATTTGTTGTCATCACGACACGCAAACCGTGCTGGATCACTTTCTTGAACTCTTCGATCCACCTAAACACCCGTTTGTGGGTGCAATGGCAGCCTAATTCCATGCACTTAGTCATTATCAGCGGCATGTCCGGCGCGGGCAAAAGCTACGCGCTGCACACGCTTGAAGACAACGGTTACTACTGTATCGACAACCTGCCCTCGCAATTGCTAGAAGCCTTGCTGGGAACACCGCAAATCGCCAAACAGCCGTATCTGGCGGTAGGCATTGATATTCGTGGCGGTCGTGACAGTTTGCTGGATACCCCTGCCATTATCAAACGGGTACGCCAACGGGTTCCCAGCACCCAAGTGGTGTATTTGTATGCCGAACAAGAAGTGTTGCGCAAACGTTACAATGAAACACGCCGCCGCCACCCGTTAACCAGCGAAACCCAAGAACTCGACAAGGCGATTGCGCTGGAAGCCGCACTGCTAGAACCGCTCGCCATGGATGCGGATTTACGGTTGGATACCTCGCACATCGGCGTGTATGAATTAGGGCGAATGCTGAAAGCCCGTATCTCGCAAACTGAACAGCAACATTTATCCCTGATGATTCAATCCTTCGGTTTCAAACACAATCCGCCGACGGATTCGGACTTCTTATTTGATGTACGTTGCCTGCCCAACCCGTATTGGGAACCCGATTTGCGCTTACTCACCGGGCGCGATACCGGCATTATAGAATGGCTGGAACAACACAACGACGTGCAACGCATGTACACCGATATTCGTGATTTCCTCGGCAACTGGCTGCCCAGCCTCGACAGCAATTGCCAACGCGCTTATTTAACCGTTTCCATCGGCTGCACTGGCGGACGGCATCGCTCGGTCTATCTGGCTGAGCGCCTTTATCAGCATTTTCGTCAAATCATGGGGGAAAATGTTATCTTACGCCACCGTGAACTCAACTACGTGCGTTAAGACCCCCTCACTGGAGACCCACAATGTTACGATTTTTCGGCTTTGCGGATGGCAAATTAGTCGAGCATAAGCTCGGCGACAAACTCTTGGATTACGCGATTTCCAACACTGGCTGGATTGATGCGCAAGACACCTCGGATGAAGAACGCGACCGTTTAGAAATCCTGCTGCACACCGAATTACCGGAATCGGATGATGTTGAGGAAATCGAATCGTCTGCCCGCTATTTCACCGACAACAGCGGCATCCACGTGCATTCGCTGTTCGTCACCCAAAGTGAAGGCCGCATGGAAACCACCACGGTCGCGTTCATTTTACAAGCCGATCGCTTGATCACGGTACGCGAACAGGAACTTGCTGATTTTCGCCTGCTCAGAATGCGCGCGCGGCGTGGGCAAGTGGAAGTGCGCACCCCGCGCCATTTGCTGCTAACCATGTTTGAACAAAAAGTGGAAAATCTCGCGGATACTATCGAAGATTTGCACTTGGAGCTCGAAGTCATCAGCCACAAAGTGCTGGAAGAAACCACCACCGATTTAGAAAGTGCCATCGACGACTTGGCGGCATTGGAAGACAGCAACGGCAAAGTGCGCCTGTGTTTGATGGATACCCAACGCTCAATTGCCTTCCTGCAACGCCAATTGCGCGATACCCAAGCAGGGCAAGAAATTATCCCCGAAATCATTCGCGACATTGACACCTTGATGTCGCATACCACGTTTCTGTTCGACAAAATCAACTTTTTGATGGGAACCACGCAAGGTTTCATCAATATCGAACAGAATAAAATCATTAAAATGTTTTCGATTGCAGCGGTGGTATTTTTACCGCCAACACTGGTGGCCAGCTTGTACGGGATGAATTTCCGCGTCATGCCGGAGTTAGATTGGGTGTTTGGCTACCCCATGGCGATTGGTTTAATGATTCTGGCGGGGGTAACACCTTACTGGTTCTTCAAGCGTAAGGGCTGGATGTAGGAGCGAAAGATTTTTCGCCCCTATCGTAGAGGACAATGTTTTACTTGCCGACACGCTCACGCACGGACTGCGCCAATAAATGCACCGTCATTGCGTAATAATTGCTGCGGTTGTAGCGGGTAATCACATGGAAGTTTTTGTAACCGATCCACGGTTCCTTATAACCATTCGGCACGGTACTCAATGCCAATAAATGCACCGTACCCGCTGAACCCCTGCCGTATTGCGGGGTAACACCGATGCGCTGCAAATCTGACATGGAATACTTCACCTTAAAACCATCCGGCACATTGGCGTACTGGTTAGAGGTTACTTGTGCGGGTACAGCGACTTCACCACCGGGCTGCCAACCGTTTTTCGCAAAGTAATTCGCCACACTGCCAATCGCATCCACCGGATTCCATAAATCACGCACGCCGTCGCCATCAAAGTCCACTGCGAAAGCATGGAAGCTGCTCGGCATGAATTGCCCATAACCCATAGCCCCCGCAAACGAGCCTTTCGGCGCGAGTGGATCCATGCGTTCACTGCGGGTCATCAGCATGTAGTTTTTCAATTCATCAAAGAAAAATTGGCTACGGCGTTGATTCACAATAGCGGAGGTCGCCAATGCATCAATCACCCGATGTTTGCCCATAATGCGCCCCCAGCGGGTTTCCACGCCCATGATGCCGATAATGTATTCAGCGGGAACGCCGTATTGCTGTTGCGCCCGTTGCAAATGCGCCGAATGCTGCTGCCAGAATTCCGCCCCGCGTTGCACATTCGCAGCGGTCACGAAACGGTCACGGTAAGCGTGCCAACCTTTCGGGCTGCCGGGGTCTGAACTCGACCCCGCCCAGAGGCGGGCAACATCATCGCGGTTACGGACTTGTGAAAATACCCCATACAAATACGGGCGTTCAAACCCGTGATTATTCACCATTTTTTCGATGAAATTCAGTAATTGCGCATTTCCAGCAAAATCACCGCCCAAACTGGCTGCGGCATAATTGCCGACACCTTTGCCGCCATAGCTGAGAACTTGTGCTTGATCTGCTGGCGCTTTTATCGACGCTTGCCCTTGTTTACTCACCTGCTGAGCACTGTTGTTATCCGCAGTCTCGGATTTTTCCGGTGTTGAGCTACACGCCCCTAAACTCAATACCAGCGCTGTTGCTGCCCCATAAGCCAACAGGTTTTTCGGCAAATACATTCAAGCCTCCAATTATCATTTAATGTTATTTAACTTAAAAAATTGGCTGATAGCTTAACACAGTTGGGGCATTATTTAAATGGCATGATATTACCCACATCATCCGCTGGAACCATATTACCGGCCTCTTCTGCAAACGGCGGTACTTGGTTGGCAATCGCGTCGCCCACGGTTACGGGGTCAGGCATACTGATCGAAGGAAACCGTATACCACCCGGCATTCTGCCCATGTCGTAAGGCGCATTAATCATTTTATCGAAAGCATCGCCGGTAAAATCGGTGTAAAAATCAGGCCAGATATACCGAGTATCGCCCCACGGCTTGACTTCCTTTTTCTGCTGGACGGGCGGGCGTTGCGGGTAAGGCATCATGCGTTGGGCGGCGTAAGGGTTGTATTGCTGCACATACGGGTTGTAAGCGCGGTAAGCCTGTTGTTGCTGCGCATACGGGTAATAACCGTAAGGATAGGCAGAATAGCCGTAATTGTTATAATTGTAGTTAGTTGGGTAGCTATTGTAAGGGTAAGCGGCTACGGCTGGCTGCTGTTGCACCGGCGGCATGGCTTGCGGTACTGCGGTTCTAGGAGGTGGCCCCGGCTGACCAACATTAGCGGCGGTGGGCGGCGGCTGTACCGACGGCGTACTCGCTGTTGCTGTTGCGGGCGTTGGAAACGTTAGGGTACTAGCGGGAGCTGCTTGGGGTGCGGCGGCTGGTGGCTCTTGCGCCTGCACCTGACTTGCTGCTAAACAAGCGGCTGATAGCATGATGCCTTGTAGTCTTTTCATGAGTGTGATACCTGAGAGGATGAATCATGAGAAGAATACCAGACCTCCCCCATAAAATCGCGACCACACACGAAAAGAAAGGATGTAATATGACCGCCAAACTCGACCCGATTGCCGCCAGCCACGCCCTGCACGCCGATATGCAACAATGGCGGCGCGATATTCACCAACACCCCGAAATCGCTTACGAAGAATTTCGCACCAGCGCCCAAGTTGCCGCGCGTTTACAGGCACTAGGTTTGGAAGTTCACACCGGTATTGGTGAAACCGGTGTCGTCGGTGTGCTACACGGCAAACAGCCCGGCGCTAAACACATTGGTTTACGCGCCGATATGGATGCGCTGCCACTGACCGAATTGAATACCTTCGCCCATGCCTCCTGCCATCACGGTAAAATGCACGGTTGCGGGCATGACGGCCACACCACCATGTTGCTAGGGGCTGCCACGATTTTGGCGCAACACCCGGATTTTGCGGGAACGGTGTATTTCATCTTTCAACCCGCAGAAGAAAGCAATGCCGGGGCAAAACGCATGATTGAGGCGGGCTTATTCGAGCGCTTCCCTATTACCGAAGTGTACGGAATGCATAATTGGCCGGGGATTCCCACAGGGCAGTTTGCCGTGCATTCCGGTGCAGTCATGGCATCGACAGACAGTTTTGACATTGAAATCCAAGCGCAAGGTGGTCATGCCGCGATGCCGGATACGGTCATCGACCCAGTATTGGTTGCGGGGCATATTATCACGGCAACGCAAAGTATCGTGGCACGAAACCTGAAACCCACCAGCGGCGGCGTGATTAGTATTACCAAAATGCAAGGCGGCAGTGCTTACAATGTGATCCCTGAAACCGTGAGTTTGCACGGCACTATTCGCAGCCTTGATCCGCAAGATCGCGCCTTACTGAAACAACGCTTGCAACACTTGGTGGAACACACCGCGCAAGCGTTTGCTGCCAGTGCCAGTGTGCGTTTTATGGAAGGCTACCCCGCCACTATCAACCATTCCAGCAATGCCGAAGCGTGTTATCAGGTCACAACCGCGTTAGTGGGCGAGGCATGTGTGCAATGGAACCCACCACCGAGCATGGGCGCGGAAGATTTCGCCTACATGCTGCAACACCGCCCCGGTGCATACATCTGGATCGGCAATGGCGACGCGACCGAAAGCCGCGCCTTACACAATCCGTATTACGATTTCAACGACAATATCTTGCCGCTAGGGGCAAGTTACTGGGTGCGTTTGGTGCAACACTTGTGTCGTTAAGGTTGCACCAGCAACGGCTTGTATTTGCCAGTCCCGGTGCGCAGGGTCTGGCGAATCGCTTTCAAAAGTGGGCGATATTTGCCGTCGCCAGAAACACACTGATCAATGGAACCGCCACCTGCCCCCGGTGGTAAGCATTCACGCCCTAACTCCCACAGCATCACCCCACCCAAACCTTTTTCTTTGACGTACTTAACCTTTTCCGACACCGAACGCGCATCGTTGTAGGAAATGAACATGTCAGCATCTGAACCGGCTTTATTAATACTCAAGTAGGGCATTTTGGCTTTATCGTCCCAACGGTAATACTCCGGTTTGTAGCTGCAATCGTTACTTGCCCCCTTGACACATTGATAACCGGGCTTCATCAATTGCGAATAACGGCCACGATCAATCTTGTCGCCACCCGAAGATTCCCACGTACCCGGCAAAGCAGTCCAAGTTTGCATCGGAGCGGTCACACCATCAGTCGTAGAAGTTACTTTCCCCCAATCCAACCGCGTATTTCACCGCTAATACCCAACCCCAATTTACTGGGCAATACCCCAGCACTGATGAATTGCTGAAGCGCTCGGTCCGCTGACATTACCGATCTCGCAGGGTTGGTTGGATATTTATTGCCGCCGTCGTATAACGCACCGTCGTGCCAAGTAACCCCGTCATTGGCAATCGCTAAGTCATAAGCCATGACATTGATTTGATCCAGTTTATCTTGCAGTTTTGCCAACAGCTTACGTAAATCACCAGTGCTGTTATCGACCACCACTTCAATACCGGTCGCAATCGCTAATAACGGGCGTTCCACCAACATACCGGGATTGTTGGTTTTATTAAGCGTCTTCATTTGGGCTTGTAATTCGGTGATGAACGCTTCGTAATTCGGGTTATTGCCGGAGCTGTCTGCTGTGACAGGCTCTAGGTCAATATCAAGCCCATCGTAACCCGGGCCAGTGCCGTTTTTAAGTACATCAATGAGTTGAGTTACCAACGTTTGCCGCTTTGCGGCATCGGCTAATACCGGCGCATACCCGCCAAAATTCACAACGCTAAACAAAACCTTGACGTTTTTAGCATGAGCCTGCTCAATCAATGCAGTGCGCCGACTTTGGCTACTAAGACCCCAACCGCCATAATTCATGTCCAATGAACCATTACTGTTAAGACCTGCCGCGTGGTGAATCACATGAGTCAAAGTATCCCAGTCTTCATCGTTAAGAATGCCAATGGTTCCATCGCTGCGATGCCATTCGCCCGTAACGTAACCCGTCACCCACGGCTTGGTAATTTTTTCACCCGCCTGAACAGCGTGCGATGCCACCAACGTCATCACGGTTAATAGCCATGTAGCGACTACCCCGTTAGCATTAGCCATTGTCATTTTCATGGCGTATTCTCCCGAATGTTTCAGCCCTAAAGCCTTTATATTAGCTTACTATCCTTAATCATAAAACCAATGAATAAATGTTATCCGTTTAACATGAAAAATAATGAAATTTCCACTGAACTACTTAACATGGGTTCACTCTAATTCTACACCAGAGTTTGGGGACACATGGCAACAGCCAAAAATACAATTTTTACCAAGGAGCTATACATGAAAACTGTTATTTATTCACTGGGGACTTTAGCACTAGCAGCCGCACTGACGGCTTGCGGCACACCGATGAACAATGCGCAAATCGGTTCTGCAACCGGCGCTGTTTTAGGCGGTGTAGCAGGCAACCAAATGGGTCAAGGCCAAGGTAAAACGGCTGCCACTATCGTAGGAACCATGGTCGGCAGCGTTGTCGGTGGTCAGGTTGGCGCACAGCAAGACCGTTACTACCAACAACCGCAGCAACCAGCACCGTATTACAATCGGGGCTACTAAGCCTCGCACAGACTCGCCGCCGCACACCATTGGCGGCGAATCTTTCTCTCAAAACATCAGAACAGGAGTGTCCCGATGAAAGCATTAATGAATTATCCCCGCCTCGCCACGGCATTAGCTGCCTCCATTTTATTAAGTGGATGTGTAGGAACTGCCCCGATTAATAATGCCCAAACCGGCTCAATGGTTGGTGCAGTCTTAGGCGGTGTCGCAGGCAACCAATTTGGCAATGGCGATGGCAAAACCGCCATGACTATTTTGGGTACAGTGATGGGCAGCTACCTCGGCAGCCAATGGGGAACGCAACTGGACGCGCGTGACCAGCAAAACTTGGGTCAGTCCATTTACAGCGGTCGTCCAGCCACCTGGCAAAATCCGAACACTGGCTACCAATACAACGTCAACCCCGGTCAGGTTTACCGCGCTAACGTCAACAACCAAAGCACCGTCTGTCGCCCTGTGACCATTGTGGGTACGATTGATGGCAGAAACCAAAATATCCAAACCCAAGCTTGCCAAGACAGCCGTGGGCAGTGGCAACTGTCACGCTAATGCCTTTATCGGTACACTAATTCCTTTAACCCGTTACCCTCTTTCACGGGGGGCGGGTTTCTGTATTACAATCCATGCTTGATAGCCACAACAAGAGCAACGTATGGATATAGTTTATGTACGCGACCTGCGCCTCGATGCCCGCATCGGCATTTACGAGTGGGAAAAACGCATCCTGCAAAAAATTCGCATTGATTTGGAAATGGCGTGGGATAACCGCATCCCCGCCGCCAGCGACGCCATTAAAGACACCCTCAACTACAAAACCGCCGCCAAGCGCGTCATGCAACTGGTCGACAGCGCTCATTACGAATTAGTCGAGCGCCTCGCCGAAACCATCGCAGACACACTGATGCAAGAATTCCACATTCCTTGGATACAAGTCACCGTCGGCAAACCCGGCGCAGTACGCGGGGCCAGCGAAGTGGGTGTTAAAATTGAGCGTGGCAATCGGCAATGGCAAACGTCTATTTAAGCCTCGGCAGCAATATTGAGCGCGAAGCCAACCTGTGCAGCGCGATGCAACGTTTACGGCAAGACTTCGGTCATGTGGTCTTTTCGCACGTCTATGAAACGCCCGCCGCAGGGTTTGCGGGTGAACCCTTTTTCAATTTAGCCGCTGGCCTTACCACCGCGCTAACGCCAACCGCCCTGAAACACTATTTACGGGAATTGGAACAAGCCCACGGACGTTTGCGCGGTGAGGAGAAATTCAGCGCACGCACCTTAGACATTGACCTGTTGCTTTACGATGATTGGAATTTGCAACCAACCACCAATTTACCGCACCAGGACATTCTCACTTATGCATTTGTGCTGTTCCCGCTGGCGGAAATTGCTTCAACAGTCATGCACCCCGTGTTGCAACGCGCTATCGGCGAGATTGCCCGCGAATCAACGCTGTCGGCGGCAATGATGCGCCATGTCACCTTAAATTGCGGCGCTTAAGCCGTAAAGTGCGCTTTCAGTTGCTGAATAAAATGATCTAAACGCTGATCAAGGCTGCTGCCCATACGCCCCCTGATACGCCCTAGTGGACTGCGAGTTTCCAGCATTTCAGTGAAGGTTACGCGCGTGCCACCGGGAACAGCATTCATGCGTGCATGGCGAGTTCCCTTATTGCTACCCTGCGTCATTTCAACGAGTAATTCTTTCAGCGGCAACTCTTTAAGCTTACGCAGTACTAATGGGCGCTGATTAGCCACTTGCTCAACCCAACGCAAGCCCTCGTCATCATCCAGCATTTGCATACTGGTCAGGTCAGCACGCCACTGTGCTTGCTGCGAAAAATCGCTGAGCGCATTCCACACGGCATCGGCAGGCGCTTTGATTAATTCGACCCGCGTCACTTGTTGATAGGGTGAAATCAAAAACCCCACCAATACCGGCAGCAACAGCAGCAGGATAACCAGCGTTATTACAACCCACATCATACGGTGTTCCCTCAGTTTTTCCGTAAACGCAAAAACCCGGCGAAGCCGGGCTTTGGAAAGAATCGCAAGACAGCAAGCAATTACTTGATCTTGGCTTCCTTAAACATAACATGTTTACGCACAACCGGGTCGTACTTGCTGAACTCTAATTTGTCCGGCGTAGTGCGCTTGTTCTTGGTTGTAGTATAGAAAAATCCAGTTCCTGCGGAAGAAACCAGCTTGATTTTATCACGACCGCCTTTCTTAGCCATTCGCTGTTACCTCCGGTAAATTAAACTTTTTCGCCACGGCCACGAATATCAGCAAGAATGGTATCAATACCTAACTTGTCGATAATACGCATACCTTTTGCAGAAACGCGCAGGCGAACCCAGCGTCCTTCGCTTTCGACCCAGAAGCGCTTCGCGTGCAGGTTAGGCAGGAAACGGCGCTTGGTTCTATTGTTAGCGTGCGACACATTGTTACCTGTGACGGGACGCTTACCTGTTACTTGACATACACGAGACATCGGGATACTCCAGATCTGCGATTCTTGAACTCTAAAGGCGCGTGAGGATACCAGAAGCCCCCCCTGCAAGCAACCCAAGCACCTGTTTTTTTACACAAGGCTCATAACAATGGAGCCAGCAAACGCGCAATACTCTCTGCTAAACGCTGCCATTTGCCCAATTGACGGCGCTGGGCTTCAGTCACTTCCTGCGTATTCGCACAAGCGTTCAGAAAATCCTGCTCCAGCTTGCTGGCGATTTCGGCGCTGTAAAAAAAGATGTTGCCCTCGAAATTAAGGCGAAAACTGCGCTGATCCATATTCGCCGACCCCAGCGTCGCGAAGTTGCTGTCGATCATCACCGCTTTGGCATGAGGCATGGCACGGTACATTTCAAACACGCGCACGCCTGCTGCCAGCAAATCGTCTATAAAGGAACGCCCTGCATACAGTACCAGCGGATGATCCGATTTCCCCGGCAATAGCAAACGCACGTCCACGCCGCGCAACGCTGCCGTTTGCAAAGCCATCAGAATCGGGCGATCCGGTACGAAATACGGCGTTTCAATCCAAATGCGCGTATTCGCCAGATTCATCGCCGCGAATAACACGGTATGAATCGCCTGCCAACGCTCATCCGCAGGCCCGCTGGCAAGGAATTGCGCGTGAATCGTTCCGGCATCCGCAATCACCGGAAAGTACACCTCGCTCACCAAATCTTCGCCGGTTGCGTGATACCAATCCTGACAAAACACTTCCTGCAAGGTATACACCACCGGCCCCTGAATCCGTGCGTGCAAATCCTGCCAGGGCTCGCCCCTGCCCGCGTACACATCGCCGACATTCATCCCGCCGGTGAAAGCCAGCGTGCCATCAATAATGACGACTTTGCGGTGATTGCGATTGTTCAGATTAAGTTGACGGCTTAACACATTCACTTTCAGAAAACGTTCGACCTGCCCGCCTGCGGCTAACAGCGGCGCAAAAAATCGCGCATTCGCCTGACGCGAACCCACATCATCGACCAGCAAACGCACCGTGACCCCACGCTGTGCCGCTTGCACCAAGGCATTGCGCAAACGTTCGCCGGTGTAATCCGCCTCCCAGATATAGTAGACCAGATGAATATGCTGGGTAGCAGCGGCGAAAGCCTGTTCCAAGACCGCAAATAGCTGTTCACCCTCGCGCATAATGTCGACGGCATTGCCACCGACGGGGCCGATTTCGTCCAGCTTATTGACCAATTTCAGTAAGGACGGCGGAATCCCGCGAATATGTTGCTGACTATTCAAGCAAACTTGCACGTTTTGTAACGTATTCGCCAACTTTTCCTCGACCCGACGGCGTTTGCGACGGCGCAAATGCAAGCGCGTCGTGCCAAACACCCAAAAACTTAGCAGCCCAATAAAAGGCACAAAGACAATCGCCAACACCCACGCCAGTGTCGCCCCCGACTCACGGCGTTGCTGCACCACTGTCGGTAACAAAGTAGCGACAATAATAACGTCCAACAATAATAAGCCGGTATTGAACCAGCTTGCCAGATAAGCCGTCACGCGCATTCACTCCACGTGACATTAACCGAGCGTATTGCGATCAACCCAACGTACCGTGCCATTGCTCAACGTTTCACGCTTCCAGAACGGCGCAGTATGTTTGAGCGTTTCCATCAAATGGCGGCAGGCTTCAAACGCAGCGGCGCGATGTGCTGACCACACGGCTACCAAGACAATCGGTTGCGCGGGCAAAATCTCGCCCACACGGTGCACCACCAACGCCGCATCCAGCGACCAGCGTTGCGAAGATTCTGCCACCAACGTTGCCAATTGACGTTCGGTCATGCCGGGATAATGCTCCAAATACATGCCAATCACGTCATCGCCTTCGTTGAAATCGCGCATCGTGCCGACGAATACAGCCGTTGCACCGGAACGCGCATTTTCCGGCAACTGTTGCGCTTGCCAATCGGCGAGGTATTGCCAAGGATCAAACGGCATTTCGCGCACGTCAACGTGTTGCATAATCAACCTCCGGTGACGGGTGGAAAAAATGCCACTTCATCGCCCGGTTGCACCAGGCTGTTAGCATCCACATACGTTTGATTGACCGACCTTAATACATTATCCGGCAAATGGGTTTCACCGCTGCTGCGCTGCCAGACTTCTTGCAAGGTCAACGGCGTATCGGTTTCCAGCAGCCGTTGGCTTTGCCCGATGCGTTCGCGCAGGCTGGCAAAAAACAGTACCTTAATGGGCATTCAAACCTTCCTTTATTGGATGTTGATGGGCTTCTTCCAGTAACCATTCCACAAACACATCGCAAGCACGTTGATTTAAGGGCGCGGATTGCGGGCGAAACACGTAGTAAGCGTGCTCCAATGGCATCGGCAAATCAAAGGGGATACACAACCTGCCCGCATCAATATCAGCTTGCGCCAACGGCTTGATGCTTAATAGCACGCCTTGCGCATCAACCGCCGCATCCAACGCCAGTGACACATGGTTAAAATGCAGCCCCCGATTCGCATTAATGCCTTCCACACCCTGTAATTTTAGCCATTTTGACCAACTGGGGTGTCCCACATAATTTGTATCATCATGTAACAAGGTATGAAACACCAAATCCGCAGGTGTGTGCAAGGGGTGCGGATGTTGCGCATTCAACAACGCCGGGCTGCAAACCGGCACGGCAGACACTGCAAACAACTTGATTACACTGTCACCGGGGTATTGCCCTGCACCGAAGCCGATGACCACATCCACTTGATTTTGGCGAAAAAAAGTATCCATCGCACGATTATCTTGCTGAAGATCCGCATCCACCAGCCCCACATTGCTATTGATTTGCATATCAATCTCCGGGTGTTGCCGGGAAAAACGCGGCAGGCGTGGAATCAACCATTTGGACGCAAACGAGGGGGCTGCGCATACCGTAATGTGTTCGCGGTGGGTTTCATTGCGCATCAAATGCACTGCATCCGCCAGACAATCAAACGCTTGGCGCAACTTGGGCAAGGCTGCCTCCGCGCCTTTGCTGAGCACAATTGAACGATTTTTACGTTCCAACAACGCAAAGCCAAGGTAATCCTCCAGAAATTTAATCTGGTGACTAATCGCGGCGCGAGTCACATGAAGTTCTGCCGCCGCTTTGGTAAAACTCAAGTGGCGGGCAACGGCTTCAAAAGCTCGCAAAGCATTCAGGGGGGGCAGTTGTTGTGACATGGGGCAATTATGCCTGAATCAACACGTATCTCGCAGTGATACTTTAAACAATAACTGTGCTAGACTTTTTCCCCTTATTTAACCTGAAATGCCCACCATGAATCAGGATACTTTCGATACCTATATTGCCCAAGGCTACAACCGCGTTCCTGTCCGCCGTACCATTCTGGCTGACCTTGATACCCCGTTAAGTGCCTACCTCAAACTCGCGGATGCGCCCTATTCCTACCTGTTCGAGTCCGTACAAGGTGGGGAAAAATGGGGACGTTATTCCATGCTTGGCTTACCTGCGCAAACCATCATCAAGGTGTTTGGCTTGCAGGTGGAAGTGCATCGTGCGCACCAACCTGTGGAAACCGTTGACGTAGCTGATCCGCTGGCATGGATTACTGAATTTCAGCAGCAATACAATGTGCCAGACATCGAAGACTTGCCGCGCTTCAACGGCGGGCTGGTTGGTTATTTCGGCTACGAAACCATCCGCTACATCGAGAAAAAGTTGGTGCATGGGCGTGAAAAACCCGACCCGATTGGTACGCCCGACATCGTACTGATGGTGTCGGATGAAGTCGTGGTATTCGACAATTTGCGCGGTGAATTGCACCTAATCGTCCTAGCGGAAGCGGGTGGATACAAGCAATCCCAGCAACGCCTCGACGCACTCGAACGCCAGTTGCAAGAAGCCCGCCGCCTCTATCAACCTGCCCCCAAAGCGACACAGGTAGAAGAAAGCGACTTCATTTCCGGCTTCACCGAAGACGGTTTCAAGCAAGCGGTGCTGGATGCCAAGGAATACATCAAAGCAGGCGACATTATGCAAGTGGTGCTATCGCAGCGCATGAGCATTCCGTTTGCCGCGCCGCCGCTGGATTTGTACCGTGCCTTGCGCCGCCTCAACCCGTCGCCTTATATGTACTTCCTGAATCTGGGCGATTTCCACATCGTCGGATCCTCGCCGGAAATTTTGGTGCGCCTTGAAGATGACGTGCTTACCGTGCGCCCGATTGCCGGAACGCGCCGCCGTGGTGACACCGAACAGCGCGATCAGGAACTCGAAACCGAACTGCTCAACGACCCGAAAGAACTCGCCGAACACCTGATGCTGATCGACCTTGGGCGCAACGATGCCGGGCGTGTCAGCGAAATCGGCTCGGTCAAACTCACCGACAAAATGATCGTGGAACGCTATTCGCACGTCATGCACATCGTCTCCAACGTCACCGGCAAACTGCTGCCGGGGCTGGATGCGATAGATGTATTACGTGCCACTTTCCCCGCTGGCACAGTCAGCGGTGCGCCAAAAATCCGCGCAATGGAAATCATCGACGAACTCGAACCCGTCAAACGCGGCGTGTATTCGGGTGCGGTCGGTTATCTGGCGTGGAACGGCAATATGGATACCGCCATTGCCATCCGCACCGCCGTGATCAAGGATGACGTGCTGCACATCCAAGCAGGCGCTGGCATCGTTTACGACTCCGTGCCGCAGTCGGAATGGGATGAGACAATGAACAAAGGGCGGGCGGTGTTCCGTGCGGCTAGTGCTGCGTTGTCTGGCTTGAACGGCAAACATAAGTAAGGGGATAAATTATGAAACTGCTCATGGTCGACAATTACGACAGTTTTACCTACAACCTCGTGCAGTACTTCGGCGAACTCGGTGCGGATGTGCAGGTAGTGCGCAACGACGAAATCCCCGTCGAAGCGATTGACGACATCGCCCCCGACAAGATCGTGCTATCGCCGGGGCCTTGCACCCCGACAGAAGCGGGCATTTCCATTCCTACCCTGCTGCGTTTTGCGGGCAAAATCCCGATTTTGGGCGTATGCCTTGGGCATCAATCCATCGGGCAAGCCTTCGGCGGCAAGATCATCCGCGCCAAAGAAATCATGCACGGCAAGACTTCGCAGGTGCACCACAAAGGTGTCGGCGTATTCACCGGCTTGCCCAGCCCGTTTGAAGCGACGCGCTACCATTCACTGGTGATCGAACAAGAGAGCATCCCCGACTGCCTAGAAATTACCGCGTGGACAGAAACGGCGGATGGCAAGCTGGATGAGATCATGGGCGTGCGCCACAAAACGCTGCCGGTGGAAGGCGTGCAATTCCACCCCGAATCCATTCTCACCCAATACGGGCATGACATGTTGCGGAATTTCTTGGATGGCAAATAAAGATATTATGACGGCTGAACCCGCTACCCTCCTGCGTCGCCTCGGCGCAATCATTTACGACACCGTACTCGCAGGTTTCAGTGTGGTGATTATCGCCGCCATTCCCGCTTACGCTTTCACTGCATTAACCGGCGCAAAAATACAGGAAGCCATCATGTTGTTAGTA
This sequence comes from Thiothrix subterranea, assembly GCF_016772315.1. Taxonomy (NCBI): domain Bacteria; kingdom Pseudomonadati; phylum Pseudomonadota; class Gammaproteobacteria; order Thiotrichales; family Thiotrichaceae; genus Thiothrix; species Thiothrix subterranea. Next base: position 3,070,216 of record NZ_CP053482.1, on the reverse strand, counting down.
TACGCTGCCATGACCTACGGCTTTTTCGGTTGGTTCTGGACGCATGGTGGGCAAACACTGGGAATGCGAGCATGGAAATTGCGCGTTGTTACCCCCGATGGACAAGCGATCAATTGGCAGCAAGCCCGTTCCCGTTGCCTGTGGGCATTGCTCAGTTGGGCAACGCTGGGGGCAGGATTTTTGATTTCCTTGTTCGACCCCGAACGCCTGACGTGGCATGACCGTTTTTCTCACACGCGCTTGGTACGCATCCACAAAAAATAATCACGCCGCAGGCTTAGGTATCACAAACCCCAAATTGTGTACCGAAAACGCCCCCAGTTTGCGGTCACTGAAAAAACATTCCAAGGTCTTGCGCACCGACGGAAACGCCAATTCATTCCACGGGATTTCATGCTCGTGGAACAAGCGCGTTTCCAGACTTTCCACCCCCGGTGAGAAGTCGTCTGACACCAATTCGCAGCGGTACAACATGTACACCTGATTAATGTGCGGAATGCTAATCACCGTATACAACCGCAAATCCCGCAAGCTGGCATTCGCCTCTTCACGTGCCTCACGTGCCGCTGCCTGATCAGTGGTTTCGCCGTTCTCCATGAAGCCCGCAGGCAATGTCCACAAGCCGTAACGCGGCGCAATCGCCCGCCGACACAACAACACCTGTTCGCCCCACACCGGCAACGCCCCCGCCACAATTTTCGGGTTTTGATAATGAATCACCCCGCAGGCATCGCACACAAAACGCAGGCGATCATCGTGTTCAGGGATTTTTAAACTCACGGTTGCGCCGCAATCGCTGCAATAATTCATGTTTTCTCCCAAAATAATGCTATCCTAGCCTGCTTCATTTTCTGCTGTACTGTTTATACCATGAAACCCGTCCTCGCACTGATTGGCCGCCCTAATGTAGGCAAATCCACCTTATTCAACCGCCTGACCCGTTCGCGTGACGCGCTCGTTGCCGATTTCCCCGGCTTGACCCGTGACCGCAAATACGGCACTGGCGAACTCAATGGACGCAGCTACATGCTGATTGACACTGGCGGCTTGAGCGGTGAAGAAGTCGGCATCGACGAACACATGGCGAAACAAACCCGCGCCGCGATGCAGGAATCCGATGCCATCCTCTTCATCGTCGATGGCAAGCAAGGGCTGACTGCCGCCGACCAACAGATTGCACAAGACATCCGCGTCATGGGCAAACCGGTCTACCTGCTGGTCAATAAAATCGACGGGGTGGATGCGGATCAAGCCTCCTCCGAATTTTATTCGCTCGGCTTTACCGAAGTCTTCCAGATTGCAGCGGTGCAAGGGCGCGGCGTGACCGTGCTGATGACGGCGGTACTCGACAGCCTCGGCGCGGATTTCGATGCCGAAGAAGAAGAGGAAGACGACGGCAGCATCCGCATCGCCTTTGTGGGTCGCCCGAACGTGGGCAAATCGACCCTGATCAACCGCATTATGGGCGAAGAGCGCGTGATTGCGTTCGACCAACCGGGCACGACCCGCGACAGTATTTTCATCCCGTTTGAACGCGATGGGCAAGCCTACACCCTGATCGACACCGCTGGGGTACGCCGCCGCAGCCGCGTGGATGAAACCATTGAAAAATTCAGCATTATCAAAACGCTGGATGCGATTCAACGTTGCCACGTCGTCATTATGCTGGTGGACGCGCACGACAGCATCACCGACCAAGATGCGCACTTGCTGGGGCTGATTTTGGACGCGGGCAAAGCCTTGGTGCTGGCGGTCAACAAATGGGATGGCATGGAATCCGACGACCGCGAGTGGATCAAGCAACAGCTTGAAATCAAACTGCCGTTCCTCGATTTCGCCGAAAAGTATTTCATCTCCGCGCTGCACGGCTCTAACGTTGGCTTGCTGTATACGGCAGTGAAACGCGCTTACGATTCCGCCATGCTCAAAGTGCCCACGCCACGCTTGACGCGCATTCTGGAAATGGCCGTACAACAACATCAGCCACCGCTGACCCGTGGTCAACGCATCAAATTGCGCTATGCTCATCAAGGCGGCAGCAACCCGTTCCGCGTCATTATTCACGGCAACCGTACCGATTACGTGCCGGATATGTATACGCGCTACCTGACCAACTATTTCCACAAAACCCTGAAATTAGTCGGCAGTCAGGTGCGGATTGAATACAAAGGCGGCGAAAACCCGTATGAAGGCAAGCGCAATACGCTGACCCCGCGTCAGGAACACACCAAGAAACGGCAGGCGGCGCGGATTCATAAGATTAAGAAAAGCGAGAAGAAAAAGAGGTAAGACCCCCTTCCCCAGCCCTTCCCCCGCAAGGGGGGCAGGGAGTAAGAGTTAGTCGAGTAGCAGTTTCAGTGAGACTAACAGTGATACGGTGACTAGGACAGGGCGGATCAGGCGCGTACCGTGCTTGACCGCCATGTGCGAACCGATGTAACTGCCGATCATTTGCCCTACCCCCATTACTAAACCTGCCAGCCAGACGATATGCCCTGAGAGCGCGAAGAACAGCAGCGATGCAATATTGCTGGTGAAATTCAGCAGCTTGGTATTACCCGTCGCTTTCGGTAAACCAAAACCCAGCAATGCTACGTAGCCCATTGTGAAAAATGTACCCGCGCCGGGACCAAAAAAGCCGTCGTAGAAACCTGCGCCAATACCGACCGTCATCGCAAACGTTTTGGGCGAAATCACTTGGTGTTTATCCGCATCGCTGATTTTCGGTGAGAATAAGAAATACAGCGCGAACAAAATCAGCAATACCGGAATGGCTTTTTCCAACAGGCTGGAGTCGATTTGTTGCACTAGCAAGGTGCCGCAGACTGAACCGAGGAAGGTGAGCGCGATAGCCAGTTTTTGCCCTTTGACATCGACCAAGCCGTGGCGGGTATAGTTGAACGCGGCAGTGGATGAACCGAAACTGGCTTGCAATTTGTTGGTTGCCAGCGTTTCCAATGGGGGGAAACCTGCCCACAGCAAGGCGGGGATGCAGATCAAACCACCACCGCCGCCGATGGAATCCACCCAACCGGCAATAATGGCGATGACGAACAGGGCTAACAGTAATTCCATGAAAATTTTGCCTATTTTTTGCTAATTCAGATTCTATAAAGTTTATTGATCAGTTACACTCTGTGTAGGAATTATAGCAGGTTGTTCATGGGGTGGGTCGGTGCAAATCAGGGCGGTAGCGTTACTGTCATTGAGCGATGCATACTTTAGCAATTAGCTTTTTTCAACTAAAAAGGTTAAAAAATGGAAGAAAAAGCTTTTGTAATCATTTCATTTAACAAGAAATTTAAAAATGTATATGACCAAGCCATAAAACCAGCAATTGAAGCCAATCATTTAATATCTCAAAAAGCTGATGGACAAGATACAGCAATACGAGAAATATATAGAGATATTGCCAAAAAACTAGTCAATTCTAAAATAATTATTGTCGATATTTCAAAAGTCAAAGATAATAATGAAGAATTAATAGATCTAAGCAACGTTTATTTTGAACTAGGCTTGGCAACAGCTATAAATAAACGATGCCTTTTCATAACAAGAGACCCCAGCCACATCCCATTTGATTTAAAAAATAGATCAGTTATTACTTATAATGAAGATGACCTTGAAGCATTAAAAGAAAAACTAACAAGTGAAATCGAAAAAGGATTAAAAGAAACCCCAATAGATTTTTTTGAGGGTTTTGACATATTTAATCAACAAAAAACTAACACTGAAAAATCACAACAAAGTAAAGATAGTGAAAAAATCAAAAAAACATCAAATGAATCGTGTGAATCTGGTATACTAGACTATTTATACAATATCTTTGTCTGTGTTGGTGAAGATTTTAAGCCATACAAAGAAGATAAAGTTTCTGAACTACAATTATTCAGACTATCGAGCCTAGGTTTTTTAGAAATCAAAAGAAAAGATTCAAGTACAGGCCCCATTAATTATGTTAGTCTTACAGAAGATGGATTGTCTTATATCGAAATCAATAAAAGCTTAATAAATTACAGCAATGCCAAATAAAATGCATAACGAGCATATCGACGACAGAAGCGGTGACAGCCCACCTCTTCGTCCAATTTGATATTAACACCAATCACTCCACTTCCACCTCAAACCCCACAATATTCCGATCCACCCGACAAAAATCCACCCCAATCAAATAGATCGGCTGATTCAGATAGCGGTATTTATCCGCATACCGCCGTTCTTTCAACTGCTGCATCGCCTCACCTTTCGGTGTCAACTCGACCACCTTAAACTCAAAAATATACACCCGCCCATTAAATTTCAGCGTCATATCCGTCCGCCCGTGATTCGTCGCATCCTCGACAATCACATCCAACCCCAACGCGGCGAAATACGAATAAAACACGCTGGCATAATAACCTTCATAGTGTTGAATATCGTTATTGGTATACCAGTGATAAGGAATGCTGGCAAAGAAACTGTGAAACAGCGTCTTTAACCCTTGCAAATCATTCGCTTCTAACAAGGTATACAATTGCAAACCCTGCTCCACCTGCGCACTTTGGTCTTGCACCAGCATACTCAACAGGCTTTCATTCAAACTTTGGTATACTTCCTTATTAGGATACCCCAAGCGATACAAGGTTTGGCTACCAATACGTTTGACTTCGTGAATGGTTAAATAACCACTCTGAAACAATAACGCTTCAATGGCAATGTGCCCAATATCAAAACTCGACAACATCGCACTGTTACTGAGCATATTCGTCAATTTAATCGAAGTCACTTGACGTTTAAACAACGTCTCCACCAAAAACGTTGGCGTACCGCTTTCAAACCAGTAATTTTTAAACTCACGGCTTTTGAACAACTGTAGAATATCAAAGGGGTTATAAACGCCCTCACCCAGCCAATTATAACCATTATACCACTCACGAATAGCCTGCCTATCTAACCCCTCCAACTCTGGCGCAAACACGCTATCAATATCCTGATCAGTATAACCACAGATGGCTGAAAACTCAGGCACCAAGGTAATATCATACAAGTTATTTAATCCAGAAAACAAACTCACCTTAGAAAACTTACTCACGCCAGTCAAAAAGCTGAATTTAATGTATGCGTCGTAGTCTTTAATAATCCCATAAAACCCCCGCAGAAAATCGCGATTGATTTTGGCAATCTCAGGATAATCCAACGCATCCAAAATCGGTTTGTCGTATTCATCAATCAGAATCACCACAGGCAAAGCGGTTTGCTGCTGCACTTGCACAATCAAATCGGCAAAACGTCCGCCCATGTCATCAAATTGCCGTGAGATGCCGAAATGTTGCTCCAAATGGCGTAGTTGGGTGTTGAGCGTATTGGGCAAACCTTGCGTATCGGTGAATTTTCCACTGCCAAAACTAAACCGCAACACCGGGTAGTGAATGCTCCAATCCCATTGATGCTGTGCGGCTAACCCCTGAAACAACGCTTCATTACCTTCAAACAACTCTTTTAGCGTATCCAAGAATAGACTTTTGCCAAAACGACGCGGACGCGACAGGAAATAGTGCTTACCGCCGTTAATCAGTTGCAGCGCCAAGGCAGTTTTGTCCACGTAATAGTGATTTTTTTCGCGAATTTCACGGAAAGTCTGAATGCCAATGGGGAGTTTTTTGCGTGCAGTCATGGCGGTTGGCTTGCTATTGTCGGAAGGTGTCAGCATACCACACGTCCGCATGGTGGCTGTGGATTCCAAGCGCACAATTGCTAGGGAATAAACACTTTTTCCATCCTTGTATGGCAGTATGCGTACCATGTAGCGTTGCCGCTAAACTTCCACACTGCTTGCACAATCTGGGCGTAGAATCCGCTCTCATTGGGACAAAGGACAACCTGAACGCATGAAAAAAATTATCCTCCCCCTGCTGGTCATTGCTATTGGTGTCGGCTTGGGCAAATTTCTGATTGCCACCGGCCCCGAAGCCGAAAAACAGCCGCAGGAAATCCGCCCCACCGTGGTCGAAGCGCAAGCCCTAGCATTGCAAGATTACCGCGTCAACGTCAGCGCCTCCGGCATTGTCAAAGCGCAAACCCAAACCAATCTGGTCGCGGAAGTATCCGGCAAAGTGTTGGAGATTTCCCCCAACTTTCAGGATGGCGGCTATTTTGATAAAGGCGCACCCCTGCTGAAATTGGATGCCGACAACTACGCCAACGCCATCACCATTGCCGCTGGCGATTTAGCGCAAAAGCAGCTTGCCCTCGAAGAGCAGCAAGCCCAAGCGCAACTGGCGCAACGCGATTGGAATTTGCTGGATAGCAGCAAAAACCGCCCGCAAAGCGACCTTGCCGCCCGCCGCCCACACATTGCCGCCGCACAAGCCGCGATTGCTGCCGCCGAAGCCAAACTCCAGCAAGAAAAACTCAACCTCAGCCGCACCCGCATTACCGCCCCTTACAGCGGACGTGTGCAAGAAAAGCGCGTTGAAGTCGGGCAATACGTCACCCCCGGCACGGTGTTAGGCGTGATCTACGCCACCGATGCGGTGGAAGTGCACTTACCGCTCTCGCTGGCGCAATACGACTTGTTAGGAATGCCCGAAGCCTTCCGCGACAAAGCCGCCGACCCTGCCGCAATGCCCGTCGTCGAGTTCCGCCCCAGCAATGGCAACCGCAGCGATGTCTGGCAAGGGCAAGTGGTACGCAGCAGCGCCGCACTCGACGAAAAAAGCCGTCAAATCAGCGTGATTGCACAAATCGACCAGCCGTTTATTGCGCGGGAAGGCGTGTCTGCGCCGTTACGCATCGGGCAATTCCTCAATGCCAAGATTGCAGGCAAACTGTTCAACAACGTTTATATTGTCCCCAGTGCGGCAGTACGCCAAGGCAAAGAAATCCTGCTGCTACGCGATGGTAAAGTCGCCGTACAACCCATTAACGTGGTGTGGAATGCTGAAAAAGAAGTCGTATTTCAGACCGATACCGACCTCAACGGGCAGCGCGTGATTACCACGCCCCTACCGCTGGCAACCGAGGGTCAAGCCGTGCAAGTGGCGGGCGAAAAGAAGCCACAAAGTAAGCCAGCAGACCCACCACAGGAGGCTAAACCATGATCGCTTGGTTCGTCCGCAATCCCGTTGCTGCCAATATCCTCATGGTGTTGATCATGGTGCTGGGGACGTATTCCGCCCTCAAACGCATTCCACTGGAAGTATTCCCCGAATTTGAGCTGGATATTGTCAACATCACCGTCGCCTACCCTGGTGCAACGCCACGCGAAGTCGAAGACGGCATTATCACCCGCGTCGAAGAAGCGATTGCCGACCTGCAAGGCATTACCGAAATCCTCAGTGATGCTTCAGAAGGCTCGGCACAACTGCGCGTCGAAATCGACAAACAGCATGACGTGACCGAGCTGGTCAACCAGATCAAAACCCGTGTGGATGGCATCACCAATCGCTTACCCGCCGATGCCGAACGCCCCGTGGTCGAACAGCTTACGCGCCGCCGCGAAGTCATTAGCGTGATACTCGGCAGCAATGTGCTGTCGGAAACCGAATTGCGCCTGCAAGCCGAAGCCGTGCGCGATGAAATGCTGCGCCTGCCCGGTATTACCCAAGCCGATTTGGGTGGAGTGCGCCCGTTTGAAATCAGCATCAGCGTGCCGCAAGCCACCTTGCGCCAATATGGGATTACCCTCGACACCATTGCGCAAGCGATCCGCAATGCGTCGCGGGACATCCCTGGCGGCACGGTCAAAACCAGTGGCGGCGATATTCTGGTGCGCAGTTTGGGACAAGCCTACAAACAAGCCGAGTTTGCCAATATCACCGTCATTAGCGGCACGGATGGTTCACGCATTCGCCTTGGTGATATTGCCAATATCAACGATGGCTTTAACGAAGACGAACTCTATTCCGAATACGATGGGCAAAAAGCGGCGTTTATCAACGTCTACCGTATTGGCGACCAGAACGCGATTACCTTAGCCAACACCATCAAAGATTACATTGCCGAACGCCGCGACAGTCTGCCCGCCGGAACGACATTGGATTATTGGCGCGACAACTCCAAAACCATTAAAGCGCGTTTATCCACCCTCACCTCCAGCGCTATCCAGAGCGCGATTTTGGTGTTTATTGTGCTGACGCTGTTTCTGCGGGTGGATTTGGCGTTTTGGATTATGTTGGGAATTCCGATCAGTTTCCTCGGCGCATTGTGGCTGATGCCGGAACTCGGTGTGACCCTGAATCTGGTCAGCATGTTCGCCTTTATTCTGGTGTTGGGGATCGTGGTCGATGATGCCATTGTGACGGGGGAAAATATTTACTCGCACGTCAAACGCCACGATGACCCACTGCGGGCGGCAGTGGAAGGCACACAGGAAATCAGCATTCCCGTCACGTTTGGGGTCATGACAACGGTGGCTGCTTTCACGCCGTTGTTAATGATGGCGGGGGATCGGGGGCCGATTTTCGCGCAAATCCCGCTGATCGTGATTCCGGTGCTGCTGTTCTCGCTGATCGAATCCAAGCTGATTCTGCCCGTGCATTTACGCCATATGCACCCGCGTCGTGACGATGAAATCGGCGCATTCACCCGGTTTCAGCGCAAGTTTTCGCACGGGCTGGAAACGTTTATCGAGCGTGTTTACCGCCCTTCACTCAACGCAGCACTCAACTGGCGTTATCTGGTAATCAGCGTATTTATTGCGCTATTTATCCTGAGCCTGACCTTGCCAATGAGTGGGCGCATGAAATTCACGTTTTTCCCGCGTGTACAAGGCGAGTTTGCCACCGGCACACTGCAAATGCAGGAAGGTACCCCCATTGAAGTGACCACCCGCAACGTTGAACGCATGGCAAACGCCGCCCAGCAATTGCAGGAAAAGTACATTGAACCCACCACTGGCGCGAGCATTATCCAGCATATTCTGGTCACGGTAGGCGCAACGGGTTCATCCGGCAGGCGCGGCGAAAGCACAGGCAAATCACACCTTGCCACTGTTACCTTTGAAATCACCGCACCGGAAGAACGTACCCTAGACATCAGCAGCACCGCCTTAACCAACGAATGGCGCAAACTGATCGGGCCCATTCCGGGCGCACAGGAAGTCAGTTTCCGTGCCGAAGTCGCCCAAGGTGGCAGCCCGTTAGCGGTGCAATTGCGCGGCAATAACTTCGAGGACATGGCGAAAGTTGCCGACAAAATCAAAGCAAAAATGGCGGAATACGACGGCGTATTCGACATTAAAAACAGCTTTGAAGGCGGTAAACAGGAGGTGCAATTGCGCATCCGCCCCGAAGCCGAACAACTGGGTTTAACCCTTGGCACGGTGGGTACGCAAGTGCGCCATGCCATTTTTGGTGCTGAAGCACAGCGTATCCAACGCGACCAGTCCGAAGTCAAAGTCATGGTGCGCTACCCCAAAGAGGAACGTTATTCACTCTCCGATTTGCAAAATTTACTGATTCGTAGCGCGGATGGCGCGGAAATTCCGCTAAGTGAAGTGGCAGACATCACCTTAGGGCAAGGTGCGCCGAAAATTTCGCGAGTCAACCGCCAGCGCGTGATCGACATTACCGCTGACGTGGACAAAGGGCGCATCAATATTCCCAAAGTGGTGGCTGACCTCAAAGCCTGGATGCCGGAAGCGCTCGCCGACTACCCCAGCGTCAGTTACGACATGGAAGGCGAGCAGAAAGAGCAGAAGGAGTCAATGGGCAGCTTGATGATGGGCTTGGGTTTTGCGCTGCTGGCGATTTATATTTTGCTGGCAATTCCGCTGCAATCGTACACGCAACCGCTGGTGGTGATGAGCGTCATTCCGTTTTCCATCATTGGCGCATTGGGCGGGCATTTGCTGATGGGCATGGATTTGAGCATTAGCAGCATGTTCGGTTTGCTGGCACTGTTTGGGGTGGCGGTGAATGACGCGCTGGTAATGGTGGATCGCATCAACCAAAAACTTAAAGAAGGTTTAGCCGTGGCGGATGCAGTGCGTGAAGCGGGGGTGGCACGTTTCCGCCCGATTTTGCTGACGTCGCTGACCACGTTTGCGGGGATGACACCGCTGATTTTGGACAAAACCACGCAAGCGCAATTCCTGATTCCGATGGCGGTCACGCTGGGGTTCGGGATTATGTTTGCGACATTTTTGGCGCTGTATTTAGTGCCAGCCTTGTATTTAATGGGGGGCGATGTGCGCGAATTGCCCGCTAAACTGTTCGGCAAGTCTCACAAAATCGCCAAAACATCCGCCAAGGATTCAATGGTGTAATCCGGCTCAAACGGGTGCGCGTCGGCTTCGCGCCGGTAATGGATGGTGGTCATGCCGAAACGCTTGGCCACCGCCAGATTTTCGCGGCGGTCGTCGATGAAGGCGATGTGCTCACCCCCTACCCCGCTGGCTGTTATCAGCACTTCGTAAATCGCGGGTTCGGGCTTTTGGCACTTGACCGCACCGCTGATAATGCGCGGCTCGAAGCGTTCGCTGAAGGCAAACCGCGCTTCCAACATCTCACCCCATTCCGCCCCCAAATTGGAGAGGATGCCGAGGCGGTAACGTTGTGACAGCGCGTAGGTCACTTCCGCTAAGTCCGCATCCAATTCAAAAAAGTTGAGGAATTGCTGGCGGATGGGTGATTCCAGCGTCAAGCCGATGCCTTCCCAAAATGCTGCTTCGCTAATCTGCCCGCCGGTGTAAGCATCGTAATACGGCTTGACGGCGGCTTTGGTCACGGTGGGTGATAACAACGGCAGCAAACCGTGGGTGACGAGGTGTCCGTCGGAAATCACGACACCGAATAGGTCGAAGGCGATGAGTTTGAGGGTGGGTTGCATGGGGTAACTCTCGATTATTGGTGACAACGGCGTTATAAAGGCAACACAACTCGCAGCTCTTCGCCGAGTTCGTAAACGTTGACTTCCTTGCCAATCTGCTGCATTTCGCGGTAAATCATCGGGAAACCGCGCCCTAAACGGTCGATGTAGCGCAGATTATCCATGAACTTTAGCAACACCGGATTGGAAGCGTAGGACACGCCAGAACGCAGTTTTGCCACCGTCACGGTATTCGGCAAACGCCCAGGGCTGATGCACTCGATGCGGTCATCAAACATGAAAATGCGGATGCGCGAGCCAGCAATCGCGTAATTGCGATGGACACAAGCATTCACCACCATTTCGCGCAACACCTTATCGGGCGGCAGTTGGCGGGTATCTTTGCGCTTCATGCCTTCGATGGTGGAAGGGCGCAACAGGTTATTTTTCATCACGGCGACGGCAGCATCCACTTGCTGGGGCAATGTGCCAATGATTTCTTGGCGGTCGATCAACTCAGCCGCGATTTCCAAACCGTTAAAGTGGGCAAACATAATCGCCGCTTGTGGCAAATAGCGTGACGGATTGATGCCGAACATTAGCAAACCGCCAATGGTGGGTTCACCGGAGGGCGCAAGAATATCGGTGTTGATCAATAACTGACGGCGGGCAATATCCGCTTCCTTGGAAAACTCGAAGCCGTAGTTGGCAAAATAGCTATCGAGTGCTGCCATATTGAGGTCGTTGATACCGGCGTTGGCGACTGGCAGGGTGTCGTAATGGAACACGCCGGACATTTGAAACAAGCGCATCAATTCAGACTGGGTAGCGACTCGATTGGTTGAGCCGACCCGCATCAAGTATTTATCGCCCGTTTGGTAAGGCTTGTCGCTGCCTTTGGGAACACCGACTACCGCAACCCGCGTTGCATTGATCGCGACGGTTCCGTAAGTCACGGTCAACGCTGGAATCACGGCAGTGCGGGCGATATTCATCACCCACTCTTCGAGTTGCTCTGAACCGTCGATGCCAAGCACTGTGCCATCATCCGCCACACCGAGCAGGATTGTACCACCCGCGCTGTTAGCGAATGCCACCATTTCACGGGCTAAGGCTTCAGGGCGAAGCGGCAATGCCTTGAATTCGACGGCGGCGTTTTCGCCTTGTTGGATCAGGGTTTGGAGTTCTTGGGGAGTCATAGCTGTGCTCTGGTTGTAGGAGGAGCTACGATCACTCCTCCAAAAGTCGATGTTTCACTGTCTGGTAGTTTAGGCGATTTTCCTGCAATACCAATAAATTGGCTGTTTTTTACCTATCCAGTCCCAACCATTTTTCTTCCAACCTTGCCAAGCGAATGTGAACATCATCCGTGTGGTAAGAACTTAATATGCTAGGATCAGGCCATTCCCCTGAAACATTTTTTACATGCAACTCAAGATATTCAACAATTCGCTTTTTCGTTCTTATTATTTTTGTATTTTTCATACAAAAATAAATATTCTCTCTACTTTTCAGCATTCCATAATCTATTTTCTTTATTTCATTGTAGTAAATAAACTCACTTTTAAAAACTTTAAAAACCATCAGAATCGACCTAAAAAACATATAAACTACCGCCAAAAAAAGCATAGCGGAAATAAACAATTCATACTTTGAAATCAATTCCATATTATTTAGAATAAAAATTAAAGCCAAAAATACAATTCCAAACCAAATAAACTGTCTTATATTGAGTGTATTCCCATAGTATCGAAATATCGCCATCAATACTATCATTAAAAATAAGAAAACAGAAAAATGCAAGTCTTTATCTTTAATTGTTAACAACATACTAAGTTTAGACTTTTCTTGAAGTTTAACTTCACTTGAGGAAAAACCAGAAATAATTTCTTTAATAAATCCAATGTCATTTATTTTGTAGCATTTTTCAGTTTCACAAATATTGCTTTTGGTCACGATAGGAAAAACATAAGGCGTATTAATTTTAACAGAAAGAAATAACAGCAAAAACAAAAAAGACAAGAAAGAAATCTCATACAACATTTTCTTCTCGCGAAAACTAGAGAAGATTATACGTAACAAAAAAACAATAACCATGAACATGGCTGACAACAAAAATGCTCCGATCACTATGAATGGAGAAAAAAACAAAAAAACCACTAAAAAAAACAACAGCGAATAAATAACAAATAAACTATATCTTATGCGATTTTTTATTCCTTTAAATGCTTCAGATAGAGAAAAGGTAAATAGCAATGAATGTCTAGTTAGAAAAATGTCATAAAGTGTCAGTTTAGACAAGTAGTCTTTAATTTTTTTGTTAAGATTTGGAGTGATTTCTGGTAAATTTCGGCAAGCATTAATTGAAGACTCTTCTAGTATTGGATTATTAATTGAAAGAGCGTCTATAACACATTCATCAATATGATCCGTACTTAATAGAGAAACTGTTTCAAGAGCAATTTTCACTGAAATAACATTATTTTCTGGACGAATAGCATCATATATATATTGTGCAAGTTCATCATTAAATCCTTGTATGCACTCTAGTCTGCCTTTAAAGGCATCACGTAGGAAACGCATACTGTGTATTACTCTTATATCTTGTGGATTTTTAATAGAATCAATAACGTTCCAACAAAAATTGGCAATAACAGTTGCTTTCTCAACACTAGCAACCTCACAATATAGAACTAGTGCATCACGCCATTGTGAATCTGTTGGAATAGCATATAAATCAATAGCTTGATCTTCTTTTATAATTTTTTGAACAGAGAAGTATTCAACAAAACGACGATGAGAAAAACTAAAAAAATTATCATCGCCAGAACCAAGCCGACCAAGACGGGCAAACTTCAATATATCAATAACATCTTCAACAGGAATGTTAGGTAATTTATTTATCAACTGACTAACCGGCGCTTCCAATCCATATTCTTTAAACATGGTACTGGCAATTTCAATAGTGTAATTAATCAAACTCTCTTTATTAAGATTTTTCTTCTCCATACGCATGGTGCAGTTATCGAGTGTTCGACTAAAGTAATCAGCATACATTTCCGATTGATTAGGTGGCAATTTATTTTCATTGTGTTCAATATATTCTGCTATCAAGACGGCTGAAAACGGATTTCTTGCTATTGGCACTAACTCTTGCCTATCCTTAAAAAGTGTCTTAATGATCTCCTTAGTAAATATTCCATAATTCTCAAAAGTCGAAATTATTTTTTGCTCAGTGAATGGTCGAATTTCCAGTGTCACCTCCGTCTGAAATTCGCGGGTTGGTTTTCTGAATAAGCGTGATGCAAGAATTCCTTGAGCCTCAGCTTGTCTTGCACCCTTGAGAAATTTGAAAATAACTTCAGACAACTGATGAATAAGTTCAGAGTTTTCTTTTTCATCCAAAACAGCCGGTATTTCATCAAACGAATCAAAAACAAAATACAGACGTCCGGTTTCATAGAGACGCTCAAAATATTTATCAAAGAACTTACTGGTAACAATGTCTCTGCTTTTAACATTATTGAAAACAAACTGATGAAGCTCTTCCAAAGTCGGCGGATTGTCTTCAGTCCATTTCCTTTCTACATGCCACTCTCTGAGATTAATATAAATGGGTATTTTTCCTGTTTTATCAACCTCTTCAGCCAAATCTTGGCACAATTTTCTGAGCGCAACACTTTTACCTGAACCGGGAGTGCCTAAAACGAGAAAAAGACGGTTCTTTGAACGTTTAATCGCTTTTAGCAAATCGGTAACTCTCCGTTCTTTACCATTAGGCGTATTTACTTCAACTTCAGCATCTAATGGTGTAAAAAGTCGCGCACTCCAGTTCGTTTTTTGATCAATTCCTCTTAAATCATCAGTCAATGCACCACAAACAGCCTTAAGCCTATCCTTGAATGAAGGCTCTGGAACATCTCTGTCAATAGGCGTGGGATGTACTCCCATCCCCGTTTGATCACGCCGGAAGTTGTTTACGATATAGATGACAACAGCAAGAAAGATAAAAACAGCAATTGCCATTGAATCAAGGCTTTGTGTTGCTACGTTGGGGTAATATTCTTTCAAAACTGGCTTGAGATATGTTTCAAGCAAAGCTGGCCAGCCCACGAATGCAGCAACAGCAGACCCAGCCACCCCAAGTGATACCAGTCTTACCGTAGTTTCACCGTATTTATCGGAATACCATATCGGTTTGGCAATGAACAAAATCAAGCCGATACCCGCACTGATCGCTAACGTTGCCTCGATTCCTTTGCCAAACAGGCTGATAAGTAGCCCACCAACAGACACTAAAAACACATACGCAAACAGTTTGTAGCGATCAGTAAAGCTTGAAAAGAAATTACCCATAAGTATCAAGTCCCGATAAAGTCATTATTTCTTCTGTCGAATTTAATCAGAAAATATTATGGGTTATTTTATCATCAATTTGGTTAAAAAACATTGAAACAAAACGACCAATTCATTATTAGTACACTTGCCTCTTCCAACCCTATGAACCACACTAACCAGAATAATTACACTATTGGAGCACCCCATGCTACGCCAACTCCCTACCCTAGTAGTGCGCCAAAACCTTGACGAACTAAACGAAGCCCAATACCAACGCATGACCCGCCAGATGCAGCAAGCCTTTCAAGATGTGCAGGAAACCGACCTCAGCGCGTTGCTGGATGAGGCAATTCAACACTCGCACAACACCAAACAATCACAACCAACCCTAGAAATATCCCCCTCATAAACAACCTGCTAAACTGCCTCCATAACCCAATAATATCACCGCATTACCGCTGTCTGAGGAGGCCATCCCATGAAGTACCTGTTACCCATCCCCCTCGCGCTGGCATTACTCGCCGGAGCAACCCACGCTGCCACGCCCGCTGGCACGCCCACCCAACTGGAAGCCGGTTTAGTCAACCCCGGCGCAATCGACAAACCCGCCTGGTTCAAAGAATCCTTCCTCGACCTGCGCGACGACATCAAAGAAGCGAATGCCGCGAATAAACGCACCGTGCTGTATTTCTACCAAGACGGCTGCCCGTATTGCACCAAGTTGATCCAAGAAAATTTCAGCAAAGAAGACATCACCGCCAAGACCCAAAAAAACTTTGACGTGATTGCCATCAATATGTGGGGCGACCGCAACGTAACCGACGTTGACGGCAAAGAAACTACCGAGAAAGCCTTCGCCGCTGAATTGAAAGTGCAATACACCCCCACCATGCTGTTCCTCGACGAAGCCGGAAAAGTGGTGCTGCGCGTCAACGGCTATTACGCCCCCGACAAATTTGCAATGGCACTGGATTTTGTCGCCGGTAAACACGAAAAAGACGGCAGTTTCAAAGACTACTTCGCCAAGCTCAAAGCCGATGGCAAAGTCGCTGCCACGACTGACAAAACTTACACCCTGCCCGCCGCACTGCCTGCGCCGTTACGCCTGCAAGACGCCCGCAAAGACAGCAAACGCCCGCTGATGGTGGTATTCGCGCAAACCGAATGCGACACTTGCGACGAACTCTACAATGACATTTTCAAACGCAAAGAACTCGCGTATTCCCTCAGCAATCTCGATCTCGCCCAAGCCAACCCCGACGATGACACCAAAATCCAAACCCCCGATGGCAAGGAAATGACCGTGGCAGAATGGGCAAAAGCGCTGGAAATCAAATACAGCCCCAGCCTGCTGTTCTTCGATACCGATGGCAAAGAAGTCTTCCGTACCGAAGCCTACTTCAAAGCGTTCCACCTGCACGGCGCAATGGATTACGTCACCTCTGGCGCGTATGACTGGATGCCCGAATTCCAACGCTACTTGCAACACCGCCGTGAAGCACTGGCTGCCCACGGCTTCCCGGCGGATTTGATGGAATAAAAGAACCCCTAGTATCTGTGCAATACCACCCCAAATGGACTAAACAAAGAGTTTTCAGGATGTGGCAGGCCGTAACCCCTCTGGGTGAACCCCGTTAGAGAGCTTGGGTCGCCACATCCAATTCTTGAAGAACCCGAACAGTTGCCAGGGAACACCCCGCATCATCGGCTAGGATGGGAGTACAGGAACATGGAGAAAACCCAAGAAACATTTATCGGCATTGATGTTTCCAAAGCGCATTTGGATGTGCATAGTTTGCCGTCCAGCGAAGCATGGCAAGCAGACAACACCCCCGCAGGTATTATAGCGTTGGTGGATAAGTTGTTACTTTGCAAACCTAGGCTGGTTGTCATGGAAGCGACGGGTGGCTTGGAAATACCCCTTGCTTGTGCCTTGATGGAAGCAGGTTTACCTGTGGCAGTGGTTAATCCCCGGCAAGCACGGGATTTTTCCAAAGCGATGGGGAAACTCGCTAAGACGGACAAAGTGGATGCACGGTTACTGGCCTTATTCGGGGAACGTATCCGCCCAGAAGTTCGTCCCTTGAAAGATGCCGAGCAGCAACTTTTTAGCCAATTGCTGGCACGCCGCCGTCAGTTGGTGGATATGCGGGTTGCTGAACAAAACCGTTGGTTCATGGCACAAGGTAACGTCCGTGGGAATATTGAACAGCACCTTGAATGGCTCAAGCAGCACATTGACGATGTGGACAAAGACCTAGGGCAATTCGTGCAGGCCAGCCCAGCATGGAAAGCGAAGGAAGACCTGCTGAAGAGTTTCAAAGGTGTGGGTCGTATTGCCAGCTTCACCTTGCTAGCCACGTTGCCGGAACTGGGGATGCTCGACCGAAAGGAAATCGCGGCTTTGGCGGGTCTTGCTCCCTTCAACCGTGACAGTGGCACGATGCGCGGAAAACGTGCTATCTGGGGTGGACGGGCTGAAGTAAGGAACCTGCTTTATATGGTCGCGTTAGTGGCATCAAGGAGTAACGAAACCATCAAGAGGTTTTATGAAAAGCTCGTTCAGGCTGGCAAACCCAAGAAGGTCGCACTCACTGCCTGCATGAGAAAAATCCTGACCATCCTGAATGCAATGGTCAGGGATAACCAACCTTGGAATCCACAAAGGGAACAACATGCTTGACACAACATCAAGACAGTTGCTCTCCCGCTACTGCAATGCCTTACTCAAATGCCCTGCAAACGTTTCTGCTGGCATAAACCCAACCTGCCGAAACGGGCGCAATTCCTCGCCATCCTTGTTAAAGAACAGGATGGCAGGCGGCCCCACAATCTGAAAATGCTTCAACAACGCCTTGGTTTCCGCATTCGTTTCCGTCACATCGGCTTTCACCAAAATTGCATTACGCAATAACGCCTGCACTGCCGGATCAGAAAACGTGTACTTTTCCATTTCCTTACAGGTCACGCACCAGTCAGCGTAAAAGTCCACCATGACCGGCTGACCTTTGCCATCTTTCACCGCCTGCTGCAAATCCGCCAAGGTCTTGACCGTGTTGAACTGCAAACTAGCGGTAGCAGCACCGCCGCCTGCCCCCGCCTGCCCCATGCTCAAACCACGCAAAGGCTGAAACAAATCGCCTTTCCCAGTGGCACTGCCGACCATCAGCAAACCGCCATAGATCAGCAGCAAAATCCCCCAACCCTTCCAAAATTTGCGCCAACCACTGGTATTTTCTGGCAAGTTGCTCAATGCACCCAAGAATATCGCCGAAATGATCAACAACGCCGCCCACAGCAACAGGCTCACGGATTCGGGCAAAATACGCTCCAGCATCCAAATCGCCACCGCCAACATCATCACCCCGAAGACCGCTTTAATTGCTTCCATCCACATGCCCGCACGCGGCAACCATTTTCCGGCGGATGTCCCCACCAGCAATAACGGAATCCCCATGCCAATACTCAGCGCAAACAATGCCATGCCGCCCAATACCGCATCACCCGTTTGCCCGATGTAAATCAGCGCCCCCGCCAGCGGTGCTGCCACACACGGCCCCACGATCAACGCCGACAATGCGCCCATAATGGCAACACCAATCAAGCTACCGCCTTCCTGCTTATTACTCAAATTATTCAAGCGGCTTTGAACACTGGAAGGCATTTGCAATTCATAAAAGCCAAACATCGACAATGCCAGCAGCACAAAAATAAGGCTAAACGTTCCCAACACCCACGGATTCTGGAACATCGCCTGCAAATTTTCCCCAAACAAACCCGCCAAGACACCGGCAACCGTGTAAGTCAGCGCCATCGCCAACACATAAACCAGTGACAGAATGAACGCTTTGCGCCCGGTCATGTTTTTCTGCCCCACAATAATGCCCGACAAAATCGGAATCATCGGGAATACACACGGGGTAAATGCCAGCAATAAACCAAACCCTAAAAAGCCCAACAAGGTCAGCAACACATTGCCACTGGCGAGGGTTTGCGCGATTTCATCTTGCTCAGACATTTGTGTCTCTGCGCCAGAATTAACAGCGGTAGTAGCCGAAGCCGTACTATCGGCTGCTTTCGCAACCGCTTCCGGTGGCGTGGTTTCAGCCCAGCTCACACGCGGTTGTTCCCCCGCAGCAGGCGCGGGCAAATCCACCTTGAACGCTTTGAGTTCCGGCGGGTAACACAATACGTCTTGCGCACAGCCTTGCCAGCCCAGCTCCACCACAAAACTGCCTGCTTTACCGGCTTCGGTGCGTTTCACGGGTAATTGGATGGCAGCGAGATCGTGCACGGCTTCGATTTTGCCGAAGAATTCGTCTTGTTTAACCTCACCGCTCGGCAACTCAGGCTCGCCCACTGTCACGCCTTGCGGATCAAAAATTTTGACCAGAAATTTATCTTTATAGAGGTAATGGTCAGGAGCAATCACCCATTGAATGGTTAATTTCTCACCCGCCAACGCCGGTTGCCCTAACGCGAATGCCTGTTCAGCCGTCAGACTTTCATCCCCAAAATCAAAGCTGGTATTAGCCGCCATTGCGAGTGGCAACGTGAATAACACCGCGAACACCACCAGAAAATAATTCAGATAACGCGACAATGCCGCTGGAATACCCATATTATTGTTTCCTCCTCATCGACTATTAACATAATGATTACAGTGTAATGGAATTACCGGTAAATTGTGAGAACACCGAAAAATTGACGTACATCATATTCTACCGCTGAAGCTACCCTCAAAGGCGTTCCGTGTGATGTAATGGCAGTCCGAATAATGGATTGAGCCGCCCCCATGAAAGCTTCCCAAGCATTGCAGGCAAGCACTTTCGCCATGTTATTGCTTTCCACGCATTTGACCCATGCCGATGAGTGGACAGGCAATGATAAGTCATTGCACTTTGGTGTCTCTGCCGCATTAGGCGTTGCCGCCTATTCGCAAACACATGATCGAACCAAAGCATTCACTTGGGCAATCGCGCCGGGTGTTCTCAAGGAAGTCATTGATAGCCAAGAGGAAGGCAACCGATTCAGTACCAAAGATTTGGCATGGGATGCGCTCGGTGCGTTGGTCGGGGTGCAAGCAGGGCATTGGATAATCGGTGACAATCAAATTGCTTGGGTAACGGATTTTTAAACACCTCATGCTCGATACCGCCCTGCGCATTTTCAGTATTATTTTTCCCGTATTTGCCTGCTCCGCATTGGGAGCGGCGTATGGCTATTTCCGCCGCCCGGATATGGCGGTGGTTAACCGCCTCAATATGGAATTTTTCGCGCCCTTCCTCGTGTTTTGGGCGCTGATGGATAAGCCCTTTGATTTTCTGGCGTTTCGCGACCTCGCCATTGGCGGCGTTGCGGTGGTCTTGGGTTCGGGTTTGCTGCTGTTACCGCTGGCGTGGGTATTGCGCATCAGTCTGAAAACGTTTTTGCCGCCGATGATGTTTAATAACTCCGGCAATATGGGTATCCCGTTGATCCTGTTTGCGTTCGGAGAGTCAGCGCTGCAAGCCGCCGTGGTGCTGTTTATTATTGAAATGGTGCTGCATTTCACGGTTGGTTTTTACATTTTAAACCATCGCACCAATCCATTGCATTTGCTGAAAATGCCGATGATTCAAGCCACGATTCTGGGGTTACTGTTTAGCAGTTTGCACATTACTTTGCCGGATGCCTTGGCGAATACGGTTAAGCTACTGGGGCAGGTTTCCGTCCCCTTGTTGCTATTTTCCTTGGGGGTGCGTTTATTGGAGGTGAATTTTCGCGATTGGAAACTCGGCACGCTTGGTGCACTCGCAGGCCCTGCTGCCGGACTCATCAGCGCATTCTTAATGGCACAATGGCTGGACTTGAGCACGACGCATTACGCCCTATTGCTGGTATTTGCAGCGCTGCCACCGGCGGTGTTGAATGTATTGGTGGCAGAGCAATACCAACAAGAACCGGATCGGGTCGCCTCGATTGTATTGCTGGGGAATCTAGCAAGCTTGGTGATTATGCCAGCAGTATTGTGGTTTGCCCTGCCGCATTAACCTTGTGGTAACTTTCGGGCTTGAATGCCGTCTGAATTAGACCTAGCATACTCCAACCAACAAGTGTCAATGACATACCGCAAAAAGGAGGATTTCCCGTGATGAAAACCATGCTGATCACCGCGCTCATGGCGTTGAGCGTTTCCGTGAGTACTGTATTTGCCGCCGACAAACCCGTAGAAGACAAACCTGCTGCTGCGCCATCCACGGATGTCAGCACCCCGCCCGACAAAGCGGCGGAGAGCGGCGAACCGGCTAAAGTTGAAATTCGTGAAGTGGCAAAATTTTTCGATGAAACCTTCAATGATATGCAGGATGAAATCGAAACCGCCAAAGCCGATGGCAAACAAGGCTTGCTGGTGATGTTTGAAATGGATGAATGCCCGTTCTGCCACCGCATGAAAACCACCGTGCTTAATCGCAGCGATATTCAGGATTACTACAAAGAAAATTTCCGTATCGTGACGGTCGACATTGAAGGCGATGTGGAATTAACCAATTTCAAAGGCGAAACCACCACCCAGAAAGATTTTGCCTTGAAAGAATTCCGGGTACGCGCAACGCCAGTGTTTCAATTCATCGGGCTGGATGGTGAACCCGTGAAAAACGGACGTTTGACCGGCGCAACCAAAGATGCGGATGAATTCATGCTGTTCGGCAAATACGTGGTCGATAAAAAGAATGAAGACGTGCCGTTTTCCAAATTCAAGCGCGAGCAAACCAGCGATGCCAAAAGTTAAGCACTTCCCGCTGTTATTCGCCAGTGCTTTGCTGGTCTCGGTGGCTCAGGCGGCAGAAGTACCTGACCCCTTGAGTTTGGATCAGGCGCTGAATTTTGCCGACGGTCATCCGCGTACCCAGCTTGCAGCGGAAATTGCGCAACGCCACCCCACGCCCCAGCCGGTGTATTTGGACTGCCATAACTTGGCGTACAACAACAATACCAGCCCCGACAATCAGCGTGACCGACCATTAGCCGCGCTGATTTCCCCGCTGGATAATCAGCGTTTGGAAATTCTCCAGCGCTTTTTCGACGTCTTGTTGGCAGATGGCAGCGCGGTGCGTGATAACGAAAACATGGCGGTGTATTTCATCCCGCTGGATCGCACCCGCACCCGCATGGAATTGAAAGAGTTTTCCGAACTCGATGTCGCGGAACTGGATGCCGAATACCAGATCGTCCGCCAGCAAGGGGCGGCAAGCATGGCCTCGCAACGCCTCACCCGTGCTTTACTGGCGCAAGCCATCAATAACCCGCAGACCTTGCCCAACGAACTGAATCCCATCACCCTTGACAAACTTCCCACCGAAATGCCGACGCTGGATGAATTGGTCACAGCCAGTCTGCAAGGCAATAAATGGCTGAAAGACCGCCGCGACGATGCCAACGCCGACGAACGCGCCATCATCGACATGGAATTACGCCAGCAAATTCTCGAAATTATATTGCGTCTGGATATTTTCAAAGTTGCTGAAGGCCGTTCTAAAGCGGAAATGCTATGGCGCGATTATTATCTGGAACGCAGCCGTACCCTGTACGAACAGGAAGTGAAATCCGACATTGGCGATGCCATGACCCAACAAAGCAAAGCGCGTTTGCAAGCGCAACAAATCCAGTTTTGCCAAGCACTCAGCCTTGCGCAACTCAATGCATTGCAAGGCAAACCCGTCTGGCCATTGCCCCAACCCGCGAAACAAGAGGAAAAGCCCGAATGAGATCGACCCCGCTAAGCATCCGGTTACTTTTGCCCGCCCTATTAGTGTGCAGCCTGCCCGCGCACGCGCTGGAACTCAAAGGGCGTTTGGAATGGATGCACAAAGTTGACATGCGCGTCATTGAAAACGGCATTGTCGAAAAAGTGAATGTCACCACCGGGCAACACGTCAAGGCCGGTGATGTTTTGGTGCGTATGGATCAACGCAAACAAAAAGCCGCGCTGCTGGAAGCCAAAGCCCGCGTTGCCCGTGCAACTTTAAGCTTGGACGATGCTGCCCGCGACATGGCACGCACCCAAGAACTGTTCGACCGTGGCTTGATTGCTGAAGAAGAGTTGAAAGACGGCGAGTTAAAACAAGCCGTGGCACAAACCGAAATGGAATCCGCCAAAGCCACCGAAGAAGCCGCGCAAGTTGCCTTGGAACACACCGAACTCAAAGCCCCGTTTTCCGGCATTATTGCTGCGAATACCGCATGGCAAGGCGCGGTAATTTTTGCAGGCAAGCAAGATCAGCCCTTGGTGACATTAGCGCCCGACGATCAGATGGTTGCACGGGTATTGGTCACAGCCGATGTGTTGCGCCGCCAATCGGTCGGGCAAAGCGCACAAGTGCTGGTGAATGGCAGTTCGCGCAATGGCAAAATCTATCGCCAAGGTGTGGAAGCCGTGCGGATCGAGCCGGAAGGCGCGATTTACGAGCTGGATATTATCTTCAAGCCCAATGGCAAAGAATTGTTGCGACCCTCGGAATCCGTCCGGGTAGTGTTGCCATAAAAAAAGGGCTGCAAGTGCAGCCCTTTTTTTTACTCAGCAATAATACCGACGAGCTTACTTAGCCGCAGGTGTTGCGGGTGCAGCCGGGGCAGCGACAGGTGCAGGTGGCGCTGGTGGCATATCCGTTGCGGCTGGCGTGGTGGTAGCAGCCGGTGCTGGTGCAGCAGGAGCGGCGGCTGGTGTGGCTGGGGTTGCAGCCGCAGGTGGGGTTACGGCGGCGGCGGTTGCTGCTTGGCGTGCTGCCGCTGCTTTGCGCTGCTCATCCACCTTTTTGAAAAACGCATCAGCCTGCGCACGTTGCATCAACATTTGCTGATAAACCTGCTCAAAACTAGGCGCTTGCGGCGCAGCGCTATAGCCCGGCATCATGGGCATTTGAGCGCCTTGCATCATCGGCATGGATGGCATTTGAGCACCTTGCATTGGCATCATGTTTGGCATACCGCCAGCACCCCACGGGTTGTTATTGCCACCTTGTGAGGAATTGCCCGTGCCATACATATTGTTGTATGCATTGCCATAACCGTAGCCAGTACCTTGCATATTGCTTGCGCCATCGCCACGACCGCTGCCCGCCATGTCGCTTGCCAAATCGGTTTTGCCTTTACCTTTCAAAGTAATGGTGAAATCGACTTCGCCGTCAGCATCGCCTTGACCGCGCCCGAAACCGGAAGCATCGCTGGCACCACTGCCATAACCTTGACCGGAACCACTGGTGTTAGCTTGACCACTACCTGCGCCTTGACCGGTAGCACTGCCATTGTCGAAACCATCGGTAAACTCAGCAGAAACCAGACCAGAAATGGCAAGCCCTGCGATAAAAAGTGCTGTTTTAGTGTATTTCATGAAATTGTCCTCTTCCTCTCGTGGTGATTTTTTACCCTTGCTGTTGCAGGATAAGCTGCTGCTGCACCAACCCCAGGCGCGTGATGCAGAGTGTGCATAATGCTTTATTTGCAAAGAGATGTACACCCATTGCGGGCAACTATGAAGATTGAGGAATCCAACCGACGGTGGCACACTCAGCCGATTAGTCTAGGAGTTCCCCATGCAAGACGAACAGCTTCTCCGCTACAGCCGCCAGATTATGTTGCCGCAAATTGATCTGGAAGGGCAAACGAAACTGAATGCCGCGTGCGTACTGATTTTGGGGCTGGGCGGGCTGGGTTCGCCGGTGTCGATGTACCTCGCCGCCAGCGGTGTCGGTAAGCTGGTATTGTGTGACCCGGATGTGGTTGACCTGACCAACCTGCAACGCCAAATTGTCCACGACACCCCCAAAGTGGGCATGGCAAAAGTCGACTCTGCCGCCGAAACCTTGCAACGCCTCAACCCCGAAATCATCGTTGAAACCATTCCCGCCAAGCTGGATGAAGCGACCTTGCGGCAACGGATGCAACAAGCCGATGTGATCGTGGATTGCACCGATAATCTGGAGGCGCGTTTGCTGATTAATCGGGTTGCCGTGCTTGCCCGCAAACCTTTGGTATCCGCTGCCGCCATCCGTTGGGAAGGGCAAATCAGCGTATTTCAGCCGTATTTGGGCGACAACCCGTGTTACCAGTGCTTTTACGGCAAAGTGGGCGGCATTGCGCAAACGTGCAGTGAAAACGGCGTAGTAGGCCCATTATTGGGCATTCTTGGGAGTATGCAGGCCTTGGAAACGCTCAAATTGCTGGTCGGCACTGGCGAAACGCTGACCGGGCGGGTCTTGCTGTTTGACGGGCAACGCATGGAATGGATGGCGCTAAAACTGCCGCGTGACCCCAATTGCCCGGTGTGCGCAACGGTTAATAGAATACATCCCTGATTTTCGGGCTTAGCAGCACTTACCGCCACTACAGCAGTTACCCACATTCGTGGTGGTTTCCCCCAACAGCCAGCATTCAATACTCGCTTTGGAAGGAATGCCGCCTGCATGAACGACTTTGCCATCCACCACTACACCGGGGGTAGACATCACCCCGTAGCCCATGATGGAAGGCAGGTCTTCGACTTTTTCCAGCTCCACCGCCACGCCTTTTTCTTTCGCCATGTCTTCAATCAGCTTGAAGGTGGTTTTGCAGTTGGCACAACCTGTGCCGAGAACTTTGATTTGCATGAAATGCTCCTTGATGCAGTAAACGTTACAAAACGAGATTAAAAATATACCCAACCAGCAAGATACCCGTCGCCACGATACCGATAAAAGTGGCGATCAAACGCGGTTTCAGTACCTTGCGTAAAATGATCATTTCCGGCGCAGACAGCGCAATCACGCTCATCATGAACGCCAGCACCGTACCGAGTGCCGCACCTTTCGCCAGCAATGCCTGCACGATCGGAATCACTCCGGCAGCATTGGTGTACATCGGCACGCCCAAGATGACCGCCGCAGGCACTGCCCACCACACATCCTTACCCATGAAAGATGCCATAAAATCTTCCGGCACAAAGCCGTGAATCAGCGCCCCCAAACCCACGCCGACGACAATATAAGGCCAGACCTTGCCGACGATTTCACGCACATGCTGGAAACCGTGCTGGATGCGTTCTGCCCAGGGCATCGCGCTGGCACCGACATTGCCAGCGGATTGGGTGTTTTGCATCTTGCGTACCCAGTCTTCGAGGTGCTCTTCCATGTTCAACTTGCCGATCAGCATTCCGGCGACAATCGCAATCAGCAAACCCATGACCAGATACAGCGCGGCGACTTGCCAGCCGAACAAGCCGAATAGCAAGATCAAGGCAACTTCATTCACCATCGGCGCAGCAATCAGGAACGAGAACGTCACCCCCAACGGCACACCCGCTTGCAAAAAGCCGATGAATAACGGCACGGCGGAACAGGAACAAAACGGGGTAACAATGCCCAAGGTTGCCGCCATCGCATTGCCCACGCCCAACCGCTTGCCGGAAAGCATGGCACGGGTGCGCTCTGGCGAGATGAAGGTGTGGATAATGCCCATCACAAACACAATGCCGGTGAGCAGCAGCAACACTTTCGGGGTATCGTAGAAAAAGAATTGCAATGCCCCGCCAAGGTGACTGTCACGCTCGATGGGAAGTGCCGCCACCAATGCTTCCGAGGCCGGAATCAGTGAGCGGTACAGCAAAAACCATACCGCTGTGGCAAGCAATACAAACAGAAGCGGTTGCTGCGCGGGAAAGCGGCGTAATTGTTGCAGCGCTGGCATCGGTCATCTCCTAAAGCGTGAGCATTTTAGCATTATATACGGATAGACGAATGTAAGTGCAACAGGATGCCGTTTTTAACCGAATAACTTTTGCCACCAACGTTTGCGATTGCCCGGTAACGGCGCGGTTTCTGCCAACGGTTCGGGCTTGAGGTGGCTTAATACCCAGCGCGGCCAGATGCGTTCCCCGCTGCATCCGCAGGAACTGCCCATATTGTGCGGGTCGTAAATTTTGATCATGGTGGGCGTGGCGGGGTTGTCGGCGTAAACAAGGCCGCAGTAGTCGTAATCGTGTTCTTCGCGCAGCAGGGTATCCATTTCGCGGATAAATTGTTCCAGTGCCTCTGCCGATAAGGGCGCATCCGGCAAGGCTTCGCCGACCAAACTGGCGTACCAGCCTTCCGGTTGCGCCCGTACTTTTTCCCAGAGTGCATCCAACTGATGCCAGCGCAAAATGCCCTGAAATGAACCGTCAAAATATTGGGTAAACGTCACGCTCATACCGATTCCTTCTCCTTATTTTGGTGAATTTATTTCATACAATGCACATCAGCAACACGCTTGCCCGGATGCCGTCGGCGTGCAGCAAGCGCCGCCAGCCTCCACGACTGGCGCACCTGAGAATTGCTCATCAAACGCCGCATCCAGCTTTTGCGCCGCTTCGTCGCGGATATGGCGGGCAATTTCCACCGCTGTTTGGATGTGATCTTCCGACACACCCAAGGAACGCAGCCGCTGCACTTGGCACAGCCCCATGCTGGGGTGTTTGGCGGCAATGCCCGCCGCCAGTGACACCAGCGCGACGATGGAAGAATGCAAAGGGATGGTTTCACTCATCGAGCTATCTCCAATGTTGCTGTTTTACAGTGAATAATCGTCGTCATACGGTTTGTCGCCTTGCACGATCGGCAGGGTCATCGCACCGTCCCACGCGCTCCAGCCGCCATTGACGAAACGCACGTCTTTGTAGCCGAGGCTACGCAATTGCAGGAAACCCAGACTCATGCGGAAACCGTCGTGGCAATACAGGTAGACGGTTTTGTCTTTGGGGATGTCTTTGTACATGGCTTCGAGGTCTGCGGCGGATTTCCAAGTTTGGCTTTGCCCGTCCGTACCGTCAAGGCTGACGATATTAATCGCACCGGGGATATGCCCACCTTGTACGGCGTGGCGGATGGTTTTGCCGTTGTACATATCTGCCGGACGCGCATCGACGAGCACGACTTTTTCATCGCGGCGTGACACGACATCGTCGTATACGTCCATCCACTCCACCAGCATGTCGGGGTTGGGGTCTTTGAGGGTGACATTGCCCTCTTTCGGCGCGGGAGTGGCTTCTTTAGTGAGTTCATTGAAACCTGTCCAGCCAATCGTACCGCCGTCGAGGATTTTCACTTTGCTCATGTCATAGCCGAACAACTCCAGCGTGCCATACAAACGCGCCACCAGTGCCGTGCTGGAATCATCGTACAGCACGATGGTGGAATCGTTATTCACACCCCATGAACGCAGGGTTTTTTCAAACTTTTCCTTGCTGGGGAAACGCATGATCGGTTTGGCGAGGTTGTCGCCCAAATCCTTGAAACGCTGCACTTGTACGGCACCTTCGATATGCCCAACGGTGTAAAAACGGTGCGGGTGGTAACGGGCTTCTAAAATCACCAGATTTTTGTTTTTCTCTTTTTCTGCTGCCAACCAGTCGGCATCGACCAGAAAATCGCGGCCTTCTGCCCACGCGGGCGCAACCATTATCAGGCTCAGTAGCAGCAGTGCGTTGCT
Organism: Thiothrix subterranea; assembly: GCF_016772315.1. NCBI lineage: Bacteria > Pseudomonadati > Pseudomonadota > Gammaproteobacteria > Thiotrichales > Thiotrichaceae > Thiothrix > Thiothrix subterranea. The sequence goes on along the minus strand of NZ_CP053482.1, from coordinate 3,041,611 downwards.
AATACGTTTTAGGAATACGGTCATGGGGTTCCTCATCTTGGGGAAAACGTTAAGTACTTTCTCTTGATGTTTACCATTTGTTGGGAGATTATCATATTCGCATTAACGAATATATGGATGCGTAAATCTATACAACCGCACATTGCCAGGCATTCGGGCTTGAGAGGGTCAGCGAATCAAGGGAAACGTGTTGCGTACCGGGAACGCAAGCAGGAGACTGCTGTAATTAATGTGACCCCTGCACTGGCGCTTCAGCCAATAAGCCAGTATGGAAGTAAAACATTGCAATTCCCTAGGAACACTCGATAATGCTGATAGCGACCTAAGCAAACCTGCCAACCAATGCTAATAACCCATCGCCCTCAACGGGCTGGCAGTACCTTCCCTACCTAGCAGCTTTTGGAGATCATTCCATGCAAACGTTCACCGATTACGGACAAAATGCCATCAATAATTTGGCGCAACGCTACGGCGTTTCCAACGATGCCGTCACCCACATGCTTTACGCCGTGATGAATGGCAACGGCACCATGGCGCAATTCAACCACCCTGAACTCGGCGGCGGCGGGCAATGGATGCAAGGCGGCATGACGATGGTGGGCGATATGTTCAACTATGGCCTGAAAGCCAAAGTCGACGGCCTGTGCGTGGAATTATCCAACCTATTGGGCGGGCAGCAAGCGGTATTCATGCCAGTCAACAACCCCAGCAACCCCCAAGGCAGCCGCAACTGGTGGCCGGATGAGCTGGGCATGGCATCCACTACCGGCGCACAAAACAACAGCCGTTACGCCTATTTCCCGTCTACCTGCCGTTTAGCGGTCGATATTAACGGGCAAGTCACTGTTTATAACACGCTGGATCACCAAATCGGCGGCGTATCGCAACAGCAAGGCGGCAATAATTCCATGACGTTCAGCAGTCAATACGGCACGGTGGCAGTCGACCAATTGCCCATCGTGTCGGTGAATGGCGTTGCCCCCTTCGTGCCAGCACCCGCCCCTGCCCCGTACTACCCAAACAACAACAATGTTAACAATAACAATAGCAATAACGCCCCCGCAGACAACGGCGATATTTTTTCCCTGATTGAACGGCTGGCAGATTTGAAGCAAAAAGGCATTCTCAACGACGACGAATTTGCCAGCAAAAAAGCGGAATTGCTCCAGCGGTTGTAAATTCGCTAAAACGTCGCACTGGCATTGCGGCGGATAATCTCTGCCATGCCTTCTGGCTGTGGCGGCAAATCTGCGAGAATTGCCGCCACAAACGCCGCTTTATCCGCCAGCAACGTCGTATTAAACCGCTTTTCAAACGCAATCGTGGACGACGGTTTGCCCGAAATCCCCGCCCCACACACGCTACCCGCTTGCGCACCGGGGAAGATTTCCACATGTTCCGGCAAGGTCAGCAGCTTGTTAAACAGCGAATCGTGCAGCAAGCCGCCCATGCGTTCTTCTTCACCGCGCAAATCCGGTCGTCCCGCACTGCCCACAAACAGCGTATGCCCACTCAACAAAAACCACGGTTCAGCACTGCGGCGCACATCCGATACCAGCAAGCAAATGCTATCCGCTGTATGCCCCGGCGTGTGCAACACTTGCGCAGTCACATTGCCGATGGTCAGCACTTGCCCATCCTTGAGCGCAGTAAACGCAAATTGCGGCGTGGAACTTTCGTGCAAGCAATAGTCCCCGCCACAACGTTGCGCCAGTTCACGCCCGCCGGATACGTGGTCGGCATGGATGTGCGTGTCGATCACGTAATCAATCTTCACCGCCTGTTGCGCGGCTTGCTGCAAAAACCACTCCACGTCTTCGGCATGAACATCGACTGCGATGGCGTGACCTTTGCCGCCACAGCCGAACAGGTATGCGAGTGAGGAAGGGGTCGATGGTGCGGCACGTTGCAAGAAAAACATGAGAAAACTCCTTTGTTGTGAGAGTGAAGAGGGCGACCGCCGGTCGCCCCTACAGGGAATGATCTGCGTAGGGGCGACCGGCGGTCGCCCTCTTCGGGAAGTTGGTTAGGTCGGTGTTGCTTGAACAGGTAATCCAGCGGCTTTCCATTCGGGCAAGCCATCGACTAGGCGCACGGCGTTAATGCCATACACACGCAAGGCTTGCACCATCTGGTAGGAATACACGCAATACGGCCCACGGCAATACGCGACGATGGTTTTGCTGTCATCGAGTTCGTGCAGGCGTTCGGCGACTTCTTCCGGCAGCAGGTGAATCGCGCCGGGGATGTGTCCGGCGGCGTATTCGGCTTGGGGGCGCACATCCAGCACGGTGACTTCATCGCGCTGAATGCGAGTCAGCAATTCTTCCGCGCTAATGGCTTCCATCGCCTGTTTGTCGGTCAGGTAGGTGTGGGCAAGCCGCTCCACCTCCGCCAGATGCAATTCCGCCGTGCGCCGCAAGCTGGCAATCAGTTGCACCACATCATCCCCCGCAAGACGGTAGACGCGGCGCTTGCCATCCGTGCGTACATTCACCAACGCGGCTTGTTTGAGGGTTTGCAAATGCCGCGAGGTGTTGGCTACCGTGAGGTTAGCAAGCTGGCTGAGTTCCTCCACGCTGCGCTCGGTTTGCGCGAGGTAATCGAGGATTTCCAAGCGTTGCGGGGAGGCAAGTGCTTGCGCAATCAGGGCAAATTGGGCGTTAACGTGTTGTTTAAAACCGGGGGATGGCATCAGGGATTTCTCATTCAATTGATAACTTGAATGATTGCATGGCAATGCGTATCCTGCAAGTGTTTCCACCACAGGTTTTTTCCATGCCTCAGCTTCAGCACGGTATCCACGCCAATCTCGCGCAAATCTTGCACCAGTTGTTACAGGTGTTTCTGGTGGGTTTGACCATCGGCATGACGCGCACTGTCGTCCCCGGATTGGCGGAAACGGAATTCGGGTTGGGTGGGCAACAGTTCTTTTTGCTGACCACGTTTGTGGTGGTATTCGGTGCAGTCAAAGCGGTGATGAACCTGTTTGCTGGGCGGTTTTCTGACCGTTTCGGGCGCAAGCGGGTGTTGGTGACGGGGTGGATAGCGGCGTTGCCGATTCCGTTTCTGCTGCTTTACGCGCCGAATTGGGGGTGGGTCGTCGCTGCCACCGCACTGCTCGGTATTAACCAAGGCTTGTGCTGGTCGATGACCTTGAACAGCAAACTCGACATGACCAATCTGAATCAGAAAGGGCTGGTCAATGGCATGAATGAGTTTTCCGGTTATGCTGCGGTTGCGCTGGCGGGTGTCGTTACGGCGTGGTTGGTGGAAGTGTACGGCGCACGACTGGGCTTGTTTATGTTTGGTTCAACGGTGATTGTGTTGGGTTTGGTGTTGGCGGTTCTTGTGGTGAAGGAAACGCGACCGTGGGCGTTGGCTCATGTTCCCTTCGACTCCGCTCAGGGAACGGCTTTACAACCCTCACTAGGTCAAGCCTTCCTCTACGCCAGTTGGCAAAACCGCAATCTATTAGCCCTAAACCAAGCCGGATTGGTAGAAAAATTCACCGATGCACTGGTCTGGATCATCCTCCCCGTCTGGTTCGTCTCGCAAAACCTAACCCTCGTACAAGCCAGTTCCATCATCGGCATCTACGCGCTGGTATGGGGCGCAAGCCAACTCATCACCGGCCCTGCCTCCGACCGATTTGGGCGCAAACCTTTGATCGTTGGCGGCATGTGGCTATGCGGTATCGGCGTATTGTTGCTGGTACTCACCCACACGGTATGGCTGTGGACGTTGGAAGCAGGGCTAATCGGTTTCGGCATGGCAATGCTTTACCCCACGCTGGGTGCGGCAGTTGCCGATGTCAGCCCACCCGCGCAACGCAGCACCTTGCTGGGTGTATACCGTTTCTGGCGCGACTTCGGGTACGCGGTAGGTGCGCTGAGCATGGGCTTGCTGGCACAATGGGCGCAAGGCTTGGACGTAACCTTCTGGCTGGTCGGGGTAGCAATGCTGCTCTCCGGCGCATGGGTTGCGCTGGCATTCACCAAGGAGTAACCCGTGCAAACCCAAACCGAATTCCTGCAACTGCGCTCCCACCTCGAACAAGTGATCGTGGGGCAATCCGCCCTGCTCGACCGCCTAATGATTGCACTGCTCACGGGCGGGCACATCCTGCTGGAAAGCCTGCCCGGTCTGGCGAAAACCACCGCCGTCACCACGCTCGCCAGCGGTGTCCACGCCAGTTTCCAACGCATCCAGTTCACCCCGGATTTGATGCCGGGGGATTTGACCGGCACGGATATTTTCGAGCCGCAACACGGCACATTCCGCTTCATACCGGGGCCGTTATTCCACGAAATCGTGCTGGCGGATGAGATCAACCGCGCTCCGCCCAAAGTGCAATCCGCGCTGCTCGAAGCCATGCAGGAACACCAGATCACCGTCGGCGGCGTGACCCGCCCCTTGCCCGAACTCTTCATCGTGATGGCGACGCAAAACCCGCTGGAACAAAGCGGCACGTACCCTTTGCCCGAAGCGCAACTTGACCGCTTTTTGCTCCACGTCGTGCTGCAATACCCCTCGGCTGACGACGAATTGCTGATCTTGCAACGCGACCGGGCGCGGCATTACGGCGCGGATAAACCCGTGCTGCATTCACCTTTGCACCCGCAACAGGTATTGCAGGCACGGCGGGAAGTTGCCGAGGTGCATGTTGCGCCGGAACTGGAGCGGTACATTGTTGCGCTGGTCGGGGCTACACGCGATTTGGGGCAGTTTGATGCGGCGTGGGCAGAGTATTTGCAGGTCGGAGCATCGCCGCGTGCGTCGATTGCGTTACTGCGAGCCAGCAGTGCCTTGGCATATTTGCGTGGCAGGGAATACGTCGTGCCGGATGATATTTTGGAGATTGCGCCGGATGTATTGCGACATCGGTTAGTGTTGGGGTATGCGGCACGGGCGGCGGGTGTGGATGCGAATGCGGTGGTGCGTAAGGTGTTGGCGGGCGTGACGATTCCGTGAGAGTTTCGCGTAGTGGTATAGTCAAACGATAAGGAGTAAGTGCATGAGTGAATACCAATATTATGATTTTCGAGCGATTGACCAATCGTTAACCGCTGAACAGAGGGCAAATGTTGCCAGTTTGTCCAGCCGTGCGCAGGTGAGTTCGCAACGTGCCGAATTCGTTTACCACTACGGCGATTTTCGGGGCAATGTGACCCAGCTCATGCGTGAAACCTTTGACATGATGTTGTACGTCGCCAATTGGGGAGCGCATCGCTTAATGTTCAGGCTGCCCAAGGCATTGTTTAATGTGTCCGAAGTGCGTGATTATTTTATTTCTGACGAAATAGACCATCACCAACACGGTGAATACGTCATCATCGACCTGCATTTTAGCGAAGAAGAGCCGGATGGCGACTGGTTGGAAGGTGAGGAATTATTAGACGAAATGCTGTCATTACGGGATGAACTCTTGCAGGGAGATTTCCGCGTGTTGTATTTGGCATGGCTAAAAGCAGCAGAAAGAGAGGCGGATGATGAAACGCTTGAACTCGTCGTTCCAGCGGGGTTGGCTGAACTTTCTCATGCCCAGCAACGCTTTGCGGCGTTGTTTGGAGTGGATGAGATCATGATCAACATTGCTGCTGACAATAGCCCGCCGCTCCAGCAGACTGCTTTTCAGCCGGAAGCATGGGTAACGCAACTCCCCGATGCAGAAAAAAACGATTTTCTGGCGCGTTTGTGTCGTCATGAATCCAACCTCGCTACGCACCTAAACCGGCGGTTGCAAACCTTGTTTCAGACTCCAACACAAACGGGAACAACCCAACCTCAACCACCGCGCCGCCGATTTGTGGATATGCAAACCACTTATGATGCGCGTAAAGAGGCGGCTGATCGCGAAGCCCAGCGTCAAGCTGCTATCAAAGCCGAAGCCAAACGCCAAGCCGATGCACAGAAACGCCAGCAGTACCTTGATGAACTGAAGCAGCGGGAAAATCGTGTATGGCACGAGATCGACAATCTGATTAGTGAGGGCAATGCCAAAAGCTATGAACAAGCGGTTCGCCATTTGAGTGATTTGCGCGAACTGGCGGAACGCGACCAGACATTGCCAGTATTTCAACCTAAGTTGATTGCGCTGGCGAATCAGTACAGTCGCCGTCCGGCGTTTATGAGCCGCTTGCGGGGCAAGGGTTTGGTCTAACCCAAAAGTAGCCAATAACAGACTTTCTCTATTTAACCGCCCAAGGAGGATGCAATGTCGGACATCAGCGACATCACTAGCAAACGCCGCCGTCATGCCACCACGGGCAATAACCAACTGCTCACCGAAACGGAATTACAAGCATTGTACCAACGCGCCCGCAGTGCTGCCGCCGATAGTTCCCTGCAAAACCTGCTGGAACAACGTCAAGCGGGTGACGTAGCCTCGCGTTATCGCGGTGCTGGGCTGGATTACGCCGAAAGCCGCCCCTACCAACCCGGCGATGAACCGCGCTTTATGCACTGGAGCATCACCGCTCGCACCGGCAAACCGCACGTCAAACAATTCCGCGAAGAGCGCCGCCCCGCCGTTTTCATCCTGCTGGATCGGCGCAAAGCCATGCGCTTCGGCACGCGGGTACGCCTCAAAGCCGCACAAGCCGCCCGCGTTGCGGCGCTGGTCGCTTTCGCCGCCACGCAACAAGGCTGGGCAGTCTCCGGTGTCGTGTTGGAAGCGCACCCGCACTGGTTTCCAGCCTCCGCCGACACCCATGCCGCGTGGGAGTTCGTGCGCCAGTGCGCAGGAACTTGCCCATCGTTACCGCCGACGGCTGAACCTGCCTTGGCAAGCATTTTGCCCCTTATCAATGCGCAATCGGTACGTGGTACACACGTCTATTTGCTGAGCGATTTCGCCGACCTCGACGCAGCTTGTGAGGCGCATATCCTGCAACTCCTCAATCATCACCCGCTGTTCACAGTGCAAGTGCTGGACACTGCCGAATGCGAATTACCCGCTACCGGACGTTTAAACCTGCAAGGGTTGGATGGCGTTACCCACCACGTCAATCTGGCTGATCCCGTGTTGCGCGAACAATTCCGCCAGCAAGCAGCGGCATTGCATGATGGGCAAGCGCAACGTTTACGTGGCTGGGGATGCCATTACACACAACTCCTCACAGAGGTGGATGCGCCAGAATTGACAATACCACTACCGCATGGAATAGGAACATGAGCCGAAGAAAATTCTTACACCTAATCGCTGGTCTGTTAGCAAGCAGCACCATTGCGCCCCTGTCTGCTACCCCCGCCAAACGCATTGTCGTCGTCGGTGCAGGCATCGCCGGTCTCACTGCCGCACAAACCCTGCGCCAGCAAGGGCATTCCGTGACCGTTGTGGAAGCGCGTGACCGACTGGGCGGGCGTTTGTGGACAAGCAAACGCTGGCAACACATGCCCGTAGACCTCGGCGCAACGTGGATTCACGGCGCAAAAGACAACCCCTTATCCGCTTTGGCTGACCGCATCGGCGCAAAACGTTTGATCACCCGTTACGCAAACACCACCACCTACAACACCGCTGGCAAACCCCTGAACAACAGCGAAAACCGCCAGTTGGAACAATGGCAAGCGCGTATCGACAGCGCATTGGACGCCGCGCAAGCCGCCGACACCGATCAATCCGTTCAAGCCGCTGTCGAAACAGCACTGGGCTGGAATAGCCTGAAGGCAAGCGAACGCCAACTCGTGCAATTCATCCTCAACAGTACCTTGGAGCAAGAGTATGCAGGCAGCATCCATGAGCTTTCCGCCTACTGGCATGATGCAGCCGCCGCATTCAAGGGCGATGATGCGCTGTTCCCGGATGGCTACCAAATCATCGTCGATCATCTGGCGAAGGGGCTGAATGTGCAGTTGCAACACGTCGTGAAAACAGTCACATGGTCAGAACAACAGGTGACGGTGCAAACCAACCGGGGTGCGTTTCAAGCCGATCACGCCGTTATCACCTTACCGCTGGGCGTGTTGAAAAGTAGGCAGATCGCCTTTTCGCCGCCGTTGCCTGCCCGCAAACAACAAGCCATTAATACGCTGGGAATGGGGACGTTAAACAAGTGCTACCTGCAATTCCCCAACGTTTTCTGGCCGGAGGATCAGGACTGGCTGGAATACATTCCCACCGAAGCGGGCGCATGGGCAGAATGGGTTAGCCTGACGCGGGTAGCAGGTTGGCCGGTGCTGTTAGGCTTCAATGCGGCAAAGCGCGGCAAGCGCATCGAGCAGTGGACGGACAAACAAATCGTCGCTGATGCCATGCAAACATTGCGCAAACTGTTCGGGGCTAACATCCCTGAACCGCTTGATTACCAGATTACCCGCTGGAATACTGACCCGTATGCGCAGGGCGCGTATTCCTTCAATAGCGTGGGTTCAACGCCTGCCATGCGTGACCATTTGGCAGAACGTCTGGGCAATACGCTGTTTTTTGCCGGAGAAGCTACCGAGCGCAAACATTTCAGCAGCGTCCACGGTGCGTACCTGTCCGGCTTGCGGGCAGCCCAGCAAATTCTTGAACAGGGGCGGGGTAAACCATCCGCATGAATTCGCCCGTCCTGCACGATTTAGAACTTCCTCCTGTACCCTTGCCGGATGATGTGTGGTGGCTGCTGGCGTTGGTTGTGCTGTTGTTGTTGCTTGCAGGATTGGTGTGGTGGCGCAAATGGCAACACCCCGTGGCGCGGGCTTTGCGTCAGCTTGAACGCTTGCCCAATTCACCCCCCAATCCGGCGAAACTGGCAAGCATTTTGCGCGAAGCAGGGCTTACCTCCCCTGCCGCTCTCGACCACACCCGCTTTGCCCCAACGCCTTGCACGCCCGAAACCTTCGCCACCCTCAAACGCGAAGCCCGCACCCTGTTGGAGCAAGCCCGATGAACATCGACTGGCTTACCACGTATCTGGCGTTAATACCTGTGGTGTTATGGTTGGCTTCGACTACGCTCAGCCAACGCACCAACCGTTCCCTGAGCGAAGTCGAAGGGAACAACACGGGGAAGGGGGTCTTTCTTCACCCCCTAGCGCACCTATTACCCACTACCAAAATCCCCCAATGGCAACGCCACCTCCAACGCGCCATCTTCCTCTGGCTATGGCTCTGCCTAACCCTAGCCATCGCCCAACCCGTGCAACGCGGCGCAAAACTCCCCGATCTCCCTCCCGAACGCGACATCCTGCTACTGGTAGACGTATCCATCAGCATGACCCTAACCGACTACACCCTCGGCGGGCAAAAACGCAGCCGCATGGAAGTCCTCAAAACCCTGCTGCACGATTTCGCCAACCGCTTGCAGGGCGAACGCCTCGGCATGATCGTGTTCGCCGAAAACCCCTACCTGCTTGTACCGCTGACCCGCGACCCGACACTAGTACAACGCCAACTACAACGCCTAACCCCAACGCTGGCGGGGCGCGTCAGTGCCGTCGGCGATGCCATCACCCTCGCACTCAAAGAAGCCAGCAAACAGCCACAACGCAAACCCATTTTCGTACTCTTCACCGATGCCGACGAATCCATCGGGCGCGTAGACCCCGAAGCCGCCGCCGCCCTCGCCGCCGCAAGCAACATTCCGCTCTACACTATCGCCATCGGCTCAACCGCTGCGACAATGACAGGCGGCACCGGCGGATTAGCCTACCAACCCGTCAACCTCGCCCTGTTACAAACCTTATCGGAACGCACTGGCGCAAAAACCTACCAAGCCGGAGACACACAAGCCGTCGAACAAGCCCTTGCCGACATTACCCGCCAACACCAAAACGCCGCCGAACAAACCCAGCGCTACGAACAGCAACCGCTGTACCACTGGCTGCTACTCGCTGGCTTATTGCCGCTAATGCTGTGGCAACTCTGGCAACGGAGGGCAAACGCATGAACTTATGGCAAACCCTGCATTGGCGCGAACCCTTATGGCTATTGCTGGCACTGTTCCCGCTGCTGCTGGCGGCATGGGGCTATTTCCAGCAACGCCGCCAAGCGCAAACCTACGCCGACCCGCATTTATTGCCGTGGGTACAAGTGACCGCCAGCCAACACGGTTGGCGCAAATGGCTCTCACCGCAAACACTGTGGGCGATTATATGGCTACTATTCGCCATCAGCCTTGCCGGGCCGCGCATTCCGCAAACCCAACCCGATGACCTGCGCCCCGCCCAATTCGACGTGCTGGTGGTGCTGGATATTTCGCGCTCCATGCAAGTCACCGACCTTGCCCCCAACCGCCTGCAACGTGCCGCGCTGGAATTGCACGAATTCCTCAGCCTTGTCCAAGGTAGCCGCGTCGGCATCGTGGTGTATGGCGCACGTCCGCACCTGTTCGCACCGCTGACCAACGATGCCAACGCCGTGCGCTTTTACCTGCAACATCTGGAAACGCTGGTGTTGCCGACGCACGGCACCGACCACGCCGCCGCGCTCGGCTTCGCCCAGCAAGAACTTGCAGCGCGTGAACAAGCATTACCCGCTGCCGTGCTGTGGATTACCGATGGCGATATTCCCGCCGACAAATACTCCGCCTTGCAAACCCGTGTGCAAACCCTGCAAACGGCTGGCATTCCACTGTACAGCCTTGGCGTTGGCACAGAAGATGGCGAAGCCATCCCACTCCCCGGCGGCAAATGGCTGGAACACGCTGGGCAAGCGGTACGTTCGCGCCTCGACAGCGCCTTGCTGCAAAACCTGACCGCACAAGCGGCGGGAAGCTACAGCGCAGTGAAAGACGATGCCAGCGATTGGCAAACGCTGTACACCAACGGGATTGCACAGGCGTTTCCTGCCACTACCAACGATACGCAACAATGGCAGGAGTTGTATGTGTGGACGTTGTTACTGGGGATGGTGTGTGCATGGCTGGCAATAAGAGGAAGAAAAAATGAAGCATAAGCTGTTTGCGCTACTACTGCTGTTGACGTGTAGCGTCCAAGCGGATGAAACGAACCTACGCAACGGCATCGAAGCCTACCGCGCCGAACACTACGACACCGCCATCCAACACTTCACCGCCGCCGTATTCGCCGCCACCAATGACACCGAACGCGCCCGCGCCCTACACAACCTCGGCAACAGCTATTTCCAACAAGGCAATTACTCCGCCGCCGCGCAAGTATTCCGCGATGCCCTAACCTATCGCCCCAACCACCCAACCACCCAACAAAACCTCGACCTTGCCATCGAAATCCAAGCCGAACTCGAACGCCGCCGCGAAGCTGGACAACGCGCCGCCGCCGACAACGCCAGCACTGGCGCACGCCGCGAACGCAACACCAATACCCTCGACTGGGATCAAGCCAGCACCCTGACGTTGGGCGAAGGCAAAGACGCACCCGTCAATACTCCACCGCCCGACTTACCCCCAGATTTCGACAAACTGGTCGACAAAGGCATGGCACGCTTGACCGAAACCGGCGCAACCGACCCGCAAACATGGCGCAAAAGCCAACAATCACTCGATGATGCCCGCATTGCCTTGCAACAACTTGATGACGACCCCGCTACTCTATGGAAACGTTTGTTTGAAGTCGAAGAAGGCTACCCCGCCCCGCAAACCCAACCCAACGAATTACCGGGAGTCCTGCCGTGGTAGCCGCTGATTTACCGTGGACAATTCAACTCGAAGACGCGCAAGTTTGGCAACGCGAACGCACCACGTTGACCGTAGAAGTGCAATCCACCGACCGTTTCGCCATACTCGAAGCCAGCTTGCCGCGCATTGAAGGTGTCGATGTGCAAGCCCTGCCTGCCACTAATGAAGCAAGTCCTGATGGCAAACGTATCCTGCGCCTGATTTGGCAATTGTCTGCGCACACACCCGGCAAACAAACGATTCAACTTCCCGCCATCCGCTATAACCTCAACGGACGCGATGCGGCGCAATGGCAACCGCCCTTGCAAACGCTAGACGTGCAAGCTTTACCACCCTATTTGCCGCCAACCATCCCCGTCGGTAAGGTGCAAATCGAATCCCGCATTGAACCCAGCGGCTGGTTGCAACCGGATCATCTCGCGTATTGGCACATCCGTTTGCACAGCGACGCGGTAAGCACAGCGCAATTTCCACCGATTCTCAAACAAATACAGACCACCCAAGGCGTCGAGGTTTTCCCAGCAACCGTAGGGGCGGTTCATGAACCGCCCCTACAAACGTTGAATTATCGTATTCCATTGAAGGCACAAAGCAGCGGCAAATTGGATTTACCGACTTTGCAATGGCATTGGTTTGACCCCGAAACCGGACGCTTGGAACGGCAACAATACGCGCCCCCGACTCCGTGGGTTTTGGCGTGGGCATGGCGGGTGATACTCGCCATTAGCGGCGGACTCTTGCTATTGCTGGGGTTACGCACCGCCGGATACTTCACCTACCGCCGCCTGCGCCGTTGGCGTAGCAAGCGGCAAGTCCAGCAAGCCTTACAACAAAACGCCGATGCATCAAGCGTGCGCCAAACATTGGACGCCTGTTCCGCCGCACACGGCTGGCCTGCCAATCTCAGCACCCGCCATTGGTTGCAACACTGGGAACAGCAGTACGGTGCAAACCCAAGCTTGCAAACAGCGCTCCATCAGCACGAAGCCAAGCGTTTTGCCTCTAACCCACCGGGCTAAGTGCTGAAATTTCTCAGACAATGCAGCCATTCGCAGGAAATTGTTTATCGGACGTTGGGCTTAATCGTCGTGTTTGAGGAAGTGGTCGAATTGCGTGTAAGCATTGTCTAACCATACCCGCAGCCGCTGGCGTTCCGGCGTGTTCATTAGGTCACGGTTATTCGCTGCTGCCCAAAAACTGAGGTCGTTGAAATCCACTTTCTGCACCAATTTGGCGTGCAATTTGCCCAGTGTCATGCAATACGCATTGCGTTGTTGCGCTTTCTGGAAAATTGGCGAGCGCTCGAATGCCTCGAAGTTTTCACCACGCCCCATGTTTTGCACCACAATGAACTGAACGTCTTGCTGTGGGTAGCTATCCAACGTTTTGTCCAGCAAGCTCATGGCATCTGCGCCATCATCCATCACATGCCAGATAAATACCTTATGCCCCATTTCGGTGAAAATGCCGAGTACGTCACTTTCCGCCATCCACTGCCCCAAGCGTGCCGAGGTTTGCGCCGCAAGGTCGATAATGAGGTCATGTTCCGGCAAGGTTTCAGCGATGGTGATAATATTATCCAGACTTTCGTAATCATCCACCCGCAGCGGTGAAGAGAAGTCCTTGTAAAAGCGGGAAAATGTGCCGTGTGATTGATCGGAATCGAAACCTGTAAACGGTGTGGCGTTGTCGATGAAATATTGTGCCAACAGACGTGCGGTCAACGATTTGCCAACGCCGCCTTTTTCGCCGCCAATGAAATGTACCCTACCCATTATTATCTCCATGATTGCTGGTGGTTAAAATGCGCATTATGCAACATTCAAGCCAGCTCAAACCAATGCTTCCAAGCAAGCTCTGCATGATACAGGCTAATTAAACATAAAAAGTGGTAGTTTTTGACATTTCGCAAGCACGTTTTTACTGTGTTGGCTTGACATCCAAGCGAGGTGGCTTATGAAATCTTACGACGTAGCCGTCGTCATGCACATTGACGAAGAACTTTCCGACACTGAAATTCATCAATTGGAATACGACCTCTCTTTCGCTCCCGGTATCCGTTCTGCTTGCGTTAACGAACGCGCTCGCCATTTAATGGTGATTGATTATGACCCCGAACAGGTATATTCCGGTGAAATTCTCCATGCTGTACAGCATCGTGGTTATCACGCCGAGTTGATCGGCTTGTAAATTAACTCAAGCACGGCGGGCAATGGTCACGCCGCGCTACACGCTTAGGAATAACTGGGTTTACATGCGCCGGGAATGCGCCCAAACCCAATCAAACGCTGCGACCAATAACCTTTGAGTTCATCGGTAGCAATCGCCCTGCCTTTCCGTGGTGCGTGGACAAATTTGTCATTGCCCAAATAAATACCCACGTGGCTCACACGCCTGCCGCTGGTATTAAAAAACACCAAATCGCCTTTCTGACTTTGCGCTTGGGATACTTTGACAGCGGCAGCATATTGCTGAGCAGCAGTACGCGGAATAGCCACGCGAGCACCGTTTTTGAAAGCGTATTGCGTCAAGCCGCTGCAATCAAAACCCGTCACCGGGCTAGTGCCACCCCAGCGGTACATTTTGCCTTGCTGCTTTTGCGCATTCCACACGACTTTATCCAGCAAACTCACCGCTGGCTGCTGCTGTACCACCGGAATTTGCGCCACACTGACCGCTTTCGTCGATTCGGCTTGAGAAGATTCAGACACCGCACTACAACCAACCGAAGCACACACCAACAGAACTGCAAATCCTTGCATGATAATACCAGACATCTGGACATCCTCCACTCAACACCACACAACCTTGATACCTGTAAGGCAAGGGGAAAAACCTAATACTTCCCCTAATTGACTTACGACATCTCCCTCACTTAACAATAAAAAGTCTAGGTCAGAACCTGAATCTTTGCTGAACAAATATGATTAAATTAGCAAGAAACTTTTTACCTGCCCCGCTTGGGTTTCGCGATGGATGTTTAAGTTGAAACGGCTGAAGTCAATCGTGGCATCAGACTCGTGTTCCAGATAGATCATGGCCCCCGGTTTCAACAGGGATTTCGCCAACAAGGTATCCAGCACGGGTTCCAACAAGTTTTTGCGAAACGGCGGGTCAAGGAAAATCACCTCAAACCCTTCCGTTTCCCGTTGCAGAAACCGCAAGGCATCATCGTGTACCAACTGCGCGTGTTGCGCCCCCAACAAGGCAATATTGTCACGCAAGGCTTTGGCAGCAGCGGGGTGTTTTTCCACCATCACCACCTCACTCGCCCCGCGTGACAACGCCTCCAAACCCAAGGCACCACTGCCTGCAAACAAGTCGAGGCAACGCGCCCCCGGTATTTGCAGTTGCAGCCAATTGAACAAGGTTTCGCGCACCCGATCCGGGGTTGGGCGTAAACCGGGAACATCGGCAAAGCGCAACTGGCGGCTGCGCCATTCGCCCCCAATAATGCGCAAAAGATTATTTTTCATCACCGCCCACAATCACTGTCACCATTTTATCGGGCTGGACACGGCGCGTAAACGCCTCGGTAATTTGTTCGCGCGTCAACGCATTCACCTTAGTAGTAAAGGTATCCAAATAATCCAACGGCAATTGGTAAAAACCGATCATGCCGATGTATTCCACAATCTGGCTATTATTGGCGGTACGCAACGGGAAACCGCCACTCACGTCTTTTTTGGAAGCTTCCAACTCTTCAGCCGTCGGGCCGTCTTGCTGGAATTTACCCAATACATCGCGCACCACTTTTAATGCCTCGTCGGTTTGCTCCAACTTGGTTTGCAAGCCCACTTGGAACACCCCAAGTTGTGCTGAAGGCGCAAAATAGCTGTATACGCTGTAACTCAAGCCCCGATCATTGCGGATTTCCTTCATCAAACGCGAGGTAAAACCACTGCCCCCCAACACCTGATTGCCCATGTACAAGGTGAAAAAGTCTTCATCACCACGCTTATTACCGACCTGCCCCACCAAAATGTGCGCCTGCGTGGAAGGGTAAGGAATCTTCACCGTTTTCGCTTCAGTCAACGGTTTAACCTCAGGCAACGCGGCAGCGGCTTCACCCACCGGCAACGCCCCCGACACCTTTTCCGCTAACGCTTCGGCTTGCGCACGGTCTACCGCGCCGACAATCGCCAGCAGACCGTTTTTCGCCACGTAATGCTGTTGGTAAAACGCTTTTAAATCGTCAACTTTCAAGGCTTGCACGCTGGCTTCCGTGCCGTTTTCGGGCTGCCCATACGGGTGATCGCCGTAGAGCGCTTGGTAAAATGCTTTGCCACCAAGACTGGCAGGATCTTGTTTTTCACCTTGCAAATCCACCAACGCCAACTTTTGCACCCGCTCGAAATCCTTTTGCGGGAAATCGGGTTTCGACACCACTTTTAACCACAGCTCCAGCGCCGCTTGCTGCTCTTTTTCCAAGGTAATGGTGCGCAAGCCTGCCCAGCCCATGTCGTTGGAGGTACTGGAAGAAAACACCGCGCCAATGGCTTCAAACTGCTCGGCGAGTTGATCTTCACTCAAACCCGCCGCGCCTTTATCCAACATGGCATTGGTCAACATTGCCAAGCCCGGTTTTGCACCATCACGGGCGCTACCGGCAGCAAAAATCAGGCGCATATCCAACATCGGTAATTCCGGCGCGGGGACGTAATACACCCGCAAGCCATTGACAGTTGTCCAATGTTCAATTTTCGGGGCGGCGGATACCTGCGCAGTAAACAGGGCAAATAACAGCACCAACGGCGCTACAATAATAGTTTTTAACATCAGTTATCTCACAAAGCTGCGCGTGTTTTTCGGCTTATTCGGGTCAATGGGCTGCGGGTCAAGTTCCGCAATCGTCAGTGAATCTTCGATCAGGTATTTTTTCGCAACTGCCTGAATTTGCTCTGGGGTAATCGCCAGAATGTTGTCCACGTATTCATCCGCCAGCTTGTAACCCAAGCCCACGGTTTCCAAAGTACCTAACACATTCGCCTGATTTTGTTGGGAATCGCGCTCGTAGATTTCGCTGGCAATCACTTGGGCTTTGGCCCGTGCCAATTCGTCGGCAGTCACCGGCTCGTTGCGGAGTTTTTCCACCTGTTCCAGCAAGGCGGCTTTCACCGTTTCAAGTTTTTCGCCCTTGGTCGGCATTCCGCTCAAGCTGAATAAATCCGGCAAACGCCCAAACCCGCTGTACCAAGCACTGGCGCTGGAGGCAATTTCTTTGCCGCGAATCAGCTCTTTGGATAAACGTGAACTGTTACCGCCATCCAAAATACTGGCTAACATTTCCAGCGCATACGGCTCCCATTTTTCCTTGGCATTGATCATGCCGGGGACTTTGTAACCCATCATAATGTACGGCAGTTCAGCAGGCGCTTTGACTTTGATCGTGCGCACGCCTTTTTGCTCAACTTCGGTTTGCGGCTTGGGCGGGGGAATGTTCTCCGTCGGTTTGAGTGAGCCGTAATATTTTTTTGCCAGTTCTAGCACTTTTTCTGGCTCGACATCACCGACGACGACCAGCGTGGCATTGTTAGGCGCATACCAGCGTTCATACCATGCCCGCAGGTCTTCGACTTGCATGGCATCCAAATCCGCCATCCAACCGATGACCGGATTTTTGTACGGACTGTTGAGGAAAGCCACCGCCTCGAATTGTTCGCGGGTCAAGGACGTAGGCTTGTCTTCGGTACGCCAGCGGCGCTCTTCTTTGACCACTTCGATTTCTTTTTTGAATTCGGCGGGCGGCAAGGTAAGGTTGCGCACCCGATCCGATTCCAATTCAAACGCGACTTCCAACCGATCGGCGGCAATCACTTGGTAGTAAGCGGTGTAATCTTGCCCGGTGAAGGCATTATCTTCCGCGCCATTTTCCGCAATGATGCGGTTGAATTCGCCTGTTGGGTATTTTTGCGTCCCCTTAAACATCATGTGTTCGACCACGTGCGATAAGCCGGTCGAGCCGTTGTGTTCGTAACTCGAACCCACTTTGTACCACAATTGAACCACCGCAATCGGCGCACGCTTATCCTGTTTCACCAGCACCTTCAAACCGTTATCCAGCTTGTATTCGTGGACGGGTACTTGCACTTTTACACGCTCGATGGCGGGCGCAGGGGCTGTAAAAAAACCTGAAAATATGACGGAAACCGCTAGAATTGTTTTGATATTACGGTTTTGTCTGGCAAATGGTAGTATTCTTCGCATTCTCGCACCTGACGATAATAAAGCTGGACGGTCATTGTACGATGTTTGGATTCGGAAAGAAAAAAAAGCCGGAATTACCTGATGCCACTACGGTAGTTCCGCAAGCCCCTGCCCCGGCGGAAGGTTTATTTGCACGGTTAAAACGCGGTTTGTCCAAAACCAGCCATGCCCTTACCGAGGGAATGGAAACGTTGGTAGTGGGCAAAAAGCAAATCGACGACGATGTGCTGGAGGAGCTGGAAACGCGCTTACTCACCGCCGACGTTGGCATGGAAGCAACCCGCGAAATCATGAGCGACCTCACCAGCCGCGTCAAACGGGCGGAACTTGCGGATATGGATGCGCTAATGCAAGCGCTCTACAATAAAATGCACCGCATTCTGCGCCCTGCCGCGCAACCCTTGGAAATCGACGGCTCACACCAGCCCTTTGTGTTACTCATGGTCGGCATCAATGGCGCGGGCAAAACAACCACCATTGGCAAACTGGCGAAAAAATTCCAGCAAGACGGCAAATCGGTGATGTTAGCAGCGGGTGATACCTTCCGCGCCGCCGCCGTCGAACAGCTCACCATTTGGGGCGAACGCAATAATATTCCGGTGATTGCGCAAGGCAGTGGCGCGGATTCTGCCTCGGTGATTTTCGATGCGTTTCAAGCCGCCAAAGCGCGTAAAATCGACGTGTTGCTGGCGGATACTGCCGGACGCTTGCACACTCAAACCAATTTGATGGATGAGCTGAAAAAGGTCAAACGGGTTATTCAGAAATTCGACGGCACTGCACCGCATGAAATCATGCTGATTGTGGATGCCAGCATTGGTCAAAATGCTTTGGTACAAGCCAAACAATTCAACGAAGCATTGGGGCTGACGGGAATCACCGTCACAAAACTGGACGGAACTGCCAAAGGCGGGATTCTGTTCGCGATTGCCCAACAACTTAACATTCCGGTACGCTTTATTGGCGTGGGTGAAAGCATCGACGACTTGCAAGAATTTGATGCGTATGAATTCACCAGCGCCCTGCTCGCCGGAAACGACTGAGCCACATGATTGAATTCAAACAGGTTAGTAAGAAATACCCCACGGGGCAGCTTGCCCTTTACAATATCAACCTGACGCTGGAGGCCGGTGAAATGGTGTTCATCACCGGGCATTCCGGCGCAGGCAAAAGTACCTTATTGAAACTGGTCGCGATGCTTGAACGCCCCAGCAAAGGCGAGGTGCTGATTGGTGGGCGTTCCTTGAGCAAATTAGGGCGTAGCCAAATCCCCAACTACCGCCGCCGCATTGGGTTCATTTTCCAAGACCCGCACTTATTGTACGACCGCAGCGTATTCGACAATATCGCCCTGCCCTTGCGCATTGCTGGCATGGGGCAAAGCGAAACCCGCCGCCGCGTGCAAGCCGCGTTGGATAAAGTCGGGCTAACCGGGCGCGATACCACCTTTCCACTGATGCTTTCCGCCGGGGAAAAACAGCGGGTGGGTATTGCCCGCGCGATGGTCAATAAACCCACCATTATTCTGGCGGACGAACCCACCGGCAACCTCGACCCGGAACTCGCGCAAGACATTATGTTTACCTTTGCGCAATTCAACGAACTCGGTGCCACAGTGATGATTGCCAGCCACGACCATGCACTGGTGGAACGCATGAAAAAACGCACCATCGTCTTACAAAAGGTGGACTAATGGCGAACCCCAGTAATAAGAAAACGCCCCCGAAACGCAATGCCGCCTCCAGCGCTAATCCGTTGAGCGCTTGGTGGAATCAGCAATCCAGTGCCATCCATTTCAGCATGGAACGCTTGTGGTTCAACCCGGTATCGACCTGGATCACGCTGGCGGCGATTGCGATTGCGCTATCCTTGCCCACCAGTTTGCATTTACTCCTGAAAAACATGCAAACCTTGACGGCGGATAAGCGCGAAGTTCCCACGATTACACTCTTCCTCAAACCCGCCGTTGTCGAGCAGCAAGCCAAAGACCGCGCGGAATTGCTGTCTGAATTGCCAGAAATCGACAATGTGCGCGTGGTGACACGCGAAGAAGCGCTGGCCGATTTCCGCAAAATCACTGGCTTTGCGCAAACCTTGGAAACGCTGGACGAAAACCCCCTGCCACATGTGCTGATTCTGACGCCGCGCCTCAGTCTGCTCGGCGATTTAGAAATGGATGTGGCGGGTTTGTCTAAAAAGCTCAAAGCTTACCCCGAAGTTGACGATGTGCAAATTGACGTAGAATGGGTGCAGCGCCTGCGCGGGATTTTGCGCATTGCCGAACGCATCGTGCTAGTGGTATCGGTGTTGCTGGGGCTAACCGTGTTGCTGGTGGTCGGCAACACTATCCGTCTCGACATTGAGAACCGCAAGGAAGAAATCCGCGTCACGCAATTGATCGGCGCGACCAATGCTTATATCCGCCGCCCGTTCATTTATAACGGTGTTTGGCTGGGGTTGTTTGGCGGCGTTCTGAGCTTGGTGATTGTCCACGTCGCGCTGTTATTTTTGGTCGAGCCGGTCACTAAACTTGCCAGTTTGTATGGCAGCACGTTTATCCTCAGTGGCATTGATGTTGTGATGACCCTGAAAATTCTGCTTGCCAGCAGCGTGTTAGGCGTTATTGGCTCATGGTTAGCGGTCGGACGCTATTTGTGGCAAAGCGACGATGCGATTAAGTAATGTGGATACCTAAAACTTATCTATAATCAAAATAATTGATTTCATCTATGGCTAAACTTACCTTACCTTAACACTGTATGAATATTATTCTGAGTGTTAAAGGGCTTGTGTTATGTTAAGTACATCCAAAGCGTTGGTGGTTACATCCCCACCGCGTCCGTTTTCGCAAAAGCACCATTTTGATTGGTTGAAACACAGCCGCATCGGTTGCCCCAGTTGCAAAAGTTCTTACGTGATGGCAGTGCGGCGCACTTGGTATGAAAAGCTGCTGACTCGCCAGCACAAATTCTGGTGTCAGGATTGCGGCGAGAAGTTCTGGAAGAAGGATTGATCCCCATCAAGTAAGCAAGCGTGGCACAGCCTGCAACAGCTTCTGTGTGTACGCTTCTTGGGGATTACCGCATACCGCAGCGGTAGTCCCCCGCTCCACAATTTTGCCTTTGTACATCACCACCGTTTGATCACTTAAGTACTCTACCACCCCAATATTGTGCGTAATAAACAGCAAGGTCAGGTTATGTTCCTCACGGATTTTTAGCAGCAATTGCAAGATTTCCGCTTGCACCGATACATCCAATGCGCTGGTAATTTCATCACAGACGATGAATTCGGGGTTCAATACCAAAGCACGCGCCAAACCGATCCGCTGCCTTTGCCCGCCGGAAAATTCGTGCGGGTAACGCCACAGCGTGTCACGCGGAAGCTGCATATCCTCCAGAATCTGCGCGGCACGTTCGATGCGTTCCTCATGGTTTGCGCCGATGCTGTGGGCTTTCAGCGGCTCGGTTAAGGTGGTTTCGATCAGCAAACGCGGATTCAGCGACGATTGCGGGTCTTGGAAGGCAATCTGCATTTTCGGGCGCAAGGGGCGTAATTCCCGCGCCGATAAGCCGACCAATTCCTGCCCGTGAAGCTGAATACTGCCGGAAGTGGGCTTTTCTAATTGTAATACCGCCCGCCCCAAGGTGGTTTTGCCGCAACCGGACTCACCCACCAGTGCCACGATTTGCCCTTGCGGAATGTCGAGGGACACATCATCGACGGCGCGTACATGGTCAACCGTGCGGCGCAGAATGCCTTTTTTGATGGGAAACCAGACGTTTAGGTGGCGGATGGAAAGCAGCGGTAGATCGGATTTTACTGTCGGACTAAAGTCCGAGCTACTGGATCGGCGGCGAGCCAAATTCTCCGGCACTGCCGCGAGCAATTGCCGCGTGTAAGCGTGTTGCGGCTGGCGTAATACTTGCGCCGTACTACCAACCTCCACCAAACGCCCTTGTTGCATGACGCCGACTTGTTGCGCCATTTGTGCGACCACACCGAAATCGTGGGTGATAAACAGCGTGCTCATGCCGCTATCATCTTGCAGTTGGCGCAGCAGGCGCAAAATTTCAGCCTGTACGGTCACATCCAGCGCGGTGGTCGGTTCGTCAGCAATCAGCAATTCCGGTTCGCACGCCAACGCCATTGCAATCATCACCCGTTGGCGTTGCCCGCCGGATAATTGGTGCGGAAAGTCGCGGAAACGTTCGCGTGCTTTGGGGATTTGCACCTGTTCCAGCGCTAACATTGCCCGTTCTATCGCATCCGCATCGCTCATCGACGGGTGATGCAATTGCAAGGCTTCGGTAATCTGTTCGCCCACCGAAAATACAGGGTTAAGCGAAGTCATCGGCTCTTGGAAAATCATCGCAATTTGCGAACCGCGAATGTGCTGCAATGCCGTTTCGGGTTGGGTAAGAATATCTTGCCCGTTAAACAGGATTTCGCCGCCGGGGTGCGAAGCAATATCCTGCGGCAATAAGCGCATCACCGACAACGCCGTAATCGACTTGCCGCTGCCTGATTCTCCGACCAAACAAAAGGTTTCGCCCTTGGGGATGCTAAAACTCACATCATCGACCGCTTTCACGGTGCGCCCGTCACTCTTCAGGTAAGTGCGTAAGTGGCGGATGTCAAGCAAGGTCTGACTCATGAGCCTACCCCAGCATTGCGCGATAATTTCGGATCAATCGCATCGCGGAACGCCTCCCCAATCAGATTGTACGCAAACACCGTGAAGAAAATCGCGCCACCGGGGAATGCCGCCATCCACCAATTGAAGGTGGACGATTTCACCGCCTGATCCAACATTTGCCCCCATGACGGCTCACCGACCAAACCCAGCCCCAGAAAGCTCAAGGTTGCTTCCGCCAAAATCGCCGACGCCACCCCAAAACTCACCGCTACAAGCAACGGCGCTACCCCATTCGGCAACATGTGGCGGAACAAAATAGAGGTCAAGGGCAGACCACTGGCAACCGCCGCTTGCACATACTCCTGCTTACGCAACTTAAGGAATTCGGCACGCACATAACGCGCATACCCTGACCAACTGGTAAGACCGATAATAATCATCATCATGTACAAACTGCGCCCAAAAAACGCCACAAACGTCAGCAGCAAAAACAGCGTGGGAATCGCCTCGAAAATTTCCACCAGACGCATTCCCAGCATATCCACCACGCCGGAAAAATAACCCATCAGCCCGCCCAGAATCACCCCGATTACCAGCGCAATGCCGGTCGCAATCAACCCAATGCTCAACGCAATCCGCGAGGCATGAATCATGCGGCTGAACACATCCGCACCATTTTCCTCTGTCCCCATCAGATGAAACCGCTCAGTTGCCGCCAAGGGCGCTTCCAAACCGTGTTCGGGGTAATCACGCAAGTAATCGGTGGGCGCGTAAGGCACAGGCGGCATAATCCGCCAATCGACGTCGGTGTACGCGGGGGTGCGGAATTCGTCGTAAATTTTCACCGCAGGCGGTTTTACCAGCCAGTTTGCCAATAACGCTGCCAGCAAAGTTCCCACGATGAAAAACATTATTCGCCTACCGCCACTCAATGGCAACCACGCCAACAGCAGCGCCAGAGCAAACATCGCCAGCACCAAGGCATCTTCCGCCGTCAAATACGCCAATACCGGCGCAGACAACACTCCGTCTTTGCTCATCAGCAAAGGCATGGAGTTTGCCAAAAACGGCGCAAACACCCCCATGAAAATCAACACCCCCACCCACGCCAAGCCGAATTTCACCCCGACACCTTGCAAGGTTTTGAGCCAAATACGTCGGGAAAACGATTCGCGGCTGACCGCCTGTGCGCTTATTTCAGTCATACGACACCCTCGGATCGACCAACGTGTAACAAAAATCCGCAATCAAATAACCGATCAGGGTCAAAAAGCCGCTGATCCAGGTAATCGACAGCACCAATTCGCGGTCACGCCCTTTCACCGCCTCGACTGCCAATTGCCCCATGCCATTGATACTGAAAATGTTTTCCACGATGAGCGAACCCGCCAATAAACTCGGCAATAATCCGGCAGAAACGGTAATCAACGGCAACAGGCTATTGCGGAACACGTGTTTCCACAGTACATCCTCTTCCGCTAAGCCTTTGGCACGGGCGGTACGGGCATAATCGGCTTGCAGATTTTCCAACACCGAAGTGCGCGTGAGTTTTGCCAACCCCGCAAACCCGGCGTAAGACAAACAAATGACCGGCAACACCAAATGCCAGAGGCGATCGAGCAAGTAACCGGGGACAAATTCACCCCCTAGCATATGCGGCAAAAACGGCATGTCTTGCGCGGCACGACTGGAAATCCCCGCCGTCGGAAACCACTGAAAATATTGGGTATTGGCAAAAAAGCCCAGCAATAACACCCCGGCTAACATGGTCGGAATCGACCACAAAGCCAGCATCGACACGCCGGAGGCAATATCAAAACGCCCGCCCCTATCCGTCGCCGCTTTCACCCCGATCACAATCGCAATCACGTAAATCAACGGCAAGGTCACCAGATTGAGCAGCAAGGTGATGGGAATGCGTTCCGCCAGAATCTCGCTGACCGGTCGCCCATACATAAAGCTATTGCCCAAATCCATGCCCTTGGTGAAGGAAAAGCCAGTGAATGCGCCTTCCGCATCTTGGGTAAAACCGATGGGGGAAACATTGTTGAGCCAGCGTACATACTGGAGCGGCGCGGGTTGATCGAGGCCGTAGCGCTGGTTGTAATAGGCGGTCAGCGCGGCTTTTTCCTGCGGGTTCATATTCGCACCGCCAACCAGCGATTGCGCGGTAATGCCACCGGGGGAAAGTGCCATGACGGTAAACACGACAATGGTGATCCCCAGCAGCGTGGGGATCATCAAGAGTAAACGGCGCAGGAGGTATGTTAGCAAGTTCTTCTAGCCTGACTGATGGTAGAAGGGTTCAGAGTACACAACCCTTTCACGATCGTCTAGTGAGACTTATCCCAAACGCCTGCAATTGCTGATATATATTGCGGATAAACAGGACACTGATTATTAAACAAACTGCGTTGATTACTACTATTGCTACCAATAAGACTGATATTACTTGGCCAACCGAATAAATCTGAATCACTGAGACAATTTCCTTGCAGATGCAAAGTCATAGCCTGCGGAAATACCTTCAAGTTATTGACTGTCGCTAAGCGATTATAACGAACCGTTAGTACACTCAAGTTTGTTAGATTTTCCAAACCATTAATACTCGTCAATCCGTTATTGTCAATCTCAAAATAAATTAACGCTTGCAATTTTGACAAAACAGCCAAATTAAGCGCTTGATTTTTACTTAATCCATTATTATTCAAACTCAAAGTACGAATACTCGTTAACGACGCCAAAGGCGTTAAATCACCAATAAAATTATTATCCAATGTCAAGACATCCAAACGTTTTAATTGACTTAACGGATTAATATTAGTAATTTTATTACCACCCAAATACAATTGAGTTAGATTGGTCAACCCAGCCAAAAAATTAATATCTAAGTCATTCAACTGACTTTTCTCTAAACTGAGAATACTAAGTTTTGATAACTGAGCGATAATTTGTAATGCTGTAGCATCTAACACATTACCTTTTAAAGACAAACCTATCAATTCAGGAAAATCTAACAACGTTGAATAGTCACTAATAGCATTGCCTCCTAACGATAGATGCGTCAAGTTAGGCAAAAACATAGGCAATGCACTAATATCCGTAACATTGTTACCTTTATTCTCACAGCTCAAAGATTGTAATTTTAACAAATCCTCATCACTAGGAATATTTTTACCAAAGCAAGTCTCCAGAATCGGAGGAATTACACGCAATTGCACGGTAACTTTTTGTGACTTTTCACCATCACTATTTGTAACTGAGAAGGTGAAATTACCCGCACTCTTCAAGTGATCGGGATTAGGGAAAAATATTATCTGATTGCTTGCTAATTTTCCAATAGAAGCACTTAGCACTCCACCATTAACCGCAATACTATCCAATTGAAAAATCATGGTTTTATCATTAGGATCATAAGCATCCAAGGTAATTATTGTTGCAGTGTTAGGATAAACCTCTACTGTTTTACCAATAGCCACAGGCGCAATGCCCCCACACTTTGAGCCTGGAAACTGCCAAGACTTACCATAAACCTGAATAGTTTCAGGTAATGAAATATTCACTAAACAGTTATCTTCTAAACGTAGGCTATAGCTATTACGCATGGACGCAAGCAATATAATATCTTCATCTAACAACTGGTTATGACTTAATTGCAATAAACCATTCACTGCACTTAGATTTTGCAAACCACTAATGGTATTTAACGCATTATTCTCCAAATCAATATGTTGTAAACTCATCAAATTTGTCAAACCAGTAACTTCAGTAAGATTATTAAAATCTAGCGTCAAGTTAATCAGGCTGACCATATTTTGCAAAAAAATAACATTGGTGATTTGATTAAAGCTCAATTCCAACGTCTTCATGTTTACAAGATAAGTTAACGGACTAATATCCGTTAGCAAGTTTCCACTTAAATAAAGTGATTGTAAATTCACAAATTCTGCTAGTGCAGAAATATTTGATAAATCATTAGCTTCTAATGCTAATGACTGAAGTCGTTTCAATTTAGATAAAGCACTAATAGAATTAATTTGGTTATAGCTCAAACCTAAGTGTGTCAAATTTGTCAAGGCTGATAACTCAGCAATAGAATTAACTTGATTATCATCCAAATAAAGCTTTAGTAGTGATTTTTTATTTGATAGTGCACTCAAATTACTTAACTTATTAGCATCCAAGTAAAGCTCTTGTAGACTGTTCATATTTGACAAAGGAGTAATGTCACTAATTTCATTGAAACCCAAATTCAAGATTTGCAATTGCTGCATATCTGACAATGCACTAATATTTTCAATATAATTAGAGCCTAGATTTAATTTGGTTAGTTGCTTTAAGTCAGATAGACCGTTAATACTCGTCAATTTAGTGTTCGACAAATCAAGGTTACGCAGATTAGGAAGATATGTTAGCTGTGTTAAATCAGCATTAGAAAGATCTAAATCATTGCAGCTAAATGTTACCAATGTTTGTTGATCGGCTGCGGTTGGTGCAATATTTTTCAAACATTGTAATAAGCTAGGATCTGTAACAGTAGTCAATGCCGATTGTATGTTTATCGTTACCAGTGCTGGCAGCGATGCAACTATTCCATCGTGTGCAGTAAATCCAAAACTGTCCACACTAAGACCGGCTTTAGGCGTGTAGATAACTTGGCTGCCATTCATAGTTCCCAAACTGCCTTTTGGATTGGGTGAATTTGCTAATTGATAACTTAACTTATCATTGTCTGGATCTGTTGCCTGCAAAGTAATAATACTAGGTTGACTAGCCGGAAGCGTTACGGTTTGTGGTTGTCCAATTGGTGCATCATTCACGGGGATTACCGTCACGTTAATGTGTCCCGGTGCAGAATAATTTTTGCCATCAAAAGCCGTGTAAGTAAAACTGTCTGTACCGAAAAAATTGGGTTCTGGCGTGTAAGTAACTTTCCCCCCCTGAATAATAGCTTGCCCATGCGCGGCTTTAGTGTGAATAACATAACTTAAGGTATCACGCTCAATATCTGTTCCGCTGAACGTCATTGACTTAGCCGCATCCTCCTCTGTACTCAATGTAGTCACACTAGGTACAACAGGAGCATCGTTCACAGGGTTCACAGTGATGGATACTTTTGCTGTCTTAGAAATTAATCTGCCATCACTGACTTGAAAGTAAAAACTGTCGGTTCCTGAAAAATTTGCGGATGGCGTATAAATTAATTGTTTACTACCTGATTTTAGTTGTGACACGACACCCGTGCTAGGCTGAAGCGTGATCTTATACGTTAATAGTTTTTCATCTGTATCTGTATCAGAAGCTATCAAGCTAATGGGGATTGCTGTATCTTCATCCACTATAACGGCTTGTGGTGTCGCTATTGGTGTAACATTTGCTTGTGCAGTGAATGGTAACAAGGCCATGATTAATACCATACATGCGATCAACTTGGGGTTCATTGAACATCCTCACCATAATATTTTAGCTTTATATTATAATGTATTCTTATTCATAAAGTGTGAGCCTTGTCACACAGAAGTGAGTTGGTTAAAATATAATGGATGCTATGCGCAAACAGCAATTCCCGCCGATCTTAAAATGACTGTATAATCATGGTCTTGTAAAACGAGTCACTGTGCAACGAAATGCCTGCAAAACCACCTGCCCTGCCTCCTGTTGGTAGCCTGAAGCTACGCAAGACTCTCTCAGCCCCCGGATTGCTGGAACGTGTGCGTGGCTGTTTCAGCGAAGTCACTGAGCACCGTAAAACCAAACCCGACTATCCCTTGGTTGACGTGTTGATGTCAGGGCTTGCCCTATTTTCGTTGAAAGACGGCTCACTGTTGCAGTTTGACAAACAGCGCGGGGACAAGGCGCGGCGGCACAACCTGAAAACCCTGTTTGGCATCCCCGATGCTCCCTGTGACAGCCAAATGCGCACGGTATTGGACGGGGTAAAACCGCAGCGTCTGCGCCCGGTGTTTCGCGCCATCCATCAGGAGCTGCAACGGCAAGGCATACTGGAAGGCTACCGTTTTCTAGGAAAGTATTTAGTCAGTATTGATGGAACAGGTATTTTTAGCTCTGGGGCTATCTCTTGCCCGGATTGTTGCATTAAGACACACAAGGACGGACGTGAGGCGTATTACCACCAGATGCTGGCGGCAGTGCTGGTTCACCCTGACAAGAATACCGTATTACCCTTTTTCCCAGAGGCCATCACCAAGCAGGATGGCAGCAAGAAAAATGATTGCGAACACAATGCCTCTAAACGGCTCATCCCCCAGTTGCGCCAAGACTTCCCGCGCATGGAGATGATCCTGCTGCAAGATGCCCTGTCCTGCAATGCACCGCACATCCGTCTTCTGAAATCAAACGGTTACAGCTTTATCATTACCGCCAAAGCCCGTAGTAGCAGCCTATTGCTGAACACCGTATTGGACGGGTTAGCCAATGGCAGTACCCAAGAATTGGCAGGTACGACAAGCAAAAAGTTACGGTGTGGCTACCGTTATGCCAACGACATCCCGCTCAATCATGCCAACCAAGACGTGCGGGTCAACTACATCGACTATTGGGAGGAACGCCCCGACGGTACAACCTTTATCTATGACTGCGTGACTGACATCCCCCTCACCGCCGACAACGTGGCGGATGTGGTACGCGCAGGCCGTTCCCGCTGGAAGGTGGAGAACGAAACCTTTAACACCCTTAAAAACCTCGGTTACAACCTCGAACATAATTATGGTCATGGCAAGCAGCACCTCTCCACCGTGTTCGCCACCCTGATGATGTTGGCCTTCCTGATCGACCAGATACAGGAAGCCTGCTGCCAGTACTTCCAAGCCGCACGCGCCCGCTTACAGAGTCGTACTGCATTGTGGGAGAAGATGCGCGGGATGTTCCGTGAGCATCTGATTAGCGATTGGGAGTCCTTCTATGCTGCCATCATTTGGGGTTACGAACGTACCGACCTGACACCTAAAGGCATTCGCAGCGGATGAAAATCAGGCTTGAGGGTACGCTGGAGTTTTCCAACAGGGTGTTGGGTTATGCAAAAGTCAGGCGGTATTCGGGCAGGCTTTCAGGGCTTAGAGGGTGGGGTTGTGCCCGTAAAAATCAAAGCCCTCACAAGCCTGCGAAGCTCTGATTACCGATGGATAGCGGGAATTGCTGATGCGCAAATGCGGCTTGCTGATACCGGCTGTATAAGGTAGGGCTGTAGCGTGTCTGGTGCTGGCGTATCAAGGCAACCGTGTATAACCTGCGGCGGCTCTGTTCGCTCAAAGAAGGCGGAGTTGTGCCCATTTGACGGGGAAATCCCCGAAAAAACCGCAAAAATGCGGAAAAACAACCTAATTGTGGCTTGGTGTGCTAAAAATTGAGATGGGTTGGTGTTTTTTTAATAAAATACCGACAGGTCAAAGCTAACCGTTGCTATACACTGGGTTTTTAAAGGTTCCCCCTCTGAATTTGCGGTTTAGTGGTGGGCTTGCTAACCTCATTCCATCATCCAGTTGAAGGAAACACCGATGGCACACGCACTGAAATATGACCTCACCCCGTTTGAGGATTATCTGGCGGGTGAACGCGACGCTGACAGCCGTAGCGAATATGTGGATGGACTGGTGTACGCAATGGCGGGAGCGAGTGAAACACACAACACTATTGCCACCTCCTTTTGTGCGTTTATCGAAACCCAGCTAAAAGACAGTTGCCGTGTCTGGCAATCTGACATGAAACTGGTCATCCGCAACCAATGGCAGCGCTTCGGTTATTACCCCGACATCATGGCTGCTTGTGGTGAGAACCCAGATGACCTTTATACACGCACTAACCGTTCCTTTAAACTTATACAAACTTAACCAAGGTCAAGTTTGCGGTTAAATTCCTGCTTCATTGGGGCTGGTTTCGTCTTCGGCTTACGCCCAAGACCAGAGCCTTCCCCTCCACAGGCAGACACCGTGGAACTCACGGCGTGGTTGCTGAGCGTAGCCGAAGCATACTCTTGCAAATTCTTGGCAGCATTTACGTCACGGTCATGAACTGCGCCACAAACGGGGCAAGTCCATTCGCGTACCGATAGTGGTAATTTGTCCACTTTGTACCCACAGCCGGAGGCAGAACAAGTCTTGCTGGAGGCAAAAAACCGATCAGCCACCACGACCACCGCTCCACGCATTCCCGCCTTGTATTCCAGTTGACGGCGAAACTCGAAAAACCCCATATCACTGATAGCACGGGATAAACGGCGATTTTTCACCATGCCCGACACATTCAAATCTTCAATGCCGATGGTGTAAAAACGGCGGGTTAAATCCGTAGTGAGTTGGTGCAAACTGTCTTGGCGGATATTGGCAATACGTGCGTGAAGTTTTGCCAGTTTTTGTTTTGCCTTGTGGCGGTTGGCACTGCCCTTGACTTTGCGTGACAAGCTGCGCGAGAGCCGTTGTAGGCGTGAAAGCAAGACTTTATGCGGCTTCGCACCAACCACTTTTTCCCCCGTTGACAGCGTTGCCAGTGCGGATACGCCCAAATCCACCCCCACCGTGCCTTGGTTTTCGGCAGGCGGGAGGTGGTTTTGATCCGTATCCACGGTGATGCTGGCGAACCACTGGTCAGCGGTGCGGGAAATCGTGGCAGAAAGAATTTTGCCGAAAAAGCGTAACGTTTCCCGCATCCGTGCTAACCCAAGGTTGGGAATGCGGATGCGGGAAGCATCAAGCGAAAATTGATCGTTGGTGAGGGTGAAACTGTCACGGCTCTTGCCTTTCTTTTTGAACTGCGGGTGCTTGGCACGTCCGGCAAAAAAGTTGTTGAACGCTTGCCCCAGTTGGATAATTGCCATTTGTGGGGCGTTTTTGGTGACGTCGAGCATCCACGGGAATTGTTCGCGTTTAATGGCGTTCAATTGGCGACGCAAACTCATTTGGTTGGGTTTGGGCTGGGTGTTGTCGTCTTTCCATGCCGCGTATTGGCTTTGCCATTCCGCCAACGCCCAGTTGTAAGCAAACCGCGCTGTACCTGCGGCTTTCGCCAAGTACGTGGCTTGTTTATTGTTGGGGTCTAGGCGGATTTTGTGGCTGATAATCATGAGGAATAGGATGCAATACAGCAGATTTTGTGTCTAGGGGTGGGTGTTTTTGATGTTGCTATCGACAGATGAACGGTAGTCTGTGCCTTACAACTTCTCCAACATGACAAAGATTGGAGAAGTTTGGGTGGGTTTTGTGGTAGCTGCTTCAAACCCCATCTTGATTGTGGAGGTGCTATCTGATGGCACCGAGCGGGTTGACCTGAAAGAAAAATTCGATAACTACACCAGTATCCCTTCGCTGTTGGAATATGTGGTGGTATCACAGGATGTGCCACTGGTACGGCTGCGAAACGCAAATATTCTCACTTTTGATTTGATACTGATAATGACAAGGTAGGGCGGTAGCTATGCCAGTCCCTCTGAAATAAATTCAAATAAAAATGTAAAAAATAGTTGTTTCTGATAGAATTCCAGATTCACTGAAGATTTTTCGGATTTGAGCATGAGTTTAGTCGGTTACACATACTTAGTAGAGCAGTTAACGTTAGCTGTCAAACCCGTCTCACCGGTTGCACAAGTATCGGGAACAGTCAGCCAACGTACTGAAGCCCAGGGGAAGGTGCTGTTTCCGCACGGTGTCGCGTTGCAGGATACGCCGCTGGGGCATTTAGAATTTGCCATCAAGCATGAAGGCATTAATCTGGAAGTGATTGATGCAGCATTTGAGCATATCCAACCCGCTGAGCTATTGAATCGCCTCGCCCAAACACCCAATGGGGAAAGCATCCGACGTTTGTGTTTTTTGTGGGAATGGTTACGCGGGGATTCGCTGGATGCACCCACGACACCGACGGGTAAATACATCGACCTGTTTCCCAACGACATTTATTTTACTGCCCAACATGGGGAGCGACACAAAACCTATCGAATCACCAATAATGCCCTAGGAAATGCTCAGTTTTGCCCCACTGTTAGGCGGGATGTGCTGGCTGGTAAGGCAACATTGGAAAGTTTGTTAGCGCAAGCACATCAACTGTTTTACCAAGGGCATTCGGCAGCGGTTTATCAACGGGCTATCCATTATCTGTATCTGTCGGAAACCCGTAGCAGTTTTGCCATTGAGAAAGAGACACCCAGCGCCCAGAAAGAAGAACGGTTTGTGCAGTTATTGCAACGGGTGCGTGAATACCCGCAACTGATAGAAGATGATCTGGTCATTTTGCAAAATGCCGTGGTACGGGATGTATACAGTCAGGAAGCCAGTTACCGCTGGCGACAAAACTGGCTGGAAAACAGTTTGGGCAGGGTTACGTATTTCCCCCCACCACCCGCTGTGTTACAGCACTTAATGCAAGGTTGGGAAGCGTTTACCAATGATAGCCAACGCGGCGTTGATGTATTGGTGCAGGCAGCTTGCGCGGCGTTTGGGTTTGTTTACCTGCATCCGTTTATGGATGGCAATGGGCGCTTACACCGTTTTATGTTTCATCAGGTATTGGCACGACACCCGCAGCTACCCGCCGATATGATTGTGCCGGTTTCGGCGGTGATTATGCAAAACATCCCAACTTACCATGAAGTACTGACGGGGTTTTCGCAGCCAATCACAAGGCTTTGGGATTATCGACGGGCAGAGATTGAGCCTTACATCCTTAAAGCAGCCGATAGCCGCAGCTACCGTTTTTTTAATGCCGACCGTGAAGTAGCCTTTCTGCATCAGATGTTGCAGCAAGCGATTGAAGTCGAAATGCCTCAGGAAATGGCTTGGTTGGATGGCTATGATCAAGCCACCACTGCACTGGAGCAGCGTTTTGATTTGCCGAAGAAAGACATAGCAGCATTGGTGCGGATGGCTTGGGGCAATGGCGGACATCTCTCGAAACATCGGCGCAAGCAGTATGCACATTTGCCCGATAGTGTGCTGGATGAAGTGGAGACAGTGGTTCGACAAGCTTTCCAGTTTGGAAATGACTAAGCGCAGCCCTGCCCTTCGACAGGCTCAGGGCGCGGGTAAGTGGTGGACTCGCGAACTACCACGAGGCATCCGTGGGCTGAGCGAAGTCGAAGCCCTGTTCGACGTGAATTTTACTCCCCACAATTGACTAGAATGTGACCGCCATCACAGGCATAATCCCCACATTGCATTAAGCTATGGTACATCTAACAACAACGTTTACTGATGCCGACCATGACAAGGTAGGGCGGTAACGTTCTTGATGCGGGCTTACATCTTATATTTTTGATTTGATACTGATAATGACGAGGTAGGGCGGTAGCGTGTCTGGCTACTGTGTTCTTAAAAACTCATGAATAAAAACGCAAAAATTTTCGTCACCGGGCATCGTGGCATGGTCGGTAGTGCTTTGGTGCGCCGTCTGCAAGTGGGTGGCTATACCAATATCATTACCCGTTCGCGGCAGGAACTGGATTTACTCAGTCAGGCAGCGGTGCAGCAGTTCCTCCAGGTTGAGCAGCCGGACTATATTTTTATTGCGGCGGCGAAGGTGGGTGGCATCCACGCAAATAATACTTATCGGGCGGATTTCATTTATCAGAATTTGATGATTGAGGCGAATCTGATTCATGGGGCGCACAGAGCAGGCGTGCAACGGCTGATGTTTTTGGGCAGCAGTTGCATTTATCCGCGTGATTGTCCGCAGCCGATTAAGGAAGAGTATTTGCTGACGGGGGCGTTGGAATGTACCAATGAGCCGTATGCGATTGCGAAGATTGCGGGGATCAAGCTGTGTGAGGCGTATAACATGCAGTATGGGCGGCAGTATGTAAGTGTGATGCCGACCAATTTATACGGGCCGAATGATAATTATGATCTGGAGACTAGCCATGTCCTGCCTGCCCTGTTGCGTAAGGCGCATGAGGCGAAATTGCGTGGGGATAAGGAACTGGTGGTGTGGGGGACGGGTACGCCACGGCGTGAGTTTTTGTATGTGGATGATCTGGCGGATGCCTGTGTGTTTTTGATGGAACAGGGTTATGCGGGGTCGTTGCTGAATATTGGCACGGGGCAGGATGTGACGATTCGGAAACTGGCGGAAACGATTATGGATGTGGTGGGGTTTGAGGGGCGGATTGTATTTGATGCGGGTAAGCCGGATGGGACGATGCGGAAGGTATTGGATGTCAGTCGTTTAAATGCTCAGAATTGGGAAACAAGCACACCGCTACATAAAGGTTTAAGAATTACCTATGAACAATTTAAAGCGTAAAGGCATTATCCTCGCTGGTGGCAGTGGTACGCGCTTGTATCCACTCACCAAAGCCGTCAGTAAACAGCTCATGCCTATTTATGACAAACCGATGATCTACTACCCGTTAACCGTACTCATGTTATCCGGCATTCGGGATATTTTGATCATCACCACGCCGGAAGACTCTGCTCAATTCCAGCAACTGTTAGCCGATGGTTCGCAGTGGGGCTTGAATATTAAATATGCGGTACAGCCAAAGCCGGAAGGGTTAGCTCAGGCTTTCTTGATCGGGGCTGACTTTGTAGGCAGTTCACCCGTCACTTTGATTTTGGGTGACAATATTTATTACGGCGAAGGGCTGTCACAGCGTCTGCAAAGCGTGGCACAACAACAAAACGGCGCAACCGTGTTTGCCTATTATGTCAAAGACCCGGAACGCTACGGTGTCGTCGATTTCGATGCGCACGGCAAAGCTCTCAGTATTGAAGAAAAGCCGGTTAAACCACGTTCAAACTATGCGGTGACTGGGTTGTATTTCTATGACAACCAAGTGGTGGATATGGCGCGTGAAGTGCGCCCTTCCCCGCGTGGCGAGTTAGAGATCACCACCCTGAATCAGATGTATTTGGAAGCGGGTCAATTGCAGGTCGAAATGCTCAAACGTGGCACAGCGTGGTTGGATACGGGTACACATGCGTCATTGCTGGATGCATCCAACTACATTCGGGTGATTGAAGAGCGGCAAGGGTTGAAAATTGCTTGCCCGGAAGAAATTGCGTGGCGGATGGGCTTTATTGACCAAGAACAATTGCTTAAATTAGCTGAACCGCTGAAGAAAAGTGGTTATGGCGATTATCTGACAGGATTGCTTCGCGTATGACAACAACACACAATCCGCAACGCTTACTCGTCACGGGTGGGGCTGGCTTTATTGGCACTAACTTTGTGCATTATTGGCTTGAACAATACCCTGATGCGCATATTGTGGTGTTAGATGTGCTGACGTATGCGGGGCGGCGTGAGAACCTGCAAGCGCATGAGGGGAAAAGCAATTTTCGCTTTGTGCAGGGTGATATTCTGGATCAGGGATTGGTGACAACGCTGTTGCGTGAGGAAACCATTGATACCATCGTGCATTTTGCGGCGGAATCACACGTTGACCGTTCGATTTACGGGCCGGATGCTTTTCTGAAAACCAATATTGATGGTACGCACAGTTTGCTGAAAGCGGCTAAAACAGTGTGGTTGGATGAAAAGCCGGGGTTTGCACACCGTTTTCATCATGTCTCAACGGATGAGGTGTATGGGACGCTCTCCCCTACTGACCCGGCATTTACGGAAACCACGCCGTATGCACCGAATTCACCGTATGCAGCGAGTAAAGCGGCTTCGGATCATATTGTGCGGGCGTATCAGCATACTTATGGGTTACAAACGACCACTAGCAACTGCTCTAATAATTACGGCCCTTATCAATACCCCGAAAAGTTGATACCGCTGGCGATTTCACGTTTGCTGCAAGGGCAAGCGGTGCCGATTTATGGTGATGGCTTGCAGGTGCGCGACTGGTTGTATGTGGATGACCATAATCGTGGGATTGATCTGATTATTCGCAAAGGGCAGATTGGCGAGACCTATAATATCGGCGGGAATAATGAACAGGCGAATATCAACCTGATTCACGCCCTATGTGAACTGCTGGATGCACGTTTCCCTGAATCGCCGAATGTGCCGCATCAGCAGCATATTACGTATGTGACGGATAGACCGGGGCATGATCGGCGTTATGCGATTGATAATCGTAAATTTTCCCACGAATTAGGGTACATCCCACAAGAAACATTCCAGACTGGATTGAAAAAGACAGTGGAATGGTATATGCAAACAGATAACATTTTGATTGATAACATAAAAAATCCAGTTATCACTCACAATAGAAGTCAACAATAGGTAATTCGATGCTTACTAATCAAACGATTCTCATCACTGGTGGTACTGGTTCTTTCGGTCACACCTTCATCCCGATGACCCTCGCTAAATACAATCCCAAAAAAATCATCATCTACTCCCGCGATGAGATGAAACAATGGGAAATGGCTAAGCTATTTCAAAATGATCCACGAGTACGCTTTTTCATTGGAGATGTGCGAGACAAAGATCGTTTGTACCGTGCTTTGGATGGTGTTGATTATGTTGTTCATGCCGCAGCAACCAAAATTGTACCAACAGCGGAATATAATCCTTTTGAATGCGTAAAAACGAATATCAACGGTGCAATGAATCTAATTGATGCTTGCATTGATAAAGGCGTGAAACGAGTTGTTGCACTTTCTACTGACAAAGCCAGTAGCCCTGCTAATTTATATGGCGCAACCAAGCTCGCCTCAGATAAGTTGTTTGTAGCGGGTAACTCTTACAGCGGTGGCAAACAAACACGTTTTGCTGTCGTGCGTTATGGGAATGTCATGGGTTCACGCGGTTCAGTTATCCCATTTTTTCTATCTATCGCAGCTCAAGGTAAACTACCCATCACCGACACACGCATGACTCGCTTTATGATTACATTGGAACAAGGCGTTGAGTTGGTATGGCACGCTTTTGAAGACATGGAAGGTGGTGAAATCTATGTTAAGAAAATTCCTTCAATGAAGGTAACAGATGTGGCACTAGCTGTTGCACCTGATGCAGAGCAAACCATTATGGGCATTCGCCCCGGCGAAAAACTGCATGAGCAGATGATTAGTGCGGAAGATGCTTATCATACTTATCAGTACCCTGATCACTTCAAAATTTTACCTGCTATTCATAACTGGAGCAACGACCCCAATCGGATTAAAGATGGGGTGAAAGTATCAGAAAATTTTGTTTATGAAAGTGATAGTAATACCGAATGGATGGGTATTGACACGCTCAAACAATGGATTGAGCAGAATCAGCATAAGATTGGAAATATCTAAATGAACGTTATCCCTTACGGTCGACAAGACATTAGTGAAGCCGATATTCAGGCAGTAGTTGATGTATTGCGTTCTGACTTCCTCACCCAAGGGCCTGCTGTTCCGGCTTTTGAACAAGCAGTAAGTGATTATTGCGGGGTACAACATGCTGTGGCGGTGAATAGTGCCACTTCTGCTTTGCATATTGCTTGTTTGGCGTTAGGGGTTGGTAAGGGCGATGTGGTTTGGACTAGCCCGATTACGTTTGTCGCCAGTGCCAATTGTGCGTTGTATTGTGGGGCAAGTGTTGATTTTGTCGATATAGATCCACGCACTTATAATTTAAGTGTTGAGCAGTTACAGATGAAGCTGGAACAAGCACGGCAGCAGAACCGTTTACCCAAAGTGGTGATTCCGGTTCATCTGTGCGGGCAGCCTTGCGAGATGGAGCGGATTCATCAGTTAAGTCAGGAGTTTGGTTTTAAGATTATTGAAGATGCCTCCCATGCGATTGGTGGCAAATATCAGGATGAGCCTATTGGTTCATGTCGCTATAGTGATATAACTATTTTTAGCTTTCATCCGGTGAAGATTATTACCACGGCTGAAGGTGGAATTGCTGTCACCAATCATGCCGAACTGGCGGAAAAGATGGCATTGTTACGCAGTCATGGCATTACCCGCGATCCGGCACAGATGACACATGAATCGGATGGGGCATGGTATTACCAACAAGTTGATTTGGGCTTTAACTACCGCATGACGGATATGCAGGCTGCGTTGGGGCTTAGCCAAATGCAGCGACTGGATCCATTTGTACAACGGCGGCATGAATTAGCACAACGGTATAATGAACTGCTGGCTCACCTCCCGCTTACCCTTCCTTGGCAGCACCCTGATAGTTATTCTGGCTTGCATTTGTATGTGATACGGCTGCAACTGGATGCGATTCAATTGACTCATCGGGAAGTGTTTGATGCGCTACGTCAACAAGGCATTGGGGTCAATCTGCACTATATTCCGGTGCATCGCCAGCCTTATTACCAGGCAATGGGGTTTGAATCTGGGAATTTCCCTGAAGCAGAACTGTATTATCAGGAAGCGATTAGCCTACCAATGTTCTCTGCAATGACGGATGAGCAACAAGAGACCGTTTGCTCGACTCTCACAACGGTTTTACAAGCATGAATATTGCCATTATTCCAGCACGCGGGGGGAGCAAGCGCATCCCTCGGAAAAACATCAAGGATTTTTGTGGCAAGCCGATGATTGCTTGGTCGATTGAAGCAGCTTTGCAAAGTGGATGTTTTGAGCGAATTATTGTTTCTACCGATGATGAGGAAATTGCTGAAGTAGCATTGCGTTTAGGCGCAGAAGTGCCTTTTATGCGACCCGAAGGACTATCGGGTGATTTTGTTGCGACGATTCCAGTCATCAAACATGCTATTCAATGGTTAGAGGCTAATCAGGTTATACCTGAATGGATATGCTGTATTTACGCAACCGCACCATTTATTTCTGCTAATGCGTTGAGAAGTGGACTGACGTTAATCCAGCAACAAGATGCCGATTATGCTTTTTCTGTTACCAGTTATGCTTTTCCTATCCAACGGGCGATCAAGTTTCAGCAAAACAGCATGGTACAAATGTTTTCCCCTAAACATTTCAATACCCGTTCTCAAGATTTGGAAGAAGCCTATCATGATGCGGGGCAATTTTACTGGGGAGCAAGAACTGCTTGGCTAGAAGAAAAACCTATTTTCTCCTCAGAATCATATCCTATTATTTTACCTAGGCATTTAGTTCAAGACATTGATACCCAGGAAGATTGGATAAGAGCTGAGTTGATGTTTAAAGCGATAGAGAAAAATAGCTGATATGGTAGTTATCTTCCGTGTCGATGCTTCTATCCAAATAGGCAGTGGTCATGTGATGCGCTGCCTGACCTTGGCGGATGCGCTAAAAAATGAAGGTGCAAACTGCACTTTCATTTGCCGTGAACATAGCGGCAATATGTTGGCGTTAATCCAAAGCAAAGGGCATGGTGTTGTTGCCTTACCGACTAAGGAAGCTAACACTTCGCTTACCAGCCAACACCCACGGCAGGAATATCTGTCTTGGCTCGGCGCAACACCAGATGAAGATGCAGAGCAAACTATAGCGGCGATCCAATCACTAACGGCGGATAAGTCTGCTTGGTTGATTGTAGATCATTATGCTTTGGATAGAGACTGGGAAGAGCAACTAAGACCGTATTGCCAAAAAATCATGGTGATTGATGATTTGGCAGACCGTCAGCATGATTGCGATTTACTGCTGGATCAAACCTTTGGACGTGATGAACGCGATTATCAGACACTTGTCCCTGAACATTGCACCATCCTTACTGGCTCTTACTATGCGCTGTTACGCCCTGAATTTGCCCAATGGCGTGAATACAGCCTGCAACGCCGCCAACAGCCACAGTTAAAACAGTTGCTGATTACTTTGGGTGGTGTGGACAAAGATAACGTAACTGGACAAGTCCTCACTGCTTTAGCAAATAGCCAGTTACCCAACGATTGCCACATTACCATCGTCATGGGAGAACATGCTCCTTGGCTGGAAAGCATTAAAGCACAAGCCCAACAACTGCCTTGGTCTACTGAAGTCCGGGTTAATGTCACCCAAATGGCTGAGTTAATGGCTAACAGTGACCTCTGTATTGGCGCGGCGGGAAGCACAACATGGGAACGCTGTTGTCTTGGTTTGCCAACAATTATGCTTATAACGGCAAAAAATCAAATTTTTGCCGCTGAGCTACTTAAAGATAAAGTTGAAATTGCTCAGGAAATTGATGAAATCAAACGCCATTTACTAAGCTTTTTTAGTTCAATTAACTTAGCGAATCGCTTAAAAGTACTTTCTGAAACATCTAGTAAAATAACAAATGGAACAGGCTCTAAAAGAATAGCCTCCTTTCTTCTAAAAAACTGAGAATTTATATGCAAAACACATTTGGACTGCTAAGAAACATAGAAGAAAACGAAATTGAGTTAATGCTTTCTTGGCGAAACCATCCGACGATACGTGCTAACATGTATAATCAACACGAAATAACAATAGATGAACATGTAATTTGGTGGAACAAAGTAAAATCATCAAAAACCGAAAAATACTTTCTATATGAATTAAAAGGTGTCGCCACTGGAATAGTGGGCTTCAATAATATAAATAAACAAAATAACAACTCCTCATGGGCATTTTATGCTTCACCAGAAGCTGCCAAAGGCACTGGAACAAAGATGGAGTTCTTAGCTTTAGAGTATGCGTTTAATATTTTAAATTTACACAAACTTTACTGTGAAGTTTTATCTTTCAACTCATCAGTAATAAAACTACACAAAAAATTTGGTTTTTCTGAAGAAGGAATATTTCGCGAACAATACTGCAAGGATAATCACTATATTAACATTCATAGACTGGGGTTGCTAAAAGCCGAATGGACTGAAAAAAAAGATGTAATGAAATCAAAAATTGAGTCGTTTAAGTAGGTTGAAAGTATGAAAAACACCATATGTATTAATAGTCGAAAAATCTCCCCTGAAAATCCACCTTATATTATTGCTGAAATGTCTGCCAACCATAATGGTGACATCAATAACGCTTTCAAAATTATTGAAGTCGCAAAATCGGCTGGAGCGGATGCCGTCAAGCTGCAAACATATAGACCCGATACCATTACCTTAGATTGCGACTCTGAGGATTTCCAGATACATGGCGGCTTATGGGATGGAAAAACACTGTACCAACTTTATTCAGAAGCCTACATGCCTTGGGATTGGCATAAACCGCTATTCGATTACGCCCATAAACTGGGCATTACCATTTTCAGCTCACCCTTCGATAATACGGCGATTGACTTACTGGAAGACTTAAACGCTCCTGCCTACAAAATTGCCTCATTTGAAGCCGTTGATCTTCCACTAATCAAATACGCCGCCAGTACCGGCAAGCCGATGATTATCTCAACCGGTATGGCAAATGCGGAAGAAATTCAGGAAGCCATTGAAGCCGCCCGCGAAGGTGGCTGTAAAGAACTAGCCATCCTGCATTGCGTCAGTGGCTACCCTGCCCCAGCGTCTGATTACAACTTGCGAACCATACCCGATATGATCCAGCGGTTTGGTTTGGTAACAGGGCTTTCTGACCACACCATTGACAACACCACCGCGATTACCAGTATTGCCTTGGGCGCATCCATCATTGAAAAGCATGTGACACTTGACCGTAAAGGTGGTGGGCCGGATGACAGCTTTTCGTTAGAGCCGCAGGAATTGGCAGCCTTGTGCCGCGACACAAAAACAGCTTGGGAAGCATTGGGGCAAGTGGACTATGGGATGAAAGCCAGCGAACGGGGAAATGTGAAGTTTCGGCGCTCGTTGTATTTTGTGAAGGATATGGAGGCGGGGGAAGTGATTACGGAGGAGTGTGTGCGGAGTGTTAGACCGGGGTTTGGGTTACAACCTAAACGTCTGAAAGAAATTATAGGTAAAAAACTTAAACATGGTATTTATAAAAATACTAAGACCTCATATGATCTTATCAATTAGTAAAATATCAAATATATTTCTAAGATTTAGCTCTGTCGGAAGCAAGTTCGTTCTAATTTTCTTTTTAGCAAAAGAGCTTCAGCCCATTGAAGTGGGCTTATTTGGATTATTATCAGCCACTATTACATTTAGCGCGCTATTAATTGGAGGAGACTATTACACCTATACACAAAGAGAATTAACATTAGACAATAAAGAGCACAATGGAAAAGTACTTTTTAATCATATTGCCGCCATATGCATAATTTATGGAATAACACTCCCTTTGCATTACTTGCTATTTATACTGGATATTCTGCCTTATAGTTTTCTTTTTATGTTTTATTTGATTTTAGTTAGCGAGCATATATCTCAGGATATCATGAGAATATTGATAATTTTAAAAATGCCTCTTATTGCAAGCTTACTTTTAAACATAAAGACAGCGGTCTGGATAACAATACTAGTAACATCAGCGACACTAAACAATACAAATAATCTTGATTTGTCATCTGTTTTTTATTATTGGTTAGCGGGATCATTTTCATCTGTTGTATTTGGTTTATTATTTATAAATAAATCAATAGCTTATACTAGTTTTTCACTAAATAACAATAGTTATCTTATTAATGGATTCAAAGTAGCTTCATTTTTCTTACTTTCAACAATAAGCTTAAAAATAATTTTCACATTAGACCGATATATATTAGAGGCATACTATGGTTTGGAAGTCGTGGCTGCTTATACATTACTTTTCGGGATAGCTATGTCTCTATCGACAATAATAGATGCAGGTGTTATGTCTTTTAAATATCCTCAAATGATTTTCTTTTTTAGAGAAAAAAAGTTTGCCGAATTTTTATCAATTAAAAGAAGTTTACAGAAAGAAATTATTTTGTGGTCACTTATTCTTTCTTTATTAACATATATAACAACACCATATGCATTAGCACTTATTGAAAAACCAATGTACTTAGAACAAACTAAAAACATGCTAGCACCATTACTTTTAATGACCTTTTTTTACAATATAGCATTAGTGCCCCATTATCAATTGTATGCACAAGGAAAAGACAAAGAAATATTAATAAGCAATATACTGCTTCCGATTGTTTTTATAGTTACTTCATTTTTACTTATAAAAGTAAAT
Source organism: Thiothrix subterranea (assembly GCF_016772315.1). Lineage (NCBI taxonomy): Bacteria > Pseudomonadati > Pseudomonadota > Gammaproteobacteria > Thiotrichales > Thiotrichaceae > Thiothrix > Thiothrix subterranea. The sequence goes on along the minus strand of NZ_CP053482.1, from coordinate 2,998,299 downwards.
ATAAGTTATTCGGCAATACCTACCGCCCTGGCTATTACCATGATAGCTAATTTTCTTTTTAAATTTTCTTTTTCTAGGAAATATAAAATCTCATGAACAACAAACGCATAAAAGAAAAAATTATTGAAGTTTCTGAGCTCAGTGCCATAAAAACAACCGAGCAAGTTATAAGCATAACTTATGAATATTTTATAGAGCCATTCTTAAAATACCTTACATTAGAACAAAAAATAAATTTGGCGAAATCATTGAATCAAGAAAGATTTATAATTGCCGAAGATTTTTTCTCAACAAAATCACCAATAAGTTCGATCCATCAGAAAATAACTAATTCTAACAACGAAATAGCCATTAATAAAATTATAACGTTAACAGACATTCATGGATATGGCAATCTATCAAGATTTGATGAAGTTAAATTAACATTACATGGTAAAGTCTCGGCTCCAAATGCTGGGTTAACTATAACCAAAAAACTATTAAAGTCACTTTTTTTTTCATCGACTGGAAAAATATACAACGAACAAAGAAAAAAAACATTTTTTCTAAAAGAAAACCTTAAAAATAAACTAATGCAGACTATTGAAAATGAGGTGGATTGTCAACTTATATCTGCTTTATTTCCTTCTGATTTATTATTAAAGCAAGAAAGCAAACTCTCTATAAAGGAATACAACGGGTCATTATTTGAAATAATAAAAAACCCATCAATGATAAACCTATTTAGTCAAAATACAAAAATAATAGGAAGGATGCATGGAGGAATATATGGAGAATGGGACTTTTATTGGATAGAGAATGAAGAAAAGAAAGCCAGTGATTATTATGATTACTGGCATATATCGGGAATTGATAGATTCTATAAAACTGTAAAACCAAGAGAGTTGTTTAGAAGAAAGGGTTCAATTGCCGAAATTTTATGGGTAGGCCGTTCTTCTCAGAGAGAAGATTTCTTAGAAACAATATGTCCATCATATGCTAGTGCATTTTCAGTGACTTCACACATAAATTTAATAAATAATGCATTATTAGAAGTTCACTTACCTTTTTTATTAAACCCACACCCAACAGGATTTCATTCTGCATATAAAAATATTAAAAATATTAAAAATATTAAAAGATTACAATCAGAAATAAACAAAAGTACACTTTGTGTATTTGATGCTCTTTCTCATACTTTGTATTATTTCTGTATCAAATATAAAATTCCATTCTTGATTATAATACCTCACATTCCTAAAAATTTATCTGCTCATTATCTGAACGACCTAAAAAATCTAAAAAAAGCTGGCATACTAATTGAGACAGATGATGATTCTTATGACCTAAAAGATATGATACTCAGGACGATAAACTCATGGATTGACATTGAAGAATCAATTGAACTAAGAGAAATTTATGAAAAATACAAAGTCGGATAATAAAATCTTCATTGCTATACCTAGACTTGCAAATACTGGCGGGAACATAATATCTGTTTATTTAAGCGAGATACTCATATCAAAGGGATATGAGGTTATTGCTTTAACAGGATTCTCTCAGAAAAATCTAAATCTAAATAAACTTAAACTTAAAAATCATAAAAAAACAAAACTTAATTCTATTCTTAACTATATCTCATATATATCCATATCAGTAAATTTCATTTTCATCCGAAGCAAAAGAATAGCCACACATCACTTAACTTGCCTTTTTAATTTTTTAAGGCCATGCGAGTATAATTTTGTTCAAGACTTAGAGTTAAGCTTTTATCCTGACAAGCTCAAAAATATTGGTAATATGTTATGGAAAAACTATTTGAAAAGCGAAAAAATAATATTTACGAATCATATATTAGCCAAAAAATGTGGTTATGATATATTAGACATAGGTTTTCCTTTTATTACGGATACTGAATTCCATTACTATAAATACCAACAAAAAAATTATGACGCTTTGATAATATTAAGGGATGGGGCTTATAAAGCTCCACAAGAAACTCTAGAATTATTTGAAAAACTGAAAAATAAGAAAAAAATAATAATGATAAACAATTCAAAAATAAATAATAACTTAACGAATGGAGATAATAACTCATTGATTTTAGGAACAATGAGTCGCAAAGACTTTTTAGCGACACTTTGTAAGTCACACTACTATATATGCCTTTCAAAATGGGAAGGATTAGGATTACCAATTATAGAAGCATACTTAGCTGGTTTAAATGTAATTTCGACACCGATACCATCGGCAATCATAATTAATAATTATCAAAAAAACCCCAATGAAATTTTTATTGTCAATAGCAATGAAGAAATAGACATTAGTCTTATGGAAGTATTCGAAAAAGATCAACGAGAAAAAACTAGCACAGAAAGACAAGAAGTCATTAAACAGATAAATAAAAAATGGGTTACATATATAAATGAACTCTTCTAAACTAAGTGCATCGAAATATGGATTATACAGCTTTACAGCATTCATTATTTTTTCATTATTTGGTAGAATATTATTTGTTCCTGGAGATGAACCAGACTTTGAAGTAAAATCAATGCAAATGCTTGATTTTTACAAAGAATATAATTTAGATTTTTTTTTGATTCACTTAACAGATACTAGTTGCTCATATCAGCATGATCCAAAATCTATATTTTTCACAATAACCGATTGTTATGATAATACTCATAATGTTCTCAAAAGAACGTTATGGTTACTTATTATTTCCTTCCCATTGTTTTTCTTTCTCCTAAAAAAAGAAAAAACCCTGTCTAATCTTGATTACATAGCAAGAAAAAAAACGTTAATAGCTATTATGCCATTTCCAAGCATAATATATTTTTCTGGTTTGTACTCTAATGAACAAACAACACTTTTGTTATCACTATTTATTTTTTTATTCTGGGATAAATTTTTAATAAAATTACTATTATTGACATTAATCACAGTTATAGATGTAGGAAATGGAATTGTGGTTTTATTTTTCATTACGAATGTATATTTTTTAAATACCATAAATCATAAAGCCTCAAAAAAAATAACGAGAATCATATTAACTTTATTAGTTTCAATTTTATTAACTTATCTATTTCCTTTGCTTATCGATTTTTCCACACTTTTCACAAATAAAGTATATTCAATATTAAGCGTAATCGATTCCGGTGGTTATAATTCGGAATTATCGCCAATAATAAGACCAATAATAACTTTTACCTCTATAATTTTTATGACATCAGCTTATATTAAAGCTCCAATTTCTTATGCTTTTCTATTAATTGCATTGCTTTACTCAATCTCTTTAAAAGCGGTTTTGATAAAAAAAGAGTCATCATTAATTAGTCTTAGTCCTTCCGTAAGCATATATTCGTCTATATTAACAATATTATTAATTACTTTATCCATCCCAACTTACTCATATGGAAAATATTATGCCTTCTTAATACCTTTTATTTTTTATTATTTTCAACAAAAACATGATCAATCACGAATCTTGTTATTTTCAATATTTTTATCAATCACTGTATTTCTTCATCTAGCTTTTTATAGATTTTATGGATAATTTCAATAAGCCCCAAATTGTTGTTTTGTTAGCTGCATATGATGGTAAATCATGGTTAAAAGAACAAGTTGATTCTATTTCTCGACAAGAAAATATTAACATTTTTATTTACATAAGCATCGATCCCTCAACTGATAATACCGAATTTCTTTGCCACCAACTTGCCGAACAAAACTCAAACATCACTGTTCTTCCTGACATCGGCAAATTCGGTAGTGCCGCCCCCAACTTTTTCCGACTAATTCGAGATGTAGATTTTTCTAATTTTGATTACGTCGCCTTCGCCGACCAAGACGACATTTGGCATTCCGATAAACTTTCCAGAGCCGTCCAAATGTTGACTAAACATGACTGTGATGGCTATTCCAGTAACTTCACTGCTTTCTGGCCTGATGGACGAAAAAAACTAATAAATAAAGCCCAGCCTCAAGTTGAATGGGATTACCTCTTTCAATCACCGGGACCGGGTTGCACGTTTGTTTTGACTAAAAAACTTGTACTTGAACTACAGACATTTGTCCGCAACAACAAAGAACCCATGTCATCTGTTTGGCTACATGATTGGTTTATCTACGCATTCGCACGCTCTCATAGCTACAAGTGGTACATAGATAAATACTCGTCAATGCTGTACCGTCAGCATGAAAATAATCAAGTCGGGGTCAACACTGGCTATAAAGCATTCTTGTATCGAATGCGCTTTGTTCTTAGTGGCAAGGCTCTAGAGCAATCCGTGTTACTTGCTCGCTTATGCGGCTTAGCTTCACACCCATTTGTAAATCGTTGGTGCGACCTATCACGTAGCGGTTTTTTTTATCTGGCTTTTAACGCTTATAACTGTCGCCGCAAGCCATCCGAAAAAATTCTATTTCTACTTTCCTGTCTTTTATTATCCGTTATTGGTCATAAAAAACCATGAAAAATATCTTACTAACTGGCTCGACAGGATTCATCGGCTCATCCCTCACCCAACATTTACACCAAAAAGGCTATCCCATCATTGCTGCGATACGCCAAATTAGCGATGCTTTTTCTCCCGGCATTCAGCAAGTCTCTGTCTCTGATCTACTTCCATCTACTAATTGGACATCTGCGATTAACAAGGTAGATACCATCATCCATCTCGCCGCCCGTGCCCACATCCTCAAAGACCAAGCCACTGCCCCACTAGCCGCCTTCCGCGAAACCAACACCTACGCCACCCTCAACCTAGCCCAACAAGCCGCTAACGCAGGTGTACGCCGTTTCATCTTCATCAGCTCTATCGGGGTCAATGGCAACCAAACCTACGCTAAACCCTTCACCGCCGATGATCTACCCACCCCTGCCGAACCCTATGCCATTTCCAAACACGAAGCCGAAATCGGTCTACGCCAAATTGCCACCGAAACAGGTATGGAAGTCGTCATTATCCGCCCCCCATTGGTTTACGGCGCAAACGCCCCCGGCAACTTCGGACAACTCATCAAAACCGTAACGCGTGGCATCCCCCTCCCCCTAGGCAACATCCGCAACCAACGCAGCCTAGTCGCCCTGCCCAACCTCATCGACCTGATCACCACCTGCATCGACCACCCCGCAGCCGCCAACCAAATCTTCCTCGTCTCTGACGGCGAAGACCTTTCCACCACCGAACTCCTGCAACGCCTCAGCCACGCCCTAGGCAAACCCGCCCGCTTACTCCCCATCCCCCAAAGCTGGCTAGAAACCGCGTTAACCCTAGTGGGCAAACGCGCCATCGCCCAACGCCTCTGCGGCAACCTGCAAGTCGACATCAGCAAAACCCGCGACCTGCTCGGCTGGACACCACCCGTCAGCGTCGACGAAGCCCTACGCCAAACCGCCCAAGCCTACCTGCAAGCCAAGCGTTAATTTGCTATACTCACACGAATCAATCAGGCAGTAGTCATCGGATGATAAAGCGTTACCCTTGGGATAATTTTCCACCCATCTGGATTCATGCCAATGAATCGTCAGTCAAACAACACCCTGCCTACCGTGCAGCAAAATCTGGCGACCCTGACGCTGCTTACCAGCTAGTAAACGCTCAATTAAACTCCACTATTATTGGACAATTAGCCACTCGGTTCGCCACACACAAACCCATGCTGGTATCCGCCCATGCCGTAGAAGGCTCAGGTGTAAACGCCATACCTGAAGCACTCGCCGATATGCTTGCCCAGCAATTAGATTGGATGGCTGACACCGCCATTATTCAAACCAATATCGTTGGGCATACCGGAGCAGATGGCTTTTCCCGCTTGGCACGACAAGCAACCTTTGATGGTGACATTATCAACGGCTGCCCCTACCTGCTGGTAGATGATTTCATTGGACAAGGCGGCACATTAGCCAACTTACGCGCACATATCATACAGGGTGGTGGCACGGTATTAGGCGCAACTGTCTTGACAGGCAAGCCTCATTCCTCAAACATAACCTTAACCCTATCCACACTGGAACAACTGAGGCAAAAACATGGAAACATACTTGAACACTGGTGGCAACAACGCTTCGGCTTCGGGCTTGACTGCCTTACAGAGTCTGAAGCACGTTACCTGCTCAACACCCCGAATGTTGACCGCATCCGAAATCAAATTATTGCGGCAAGCCAAACTAGAGATTGCCCTGCGGATCAATGAATTATTGCGATTGCACAACACGCCGACCTCAAAGGCAATTTGAGCCAAACAATCCAAAAAGAACGAAAAAATCGCGTGTGAACTGACAGAAACCCAACTCCTGCAACGCCTCAGCCGCGCCTTAGGCAAACCCGCCCGCTTACTCCCCATCCCCCAAAGCTGGCTAGAAACCGCCCTAACCCTAGTGGGCAAACGCGCCATCGCCCAACGCCTCTGCGGCAACCTGCAAGTCGACATCAGCAAAACCCGCGACCTGCTCGGCTGGACACCACCCGTCAGCGTCGATGAAGCCCTGCGCCAAACCGCCCAAGCCTACCTGCAAAGCCAGCGTTAAACTGTGCTACACTCACGGCATGTTATCCACTAGCAAACAACACCATGCCTCCCACCTCAACATCACTTCGTGAATACGGCATTCCCATCAGTGCGAGCGAGCCTTTCAGCTTATTCGAGCATGACACCGATCTAAAGAAACACAATTGTTATCAATCCGCTAAAGCAGGTGATGAACAAGCTGCATTTATATTGCTCAAAGAGTTAGCACTGCCATTTCTGATTGGTATCAAAGGAAAACTGCCCAGAGACGCAATATTCGTCGCTCCCTTCGCCAGAGAGTCCGGCGGTGACAACGCCATTCCCCAAGTATTAGCCACCTTTTGCCAGTCTATTTTGGGCGGGGAGCTGGACAACGGTATAGTACAAGTAACTCGCGTATTTCATACAGGTGCTGATCCAATGGAACGGCTGACGATGCGCCCTGAATTTGAAGGCAAGGTGATGTCACAACGACCTTATGTGTTAGTGGATGATGTCACTAATATGGGCGGAACCTTAGCCGAACTCGCGAATCATATTCAACGACATAGCGGCATAGTTGCCGCTATAATAGTGTTAGTTAATGCCGGACGTTTGAAACGCCTTGCACCCGATAAAACAATCATTGGCAAACTTGAGCGGAGATACCCTAATGAAATCATCAATCTGTTCCACATCTGCCCCCACGCCCTCACTGCCAACGAAGCCCAGTATCTCATTGGTTTCAAGACGGCTGACGAAATCAGAAATCGACGCACTAAGGCAACGGAAGAAATTCATCGCCGACTACGTTCAAAGGGAATTGAGCTTGCTGCTGACAACAATGGATAAGGTAGCCTAATTCCCCGCGTCATCTGCATCGCGCTATGACACTCTACATCTACGGTGCAGGCGGACACGGCAAAGTCGTGTTTCATACCTTTATCAGCATGGGCAAAACCATCACCGCGTTTTTGGATGATAAGCTCACTCACGAACAGCGCTGCGGCTTGCCCATCCTCGCTCCTGCTGACATACAGAGTTCAGCCCCCTACACCATCCACTTCGCCATCGGCAATAACCGCATCCGCCACGCCTTGCAAACCGCATGGCAACAGCGCGGCATCAGCGCCGCAACCGCCATTCACCCTCGCGCCACCTGCTACCCAAGCACAACCATTGGCACAGGCAGTTTGCTCACCGCTGGCAGCATCACCGGCCCAGATGCCGTTATCGGTGCAGGCTGCATCCTCAACCACAACAGCGTGGTCGAACACGATACCCTCATCGGTGACTTTTGCCACATTGCCCAGTGCGCCGTGCTCGGCGGCGGAGTACGCCTCGGCACACAATGCCTCGTTGGTACAGGCGCAGTGATCCTGCCGTATCTCACCATCGGCAATCACGTCACCATCGCAGCAGGTGCAACCGTCACCCATGATTTACCCGATAACAGCACGTTTCCACCCCCAATGTGATACCCATCACAGCCATCAATTAACCCAGCTTATATAACAACAGGCAGTTTACTGCTGGGCTTAACAGGAGAATCATCATGAACTTACATCCAAGCTTCAAACGCCAATCCGATCTGGTATTAGCATTGCTGGCTACCGCCATATTGCTAATACCGGGGTTAATCGTGGCATTGCTAGTCCGCTTGACCTCACCCGGCCCTATTCTGTACTGGTCTGATCGTGTGGGTGAAAACAATCGCATCTTCAAAATGCCCAAATTCCGCAGTATGCGTACCGACACCCCCGCTGTCGCCACGCACCTGCTGAAAGACCCCAAAGCTTGCCTGACGCCGATCGGTGGTTTCCTGCGTAAAACCAGCCTTGATGAAATTCCACAACTGTGGAGCATTCTCAAAGGCGACATGAGCTTTGTCGGTCCACGCCCTGCGCTGTTCAATCAAGAGGACTTGATCGCATTACGTACCGAGCGGTCTGTGCACCGCATCCCTCCCGGTTTGACGGGTTGGGCGCAAATCAACGGGCGTGATGAATTGCCTATTCCACAAAAAGTCGCCTTGGATGCCGAATACCTGCAACGCCAATCCTTCTGGTTTGACCTGAAAATCATCTGGCTGACCGCGCTCAAAGTCATACGCAGCGAAGGTGTGACCCACTAAAGTCCTATCAAGTCTTCTGCTTCAGATAGATCATAAAAATCTATTTGTCATCCAGCCCCCAGAAGGTGCTAGACTCGACGAAGAAGATTAAACAAGGCATTTTATAAAATGAAAATTAACAGCCTATACGATGCTCGTCACTTCAGCACACGTTTACGTTTAGGTGTTGACTATACTTATGCAAGTACCCTCATCGGCAAAGACATCGCCGCATTAGCGGCGGCTCAAACTAGCGCTCCCATTAAGATACCGGAAATACCAGACATCACTTCATGGGAAGAGATACAGGCACTTCCCTCCAAAACCAAAGAACAGAAACAAGTCCGCAATCGTATACTGAGAAAAGATGCCAACACTCTCGTGGCTTGGTGGCTGAAACAGCTTCACCTCACCACACACCCGCAACGCGAACGCATGGTGTTGTTTTGGCACAATCACTTCACCTCTGAGCTACGCAAATTACGCCAGCCCCAACTCCTGTACCGTCAAAACCAGTTATTCCGCAAACACGCTTTGGATGACTTTAGCAAGTTACTACACGCCATTCACAAAGACCCCGCCATGTTGCTCTATCTGGATGGCAACAAGAGCAAAGCAGCGCAACCCAATGAAAATTTCGCCCGCGAACTGCTGGAGTTATTCACGCTAGGCGAAGGGCATTACACCGAACAAGACATTATCCAGGCTGCTCGTGCGTTCACAGGTTGGCGTTTTTTACCCAAAGAGAACGAAGTCGTTTTCCAAAAAAAGCTGCATGACACCGGCAAAAAAACCTTTTTAGGCAAAACAGGCAATTTTGATGCTACCGACATCATCAACATCCTGTTAGACACCCCCAGAACCGCCGACTTTATCGCCGAAAAATTCTGGCACGAGTTCATCAACCCCGGCCCCCCCCACAAAGGCATTATCGCAGAATGGGGAAAAACCTTCCGGGAAAGCGGCTACCAAATCTCCGCACTCCTTGCCCGTGTCATCCAAAGCGATGTTTTTTGGGCGCAAGAAAACCGTGCCACACTGATCAAATCCCCCGTTGAATTCACCATTGGATTATTACGCGAGTTGCAACTGGATGAGTTTTCCGCGTATCCCAAACTCGCCCGCATCAACAAACAACTAGGGCAGGAATTATTCTCCCCCCTGATGTAAAAGGTTGGCGCGGCGGCAATGCTTGGCTGGATAACACCACACTGGTTTTACGTCACGACTTTATCGACAATATCGCCACTGAATATGAAGAAAAGTTACTCCAACCCACCAGCCTGGTGAGCAAACTGAATCAGTCGCGTGAACTTGCCGAATGGCTCTTGCCCTATTTTCCGAGCAAACCAGGTATCGCCAAACAAACAACCGATGAGCAATTCCTAGCTTTGCTTAAAGACCCGGTTTACCAATTGAGGTAGCATGATGGATCGTAGAACCTTTCTCCAGTTAAGCGGGCTTGTCGGTTGCGGACTGTTTACCCCACGATTATGGGCAGAAACACCCAAGTCAGCCACACAAGCCACCAAAACCCTGATACTGGTCGAGTTGAAAGGCGGTAACGATGGCTTGAACACCCTGATTCCGTATGCCGATGAGTTGTATTACCAACATCGCCCTAAGCTGGCTATCCCACAAAAAGAAATCATCACCCTCGATAAAAAAGTCGGAATGCACCCTGCTCTCACCCCGCTACAACCATTGTGGGAAGCCGGAGACATGGCATGGATTCAAGGTGTGGGTTATGCCAACCCCATACGCTCCCATTTCCGTGCAATGGATATTTGGGATAGCGCCAACACCGAAGACACTGAAGTCAGCACAGGCTGGGTAGCCAAAACGCTCACCACGGAAGGTTTAAAAGGGGTCGCAGTCGATTGTTCTCTTGGCCCCTTATACAGTAGCGATCTTTCCACCATCGGTTTAGTCAACCCCAAACAATTCGCCCGTTTGGGTAAAAAGCTAGAAGGAATCAAAGCAGAGAGCGCTATCAACCCCGCATTACAGCACGTATTGGAAGTGCAAAACAGCGTCGATACACTTGCTCAGCGCTTTCTCAGCAAAATTAACACCGCACCCGCGCCAACAATAGCCTTCCCAACCCACCGCTTCGGCAAAAGTCTGGAATCGGTTTATGGCTTGATGAGTGCCGGACTCAATATACCCACCTATAAAGTATCGCTGACTGGGTTTGACACCCATGCCAACCAACGGCCCCGTCATGCCAATCTGCTCAAGACATTGGCTGAAAGCCTCACGATTTTGGTTGATAATTTGAAAGCCAGCCATCAATGGGATAATACCCTGATCATGACCTATTCCGAGTTCGGGCGGCGCTTGCAAGAAAATGCTAGTGGTGGCACTGATCATGGCACCGCAGCCCCACAATTGATGTTGGGCGGAACAGTCAAAGGTGGGTTTTACGGCACTTATCAAGCCCTGGATCAATTAGATGATCGGGGAGACCCTGTTTTCACCACGGATTTTCGCGGCATTTATAGCACTATTGCCCAGCAATGGTGGCAATTATCGCCCACGACGCAATCGGAAAACAGTCAGCCAAACCTGCATCTGTTCAATCAACCTAAGACTTAAACGCAGCAATGACACGCTCGATAATTCAAAAATTTTCAGCATTTTTCAGCTAAACCAAATCAATGTGATGATCATCACAGAAAATAGCAAGACCCAGTGATATAAAAATAACTAATTGGCATGGATGCTATGTCAATGGTTATCCACTTAATGCAAGTTAGCGTTACTTAATTGATTAATCTAAGGGGTACAGGGTAAATGCAGCGCAATACACGTTTTTTAGTCACTGCACTCGTTGTTAGCACGGCTTTCAGTTACTACCTGTTTGCATCCCCTAGCTTATGGGATTCTGCACCTGCTGGATCGCCATCACATCAATTGTACGATACCACCGCTCCTCTGACAGTCCAAGCCATAGAGCCGGATACGACGGCGGTGAGCGCAGAACGCATAAGTCTACCCACACCCGATAAAATCAATGCACCAGCGCCAATAAACCCAACAGAAATGGCGATAGATCATGACTTTAACGTAGTATCAGCCGAGGTCTTAGCATTAGAACAACAATACCGCGAAGGCAAACTGCCAATAAGCGCATCCGATGAAGTTGATTTCTCCCCCGATGCGGCTGTCACACCAGAGGTCGCCGAGCTTGAAAGGCAATACCGCGCAGGGGAAATACCAATACTCACAATTGATGACATCGACACCACGCCTAATGCTCCGGTTACACCGGAAACCGCCGAACTCGAAAGACAATACCGCGCGGGGGAAACGCCACGCTATTCACTTGATGAGATTGATTTCTCCCCAGACGCTGCCATCACTCCCGAAGTCGCGGAACTCGAAGCGCAATATCGCCAACGAGAAACCGGACAACGCGGGGAATAACCCTCGAATATTTACCAACCACGCAAATTCAGGAAACCAACATGAAACCTAAATTCTTCACAATATTGCTTACCACCATCGTAGTAATGGCGACCAGTCAAGCTAATGCATTAACATTTCAAAAAACAGGAAAGATCACTCGAATATTATCAGATTCAAGCAAATTCGGAGGCTGTATGGTGCAACTCGATGTATCAATCGGTAACACTTGCCCGACCACTCCTTGGGTATCCTTAGATTGCAAGGCAGTTACTACTCCTGCGGGTGATGGCAATCGCCATTATGCCAGCGCATTATTAGCTGCATCATTAAATAAACAAGTGACAATTTACATTGATAATACCAAAAAGATTAACGCCTACTGCGTAGGTACGCGCATTGACACCATATTTTAAGCAACCAAACAACAACCAAACAACCCTAAGCAAAGGAATCCACAACCAAATGCATACTTGCTGTGGATTCCTTTGCAAACCGTCTCCAGCCTGCAATCACGGAAACGCCCCAGCGCCCAACGCCTCTGCGGCAACCTGTAAGTCGACATCAGCAAAACCCGCGACTTGCGCAGCGGTATTCTCCGTCAGCGTCGATGTAGCCCTATGCTGAACGGCTCAAGCTTGACGCTTCTGAACAAGCAGCTTATTGGAGCAACCGACCATGAGAGAACATTACGACTTCACCACTATGCAGGGGAAACGCAACCCCTACATCAAACATTTAAAACAACCGGTCACCATCCGCTTGGATAACGATGCCGTGGAATACTTCAAAGCCATGACCGAAGAAACCGGCATCCCCTACCAAACACTCATTAACCTCTATTTGCGGGATTGTGTCACCCAGCACCGTAAACTGGATTTGTCATGGAAAACCACCTGAAGCCATCATGACTCACTGCTACATCTACGGTGCAGGCGGACACGGCAAAGTCGTGTTTCACACCCTTGCCAGCATGGGCAAAACCATCACCGCGTTTTTGGATGATAAGCTCACTCACGAACAGCGCTGCGGCTTGCCCATCCTCACTCCCGCTGACATACAGGATTCAGCCACCTACACCATCCACTTCGCCATCGGCAATAACCGCATCCGCCACGCCTTGCAAACCGCATGGCAACAGCGCGATATCAGCGCCGCAACCGCCGTTCACCCCCGTGCCACCTGCTACCCAAGCACAACCATTGGCACGGGCAATTTTCTCACCGCTGGCAGCATCACCGACCCTGATGCCGTTATCGGTGCAGGCTGCATCCTCAACCACAACAGCGTGGTCGAACACGATACCCTCATCGGTGACTTTTGCCACATCGCCCAATGTGCCGTCATCGGTGGCGGAGTACGCCTCTGCACACAGTGCCTCGTTGGTGCAGGTGCGGTGATTTTGCCCTATATCACCATCGGCAATCACGTCACCATCGCAGCGGGGGCAACCGTCACCCATGACTTACCCGATAACAGCACATTTCCACTTCCCATGTGATACCCATCACAACCATCAATTAACCCAGCTTATATAATGACAGTCAGTTTATTGCTGGGCTTAACAGGGGAATCATTATGAACTTACATCCAAGCTTCAAACGCCAATCCGATCTGGCATTAGCACTGCCTGGCTACCGCTGTGTTGCTAATACCGGGGCTAATCGTGGCATTGCTAGTCCGCCTCACCTCGCCCGGCCCTGTTCTGTACTGGTCGGATCGTGTGGGTGAAAACAACCGTATCTTCAAAATGCCTAAATTCCGCAGTATGCGTACTGATACCCCGGCTGTAGCAACACACTTACTGAAAGACCCCAAGGCTTGCCTGACCCCGATCGGCGGTTTCCTGCGTAAAACCAGCCTTGATGAAATCCCACAACTGTGGAGCATCCTCAAAGGCGACATGAGCTTTGTCGGCCCACGCCCTGCCCTGTTCAATCAAGATGACTTGATCGCCTTACGTACTGAGCGGTCTGTGCACCGCATCCCCCCCGAAGGGGTGACTCACTAATTTTAGCGGTAGCGCTTAATCATTTACTCGCAGATGATGTTTCGTGGGGTATATAATCGTAACATCGGCAACACTCACAGGTATCACCACCATGAACCAAGCCACCTACGACCAAGACCTCTACACATGGTCATTACAACAATCACAACTCCTGCGCGAACGTAAATTTGACCAAGTGGACTGGGAACACATCATCGAGGAAATCGAAGACATGAGTAAATCCGAAAAGCGTGTCCTACAATCCTTTTTGGAAACCCTGCTCATGCACCTGCTCAAATGGCAGTACCAACCTGCTTATCAAGGAAATAGTTGGAAATTTACCATTATCGAACAACGCGAACGCATCCTTGAGCATTTACAGGAAAATCCGGGGCTAAAAAGCAAACTACCTGAATTAATAATCAGGGCTTATAGCTATGCTGTAAAAGGTGCAATGCGTGAAACAGGTTTGCCTATCAGTCATTTCCCCGAAAACTGCCCGTGGACATATGAAACCTTTATGGATGAGACATTCTGGCCAGAATCAGGCATTACCCCATAACATTGATCTGACCCCCCAAAACCCGACACCTCAAGATGCGAGCGCTTGAGCCTCAAAGTCCACAGGGCTGAGATAGCCGAGTGTACTATACAGGCGGTTACGGTTGTAACGTGTTTAGATATATTCAAACACGGTTTGCCGCATGTTTCCGCGCGTGTCGAAGCGTTCACCGTGAATGGTGCTGCGGGAGATTTCCAACAAGCAACACAGAGCTTTCAGGTTGAACTGCTGGCTATGGTTCTGGATGAATGCGTACTTCACTTGATTTGCCTCGCGAAGTACGCACTGGCTTTTTTTAAAATGCATAACGCTATTACACAGTTTATCCACCCCCAACTTTATGTGACATTTGTCACACAAAAGCAGGCTTTGACCTTGCTGAATAGCCCTCCATTGCGTTAATTTTACCACTCAAATTTTTATCGGGTGAATAATATATGAATGCGAAAAGCAGAAGGGTCAATGACGACAAGTCAGAACTGAAGGGGGTTTTGGATAGCTTTCGCGGAAGCTTTCTTTATGTAGGTTTTTTCAGTCTTTTCATTAACCTACTCATGCTTGTCCCGCCGTTTTACATGTTGCAAGTATACGATCGTGTCATGGCGAGCCGCAGCCTAGAAACCTTGCTAATGATTACGTTAATCGTGGTTTGGCTATTCATTACAATGGGGTTACTGGAATATGCGCGATCACGGATGCTGGTCAGAATTGGTTCGCAACTGGATGATCGCTTAAATTCTCGCCTGTATAGCGCCATGACTAAAATGGCGCTTCGTCAGCCGGGTCGGGCATCTTCGCAACCACTGAATGATCTGACAAGTATGCGTCAGTTTATGACAGGAAATGGCCCCTTCGCCTTTTTTGATGCACCTTGGATTCCAATTTACTTTGCTATTCTATTTGTATTTCACCCGATGTTCGGTGTTTTCGCTCTATTTGCGGCGGCTATTTTGATTGGACTCGCCATCATGAATGAGGTTTCTACCCGCGATCTCATGAAAGATGCTAATAACCGAAATATTCAATCCACCAGTGCGATGAGTGCGCAGTTACGCAATGCCGAAGTATTACACGCCATGGGCATGGAATCTGCCATGCGTGAACATTGGTTGCGTCAACATTTAGCTTTTTTACAAGCACAATCCGATGCTTCTGACAAAGCAGGCATTTGGATGAACTTTAGTAAAACCTTGCGCATCATGTTTCAATCATTAATGCTGGGTTTAGGCGGATACCTAGCCATCAATAATGAAATTACTGCCGGTATGATCATTGCTGGCTCTATCCTGATGGGGCGTGCTTTAGGCCCGATTGACCAAATGATTGGCGCATGGAAACAATTTAATTCAGCTCGCATGGCTTATGCACGCCTAGAAGAGTTGCTGCAAGGCATCCCTGATAACGATCGCAGAATGTCTTTGCCAGCGCCTAAAGGCGATTTACGGGTTGAATCCGTCACCCTTATTCCTCCCGGTTCACAGCAACCCATTTTGAGAAGTGTTAGCTTTGACATCGCACCTGGAGATGCCTTATTGGTATTGGGGCCTAGTGCTTCTGGAAAATCGTCACTGCTACGTGCCTTACTCGGCATCTGGCCATTAGCCGCAGGCAAAGTCCGATTAGATGGTGCTGAAATTGGGCATTGGAATCGTGATGAACTTGGCTCTCATATTGGCTATTTACCCCAAGACGTTGAACTTTTTGAGGGTACGATTGCCCAAAATATTGCGCGATTTAACAAAATAGAATCAGAGAAAGTCATGGATGCTGCTCGTATGGCGGGTGTTGATGAAATGATCCGTCGCTTGCCAGAGGGTTATGACACCCTGATCGGTCCTGGTGGAGCAACCCTCTCTGGTGGGCAGCGGCAACGGGTCGGGTTAGCACGAGCCATTTACGGCAAACCTAGCGTCGTGATTTTAGATGAACCCAATGCAAGCCTGGATGATGCAGGGGAATTAGCCTTAGTCAATGCGTGTAAACAACTCAAGTCACAAGGCACAACGCTAATTCTAGTGACACATCGCCGTAGTATTTTAGAAATAGCTGACAAGGTACTGTTGTTGGTAGAAGGACAAGTACGCTTATTTGGGGAACGCGACAACGTATTGCAGCAATTAGCCGCACAAAATCAACAAGCAGTCGCTGCTGCTCAAGCACGTTCACAACAACAACCTAGAGTAGCTGTTGTGTCATCCATTACAGCCGGAAGTAAGGGTTAAGGTAATTATCATGAGTAGTTCAGTCGCACTAGGGAACGTTATACAAGAAGGTACATTGATTGCTGCGGAAGGTAGCTCAAGCAGTATCACACTAAAAAAAGATGATGGCCCTTACCGTATCTTTGGGATAGCGGTATTGGTATTGATGTTCGGCGCTTTCTTTTTATGGTCAGCCTTTGCTCCGTTGGATCAAGCAGTGGTCAGCATGGGACGCACTGTCGTGGCTTCGCAAAATAAAGTCGTACAACACATGGACGGCGGCATCGTCAATAAAATTCACGTGCGTGATGGGGACATCGTAACCGCTGGCACGGTTTTATTGGAATTAGATGATGTTCAATTAAAAGCACAATTAGACAGCACCGAAGGGCAGTTATGGGAAGTCGAGGCGAGTTTAGAACGTTTACGAGCAGAACGCGACGGCGTTCCGTTGCAGTGGACGACGGCACACCTGAAGACCATACCGACTGACATTATCAAAACCCAAGAAAAATTGTTTGAAGCACGGCAACAAGCCCAAGTTTCGGGTCAAAATGCACTCAAACAACGTCAACCGCAAGCACAAGAGCAAATCATCGGTTTGCAACAGCAAATCGCCGGCTTAGAGGCACGCTTTGACACCTTAGTAAAAAGACGCAATTCTTTGGATCAAGACATAGGGCGCTTACAAGGTTTATTTAATCAGCGCCTAATTTCCGACATTGAACTGCGCGAAAAAGAACGTGAGTCCACTCAACTGGAAGGCGATATGGCATCAACAAAAGCCGAAGTTGCACGCTCAAAAGCTGAAATTGCGCGAATTCGGGAAGGTATGACCGAAACAGGGCATCAAGTCGTCTTGAACCGCGAAGAATACCTAAAAGAAGTCAGCACCCAACTCAGTGAATTACAAGCTCGCCGTACACAACTGCATTCACAACAAGTCGCTGTTCTTGATAAATTAGCACGCATCGTGATCAAAGCGCCGGTAGATGGGAAAGTCAAAGGTTTTGAAGTTGTCACCGTAGGTGCTGTACTGCAAGCTGGCGCACCTATTATGGAAATAGTCCCGAATGGACAGGATTTCAAGATTATCGCTGAAGTCGAGCCTGCACACATTGATGTCATTTCTCCGGGGTTGGATGCCGAAATACGCTTATCGGTATTCGATAATGCTCGTTATTTCCCCGTGATCTATGCTAAGGTAGAGGACGTTTCAGCCGACACCTTAACCGATCCAAGCACTAAAATGTCTTACTACAAAACTTCTTTATCGCTAAAACCTGAAAGTTTATCGTTGTTGGATAAAGAGCAATTGGAATTGGTTTCTGGAATGCCAGTTGAAGTAATGATTCTTACCGGAGAACGCACCCTATTGGATTATTTACTGAAACCCTTCACCGATATGTTGGCACGTAGCTTTAATGAAGCTTGATATTTCAATAGAACGTAAAGAATATTGGAAACAGCAGGGTATTAAAATCCTGCTGTTTGCCAAGTGGGAACTACGTGATCAATTTCGCAATCGTTTATTGGGTGGCTCATGGCTATTTTTACAACCATTAAGTTATATACTTATTTTTACATTAGTTTTTTCACACCTAATGAACGCCCGTCTGCAACAATTTGACTCACCTTACGCTTATAGCATTTACCTGATCAGTGGTATTTTATTGTGGAATTTAATGGCGGGAATTTTACAACGCCTAACAAATATATACGCTGAAAAAGCAAGTTTAATTAAAAAAGTCCCCATAAGCTTGGTATTAATGCCACTCTATGTTCCACTTGTTGAATTAGTCATATTTTTAATTGCTGGTACTTTTTTCGGGATATTTTTAATATCTATACATTACAGCCCTACACTTTATTGGTTGTGGCTGCCTGTCATTGTATTATTAAGTGTATTTTTTACCTATAACTTAGGTTTGATTTTAGGAATTTTATCTGTATTCATGCCTGATTTGAGGAATTTTATTAGCATCCTATTACAATTAGCATTTTGGATGACACCTATTGTTTATGTGGATTCTATTCTTCCTACTTGGGTTGCAGAATGGCTGATGTTTAATCCATTTTATTGGAGCGTCAGCAATATGCATAAAATTATATTACACGGACAAGCTCCCGATTTAGCTTTATTAGTACTACTATTCAGCACGGGTGTCATTATGGCGTTTTTTGCTCGTCACTTGCAAAAACGCTTGGAAAAGGATGTCCGTGATTTATTGTGAGGAATAAATTTGCAGCTATTAGCTATCCGAGGATTAAAAAAATCTTTTTCACTGTATCACTCGCCATTAGACCGTCTCAAAGAGCGCTTATTAGGTGGGCTGCGACATCGTGAT
Organism: Thiothrix subterranea; assembly: GCF_016772315.1. Taxonomy (NCBI): domain Bacteria; kingdom Pseudomonadati; phylum Pseudomonadota; class Gammaproteobacteria; order Thiotrichales; family Thiotrichaceae; genus Thiothrix; species Thiothrix subterranea. Next base: position 2,979,206 of record NZ_CP053482.1, on the reverse strand, counting down.
TATTGTGCCGTTAACAATATCGACCTAACCTTATCGGCTGGAGAATCGTTAGCTTTAATTGGTCAAAATGGTGCAGGCAAATCAACATTATTAAAACTTATCACCGGCGTATTGTTACCTGATGCAGGTGTTATTGAACGCCAAGGTAGAGTCACTGGGCTGTTGGAATTAGGCACAGGTTTCGACCATGAACTCTCCGGTATGGACAATATCAGTGTAAATGCCCGATTACTAGGCATGAGTGCTGCTGAAATTGAAATGCGCCGAGCCACCATTGTCGAATTTGCCGAACTGGGTGATTACATTCATGAGCCTATGCGCACGTATTCCTCAGGAATGTTGATGCGCCTAGGGTTCGCGATTGCTATTCATGCAGACCCATCCTGCTTTGTAGTGGACGAGGCGCTATCCGTGGGAGATGCCCGCTTCCAACAAAAGTGCTTACGCAAAATCCGCGCTTTTCAAGCTCAAGGTGGAAGTTTGCTGTTTGTATCGCACGATTTGACTTCGGTTAAGTTATTGTGTAACCGTGCCATCGTATTAGACAAAGGTCAAAAAGTGTTCGAGGGAACACCTGAAGCTGCCGTCAATTACTATTATCAAGTTATTGCTCGCTTAGAAGCCACAGAAAATGCCAGCACGCCAACCGATAAAACCGGATACGGTCTTAAAAATGTTCAAATGACTTCGGCATGGTTACACAATGGAATTGTCAAAACAGAGTCATTCAGTGCCGGAGAACAAGCGTACTTGTGTATCCAAGTCATCGCGCAACAGGAAATTGAAGATTTGGAATTAGGGATTCTTATTAGAGACCGCTTTGGGCAAGATATTTTTGGTACTAATACTGCGTTACTGGAACATGAATTACCCCTAAATTTTCCAGCAGGGCAACAAACCCAGCTAGAACTAAGTTTTCCCATGAATTTAGGTATTGGCAAATACACTGTGACGTTGGCATTACACAAAGACATGGATCACTTGGAACATTGTGAACATTGGTGGGATAATGCGTTAGAATTTGAAGTAGCGGGCTTTCATACCCCAATATTTTCGGGGTTAACATACCTGCCGCTTACCTTGAAACAAACGCTACAGTGATTAATAGCACACGTATCTGCATAAGTTTTAGTGAGAAACCCCAGAAAGTATGAACGATCAAGAATTAAATGCAACTTTCAAGTCGATTATTGAGCGAGTGCGCCAAACGGCTACTGGAGTTGCGAGCGAACTTGCCACCAATAACACTGCATCAGCAGCATTCAGCATAAACCCGAAAAATCGTGTGCCAGTAAGTAGACACTTGCGGATGCAACAGGTACATGTTTATGAATTGTTGGCTGGCGACGATACGGATTTTATGAATAAAGTTTATCATTACCTATTGCAACGTGAGGTTGATGACAGTGGCAAATATAACTATCTCAGCCGTCTCAAGTACAAGGAAAGTCGTCATCTTATTATTCATGAATTGCAACATTCTGCGGAAGGTCAAGCTCAACGTGTACAAGTAGTCGGTTTAGGTTTAATCCGTTATGTCCTGAAAGTTTATAGTAGGCTTCAAACATTAAATTTAGGTAAGCTATCAGTTTTACCCAAACTTTTAAGTAAAATCATAAAAAAATCCTTATATATTTACGAAAAAAAATATTTGTTCAAGACATCTGTTTTTTTATTGACTGATTCTAACCGCGAAATAACAAACGATTTAATAACTAGCACACAAGATAAATTAGAACAGCGCTTTGACGAAAATGAAGGTATTGTTCAACAACTGAATGATACGGTTATATCCTATCAAACAGTATTACTGAATTATCATCATGAACTTGAAACACTGAAGCAGCAGTTACATCAACAAACAATAGAACACCAACAATTCCACCAAAATATTGCAGAGCATATCACGCAACAACTCGGTCGTACTGATCGCTTACAAACAGAAATTATAGCACAACATCAGCGCATCAGCTTGGCGCGGCAAGATGCTTTATACCAACAATACCATTTGCGGCATTTGTTAGCGGATATAAAAGGGGAAATACATACCCTGACACCCAGTGATGCCGCCCGTCATTTAGATGAGTACATGGATGCTTATTACCTCGCTTTTGAAGATGCTAATCGAGGTACACTAGCAGAAATTCGCCAAAAACTTGCTATTTATATTCCTTATGTTTTTGAATTCAAACAACAATCAAGCACCTTACCCGTACTTGATCTTGGGTGTGGGCGGGGTGAGTGGTTAGCCTTGCTAAGGGATAATGCCATTGCTGCTTATGGCGTGGATATGAATGGCGTCATGGTAACGTTGGGGCAAGAATCGGGATTAGATGTACGACATGCTGACGGTCTCACCCACCTTCAACAGTTGCCAGATGCATCGTTATCTGCCATCACCAGTTTTCATGTTATTGAACATTTGCCATTTGCAACGTTGTTCAATGTGTTAATGGAAATTAATCGTGTCTTAATTCCCGGTGGATTATTAATTTTTGAAACACCCAATCCAGAAAATGTGCTGGTAGGCTCACATACCTTTTACCACGACTTCACGCATCGCAACCCGATTACCCCGACTGCACTGACTTTCTTACTGACTTACCATAATTTTCAGGCTATTCAAACCCTGCGCCTACACCCCTACCCGGAAGCCGCTAAAGTACCGGGTGATGATCCATTAACAGCGCGTGTTAATGGGCATTTATGTGGTCCGCAGGATTTTGCACTTATTGCACATAAAAGTGCCGCCATTGGGGATTTAGAATAATGCGGATATTATTAACCGCGAATATTGCCCCTTTCCTACAAGGTGGTGCTGACTACCATATCAATGGCTTGTACAACGCACTAAAGCAATTTGGATTTGAGACGGAATTGATTCGTTTTCCGTTTAAATTTCATCCTGAAACGGATATACAACATCTCATGGCTTATTGTGCAGGGCTAGATTTAAATCAAGCCAACGGCATCAGTATTGACCGCGTGATTAGCTTGCAATTTCCGGGATACGGTATTCAACACCAAGATCATTGGGTATGGCTGATGCATCAACACCGGGCAGTCTACGAGTTGTTTGATCCCCTTACTGCTAATCCGGCACACCAGCAACTCCGTGAAACAATTGTTCCCTATGACAATGACGCACTGGGAAAAGCTCGAAAAGTATTTGCCAACTCACAACGGGTAGCGGATCGCTTGATGCAATTCAATCAAATCACCAGCCAAGCGTTGTATCACCCACCCAGTTACGTGGAATATTTCCGATGTGAAGAAGCATTACCTTACGTGTTTTTCCCCAGTCGCCTTGAGTCCCTCAAACGCCAAGATTTATTGATTAAAGCAGCACAATTCTTACAAACTCCCGTGAAAATTGTACTGGCGGGTATCGGTGGTCAATACACGCATTATCAGCAACTGGTTGCAGCATGTGGTGTGGCTGAACAAGTCGTATTGCTAGGGCATATTACCGAGGCAGAAAAAATTGCCTTTTATGCTCATGCCTTGGCGGTATGTTTCGTGCCTTACGACGAAGACTATGGTTACGTAACCTTAGAGGCCATGTTATCCGCCAAACCAGTGATTACGGTAACGGATGCTGGGGGCCACTTGAATTTGTTACCCACGGTCTGAATGGTTGGATTTGTGAACCTGAGCCGCAAGCCATTGCCGCCGCCATTGATGAAGCGTTTACGCAACCACACCTCAGTCGCGAAAAAGGACGTGCTGGACGCGCCTTGTATACAGAACTGGGTATTTCTTGGTCTAATGTAGTTGAGAAACTAACAGCCGAGGGATAAAGGTGAAAATTGCAGTAGTAGCGCCCAGCAGCGTGCCTTTTGTGCGTGGCGGGGCAGAAAATCTTTGGTGGGGGCTCGTCGACTCTCTCAATAAACGCGCCGACGTCAGTGCTGAACTTATCAAAATACCCTCACCCGAACGCAACTTAGATGAAATTATCCACAGTTACATCGACTTTGCGCGTTTGGATTTGCTGCACTTTGATCAAGTTATTAGTACAAAATACCCTGCATGGATGATTAGTCACCCGAACCATGTTATTTACATGCAACATAAATTACGGGGGCTTTACGACACTTATCCGCAGCACTTATCCACTGCGATTCCAGATAAGCGTCAATTTCCACGTGAATTGCATACGCTGCATGACTTTTTGTTAAAACCGCCCGCCAATCGTGACTATTTACCGGAAATTATTCGGGCTTTACTCACTTTTCTGGCGTGGAAACAACGTTTACCTGCCGATTGGTACGGTTTCCCCGGTGCAATTAGCCGGAGTATTGTGCATTTATTGGATACTGTCGGGCAATCTAGCCCCGGTGTGAAACGGCATTGTGCCATTTCACATACCGTTGCCAATCGTGTGGGCTATTTCCCCGCCAACAGTGTCGTGGAAGTATTTTATCACCCCACATCCCTAAGCGGCTTGTACACGGGAAGCCAACGCTATTTTTTTACCGCTAGTCGCTTGGACAAACCCAAACGTATCGACTTGATTATTCGTGCTTGGTTAGCTGCTGGTGTTGCGAACCCTTTATATATTGCCGGTAATGGCCCTTGTGAAGCCGCATGGCGAGATTTGGCGCAAGGTAATCCCGGCATTGTATTCCTCGGCTATGTCACAGACGAGCAATTAGCCCGGTATTACGCTGACGCCTTGGCAGTGATTTTTGTACCGGAACAAGAAGATTACGGGCTAATCACGCTGGAAGCTATGTTAGCAGGTAAGCCGGTTATTACCACCAGCGATGCCGGAGGCGTGACCGAACTGATTAAACACGCTGAAACGGGTTGGGTCGTTGCACCGGATGTCACCAGTTTGGCACAAGCATTAACAACCTGTGCTAACACACCGGCATTAGCTGCCCGCTACGGCGCAGTCGCTAAACAGTGGGCCGATAAAGTATCGTGGAATGAATTGCATCAATTTCTCGTGGTTGGCTTACGTAAAAAACTGGTAGTCATCAATACTTTTTCGGTTTATCCACCAGTCAGTGGTGGGCAATTGCGTATTTACCACCTGTATCGGTGGCTGGCGCGTGTCTGGAATGTGGTATTAGTGACGTTAGTGCCTGCCAGCCACGCCACCGAGTCAGTGACCATTGCACCGGGAATGCAGGAAATCCGTCTTGCCAAATCCCTTGACTACGAGCAACGTGAACACTTGTTGTCCCAAGAACTGGGGATCTCAGCGGGTGATATTGCTGCACTGCTTTACCCTAATGCCCTACCGGAATGGGTAAACACGATCAAGACAGAAACGGCTAATGCTGATTGGGTAGTATTATCACACCCTTACGGTTACTCGGCATTACGTTCGGCTTATGCGGGGGCATTTTGCTACGATGCCCATAATATGGAATTTGACCTAAAACAAGAGATGCTGGCATCTCAAGGCGACGTACACCGTTATAACGATGCTTTAACCGCCGTGGAGCAAGCAGAACGTGCTTGTGTTCAAGAATCAAGCTGCGTCATCAGTTGCACCACAGCGGATATGGATAGATTACAACACTATTATGGCGCTGCTAAACAAGGCGCTATTGTTGCCAATGGCGTGGATATTGATAGCATTCCGTTCGTGTCGACTCAACAACGCTTAACTGATAGAAAGGATAATCGCCTTAAGGTACTGTTTATGGGAAGTTTACATCTGCCCAATATTCATGCACTTAAGGCCATTATCGATATTGCCACGCAATGCAATCACTTGAATTTCATCATCGCTGGCAGTGTCTGCCGTGCCATAGCGACAGAAATACACACTGCAATACCCACCAACCTCACCTTATTAGGGGTAGTCAGCGATGCTGATAAACTGAAGTTGTTGCACACCTGTGACATTTCCCTGAACCCGATGATGGCTGGTTCAGGGTCTAATTTAAAAATTCTCGAAGCTGCCGCCAGCGGGCAGTTGATTATATCCACCCGTTTTGGGGCGCGAGGCGGCATCTTTGTGACAGGACGTGATTACATTGCGCAAGAACTGGATGAAATACCGGCGTTTTTAAACACTATCGCCCCACAGCAACTCGCCAGTTACTCGCACGTTGTTAATTCAGCTTACCAGCAAGTCAGGCAATATGCGGATTGGAAACAGTTAGCCGCACATTTCAAAGAGGCGTTACAGCAACACTCTGCTACCTGAACAGCACCGCTTGTTAAGTCTGATTATGCTATTAACCAGTCAGACTTAACGTTATCGATGCCAATCACCAAGTCATTGACAAATTGTGTATTGCCATCAAACGTATACGTTATATCATAAACACCTGTTTGTAACGCAACTTGATACCCTCCCGCCGTCATTGAATACAGTGTTTGAGTCGTATTAGTAGCAGTATTGAGAATAACAATACTAACATCACCAATGCCTTCCCCAGGCGTATAGAAAGCATTGTTATCCGCGTCAGCATAAATTACGCCTAGCAATATTGCTTTTGCATTTGGTTGAGTTGCAAAATTCTGCGTGGACATCACTACATTGAAATCCGCATTACCATTGTTAAAACTGCCATCCACAATACCAATACCGATTTCTTTAAAGTTTGCATTGAGCATATTGATACGGTGTCCACGCCCAATAATTCCCTCATCTACGAATAAGTCCTCATGAGAATCTTGCACAAACGTATTGATCAATGCTTGAGAAAGCGTTGCCGTTGTACCAACATAGGCAAGATTCTCACCTGCGGTGGTATAAGTATAACCTGCTGCTTGAATGCGGTCGAAAGGAGAATTACCAGCTAAATTCGTATGTGCAAAAAAATCATTGTCCAGCATATCTTGACTATGAGAACGTGCTGCGGCTGTCAGTTCATTATTAAACGCTAAGGGTTGGCGCGGATTCGTGGACAATGTTCCTGCTGCTAATCCTTCATTAAGATCAATACCGAGTAGACTCGCTTCTTCAACCGGGTTCATCCGCGCACGATTCAATAACTCCAGCATAAATTGTTCTTGCGCGGTCGGCTGATGACTGGGCTGTTCCGAAGAATTACCGTTAGTTAATACTGGTGCAACCAGTTGCGCACCACCTGCCAAGGTTGATACGGCCTCACCACCAACAGTAATTTTACCCGCACTAGATCCACTTACTGAAAAATTAATTACCGCTTTGCCATTATCGAATGCAAAATCTAAATTATTTCCCGTTCCCACCGGCACTGTTGCGATTAAATCCCCGTCAAATTGATAAATTCGCAAGACGTTACCAACTTGTTGAAATTTATATGCATTGCTCGCTGCTTGAAACTGCACATGCTCAACACTCTGATCAAGCATAATATTAGCGGCATCGAATGGCATATTATCAAATATGACAATAGTTTCCGTACCCGTATTACCGACCACATCAACATTGTTATTAATAACATTAAACAACTCGTTTCTATTTAATAATACACGCGCCATTAATCACCTCATTAAGCTAACCAAAAACCGTCATCAATAATCGCAGCCAAATTTATACGATTTTCCGCACTCTCACTAAATGCCAACAACACCGCAGCCGCTGACATTCCTTTTTGCATTTCCGCCTGCCAATGAGCTAAACCACCCGCATCAGGCGTGCGTCCCAGCACATTGTCGTACAAACCGTATAAAAAAGCGGAAGTATCACCTACGGGATAAAGTGCCATGAATTCTTGTGAATAGGTAAAGCCTGCTGAAATCGTGGCAAGGTCTTTACCAGCAACATATTGACTAATCCAATAGCTTAAGCCGCCCTTGTCAGGTGTGCGATCAAATGCGGCTTGATAGAGCCGATAAACCTGCTGAGCCTCGACACTATCAAAAAAGCTTCTGTCAGCAAATTCTAGGCTCTCGATGCTATGTAGAACATCTGTTGTACCGCTGTTGAGAGATGCTAATTCCCACGAATCACCATTCTGCGTCACTCGATAAGCATTGCTAGATGAAGCATAACGCGCAACATCATACCCGGCATCGCCAAACAGGGTATTGCTACCACTCCCGCTTTCCAGCACGTCATTCCCAGCGCCACCGCGCAAGATGTTATTCGCGCTGTTACCAATCAATGTGTCATTACCAGCACCACCGATAGCATTTTCAATCGTAACACCGTAAGCAATCGCCAAATTATCCTTACCTGTATACAAAGTACCATCGGCTGCAAAGCGATCCACGCGCTCATCGATCCAACTGCTAGGATATTGTGGAAATTGTGCTGCCAACGACTGCTTCAACTCATCTGCTGAGACTGAACCCAGTGATGAAAAAGTCCCGGCATTCAAATTAATAATACTGGCTACTTGGTTGGATGCATCAATAGTATCAGTTCCACCGGCGTCCCATAACGTGGTAAAAAACGCTTCGCCTGCTTCCCAACGATAAGTATCGTTACCCGTTCTCGTCGTATAATCAGCACCGTACAACGCTTGGATAGCCAATACATCCAATAACATGGGCGCTGATGCGTACACAAATGTTGCGCTATACGCTAAGTTGTTTGACTCATTAATATAGAAATTCAACTGGTAACGATCGGGTTGCTCACGGTAAGACATAACCGTATGACGCATATCATCCAATTCTGTCGGCAGCACGGTACTGCTAAGGCCACTCGCTTCATGAGGATGCTTCAAACCTAAAGCATGACCAATTTCATGCAAGAGCAAGAAGTAGGCGTAACTATTGTCCGCAAAGGTGACATTCTTTAAGTTATCATCCAACCAAATATCACCCGCCTGCTCCGTGATTCCCGGATAATAAGCATGACCTGCCTCAGACGTTCCGACATTAGCAAAGGCCACACGTATTTGCCCCTTACCAACAATATCATTGACTTCTGTCAACGTTAATGCAGTCACCTCATCCCAAGCATTGAGCGCATCCCGAACACGGCTTGCTTGCGACTCCGATAAAACACCGTACATGGAATCATTTGGTTCACCCGCATACCCCCATGAACTGCCAATGATAGGCAAACTGAAAGTTACACGCTCACTGCTCCATTGATAACCACTGCTTAGTGCATCGGCAATCAATTTTTCATCTTTAATAACCACGATCTTACCCCTGACGATTATAACCCCTAATCTCATATAACATTTGGCATATCACTCAAACTTATAGACCTTGAGGATTCCCAAAGATTCACTGACCTCTCACCATCACTGGTACTAAACTTACTCAGCTTATAAAGTAAGCAGTAGTACCTTATTATCTCTGGTACTAACATTACCTGTTTCGTGTTCGGATCACTGTGAACTTGATCACATAAAATTAACTATAGGTCGTCTAATATTAATTATTGCTGAAGGATAGAGAAAATTTCATATCATTTTTTAATCAATGACATCACAATGAATCTGAACAATATGTTAGCATATATTATTGGTTATTATCGTTACACATCAATAAACTCAGAATGCATACAGAATATACACACGGATTAGGGAGCGCCGTACCAATGAATACTCAAAAGTCTGCTTATAAACACTTGTTAGCACTACCCCGCTGGCAAAAACGCATCATTATGCTTGGTGCTGATACCGTATTGCTGACCTTAGCAGTGTGGATAAGTTTTGCTATGCGGTTTGGTACTTGGCAACCTAATTTGCAAGACGGTCAATGGCTGATGATTGCAGCACCCTTGGTAACGATTCCACTGTTTGTCACACTGGGGCTTTACCGAGCGATTGTGCGTTTCATGGGTGGGGAGGCACTGCTTGCCGTGATCCAAGGCATTACCGTGTCAGCGGTACTGCTGGGTACAATGGCCTTATTGTTTGACTGGAATGGCATCCCGCGTTCTTTTTATCCCATTTATTGGGGAACAGCGTTATTTTTAGTGGGAAGCAGCCGTTACTTGATTCGGCATCACCATCAAACCTCGCAATACAAAAATGGTCATATTCGCGTCGCTATTTACGGTGCTGGTCAGTCAGGCATTCAATTAGCAGCAACGTTAGCGAGTATGCCGGAATACCGGGTGGCAATCTTCGTTGATGACAACCCCGCCTTGCACAAAGCCGTTATTCACGGGGTAAGGGTTCACGCTATGGAAGAACTGCCTCATTTGATCGCAACGCGGCATATTCAACAAGTATTACTGGCGATGCCGTCGGTTAGCCATCAACGTCGCCGTGAAATTGTGGAGTCGCTGGATCATCTATCGGTACATGTGCGCACCATTCCAGAGTTAAGTGATCTGGTTTCAGGGGAACGGTCGATTGCCGAATTACGCGAAATTGGCATTGATGAACTGCTAGGGCGCTCCTCGGTTGCCCCAAAAGCCGACTTACTCAGCCAGTGCATTACCAACAAAGCGGTGATGGTAACAGGGGCAGGCGGTTCCATTGGCTCAGAATTGTGTCGCCAAATCGTGCGCTTGCAACCAACTCGTTTGGTTTTATTCGAGTTATCGGAGTTCGCGCTCTATCAAATTGAGCAAGAATTATTAAACCTTTGCCGCCACGAACACTTATCTGTGCCGATTATCCCTATGTTAGGTTCAGTTCAAGATTATCAACGGGTTGAAGAAGCGTTACGCCAACATGGGATCAACACGCTTTACCACGCTGCGGCGTACAAACATGTACCAATGGTAGAACACAATCCGATCGAAGGCTTGCGTAACAATGTTTTCGGCACACTACAAGCTGCCAAAGCGGCGCGGGCGGAAGGCGTTGAACGCTTTATTTTAATTTCGACGGACAAGGCGGTACGCCCCACCAATGTGATGGGAGCCAGTAAGCGCATGGCAGAGCTAGTGCTGCAAGGCTTGGCAAAAATGCCCGGTGACACAGTGTTCAGTATGGTACGGTTTGGCAATGTGCTAGGGTCATCAGGCTCGGTGGTACCGCTATTTCGCGAACAAATACGCAAAGGTGGCCCAATCACTGTGACGCATCCCGATATTATTCGGTATTTCATGACCATTCCTGAAGCCGCGCAACTGGTTATTCAAGCGGGAGCGATGGCAACGGGTGGCGAAGTATTTGTATTGGATATGGGCGAGCCGGTTAAAATTGTTGATTTGGCAAAACGCATGGTAAATCTCTCAGGGCTTACGTTGCAAACCGAAGCCCACCCACAAGGCGACATTGCTCTTAGCTTTTCAGGGTTACGCCCCGGCGAGAAACTGTATGAAGAGTTGCTGATTGGCGAAAGCCCGCAAACAACCTCACACCCACGTATTTTTATGGCGCATGAAGCCTGCATGGAATGGGCGGACGTGACGAAAATGCTAGATTCATTGGATACGGATTGCCGTCAACGCAATTTAGCTAAAGTGTATCGCCTGCTCCACAGCCATATTCAAGGGTTTAAACACCCTGGTGTAACGCCCGATATAAGTGCACAGAAAGCAACAAGTTGTGTTATTCCCTTCCCTGTCAAGTTGGAAGGCGTTGCTTAACTCGGCAAAAAGTGTGACCAATTTCACAAAATTTTCCAGATGAATGGTATATAATTTGAGACTTAATGATACAGGTGACGCATTATGATTGATTTACATAGCCATATATTACCGGGGTTGTGTGATGGTTCTAAAAATTTGGAAACATCACTCGCCATGGCGCGTATTGCCGTTGCTGACGGTACGACGCATCTGGCGTGTACACCGCATATTTATCCGGGTATTTATCATAATTCGACCAGCACGATTATGCCTGCCTTGCACCACTTGCAAGCAGCATTGGATGAAGCCGAAATCCCACTGACATTGATTGCAGGGGCGGATGTTCACATGGTGCCAGAAGTCATGATGGGCTTACATAACGGTGATATTCCGACATTACACGGCTCACGTTACTTTTTACTGGAGCCTTCTCATCACGTGCCTGTCACCGGATTTTTGGAACAGATTGAAAACTTCATTAACGCTGGATACGTTCCTCTGATTACGCATCCAGAGCGGTTACGTTGGTTAGACGACCACTACCAAGATTTTGTAACCGCTGCTCAACAAGGCGCATGGATTCAAATCACCGCTGGTGCAATCAGTGGTAAATTTGGCAGTAAAGCCAAGCAGTGGTCTGAGCGGATGCTACAAGAAGGCATTGTGCATATTATTGCCTCTGATGCACACGGCACCGAACGCCGCCCACCGATTCTGTCGGAAGGCATTGCGGCGGCTATCGACATTACCGGCGATGAGGCAGAAATTATGCGTATGGTCGTTGAACGCCCGCAGGCGATTCTCGACAACGCCAACCCTGCGGCGGTGAGTCAACCACCGGGTCTATCGACAGCCTTTGCGCCTTACATGGCTTCTGAGCAGTTAGCGACTAAAAAAGGTTGGTTTAGCCGTTTTTTTGCCTGATCACATTTATTATTCCTCGTTTAAGACGACTTTTAACGTTTCAAGGGCTTTTGAAATGCACAAACATTTAAACAGGCTGCACTCCCTGTTACCCGTCACTGCCGTATTTGTCGGTGCCGCTTTAATAGCAAGTTGTAGTACACCGCCTGCTCACCCGGAAGATACACAGCAAGTCGGCTTAGGCACTACTGAATCTGGTAGTATTTTTTCTAGCTTGCAAGAACTGGATTATTTAGCACCCACTGAAAATACCGCTATTAGTTCAGGCGATTTGCTAGACATCAAGGTATTCCAAGCCGAGGAGTTATCGGGAAAATACAAGGTTGGTTCAGATGGTAAAATCTCCCTGCCATTGATAGGCGCATTATCAGTTAGCGGGAAAACACCATTAGCCGTAGAAAATCAACTCAGTGGCTTGTTACAACAAAAATACTTACAAAACCCTCAAGTTAGCATTTTAGTTGAAAGCTTTACCAATCAACGTGTTACTGTAGAGGGTGAAGTAAATAAACCTGGCGTTTATCCTATCGAAGGTTCCATAACGTTTCTGCAAGCCATTGCCTTAGCCGGTGGTCTAGCTAATCTTGCCAGCCCGGATAAAGTAGTGTTATTTCGACGCAATGGTCAGCAAGTTAAAGCCTATCAATTGGATATTCAAGCCATTCGGGATGGGCGTTTACGTGACCCTTATATACGCGGTAATGATCAAATTGTGGCGCACCGTTCGGATAGTCGCTATTGGTTCAAAGAAGTAAAAGACATGATGTCAGGGTTAATCAACCCTTTTAATTAAAACTAACGGGCTTGGCATACGGATACACTTGGTAAAAATTATGATTACGCAAAAATACCCTTCTTATGACGATGATAATTCTCGCCCTCGGCAGGAAGTGACCTCACTGAGCCAACGTAAATTCATGACGGTTAACGAACCAGAACCTGTACCTGCTATTTTTGAGCAAGACAAAAGTGATGATGACGAAATCGATTTACGCCAATTATGGTCAGTAATTCGGCGGCGGCGTGCGGTAATCTTCACCCTGTTCATTTTGATCACGCTGATTACCTTAATCTTCACCCTGAGTATTACGCCCATTTATCGAGCAGGCGTTACCATGGAAATCAATCAAGAGGAACAACGTCTCTTGGATTACGATGTCGAGGCAAAAGCCTCACAAGGCAGCAGCGTAAATAGCAAAGATTTTTATCAAACCCATTATGAATTGCTCAAAAGCCGTAGCTTAGCTGAGCGCGTGATTAGCAATATGGGCATTGAAGACAAACTGCGTGGCACTCAAGAACAATTAGCCAAACCCTTCTACGCGGATTGGTTGGAAGCGTTTAGTACTGAAGAAACTGTGCAAGACGCCACCGAAGTCAAAGGTGAACGCCCCTTAGCGGATAAATTCTTGGCAAATGTCACCATTTCTCCGGTGAAAAACTCTAAAATCGTGAATATTCAATACGATGATGCCAGCCCAGAATTTGCTGCGAATGCTGCCAATGCCATTGCCCAAAACTACATCAGTATGAATTTGGAGCGTCGTGCCGGTACTACCCGTTACGCGGAGCAATTCCTGCAAGAACAGCTAGTCTTAACCAAAAGTAAGTTGGAAGAGTCCGAAGCCAAGCTTGCCGACTATGCTAAACAAGCCGATATTTTGGATATCAACAATGAGAATATGAAAGAACAGCGCTTATCTGGTTTGAGCAATGCATTAGCCACCGCCGAACGTGACCGCATCTCGGCTGAAACCAAGTATAGCCAAGTCAAATCAGCGGATATGGCTTCAGCGGTTTTGGCCAGCACCACGATCCAAACGCTCAAGAAAGCACTGACTGAACTGGAAGTAAGAGCACAATCAGTTAGCAGCAGTACCACGATTAACGACCCCACCATTCAACGCCTTGAACAAGAAAAGGCCAAGTTAGAAGCCGACTACCAAGAAAAGTTGGAAATTTACAAACCGGATTACCCGTTGATGGTACAGCTTGAGCAAAAAATCAATAAAATTGATACCCAACTGAGTAAAGCCAGTAGCAATATACGCACGGGTATTGATCAGCAAATTGCGGAATTGAAAACACAGATTCAACAAGAAACCCGCAATATCCAAAATGCCTTAAAATCAGATTATTTGGAAGCCAAGCAAAAAGAAGACGAATTGCGTGCAGAGATGCAAACCCAAGTATCAGGCGTGCAAGATTTACGTGACAAACGCATTACTTACAACACTTTAAACCGTGAAGTGGAAACCAATCGCAATGTATACGAAGGCTTATTGCAACGCCTTAAAGAAGTGGGAGTTGCCAGTGGCGCTGTCACCAACAATATTGCGGTGGTTGATGCGGCAATTGTGCCTTACGCTGTCCACAAACCTAACAAGAAGCTAAATCTGGCATTGGGTGCCGTACTGGGTTTATTCATTGGCGTGGTCGCTGCATTCTTATTGGAATTTTTGGATGACCGCATCAAAACCAAAGAAGACATTGAACGCTTATTACCGTTGCCATTACTGGGTATTGCCCCAGCGATTGGCAAACGCAGTAAAGGCAGCGCCGACACCGAGTATCACTTGATGACCGCTGAACAACCCACTTCGGCCGTCGCGGAGGCGTTCCGCTCGTTGCGTACCAATTTGATGTTTGCCACCCGCACCGGTGCACCACGCATTATGAACGTGACCAGTGCAGGCCCTAGCGAAGGGAAAAGTAGTGCGATCATTAACTTAGCGACGGCATTTGCGCAGGCAGGTAAAAAAGTATTGATTATTGACGGTGACTTACGCAAACCCACGGTACACAAACGCTTTAAACTGGATAATAGTCAGGGTTTTGTACATTTCCTAACCGGTCAGGAAAAATTGGAAGCATTGGTTAAACCGACACTGATTCCAAATGTGTTTGCGATTCCATCAGGGCCGATTCCGCCTAACCCGGTTGAGCTGCTATCCAGTGAACATTTGCATGAATTGACAATGCGAGCCGAAAATGGGCAACTGCCTTACGATCTGGTCATGATCGACGCGCCGCCAGTACTTGGCTTAGCCGATGCGTTAATTATTGGCAATCATACCCGCGCCACTTTGCTCATTACCGCATACAATGAAACCCGTAAGCAGCCCTTGCATTCTGCCTACGAGCGTTTGCGGCAAGCTCGCAGCCACCTGTTAGGCGTCGTGCTTACTAAAGCAAAAAGTGCGGTGGGTGATTCTAACTACTACAGTTATGACTACTACTACAGTTACGGAGCGGGGGAAAGCAGTGAGGGTGACGGGCGTACTCCGAAGAAAAAGGCGTTAACAGGGAAAAAAGCGGCGTAATACTATAAGTTTAGTACCTCATCGAAAAAAGGAATTTACTGATGGTAACGTGGTTACAACGCGCATTATTGGTAGTGATAGTAGCCTTAGTGGGCTGGCAGGTGGTAACTCGCGGCAATGATCAAATTCTTGCCGAGCGCCTGTCAGCCCCTTACGATACAAGATGGACACCGTTACTCAATCCATTGGAACAAGTACCCCCAAATGATAGCCGAATTCTCACGGCTGATGCTTGGTCAAACCTTTCAGAACAAGCTTTCATCTTAGGAAAACAGGATGACGCTAGAGCCTATGCCCTGCGCGGTATCAACCAAAATTTAAGCAGTGGACGTGCTGTTGCGCAGTTTGTCCAAGCTTATCAAGGTGATAATTTAGAATCTATCGATAGGCTTGCCGACTTAGCCACTCTGCTATGGCCTGTACATGGTGATGTACAATTGCGTATGCTTGGTCACTGGTCAAAGCTGCCTCCTGATTTAGAAAAAGCCACCAAAGCTATACATACCCTCCTGAGTGTTACCTCTCAATTTAACGACAAACTCTTCCCGCCTTTGCATGATATGTTGAAAGAAGAGGTGGGAGGAAAATTGCTATTAGAATATGCTGAACGAGCACCTTCTTGGTGGGCAACGTTTTTCGCTTATTTAGCGCAGAACGAACCCAACATTGATCTACTCAACCGCTATTATCAAGCACGTGAGACCTCAAACAAACCTGTCTCTAAAAATGAACAAATGCCTTATGTTTATCGTCTGATTAAAGAAAAGCGTTGGCAACAAGCTCAGCGATTATGGCTAGACACATTGAAGCCTTCCCAACAGGCACTAGCCAACTTGGTTTATGACGGAGGCTTTGAAGGTGAAGTTCATAACGAAGGCTTCGCTTGGTATTGGCAACCCACACCATTAGTCGACATTAAGACGACGGGCAACATCAGCGGTAGCAATGGCCTAAAAGCCTTACAAATTGCATTTAAGGGGCATCAGCAGCAAATCATCAACTTTCAACATGTCTGGCAGCAGTTGATACTCCCATCTGGGCATTATATGTTGGAGATGAGTTACCGTCTTGGCGATGTAGCTAATCGTAAAGGGCTGCAATGGCGTATCCGCTGCGAAGGCGACCAAAGTATTTTATTGGCTGAGGGCTCTGCCCTAAGAGGCAGTACTGATGGCTGGAAAAACTTACAAATAACATTTAATGTTCCAAAACCTGATAATAATGCGAATGCAACGTCATGCCAGACACAATTATTACGTTTAGAAGCAGCCAGCCCATACGCCCACGAACACCTGTTTAGCGGACGTTTGTGGTTCGATGACGTAACCATTCAGACAAAATGATACAGGGTTTCTCTATGACAACTTCCCGCTTACCTCAACAAATTGTATTTGGGGTGACATGCCTGTTATTGCTTTTTTCCCCACTAATGAGAGCTGGTAATACAGCAATGGCTTTGCTCATCATGCAATGCATGGGCTTAATTATGCTGGCAACAATTGGTTGGTGGGGCTTATGCCGTCAACGGTTTACAGGTGCGATATGGTGGTTTCTGCTATTCGCACTTAGTATTCTAACGCTGTATTTAATGCCTTTACCCGAAAGTCTATGGCGTACATTACCCGGAAGGGATCTGTACGTACAAGTGTATGACTGGCTTGATGAAAACGGTAAAGCTGACGCCTATCTAGCATTGTCAGTCATTCCTACCAACAGTCTATACAGTTTACTCGCAGTTTTACCGGCTTTAGCGGTGTTTCTCGCGGTCGGCAGTATGAATAAAAAGCATACATTATACAGTCTGTATGTCTTTCTTGGTATTGCGGCTTTACAAGCCGCTTATGGCTTATCGCAATACGCTGCTGGTTTCACTGATAGTGCTACTGGCAGTTACCCTAACCGTGACCATTTTTCAACTTTAATGGAAATAGCCTTTCCTCTTGCCGCAGGGTTAACAGCTTATACTATTGGTCGCCGTCATGTGCAGGATGACGGACATGATCTTAACCATTTTATTCACAAATTTAACCATGCACTGATTTTCGGCAGTATTGCCTTATTATTATTACTGGCTGGGGTTTTTTCGCGTTCCCGGGCGGGTGTTGCATTAATCATACTGGGACTTTTACTGTGCAGCTTGCTGTTTGCACGTCATATCGGCGGTAAACGTTCAGCAGGCATGGGGGTAGTCATCAGCACCATTGGGTTTGGAATTGCCAGCAGCATTGGGCTGATTCCCGTATTAAATCGCTTTGTCCAAGCCAACCCAATGGAAGATGAGCGCTGGCGAATACTCGAAGTCAGTTGGCAAGCTGTCCAACAATTTTTTCCTTTTGGTACGGGTCTGGGTACTTATGCCGATGTTTACCATGCCTTTCAGCCGGTTGAACAAATCGGCTTTGCCCATAACGCCCATAACGATTACTTAGAACTCTTGCTGGAAACCGGGGTGGTAGGCTTAGGCATTATTCTCGCTGTTCTAGCGCTGTATGCTTACGGCTGGTGGCAAATGCGTGAGCAATCTTGGGGACAAGAGCGTTTCATCAAGGTTGGTGCAGGCATCGGCATTTTGCTGATGCTCCTACACGCCTCGGTAGATTTTAATTTTCACATCCCTGCTAACGCTGTCTTTTTCGCATTTTTAGCTGGTTTATTTCTAAAGCGGCCTCTGGTGGAACCTAATCACCGTTCAAGACACAACCTGCAACGCCCGTAACACAGGTAAACGCTTCTCCGCAAAGGTTTGTGCCTGCGCGGTGAGTTCAGCGAGGTTTTCTTCTGTGGTTTCCAACGTTTTGCCTTCTTTAAGCAACTTGTGACCTTGCGCTGCCAGTATTTGCCAAACAAAACCCGCCTGTTCCATTGGGGACTTTTTACCCTGTGACAATGCCAGTAAAAACAGTTGCTGGAAACGCCCCACGGTCACGCCGCCGCCGATCACGGGGCTTGCCAGATAACTCACATCAGTGCTACCACGGGATTTATCCATCAACCAAGCATTGAGCTTGTCAGTATGTTTGCGTGCTCGGTTAACGGTGACATCTGCTTGTACGGCAGCCATGAAACTGCCTCCTGTCAATACCATCGCCGCCTGTACCACTTGCCCAATGCTGATACCTTGCTCCTGTACAGCTTGGGCAATCTGACCAAGGGTACGCGCCCGGTAATCCGCCATCAGATCCAGGATAGGTGTATATACCGCTTCTGACATACTGGCTTCGCCTAAATCCCCATTAACTTTCAACGGTACGTCGGCGCGGTGTGCTATCAAAATGACCTTTTGCGCACGCAATGCTTCCGCTTGTTCCAGTGAATTGAATCGACGTGCACCCTTAACCCAATAATCGCGGCGGAATTGCTGATTGACCATGAAATCACGTACCGCTTCGCGTAGCTGGGCATCCGGTATGTCTTTCAAGAACGCTTGTTGATCCGCTGTCAGATTGACCCCATCAATGTGATCAAGGTAATGCGCGGAACAAGCATAACTGAGTTTGGCGCTTTCCAGCCATTCCGCCATCGTACCGAAGTGCATGGGTAACCAGTCGCGGTTGAAGTATTCATGTGCCAGATAATGGCGGCTCTGTGTTTTGATTTTGTTGATGCGTTCCGCAATTTGTGGATTGGCACGACTGTAGCTGGGGTTGGTGGCGAGCAGCTTTTCAGTAAAGTCGATGGCACCGTTGACGCGATTAACAATGCCATTCCCCTCTGCGCCGATAACGCGGGCGTGTTCGGTCATGAGGTGACGCATGGGTGCAAACGCGCCCCAGCCCGGCAAAGTATTGTAACTGATGTAAAGCACACCGCCGACCTTGAGCTTGCGACGCAAGAAATCAACGATCACGCCACGGTTTTCATCCGAAATCCAGCTCCAGATACCGTGCATACCGATGTAATCAAAATCCGGCAGGTCATCACGCTGAGCGAATTCAGCGAATGCCTCATCGTAAAGCCGTGCGGCAGAACCTGATACGCTCGCGGCATCTTGCGCGAAAGCCGCTTGTGCCGGATTAAAGTCTGTCCCACACCATTGCGTGGTGGAAGCGGCGGCGTGCAGGTTGATGCTCATCCCCTGACCGAAACCCAGTTCACAAGCAGTACCGACGTCAGGAAATACCATGCCTGCGTGCAGAAACGCCAGCTTTACCCGCAACGGGTTCAATTCAGGGTAGTAACCATAGGTATAGCCAATATCAGCCACGTAGCCAGAAGTCCAATCAGACATAAACGCTCCCCAAGCCCATAAAAATAAAATTATAGCAACCACTTGGCCAACAATAAACAAAAAAGCCCTGCTCTCCGTATGGAAAGCAGGGCTATGAGGGTCAGTGCAACTAATTAACGACCGCTGAAGCTAGTGTTGCTGGCGATAACAGTTTGAAAAGTCGTTACACGAGTACCTGCGCCCACGTCAGGAACAACCACTGGCTGACCAGGTGCTGGAGGTGGCGTGAGAGTTGCCGCCAGTTGTGCAACTGCCGGGCTACCAGAGCCACCACCGCGTGCCGCCATTGCGTCAACGCTTACCATTAGGGAAGCAGCCATCAGCGCAGCACCTAAAACGTTTTTCATGTTCATAATAGAACTCCTTTAAGATAGATTCAAATAAACCAGCACTGACTCTTTAGCCCAATGCCCACTTACACTTTATCAATGTAAATTGCTTAATTCAATTAAAAACACTAATTAAAAAATCCCATTCCTGATGTCAAAAAGCCCCCAACTTTTGGGGCTGGGGGGCTTGACCATGCCATCAAACACAGCCCTTCAACTTAAACTACCGAGATAGATTAAGCAATGATGTCGTCAATGGAGAAAGAACCTGTGACACCAGTAATTTCAACGAACACATCTGAAGCGTCAATTGCTGACAAACCAGTCCGAGAATTGTTACCATTAACAGCCAAGAAAGTAGCCGCTGCACCATTGAAGTTAGCAACCTCAATAAACAGCACGTCACCTATGGCGTTATATGCACTCTGCGCCAGCATAGCAACTTGAGATTGAATTGCTGATGCCAGCGTTGTGGAGGTTGCAGAAGCAACGTTGATCAAAGTCATGGAGTCAACCCCTGGTTCTGGCGCGTTACCACCAACTTTGATCTTGTCATCGTTAACGTTCAGATCAGAAATCTTATCCCAACCGTCTTGGATGTTGCTCTGAGCAGCAGTCATAGCAAAGTTATCCTTACCAGCACCGCCAGTGAGAGTATCCTTGCCAGCACCACCAGTGAGTGTGTCATCACCAGCGCCACCAACGATAATATCGTCTTTGCTACCACCGATAATAATATCGTTACCTGCACCACCAGTAATGTTGAACTTACCATCCAGTTCTAGTGAACCATCAAAATTCAATGTGCTGGCAGTGTAAACTGGGGTAGTAGTGGTTGGTTTCCACGTGCTGACATCAATTGTTAGCGTTCCATCTTTATCAACCAATGCATCAGTTGCTGCCAATGTCGTGTTAACGTCAGCCAGCTTCAGTACTTCGATACTGCTAACCAAAGCTAAGTCAGTATTAGCCGCTGTACCATCCTTGATTTCCAAGGTGTCAGTACCTTTGCCACCGGCAACTGTGTCAGCATTAGTCAGGAAAGTATCGAACTTAAAGGTGTCGTTGCCTTCACCACCTTTTACATTGTCAACTTGGTCGCTGGAAGTGTAAGAAAATGCACCGTCTTTTTCCGCACTACCATCGAATGAAACATTCTTGTTAGCAGTGTTTACTGGAGCCGGATGAGTGGTAGCAGTTGATGGCTGAAGAGCGCTAACCCCAAAGGTAGTACCCGCAGCAACCAAAGCATCACCAACGATTACAGTAGCGTCACTTGCCAAGAAGTCCAACACCAGACCTTCAAAGCCGGAGACGTTTTTGAAGTCATCCGCGACAGCATTAACGTTGCCGAACAGATTCAAAAAGTCAAGGCTACCAGCACCACCATTAACGGTATCGTCAGAAGTCAACGCCTTAACACCAACAGGTAAGAATGTGTTGTCAAACTCAACCGAATCATTGCCATCACCACCATCGATCTTGTCTTTGCCGCCTGCCACGTTGATCGTGTCATTGCCAGCGCCGCCATTGATGGTTTCATCATACTGGTAGTTAGCTTGTAAACCGACTGCTGGCGGTGTTGCTGGAGCAACAGCGTCAGCAAAGTCCCCCTTAATAACATCAGCTTCTGCTGAACCCACTACTGTGTCACCCGTTGTACCAGTAAGAGGTGCACCCAAAGTAATGCTGGAAGCAGCACCCAACGTGACCTTGACAGTACCGTTATGAATAGCGACTGGTGCATTCGCATCAGTACCCGCTGCCAGTGTGACTGCATCGATACTGGTCAATGTGCCACCCGCTTTAGTATCACCCAATGCCAACCCACCTGGAGCAGGAGTGTTCAGCGATGTGACTTTATCAGTGATAACCAATGTGTCGGTTTTTGCCAAGCCATCAATGGTAGAACCAACCAAGTTAGCAACAGTTGTATTGATGGTGTCATTTGCAACAGTCGTTTTATCAGTTGCATTGTCGTTCTTGGTTGCATTAACCAAAGCTGACGGTGCTGTCAACGTAATGGTATTGCCTGCAATCAGATTCAACTGAGCAGCCGTTACATTGGAAGTGCCCGGAACGATGATCTGTTCGTCATCATTGACGTTCAGGATACCGTCTTTGTTTTTATCAACCCACAGACGACCATTGCCTTGACCATCGAAGTTGCGTTCAAACACAGCACTGTTCTCAGTCTTGAGCAACGCGAACTGGGCAGCACCAAAGTTGTCAAAGTTACCCACAAACTGATCAGCAGTGGTAACACCCCATGCTGGGTTCAAGGTAATGCTCAATGCATCATCATTAGTAATGGTGATAGTCGCAGCAGCGGCAGCAGCATTGATCACGTCACCCGCAGATGGGTTAGACAAGCTGATAGAGAAGGTTTCGTTACCTTCAAAAGCAGTATCGCCAGAAACCAGTACGTTGACAGTCTTGCTAGATTCGCCCACTGCAAAAGTAACCACTTGGTCAACCGCAGTATAGTCGCTACCAGCAGTCGCAGTGCCATTAGCTGTTTTCAGCGTTACGCTAGCTGCTTCCGTCGTGTCGCCAGAGCGTGCAATGGTGACAGTCAAAGTAGTAGTGCCGCTGTTGCCTTCAGCAATGCTGCTGGCAGCAGTCATGCTGAAAGTAGAAGCGCCGCCAGTTGGACCATGAGAACTGCCATCAGTACCATTCAAAGTCACACCGCTCAATGTAGAAGCAGTGGTAGATACCGCTACGCCACCGACAGTGATTTTACCAGCATTGACACCAGCAGTTTCAAACTTAACTACTGCAGAACCGTCTTGCATAGCAACAGTTTGTACGCCAGAAGTGTTAACAGGCAGTGTCATGATGACTTTGCCGTCAGCACCGATAACAGATAAAACGTTACCTGTCGCTTGGAACTGGTAGCCAGATTGAGCCAATGCCAATTCTGCACGCTCAACGTTTTGGTCCAGTTTAACGGTATCTACGCTGAAAGGTGCGTTGTCAAAGATAACGACGGTTTCAGCCCCTGCCGCGCCAACAACATCGCTATTGTCTGTTGCGATATTGAATTTGTCATTTTGTGATAAAAGAATACGTGCCATTTCTATTAACTCCTTAGTTTAAAATCAGCCTATCTCCTAGGGTCAGCCCGTTACTGACCGCTAGGAGTTTCTGTGAATTAGCCCTTAGATCAGGCTGCCAGCACCGAAAGTGTTGTTGAAGGTAGTAGCGTCTACGATGAACGTAGTGCCGTTTTCAGCCGCAACACCGGTCAAAACGATAGTTGCGACATTGCCAGACGCATCAGCCGCGCTGATTTGTACGTTGCCGTCGAAGAAATCAACGTTGGTAACGCTGGCTGGAGCGATGAAGCCGTCTTCAAAGTCGATCTTATCGCCAGCAGCAAAACCACTGATGGTATAAGTGAAGTCAGCGCCAATGCCGTCAGCGATGATGAAAGTAACGTTGTCAACAGACGCATCTTCTGTTGTGTTGCTACCAGCAGCAGCGTCGTCTGTACCATTAGTAACAGTCACGGTGCGATCAATAGGGCCTGCAACGTCAGTATCAGTGATAGTGACAGTGGCAGCACCGGCTGCACCGATAGTGCCAATGGATGGGTTAGACAAAGTAGCTGTGAAGGTTTCAGCACTTTCAGGCAATGCATCATTCAATATATTGATTGAGACAGTGGCAGTTGCAGCGCCAGCAGCGAAGCTAACTGTCTTGTTAGCAGCCGTATAGTCTTGACCCGCTACAGCAGTACCGTTTGAAGTTTTAACCTGAACAGTCGCTGCATCGGTGGTAATATCACGAGTAATAGTCAATACTACAGAGCCGCCTTCTTCAGCAACAGTTGCACCAGCAATGCTGAATACAGGTTGTGGCGGTAGTACATCGTTATCAGTGATAGTGACCGTTGCAGTACCTGCTGCGGCATCCACAGTGCCGATAGTCGGGCTAGTGATCGCTACAGTGAACGTTTCAGCCGCTTCAACATCAGCGTCATCGATGGTCGCGATAGAAACAGTCTTGCTCAACTCACCTGCTGCAAACGCGATAGAAGTACCAACACCGGTGTAATCAGCCGGGCTAGTGGCAGTACCATCAGCCGTTTGCACGGTGATAGACGCTGCATCAGTCGCGTCATCACGAGTAATTGTTACCAGTGCAGTACCACCTTCTTCAACAGTAGAAGAAGCAATACTGAAGACAGGGTTGCTAGGTGGAACAACAATCGGAGTCAGAATCCCATTTGGATCAATTACTTGGAAATTGACCAAATCCGCAGCCGAAATATTTAACAGGAATTGACCCGGTGTAGTTACATCAGTCAAATCCAATACCACTTTCTTAGGGGCAGTGCCTGCACCCAATGTGATCTTGACCGTTTCTGGGTTAGCAACTGACGCTGTACCCGCAGTGTTGAAACCATCCAGAACTGCATCATTCAGTTTCAGTGTCAATACTTGTTCTTCAGTTTGGTTGCCAGAGCTGAATTTGATTTCGTTGATGTTTTTGATGCCTGCCAAGTCAGCAGCAGAGACGTTAGCCGTGTCGAAAATTTCCAACACGTCAGTCGCAGAATCTTTACCATCAATCACTTGACCAGCATTCAAGCTATCTTCGTCAGCTTTGATCAAATCAACAGCCGCGTCAGACAACGTTAATTTGCCCGTCATGCCACGTACATCGAGGTATTGCAGGGTGCTGTCCATGCCTACCAAGTCACCGATAGTCAGGTTGCTGCTACCAGAAACATACAGTTTTTCCAAGTTTTGAACATTCAATGCACCCACGACGTTAGGTGACATTGAACCCGCAGAGTCAACACGCAGTTTTTCGAGGAAGTTCAGACCCTTGTCTACTTCACCAATCACTAAGTTATCAACGTCAGCGTTGTTAATAGTGATAGAGCTTACGTCACCATCGCTGAAACCTTCTGCTGCTGGGTCAGTACCGTTGCTCTTTTTGTCCAACGTGTGTGCAGCAAAGTCAAACGTCACCGTGTTAGTGCTAGCAGACGTGTTGTTCAATGTCATGTTCAGCGGAATGCTTTTCATGTCACCGATAGTGGCACTGTTGCCTGTACCGCTGATGCGGTTAACGTTTACATACTGAACACCTTGTGCGTCTTGCAGATTCAATTCCATGCTGGAAACGCTGCTAGAGAACTCAGCATTGATGGTACGTACATCAACCATTTTAGGGGTGACAATAGAAGCACCGTTGTCATTAGGTGTACCCAAGGTGACATCCAATGTTGCATTGCCGCCGGTACCAATCAAGGTATCTTCATCTTGCAAGGTGTTAACGCGGTCGTTACCACCAGGTGTATAACCCACAGGTGCTTTGAAGTAAGTACCGGTGAGTGAGTCAGTATCAGCAGTCAACGTTACAATGCCTGGCGTTGGTGCTGCATTGCCACCGACCAGCTTCACGATCACTGGGTCAATGTTCAGTTGCTTTTCGTTCAGGTTGTCTTTACTAACACCACTCATGAAATCACGCACTGTGTTAGCAGCAGCGTTGCCTGCGTAAGCATTAACTTCTTTAGCCTCATTGAGGTGAGCAGTAAAAGCGTGAGCGATAGCTTCCTTGTTATTCAAGATAGCTTTGTCTTCGTTTTGCGCACCGTTAAGAACATCAAGCATTACAGATGCTAGGGTGATTTTTCCACTCTCAATTTGTTGCGTGTAGAATGCCAAGCCTTCTGCATCAGCCTCACGCCCAAACAGTTGCATGTAAACTTTGTTGATGCGAGCTGCGGCACCTTCGCTACCGTATAACTCAATTGCTTCAGCAGAATTACCAAAAGCATCAATGATTTCAGCAAGGTTGCCGTTCACTTTGTCAAGACGATCAGCCCAGTAAGCCAGACCTTCTGGGTCAGCAGGGCGGCCATAATATGCAATGTAAATTTGTTGCACTGTGTCGTAGTATTGGTTCGCAGCCATTAGATTGCTCCTAATTGGTTCAAGTTCAAGAGATAAAATTTGCATTATCAAAACATTCAAGTCCGTCTGAGGTTTTGCTTCGCTCATCGGCTTGGTATGAACTATACATAGGATTAATCTGCGAATATGTGACACTCATCACGATGCACAACATTTGTTTATGACTCTAATACGTTTAGCTTATTTTATAAGCAAAAGTATAATTACCAAAAAGTTTAATGAATAATGAATGGTGAGGAAAGTTTAATTAATGGAAAAAGATCACCACTGAAACCATCAGCAGTTCCAGAAAAAATCTTTATAAATCAATGAAATTTTAAGAGAAAGAGGATTATGACTGAGTTGTCATCAATCGAGTTGATGCTCAAACGTGATGCCGAGCATATTGCCGAGGGGGAGATCAAACAGAGGGATTTCACGGTCTTGTGATTTGTCTAGGGTGTACTTGACGGCAATACGGTCACTATTCGTTATTTTTTTACTTAAACCAAGTTCCAAACGCGCTTGGGTTTGATTACGCACCCCCTCACTGAACAATGCCCGATTATAGGCATCATCGTCACGCTTATAAGACAGGGTTGCCCCTAGGCTAGGTGACCAACCCGCCATACTTTCACCATTCCAACTTCCGGACAGATCCAAGCCAACCCGACTACCACCGGGTCGACTCCCTAGCGCGTGATCATAATTGAGAATTATACCCGTCGAGAGTTGCCCACCTTCGGGCAATAATTGTTGGCGTTTGATTCCAGCATCCACAAAAACAGCATTTTGCTCGGCTTGTTGCGGGTAAACGTCATAACGCGCCCCAATACTTGCACGAGTATTCCGCACAACATCGGTATTTTCTATTGACAATACTTGGTGGTAAACCCCGCCAAGACTCGCTCGCGTATTACCATCAGGGTCAGAGACCAGCGAAAAATGCGCCTCTTTAGCCGATTCATCCGCTTGCCATTGACGACCAGCAGCTAACCCCGTCATATTATAATCCGGCTCATCGGGGTAGACTTGTTGCAATGCCGCCGCATAATCCGTGCCACCGTGAGTATTCATCACCTGATAAGTCCCCCTAACATTCACAAAAGAAGACGACAGCGGGCGACTGCGTTCGTCGACTTGCAAATTAACTTTTCCATCACCAAAAGGATTGTTGATACTCAAGTTTTCATGGCGTGTGCCCAGATTCACATTATCCAAATAGCCTATGGATGTGGACAAGGTTATTTGTCCTTTAAGCGATTCCTCTGGTGCGGAGCTACGTTGTTGCAACTGCTCAGGTAAGCAAACACCATGCTGAAATAAGACTAGCCATTGTTGAATATAACGTTGCAAAGAAGCTTCCAATACGGAGGGTTCATTCATTAACCCCCTTAATTGATCACTCACCGTATCTAACGTTGCTTGATCACCTGCTTGACATGCTTGAGCCGCACTATCTAACCAGTATTCCACATCAATCGTTTGAACCGGCTCAGCAATAACAAATTTTGGCAAACCGCACGTTAATAACAACCCTAAACTTATCGCAACACTATAACGATATTCAAAACGAACCCATTGCATCAAGCTAACTCCCTGCTATTCAGATGGTTTTAAAGTGTAAATAGCGACGCGATTTTCTCGACCTTTCAAGGCAATAGCCCCACGACTCACCAACGGGTATTCCTGACTTAGGCACTCAACCGTCTGTTGACTGACCACCAGTGGTTCTTTGATTTCTCTAGCTAATGTTTGTAAACGTGCCGCAACATTCACTGCATCACCGATAGCGGTATAAGCATGGCGGAAACGTGTGCCTAAATCACCGACGATAACCTCGCCAGTATGCACACCAATTCTCACCAACATTGGCTCGCCTTTCAATAAATCACGTTGTATTAAATTCTGATTAAACGCGCTGATGGCTGCTAACATATCAATAGCAGCTTGCACGCCTTTGTCTGCATGGTCTTCATTATTAAAGGGAGCATTCCAAAATACCATTGCAGCATCTCCCATGTATTTATCGAGAGTGCCTCCGTGCTTATGCACCACCAGCGTTAAGCATTCCAATATTTGTTGAGTTAAAGATGCAATTTCTTCCGGTGTAGAATATTCCGCCCGCTGCGTAAAATTGGCAATATCAGCAAACAGAATTGTCAAATTACGACGGCTAGGAATCAATAAATCCGTGCGTCCATCATCCACCAGATGATCCACTAACGCAGCAGGCAAATAATCCTGAAATACATGCCGCAAACGCCCAGCAGCACGTTGTGCGATCCACCATTCGACAGGAATTTGAAAGACCAAGAAAAATAAAAATAACATTACCGGGTGAATAGGCAGAAACCATTGATAATCAAGCCATACCCAGAATCCAAAACCCAACCACCCAACAATCATTAATACGGTAACAGTCACAACTGCACTAGCACTGATCCCACCCATCAACATGGCATACAGTATAACCAGTCCTACAAAGCCTAAAAGCCACGAGCCTTTATCCAGAGAAAAACTTGGCGAATTACTTTTATTAGACAATAACCAATCTAAAAGCTGCACATGTACACTAACACCAGGAACATTATTGTGTAGCGGAGTCGCTTGCTGATCACCTAACCCTGGTGCTGTACCTGCAAGAAAAACCATGCCATTTTTTAAACGACTGATATACTCTGAATCAACCTCGCCGCGTAACACATCAATCGCAGGTATACTGATAATATAATCTTTATGAATTAAATACGGTATGCGCCACTTACCCTCATTATCGACCACAAGCGGCGAAGTGGAGCCTTCACCTAATAAATGACGCAATTCAAGTTGCCAACCGTTAGCATGTTCAGTAAATGAAAAATCATAGGGCTTATCTGCGTTTGAATAACAACGCAGCATTTCCAACGCTAACATTGGGAAAAGATGGTCTTGCCAACGCACAAAAGGGTTAACTTGTGTAATCATTCCTTCGTTATTTTTAATCGAAGTGATATGTCCTACACAGCGGGCGCTGGATAACAACTCATTGTTACCAATGTAACCGTTCGCTACGGGGAACACTTGACTAAGTGCTGGCTCGGTCATCGCTAACCCAGTACTTAAATGACCACTGAAAAAAGCATCTTCCGGGAGATTTTCTAAATCGAAAGCCTGAGCAAATACTACCGGTTTCTGCTGAGAAATAGCGAGAAGCGCCTGATTACCCTTGATATCGCGATCATCAGGCATATACATATCTAATCCAACAACACCAACGTCATACTGATTAAATAAAATTTCCAGTAATTCCGCATAGCGCTGGCGCGACCAAGGCCAGTCCTCACCATTTTTCTGCTTGCGTAATTCATTAATACTTTCAGCATCGATCTGAACTACCACTACATAAGGGGAATGCTTATTAATAGCAGTTCCCCATTGTTGATAAGCATTCCACAAACGCGTCTGTGCACTACTGTATAAACCGCTGGGATTCCAGACAGACACTAATAACAGAACCAATACACCAACACCTAACGATGCCAGCCGACTTAAGTGAGGCAACCAACCTCTCACTTACAAACGCTCAGCCATCATCATTGTTCGATTTCCCAAGAAATACCACCAAACGTATCCTTGTTTGTGTCAATGGATTTGTAGAAACCATACGCTGCACTGTGAAGTGTTGTATCGTCTCCAGCAACTGCACCACGGATCACTGTAAACCTGTCCTTACGATCATCGGTTAAAATCCCATCTTTAGACACAGTACCCGTAGCTGATATAACATCATTATAAACATCGGATGACACTTTAAACTCGGTTGCAAACACCGCTGAATCACTGTTCTCTACATTAATCCGCAATTTCGCATCGCTCACGGTTGCGGCGGTGTATTGCGTACCTTCTCGCACAAATGCTTCAGAACCAACCGGTTTGAAAGCATAACTGGCAGGCTTTACAGGTAATTGATTAGTATAATTTTTCAAACGAGTTACTGCGTAATACGCATTTGAAGTAATCAACGCATATTCCTGATTAACTTGTTCACTTAAAGGGATAGCGCCAATACCAGATGCCGGATTCCAACGCCCTATTTTGACCACAGGCACTGTGCTAACGGGCGGCTGTGTGGCTACAGGAGGTATCTTAGGCGCCACCGTATCACCACCCACATCAATAACAGACTCTACCGGACCTGATACTGGTGGTGGCTGTATAGGTGCAACAGTATCACCATCAACATTAATAACGGATTCTGTTGGGCCTGATACGGGCTGCGGCTGCTCCGCAGGGGCAACGAATTGTGCCAATTCTACTGCTTTAGATAACTGCTCAGCCTTGGCTGCATCAACTAGCGCCTCAACAGTACCACCTGAAATTGCAGCATTCACATTTTCTAATACGGTTGGTTTGGCTTCAGTAATTACCTGCGTCACCTTCTCAAAATTGCTTACCACTAGAGCTGTTTTGGTAGTGGAGGTATCGTTTGCTGTTTTGGTGTCGCTTGCTGTTTTGGTATCGCTTGCTGTTTTGGTGTCGCTTGCCGTTTTGGTGTCGCTTGCCGTTTTGGTGTCGCTTGCCGTTTTGGTGTCGCTTGCCGTTTTGGTGTCGCTTGCCGTTTTGGTGTCGCTTGCCGTTTTGGTGTCGCTTGCCGTTTTGGTGTCGCTTGCCGTTTTGGTGTCGCTTGCCGTTTTGGTGTCGCTTGCCGTTTTGGTGTCGCTTGCCGTTTTGGTGTCACTCCCTTCATCAGCATCGTCTGCCTCAGACTGAGAAGACTTGATGCGACTAGGTTGTGCAACAGGGACAAAAGCTGGCCTGAATTGACCCGCCTTCAATACTAACGCCAAACCACGCTGTGACTCGGATAGAGATTCCGCGCTGTCTCCTCCACAGGGTCCAAACGCTAAGCGTTGACAACTAGCGTTAAAACTAGACATCACAATCTCGCCAGAACTCAAGCTAACATGGGTTTGCAGATCACTGGTTTTTACAGTAAATTCAGTCCCACGAATACCAATAGCAGCAATCGGCGTATTGAGACGATAACGGTGCTTCGCTGCCTGCCCACCTTTGCCTGTCTTGCTAACTACTTCGCCATCGACTAACTCCAAACGAATTTCGCTGGCAGACGGATTTGCCGGGTCAAAATAATACTTTTCGATGTCAAACACACTGTTAGCGCGAATTTGTTCAGTGGCGCCGTCAATCATGCTCAAACCAACTTGACTTCTGTCATGAACAGTCAATCGGCTACCTTCATGGATGTCCATCCCTTTAGAAACAGGCATAACAATGCCGTCATCCGTCTGTAATTCTGCTTGCCCCACTAAAAACACTACTTTACCGACTGAAGCACGTGATGAAACATTCATAGACTCGTCGGCACTTACTTGAGCAATAAAGATTGCTCCTATAACTGTGACCGCCCCTACGAGCGCTGATATGTATTTCATATATTGATCTCCCAATGAAGCCCTAACTATTCCTCTGTTTCCTTGACTAACGATCCTTCGCCATGCATCGCTCGTTCTTCTAGTACTTCAGGTTGCAAAACCACTATTTTTCTTTTATCCCTCTTTATTATACCCTCTTTTACAAGCGTTTGCATCGCTCTTGATACCGTTTCGCGCGTTGTATTCACCATCCCTGCAATCTCCTGTTGTGTCGGCACATTTTCCAATGTCACTGTACTGGTTTCCGCGTGAAGATCAGGGGAACGCACCATCCTCGCCAGCATCACATAGACCCTCGCGTGCGCAGAGGGAATGCTAAGCAGCATCTGACGACCAGATGCCTGTCGAATAACTTGCGCGAACCTGATCAACAAGCGCTCAATTACAGACGGATAATTATAAAAAAGGTTCAATGCATGTCGCTTAGATAGAAAAGCAACCACAGATTCTTTGATTGCGACAATAGAAGCAGAACGTGGGGCACCATCAATCACAGACAATTCGCCAAAATAATCACCTGGCTGAATAACGTGCAAAAAAACTTCCTTTCCTTGTAAAGTATAATCTACCACGTGTAACTGACCCGCTAACAGAAATAGCAACTCCCCATCTGTTGCCCCTTTTTGCAAAATAATATCGCGCTTTTCATAGCGACGAACCGTGAGTTGTTTAAGAATAATACCTAAAGCAACGTCATCCAACCCTTCCAGCAAGGAAACCTTACGTAACGATGCAACTGTTAATTTTGTTGGAGTCATATAAATATCAAATACTCATGCATTGTAAAATATTGATCATGTCTTCCTTACGCGCCGCCCACGTCACTCGATGTTGAGGCGCAACGCTCGCCATTCCCGAATCATCTAGTATATTAGTAAAAGTTATGTATTCTGCAAGTGCTAACCTTATTTCCTCAGTGTTTTCTGGCGTCACCAAACGTGCTAAGCCACCTGCTGCTTCCTGCATCGCTCCACGATTTGAAGTAATCACCGGCGTTCCAACTGACAGAGCCTCCAGAATCGGCATACCGAACCCTTCAAACAATGATACATACACAAATACATGCGCTAATTTATACAAATATGGAACATCTTCTTCTGGTACATACCCTAACCAGCGTACATTTTCGACTGACTCTATTCTTCGTAATATATCGTCTGCCAACCAACCCTGCTCACCCACCAACACCAAAGGATAAGCCCTGCGCGATGCCTCAGGCAAACCTGCATAAGCATCCAATAAACGCATGAAATTTTTTCGTGGCTCAAACGTTCCTACCGATAAAATAAAACGTTTGGGAAGGCTGTATTTTGCGCAAATCAACGCTTCTTGTGTGACACTTAAATTGTAAAAATGTTCACCAACAGCGGGACTCACTACAAAAATAGGGGGCAGAACTAAGGATTTCCCCAAAGACTTATTCACGTCTAACGCTGTAGCACTAGACACGACTGTAATGACAGTAGCACGCTGTACAGTAGCAGGTAAATATTTGTTTAAAAACCTAACACGATCGACAGGGTGACAATCAGGGTAATGGATATGCGATAAGTCATGAATCGTCAATATACTTTTATAGTGCCAAAATTGGGGAATAGCATAGTTCCCACCCCAAAAAATATAGTCCTGATAACGCCTCTGCCGATGATACAACAGGACTGACTGCCAATATCCATTAAGCTCCCTGATGTAAGGTACATGTTTCAATACTTTTTTCACACCGCCACTTTTTGGCAACGTCAACGCTTCCTGCACATTAGACTTTTCTGGAAATAAAAACGCTAATAATTGTTGACGATTTAATATCTTCGCCCCACAGATGCCCACCACATCATCAACTCTCTTATCACAAATCAACTCACGCAATAAGTAAAAAATATAATTACCGACTCCCGTTCGACGGCGCAACAATGGACAAATATCAACCAAAAGTTTAATACTCATTAATTTATTGACACCTTACTGCGTATACTTCTGCATCGCCGCAGGCACGTAATTTTCCAACGGCAAACTCCCTCGATTCAGCCCCAGCTTGGTCATTTGCAAATTCTGAATGCGCTTATCCACAAACGATAACGACTGCCGCCGCATCAAAAACGTGTACGGCTGATCGTCAACCATAATCCGCTCGGCTTGTTGCCACAACGGCATCCGCTCCGCCTCATTGACGGTTGCGCGTGCTTGATCAATCAGCTTATCCAGCTCAGGATTTTTATAGCTAATGCTATTATCGCCATCAGTTTTCGCTTGGGTACTGTGGAACATCTGGAAAATGTCGGTTTCAATTCCACTCGTCCAACCCAGCGTGATTGCATCGAAATCTTTTTTGTTCAACGACTCCAGCATCACCGGCCATTCTTGTGGGAACGGCTCTAACTTCACCCCGGCTCGTGCATACAAATCTTTCAGCAACAACACCATGCGCTTGGTGTCTTCGTTCGCTTCAAAGTAAGTCAGCTTGAATTCAAACGGATTGCCCGCCTGATCTTCCAGCAAACCATCACCATTGCGGTCTTCGTAACCTACTTCCTTCAGCAACGCCTGCGCCTTTTCCAGATTGAATTCCCACGGCTGCAAGCTGGTGTTGTGCTGCTTACTGGTATTGCTGAACGGGCTAACTGCTGGCTCGGCATAACCGAGGAAAATATCCTGAATCACCCGCGACACATCGGTCAAATGCGACATGGCTTGGCGCACGCGCTTATCCGCAAAGCGCGTGGGCTTACCGTCACGCTCCTGATTCCAGCCAATGTAGCTATACCCTGCCACGGGCGGCATGTATTCAAAATTATGGCTTTTCTCCATAATTTGCGCGTCATTTTTCAAACTGGCGTATTCATTTGGGCGAGCGCTATACGCATCAATCTGCCCATTGCGGTAGGTAGTCAAACGCGCACTGTCATTCTGAATGATTTTCCACAACACGCGGTTAAACGGCGGCTGCACATCGCCCCAATAACGCTCATTGCGCACCAATTCCACACTCCCCGCATCCGGTCGCCAGCCTTTCGGATCGGCTAAACGGTAAGGGCCACTGCCCAGCAATAAACCTTTGGATTCATTGAATTCTTGCGGCTTTTGCAAATACGGCTCGTAAAAGTGCTTCGGCAAAATGCTCAAGCCGCCTGCCAAATCAAACGCCTCGAAGTATGGCTCTTTGTACACAAACACCACTTCGTATTTGCCATTCGCTTTGACTTCTTTGATTTTATCGAGGTAAGCGCGTTGACGCGGCGCTTGAATCGCCTCGGTCATAATGAATTGGAAACTGAACACAATGTCATCCGCCGTCAGCGGCACGCCATCGGAAAATGTCACGTCATCGCGCATCTGAAAGGTAATCGTTAAACCGTCGGGGCTAACTTGCCAGCTTTTCGCGATCAGCCCTTCCCATGCCAGTGTATCGGGGTTGCGCGTCACCAAACTTTCGAGCACGTAACCCTGCACTTCCGACGCATACGCATCGCCGGAAACCAACGGTGTCAAGGTTTTGAGGTTAGTGCCGAATGCATCCACCGACCAATCGCCTTGCGCATAATCCGGCTGTTGCGTCATCGCATGGGCGCGTTGGAAGGCGGGGGAAATGCCGGATGCTGTACCCGCGTTCGCGTCCGCGCTCTGCTGACGCACTGCGCCACTGGCTAAGGCGGCTCGCAATTCGCGAATGTCTTTCGCTTGTTCCGTCATGGTGGCTTGCACGTCGCCCAATTTCAGCCATTGCCGATCAATCTGGTACATGGTCAACAGCATCAATACGATCACCAAGGTGATCAGCACAGTCAGCAAGCCGTTGGTGGCACTCGATCGTTTTTGCATACGCTTGTTCATTTACTGCATAATTCAGGGGATTACAGCATAACATTAACGCAACAGGAGTTCACATGGGTTTTCTGACCGGCAAACGCGCATTGATTACCGGGGTCGCCAGCGACCGTTCCATCGCCTACGGCATTGCACAAGCCATGCACCGCGAAGGCGCGGAACTGGCGTTCACCTACCAAAATGACAAATTAAAAGGTCGCGTGGAAAAATTCGCGGCGCAATTCGGTTCGAGCATCGTGATTCCCTGCGAAGTGGCGGAAGATGCCAGCATTGAAGCCGCCTTCCAACAATTGGCTACCCATTGGGATGGTTTGGATATTGTGGTGCATTCCATCGCGTTCGCCCCCAAAGAGCAATTATCGGGCAGCATCGTGGATAACACCACCCGCGACGGCTCAAGCATTGCCCACGACATTAGCGCGTACAGCTTTTTAGCATTGGCACGTTACGCGAAGCCGATGATGGCGGGGCGCAATGGCTCAATGTTAGCACTGAGCTATTTGGGGGCAGTGGCGGCGATTCCGAATTACAACGTCATGGGCATGGCGAAAGCGAGTTTGGAAGCGGGTGTGCGTTTCATGGCAGCCGATTTGGGGCCACAAGGGATTCGCGTGAATGCGATTTCCGCAGGGCCTATTCGCACACTGGCTGCGTCGGGTATCGCCGGTTTCCGCAAAATGTTGGATCATTTCGAGAAATACGCGCCACTGCGCCGCAACGTGACCATTGAAGAAGTGGGCAATGCGGCGGCCTTCCTGTGCTCTGATTTAGCATCGGGGATTACGGGTGAAATCACTTATGTGGATGGGGGGTGGAATATCCTCGGCATGTCAGGGTTGGGCGAGGAGTAATGATGGCGGGGAACACTTGAACCAAATACTTTACTTATTCGACAGATAATCTATATTTTTGTCTACTATTGGTAAATTTGGAGTGTTCCCCATGCGTTTAGCACCCTATCGCGGCTTATTGCGACATACTTATGTGTTATTGATAAGCAGCTTACTCATCAGCGCGTGTGGTGGCGGGAGTAATTCCACCACAGCGGGACCGGCTAATCTCTCTGATAATGCGAGTGACCAACCCCTAATAATTGCGCCCGTTGCCGCCCCCATTCCCCCACGCATTACCAACGCACGTGGTGCTTTGCTGGACGACGGTGAGTTACGCAAAACCAATAGCATTACCGACAGCACACAAGCCATCCGTGAAGCAGCGGATAGAACCCCCGAAGTCATCCCGCTCTACGCCGTCCAACAATACCGCCTGACTTACCTAACACCGGATAAAGCAGGCAATCTCATTACCGCATCCGGCATTGTTGCTGTACCGCAAAAACCCGCAGGCGTAAAAAGTCCCCTACTCAGTTTCCAACACGGTACAATTTTTTACGACCGTGACGCGCCCAGTAATGATACGGATGCGAAATCCCCCGTGAATATTCTAGCGTCGCTAGGATACATCGTCGTTGCAGCGGATTATGTCGGCTATGGCGCATCTTCCGACACCCCTCACCCGTATTTGCAACGCGATCCGTCAGCCAATGCCGTCATCGACTTTATCACGGCCTCACGGCAATGGCTGGCAGAACAACGGCTTCCGCTGAATGAACAACTGTTTCTCACGGGTTATTCTGAAGGCGGCTATGTCACTCTCGCGGCGCAACAGACGCTAGAAGCAGCCGGTACACCGATTACTGCCAGCGTTGCCGGTGCAGGCCCCTATGATTTGCGCTATACACTCGACAATTTGCTTGGCAAAAAAGCGCTGCTTGCCAGTGCAGGGAACGCGCTGGGTTTTGGTCGCCCTGCTCCAGCCGCCAAATATCCCGGTAAATTTGATGAACTGCTGGTCGATACGCTGCTGTATTTTCTCATCCCTGAAAACAGTGACGCTGAGTTTGACAAAACCTTCCTGCTCGACTGGATGGCAGATGATTATGACACGCTCTACCGCAATAGCGTCTACGAATGGCAAGCCAAAACCCCGACCCGCTTGACGCATGGACGCGACGACACAACGGTACCGTTTGGCAATGCCACCCGCGCCTTGGAAGGAATGCGGGCAAAAGGCACGCCCGACCTTGATCTAACGGAATGTGTCGCAGCACCGTCTGACCACACCAACTGCATCAAGCCCTACGCGCAAACCATGTTGCAATACTTCGGTGGCTTTGCACGGGACTTATAGAAAGGCATTTATCTTAGGAGGAAACTAGCGCATAATGCCCGGTTTCCTCCTCACTCTGAAGCCCCATGTCCCCAGAAACAAACACACCTCCCACGTTCGCCGAATTCGGCCTTGCCGCCCCCGTGCTGCAAGCCGTCCTAGACCTCGGCTATGAAACCCCGTCAGCCATTCAAGCTGAAACCATCCCTTACCTGCTGGCAGGTCGCGATGTCCTCGGACAAGCGCAAACCGGCACAGGTAAAACTGCTGCATTCGCCCTACCCCTGCTCTCACGATTGGACATGAGCAAGACCGGGCCACAAATTCTCGTCCTCGCGCCGACCCGCGAACTGGCGATTCAAGTTGCCGAAGCGTTTCAGAAATACGCGGGCAAACTCCCCGGCTTCCACGTCATGCCGATTTACGGCGGGCAAGATTACCGCACGCAATTCCGCCAACTGGAACGCGGCGTACAAGTCGTGGTCGGCACACCGGGTCGCGTCATGGATCACCTGCGCCGTGGTTCACTCAAACTCGACGGCTTGCAAGCACTGGTGCTGGATGAAGCTGACGAAATGTTGCGCATGGGCTTCGTCGATGACATCGAATGGATCATGGAGCAAACCCCGCCACAACGCCAAATCGCGCTGTTCTCCGCGACCATGCCCCCCGCAATTCACCGCATTGCGCAAAGCTATTTGACCGACCCTGCCGAAGTCAAAATCAAGGTCAAAACCACCACCGCCGACACCATCCGTCAGCGTTACTGGTTGGTCAGCGGCTTGCACAAGCTCGACGCACTGACCCGCATCCTCGAAGCGGAACCGTTTGATGCCGTTATTCTGTTCGTGCGCACCAAAAATGAAACCGTGGAACTGGCGGACAAACTGCAAGCACGCGGTTACAACGCGGTTGCCCTCAACGGTGACATTGCGCAAAACGTGCGCGAACGCACCATCGACCAGTTGAAGAAAGGCAAAATCGACATCCTCGTCGCTACCGACGTCGCCGCACGCGGCTTGGATGTGGAACGCATCAGCCACGTCATCAACTACGACATTCCCACCGACACCGAATCCTACGTCCACCGCATCGGGCGTACCGGGCGTGCCGGGCGTAGCGGCGAAGCGATTTTGTTCGTATCACCGCGTGAACGTCACTTGCTGCGTAACATCGAACGCGCCACCCGCAAACCGATTGATCTGATGGAATTGCCTTCCACTGATGTCATCAACAATATGCGGATCGCACAATTCAGCCAACGCATCACCGACACGCTGGCAGAAGAAGGCTTGGATTTCTTCTCGCAATTGCTGGAAGGTTACGAGCGCGAACACAATGTTCCCGCACTCGAAATTGCGGCGGCACTTGCCAAAATGCTGCAAGGCGATTCGCCCTTGTTGCTGGAAGAGCGCAAAAATCACCCGGCTTTCAACCCAAATGCGGCGCGTGAACGTGAGCAAGAACAACGCCCCGGTAAGCGCAAATCCAACGCTGCCAACTCCGCGTTCAGCAGCGACGACGACACCATTCCAATGGAACGTTTCCGCATTGCGGTTGGGCGTTCGCACGGCGTCAAACCGGGCAATATCGTCGGTGCGATTGCGAATGAAGCAGGCTTAGACAGCCGCTACATCGGTTATATCGAAATTCAAGACGATTGCAGCTTGGTCGATTTGCCAGCAGGAATGCCGAAAGACATTTTGCACGAATTGCGTACTGCACGGGTTGCTGGGCAAATGTTGAATATCGAACCAGCGGGTGAAGCAGCAGCGGATTATTCCCCCAACAAACCCAGTGGTGGCGGTCAACGCCGTGACCGTGGTGGCGATGATCGTCGCCCGCCACAACGTCGCGATGGCCCACCGCCGCGCCGTGACGGTGGTGCAGGTCGTGGCGGTGATCGCCCCGATCGTCGCCCGCGCACTGAAAAGGAACGCGCCCCGTTTGCAGGCGGTGACAAGCCGCGCTTTGCCGACGAAAAACCCAAGTTCAGTGCGGACAAGCCGCGCTTTGCTGACGACAAGCCCAAGTTCGGTGGTGACAAACCCCCAGCACGCAAGCCTGCCGTCAAAAAAGCCGCGCCAGACAAGGACAAAGGTAAACCCAAGCGTCCACCGCCTGCCGCTTAAGTCATTGCCGTGAAACGTTGCGCCTTCCTGAGCATGGCAAGTTTGGAGAAGTTCGTCTGCTACGACGCGCTTCTCCATGCTCCGCTAAAACGCTACGGTTGGCACGCGGAAACGGTAGACTGGCGTGATAACAGCATTGACTGGAATCAGTTTGATGCTGTTATTATCCGCTCCTGCTGGGATTACCAGAATAATCCCGCGCAATTCCTCGCTGTCCTCGCCACCATTGAAAATTCCCGCGCCAATCTAGCCAATTCGCTGGAGGTGGTACGTTGGAATCTCAGCAAAATCTACCTACGCGACCTAGAAGCCAAAGGCATTCCGATTGTGCCGACTGAATGGTTTCATGGTTTGGACGTAGCAGCCTTACCTCCCCTCTTCACTCACTGGCAGACGCCGGAAATCATTATCAAACCTGTCATCAGTGCCTGTGCCGATGATACCTTCCGCCTCACACCCACCGCCCTCACCCAGCAAGCCAAAACGCTGGCAACACTGTTCCAAGAACGCGATTGCATGGTGCAACCGTTCATCCCCGTCATCGTCACCGAAGGCGAGTATTCGCTGTTCTTTTTTGGGGATGAATACAGCCACACGATTCTAAAAACCCCCAAATCCGGCGATTTTCGCGTGCAGGAAGAACACGGTGGGCAATTGCAAAGCGTTGAACCGGAAGCGATATTGCTGGAACTGAGCCGCGCGGCACTGGCGGCTATCCCCGAACCGACGCTCTACGCCCGTGTTGATTGGGTACGCACCGACAACGGCTTTGCGCTGATGGAATTAGAACTGATCGAGCCGTCGCTGTATTTCAATATGGATGCGGCATCCGCCGAGCGATTTGCACGGGTATTTGCAGCAGGCTATTTTAGGGGTAGTAAAGCCTTGCGCTGTGTCTCGGCACATACGTAACGTATACCTGAGACAATATTAGCCAAAATAAGTTCGCCTTCATCTGACAATAAATCCAGTGTCAACTTATTACCATCATCCAAAGTCAGCACAACCTTGCCCTGACTCGCTTCGCTCGCATACGCCTCAACCCGCAACGCATCGGCGGATTGCCATTTTTGCAGCAAGCCCGCTGCACTGGCATTGAAACCAGCGGGTAACGACACCGCTTTCACCGTGCGTCCTTCCGGCACCAGTTTATTTGCCACCAAGGTTGTCGCCTCCCCCGTCAGCAAACCAAATACCGCTTCCGACACCAATTTGACCTTGCCGTCATGCAACAGGTAACGCTTGCGGGAAATGGGATTTTCCGCCCCAAATATCACGGTTTCAGCATTGAAAGCGAGACTGGCACTGCCCGGTTCAAGCCCGTATTGCTTGAGGTCTTTGCCTGCCGCGTCATAACTGGCGGTCACGGTTTCATCCAGTAGCGTAAACAATTGGCTGATGCGGGTAGCGTTAGCATCAACCTGTTTTGGCTCAAGCATTCGCCAACGCTCCCCGGCGCGTTCCAGCCGAATCACTTCCGGCGTGGCACTCCCCAATTCGCGGGTAATCGTCACGCGGGTAATATCCCCCCGCGTCAGGCGCAATAAAGTGTCGGGCTGGGCAGCCGGTTGCTGCATTTGCCACCATGCTAACGCCCCCAAGCCTCCCACCAGCACCAACAACGCAAGGTTCAACACCCAGCGCCGCGTTTGTGTCACATTACTCATCTCAACGTCTCCGTCTGCGCCACCAAATCCACAACCCTGCCGCCAATAAGCCCAGCGGCAAGACAAACAGGAAGAACGTACCCAACACCGCACCCGCCGTTTCACTCAATTCCAATTGCGTATCGGGGGCGCGAATCACCGGCACTTTCAGCAAACTGTCATCAGCACTCAACCAATTGAAAATATTGCTGGCAAGATCCAAATTCGCCCCCTGCCCAATGAAGCTATTCAGCATGAAATCGCTATCGCCCATGACGACAACCCGCTGTTCGCTTCGGCTGCGCTCAGCGACCGTTTCCAACTGCCGTACCAAACTCACGCCGAGCGGCACTGGCCCTGGCTGATCATCGCTACCCTCGTCGAATTTCACCGCGCCTTCCAATACCCCACTGCTTTCCAACCAACTCGCGGGCAAGGTGTACAGAAACTCCTCCGCTTGCCACACGAGCGCCCCCGCTTGCGTACCGGCTTGCGGGTCACGCGCCACCAGCGTTGCAAACGGAAACACGGTTTGCTTGCCCGCTAATTTGCTCACCAGCTCCGCTTTGCCATAATCCACCACTGGCACGACAGCAGGGTGATTAATCCCCAACATCGCTTGCAAATCTTCATTGGCATCAATCACCGTACCGGTGTGAATTTGCAAACCCAGCAATTCCTCCAACGCTTGCAGCCCGCGTAAACCACCGGGATCTTGCAACCACAACAAATTACCGCCTTGTTCCACATAGGTTTTCAATACCGCGACTTCACCGGGCAAGAAATCCTGTTGCGGCGCTGCAATCACCGCAAAACTGGCATTCTGTGGAATCGACTGGGTGCGTACCAGATTATGCGGTTGCACCAAAAACCCGCTGCGTTGCAATTGCGCCACCAATTGCGACATGCCGGTGGACTCGGACGATAAGGGTTGGCGTTCACCATGCCCCTCCAAAAACACCACCAAACGCTCACCGCCCCGACTCATGCGCTGAATCGCATTGCCAATGGTTTGCTCACTGGCAGAATCCATCACCTCGCTGCGCTCCCCCAAATGAATCGCCAACTGCCCGGAATGCTCAATCCCATCTTGCTGCGCCCGTGCGGGGTCAAGATCAGGGTTCACAAATTCCAGCGTGGTATCCGGCTTCACCCGCTGATATTTCGCCACCAAATCCTTCACTTGCGTCTGCAAGGTCGGGTTATCGGGAATGTAGGCAATAAACGCCAACGGCTGATCCAGATTTTTCAATAAGGTTTGCGTCGGCGCAGACAGGCTATTGCGACCACTTTGCGTCCAATCCGCCACAAACGTGAATTCGCGGCTCAAAAAACCCAGTAGCCCAATCACCAACACCACTAACAGATAAAAAATAGCATTGTGCAGCCCAAGCCAACGGTGGGACGTTTTAGTCATTTTCATTGTTGCTTACCCCTGTAACCGATCATTATCGAGTTTGCGGATGGTCAAAATCAGAAATCCCGCAATAAACAGCCCGTAATACACCAGATCACTGCTATTAAACATACCACCTGCAAACGACAAAAAATGCCCGAATGCCGACAAATACACGAACAATTCACTCGCCGAGCCTTGCGCATTCCCCGACTGATACAACACATCCAACAGCAACAAAAACCCAAACGTCGTCACAGCAGCAATCACCGGCTGCCGCGCTAACGACGACAAAAACAAACCCGCTGCCGCAAACGCTGCCAATAACAACAGCAACCCTAAGCTGGCGGCGGCTAATTGCCCCCAATCCAACGGTGTCGCAATTGCCAACGACAGCGGCATCAACGCCACTAATGCGACGAACAGCACGACAAACCCCAATATACTCAAATACTTACCCAACACAATCTGCGTATTGGAAACCGGCGAAGAGGTCAATAAAATCAAGGTTTGATTCATGCGCTCTTCCGCAAACAAGCGCATCGTAATCAACGGCGTGACCACCAACATAATCGACGCGGCGGTTGAAAACAAAAACGGAATCAGCGCTTCACTAATCCCTGCCATATCCTCTGCCCCCACAGCATTTGCTTGCGTTTGCAAGGTGTATTCATTCACCCCCAGCAAAAACATCCACGCCAAAATAAATTGCACCACCGCCAAAATGCTCCACGCCAACGGCGACACAAACATGCGGCGAAACTCGGTACTCGCGATTACCCAAATAGCCCTCATGCTGCCACCTCCTGCTGCGTATCACTCAGGGCTTCTTCGCGGAAAATCAGGTCGAAAAACACTTTTTCCAAGGATTCCACCCCATCCAACGTACCGTTAAACACCGTTTTGCCTCGATTAAGAATTTGCACCCGATCACACACCGCCTGCACTTCCGGCAAAATGTGGGTCGATAAAATAATCCCGTGATCCTTACCCAATTCACGGATCAAACTGCGAATTTCGCGAATTTGAATCGGGTCCAAACCCACCGTCGGTTCATCCAAAATCACCACCGCTGGGTTATGCAAAATGGCCTGTGCAATTCCCACCCGCTGCCGAAACCCCTTGGAAAGGTTGCCAATCAGCCGCTTATTAACTGCTTGCAAACCACAACGCTCACTGGCGTAATCCACTGCCTTGCGACACTGCGCGGCGGGTACGTTACGCAAACGGGCGCAATAATGCAGGTATTCGCTCACCGTCAAATCGCGGTACACCGGCGGCTGCTCCGGCAAATAGCCGAGTTGCTGCTTGGCTTGGCGTGGCTCATCCAATAAGTCGATGCCATTGATCTTAATTTCACCCGTGCTGGGGGCGAGATTGCCGGTCAACATTTGCATAGTGGTCGATTTTCCCGCACCATTTGGCCCCAGCAAGCCCAATACCTCGCCTTTGTCCAAGACAACTTCCAAATTATTTACGGCGCAGTGCTCGCTGTAGTAGCGTGATAATCCTACTGCACTAATCAACCTATCTTGATGATTTACCATGTAACTTGCCCTTGTCTATTCAGCTTTCATTAATAACATTGCGAGATTGATAGAAATTTTCTATTGCAATAGGGGTTGAACTTAACAGTATATCGAATAG
This sequence comes from Thiothrix subterranea, assembly GCF_016772315.1. Taxonomy (NCBI): domain Bacteria; kingdom Pseudomonadati; phylum Pseudomonadota; class Gammaproteobacteria; order Thiotrichales; family Thiotrichaceae; genus Thiothrix; species Thiothrix subterranea. Next base: position 2,934,854 of record NZ_CP053482.1, on the reverse strand, counting down.
ACTCAAAAGAATGTAACGTGAAGATACTTGTGAATCTTGGGGATTTAGCAAGTGTAGCGTTGACGAAAGGTTTAGTCGGGCTTACTAAAGGTATCAGATATGAGTGTCAACACAGCTAGAAACTGGTTTTTGCTGACGAGCAGACCGCACAAGGATGAAGTGGCAGAATTTCATCTGCGCAATCAAGGTTACGACGTTTACCGCCCACTGGCGAAACGCTTGCGCACCCAGCGGGGTAAAGCCATCACCAAAATCGAATCACTGTTCCCGCGTTATATGTTCATCCACCTGGATAAAGGCGTGAATGACAATTGGGCACCGATTCGCTCCACCACCGGCATCAGCAACTTTGTACGTTTTGGATTAGAACCAGCCTGTGTGCCAGACGAACTCATTATCGGCTTGAAAGAGCAGGAAGCGTTATTCGGCGAACGTTCCATTGACCTTGATCGCTACCATACCGGCGATAAAGTCATCATTACCGAAGGCCCTTTCCGGGGCTTGGAAGCAATTTTCCAACAATATGATGGTGAAGAACGGGTCATGGTATTGCTGGAAATTCTCCACAAACCCACCAAATTGAAATTGAATCCGGGGCATTTGTACGCCGCCTGAGTACAGTGCTAATGGTTGAGCAAGCGCCCTCCATCGACGGGGATGATTTGCCCGGTAATGTAATCCGCATCGCGCACCAGAAATAGCACAGTTTTGGCAATATCAGCGGGGCTGCCTTCACGTTTCAAGGCCGTTTTTGCCAGAATTTCGGCGTGCATGGCGTGATTAGCGGGCATTTCCGGCCACAAGATCGCGCCAGGGGCAATGCCATTCACCCGCACATTCGGCCCTAATTCGCGTGCCAGCACTTGGGTTAACATCAACAAACCGGCTTTGGCAGTGCAATAGGCGGCGTAACCTTGTAAGGGGCGCATTCCGTGAATATCGACCATATTGATTATGCAGCCGTGATTGGCTTGTAAATGCGGCGCGGCGGCTTGTGCCATGAAGAGCGGCGCTTTCAGATTGGTGCCGATCAGGTCATCAAACTGTTGTTCGGTCACGGTAGCTAAGGGGGTGGGGTAAAACGATGAGGCGTTGTTTACCAAAATATCTAATCTGCCCGCTTGTTCAAGAGTTTGCGTGATTAAGTTGGGGATGCTGGCGATGTCAAGTAAATCACCGCGCACTAAAAAGCAGGCGTTTTTGCGTTGCGCGTTTAATTCGGCTTGCAGTTGTTCGGCATCAGCGGCGGAATTGCGGTAGTGGATGACGACGGTTGCACCTGCGCTGTGGAGCGTGCGGGCAATCTCCGCACCGATGCGCCGGGCTGCGCCTGTGAGTAGTGCTACTTTACCTTGTAATGTCGCCATGCCATACCTTCTGTTAAGCTTTATGTTTTCCACCATCATAACCTGACATGCGCTTTACCGACACATTACCCACACCTTCCGCCGAGGCATTAGCCCACAGCGAACAACTCGCCCAACGCATCCGCGCCGCCATTGAACGCAACGGTGGCAGCATTTCCTTCCACGATTTCATGCAAATGGCGCTCTACGAACCGGGCTTGGGCTACTACGTGGCAGGTTTGCACAAAATCGGTAAGACTGGCGATTTCATCACCGCACCGGAAATTTCCCCGCTGTTCTCGCAATGCCTTGCCAACCAATGTGCGCAAGTGCTGACCGAACTTGGCGGCGGCGACATACTAGAATTGGGTGCGGGTAGCGGCATTATGGCGGCGGATATGCTGGCACATTTGGAAAACATCGGCTGCTTGCCTGACCATTACCTGATACTGGATCTCAGCCCCGAATTACGCGACCGCCAACGCCAAACCTTGCAACAACACGTGCCGCACTTGCTGGCGCGGGTGGAATGGTTGGATCGTTTGCCTGCAACTCCACTGCGCGGCGTGATCGTCGGCAACGAGGTGCTGGATGCGATGCCAGTGGAACTGTTTACCGTCACAAATGGAGTGCCGTTTCCTGTTGATGTAACCATCGCAGATCAAGGCTTCGCCTTTACCCCTCACCCCAACCCCTCTCCCTCAAGGGGAGAGGGGCTAAGAGAAAAATTACCTAGTGCGGTGCAAAAACTCTTACTCCCCTCGCCCCTTGAGGGAGAGGGGCTGGGGGTGAGGGGTTCTTCCTACACCTCCGAATTCAACCCCGCCCTGCCCGCTTGGATGCGCAGCATGGCAGATACCCTCGCCGCTGGCGTCTTGCTGCTAATCGACTACGGTTACGAACACGCTGATTATTACCGCCCGGAACGCACCGCAGGCACGTTGCTTTGCCATTACCAACACCGTGTACACGCCAACCCACTGATTTACCCCGGTTTGCAAGACATTACCGCCAGCGTCGACTTCACTGCGGTGGCAAATGCGGGGCTGGACGCGGGTTTGGAATTGGCAGGCTACACCACCCAAGCGATGTTCCTCGCCAATAGCGGCTTGGAAGCTGTATTCATGCAAGCGCTGGAAGCCAACCCCGCTAAGCAATACCACCTCGCCCAACAAGTACGTACCTTAAGCCTGCCCGCCGAAATGGGCGAACGTTTCAAGGTCATGGCATTTAGTCGGGGGTTTACGCCAGAACTGCAAGGTTTTCGATTGGGTAGCCAGCAACATCGCTTATAATCTCACGACTAAATACACACCAAAGGACATTTATGGATTTTATTTTACTGCTGAAAGCCGCTGTCATGGGGCTAGTGGAAGGCGCAACCGAGTTTTTGCCTGTTTCCAGCACCGGACACCTGATTCTCGCGGGTGACTTGATGAACTTTATGGATCACGACAAACGCGGCGTGTTTGAAGTTGCGATTCAATTAGGCGCAATTCTGGCGGTGGTGTGGGAATACCGCATTCGCTTTGTCAGCACGTTTGCCGGTTTGGGGCGTGATCCGCTTGCTAACCGTTTGATTATTAATCTGGCGATTGCCTTTTTACCCTTGGCGATTCTGGGCTTGCTGTTTGGTGATGTGATTAAAGAGCACTTGTTTAAACCCGTACCGGTTGCCATTGCCTTCATTTTGGGCGCATTTGTGATTTTGTGGGCTGAAAAACGTCAACATACCGTCACCATTGCCACCGTTGATGACATCAAGCCATTGGATGCCCTTAAATTAGGATTGGCGCAAGCGGTAGCCTTGATTCCGGGTACGTCACGTTCGGGGGCAACCATTATCGGCGGCTTGTTTTTTGGGCTATCGCGTCAGGCGGCGGCAGAATTTTCCTTTTTCCTTGCCGTACCCACGTTAGGCATCGCGTCCATATACACCATGTATAAAGCACGCGATTTGCTGAGTTTTGATGACATCGGGGCATGGATTGTCGGCTTCATCTTTTCCTTCATCAGTGCCATGATCGCGGTACGGGCGTTAATTCGCTACGTCAGCCACCACGACTTCACCGTGTTTGCGTGGTATCGAATTGCGTTCGGGGTCATTGTCTTGATCACCGCGTACACCGGCTTAGTCGAGTGGACGGTGCACTGATACCGGTGCTGGGGGTTTGGAAATCAACCCTTCCAACCCCCAGCGCAAACGCTTACCCAACGGGATTTCCAAATAACGGTGGGTAAAGTGCGAATACACCAACACTGTCACCAACGTTAAGCTCAAAATCATTGGCTTATCCCAACCGTGTTGCAAAGCGAAGTGCCGAAAAATCATGAGGACGACCAAATGATTCAGGTAAACCGAATACGAAATCTCTCCCAAATAAGCCAGTTTACGCAAACCACGCGACAACCATCCCTGCTCAAACGCGAAAATGGCTACCATCAACAGCGCCAGATACGGCACGAAAACATCCATCCCCACTGAATCCCCAGTGCGACTCCAGAGAATGCCGACGACCGCCAATACACAAGCCCCTTCCAACCAAACCGCATACCGTGCTACTCGCCAATCCTCGCGGTAAAACAGGTACACCCGGTAAGCCAAAATACCCAATAAAAACGATGCCATTCCCCGCAACATCCCCGCATTAATAATACTGAGGTATGTCTCCGCCTGCGCATTCAAATTACCGTGCAACTTCAACAAACTCACCAGACCAAACGTGCTCAATAAAAATAACAGGCCACTGGAGGTGTTACGAGAAATCAGAAAAATAAACAGAATATTGACCCAAAACTCCACCGATACCGACCAGCTAGGATAATTCCAGGTCAACCCCTGTGGACTCAGACCAATGTTATGCGTCAGGGTCAAATGCTGCACAAACGTAAACAATGCACCATCAGGAAAGCCCGGCATTGTCCAATACATCAACCAATGCACCAACACAAACACAAACAGCGTGTAAAGATGCAACGGATACAAACGCGCAATCCGATGGCTAATAAACACCGCCGCGCTAGTGGGCTTGTCACGGTACAAATAACGGTGCGCGAGGATAAAACCGCTCAACACCAAAAAGAAATCCACCGCCAGATAACCCAAGCCACCGTAGACATGAAAATACACCACCCACAATGCCGCCAAACCGCGCAAGGCATCGAGGGCAAGAAACCGCTGCCCACTCACTAAAACTTTTTCCACGCTCATAACCCTTTGAACAATAACGCTGCCGCCGCACTCAAGGCTTTCACTTGCACCACCGAACGGCTGCCGCTGGCGGTATCTTTGCGAAACCCGACCCGTGCCAATACAAATCCGGCACGTTCCCAAAAGCGCAGCAATGGCGGAGTCATGGCGTAACTGACCCCCATGTAATCTGCCCCGCTGTGGGTGGCGAATCCTAACAGATGTTCCAGCAAGTGCGCACCCAGACCGTGATTTTGCCAGTCAGGATGCACTGCAATCCGCATCACTCGTTCACAAATCAAGGTTGCCGCACCGGGGATTTTCGCGTGAAAAGTGAGGGTTTGCGGGATGGGGTGTCCGTGGGGGCGGCGCGTTCCGGCGTGAATCGCGGCGGTCAATTCCGCATCAAAACCACCTTCGCGGGACAGTAAGGCGACTGCCAAGATTACGCCTTGCTGTTCGAGGATATGGATGGAAATGTCGGGTGCATCCAACATCTGGCGCAGATCGGAAGGGCGCGTTTGGTAGTGGGCGGTGATGAGTAGGCCGAACAGTTGGCGGAGTAAGGGTTCGTTGTGGGCAAGTTCGTCTCGGTTTAATTGACGGTAAAAAGGATGTAGGGGCGTATTGCATACGCCCGCTTCCACATCCGCATCCAGCAATAGCGCCCGATTGATGAAGCACTCCAGTGGGTCGTTTTCCGCCCAACGGATCGGCGTGTGTAACCGCACTGCTTGCCAACCCGCAACACGCGCCTCCAATTCTTTCTGAAAACGCAATGCAAACCCACGTCCGCTCCCCTCATACCCGTGCAAGGTAGTGGAAAACACGCAACACGGGTAATGTTCCAGCATTTTCAACAACAGCGGCACAGGAATCGCCGCTGCCTCATCCACCAACAACACATCGCCTTGTGGCAAGGTTTGCAGCAGGTCATCAGGTGCAAAAAATGGAGGGGGATTTTCCGCGTGTTTGAAAACAGTTGCGACGGTGGCGCGGGAAGGTGAGGTAAGCAACACCTTTTTGCCTGCCGCCATCAACTGGCTGGCAGCCATGCCCAACGCAGCCGATTTGCCGCGCCCTCGATCCGCCGTTAATACCACTGGGGAAATGGAATGGACGATGGTTTGTATGGCTATTGATTGCTTGCATTGAAGAGGGCGAACGCCATTCGCCCCTACAAGGGAGGGTCTTTGTAGGGGCGAATGGCATTCGCCCTCTTTTCCATCCAACAACCGCACCAAGCGCTGCAAAAACCGCCCCTGCACGTCTTCCGGTTGATAAGGATAAGGAATAAACCGCCGATAATCGGGGTCAGGAAAAGCCGCCCACGCATCCAACGGCGGTATCAACAAAAACAACGTCCCGCCACCGCGCAACGTGCCACTGACCGCCGCAAACGCATTCACATCAAAGCCACTATGCGCATCAAACACCAGCGCATCACACTCTTGCCCCAATAGGGTATGCGCTTTCTTGATCGCATTCCCTGTCAGCCAAAACACCTCGCCTTCCGCAGGCAGCAAGCATTGCACCCGCTGCAAGCATTGCGTCTGTGAACCCTCGATCAGCTCCAGACGACGCGGCAGGTTATTTATACCGCATCCCGCCCGCTTTCACCGGTACGGATACGAATAGCCTGCTCAACCGGCAACACGAAAATCTTGCCATCGCCAATCTTGCCGGTGTGTGCTGCTTTTTGAATCGCTTCAATCGCCGACTCCACGTCTTCTTCCTTGACCACGATTTCCAGCTTCACTTTGGGCAGAAAATCTACCACGTATTCCGCGCCACGGTACAACTCGGTATGACCTTTTTGCCGCCCGAAACCCTTCACCTCAATCGCCGTCATCCCGGTCACACCGATTTCGGTCAAGGCTTCGCGCACATCGTCCAGTTTGAACGGTTTAATAATCGCCTGAATCAGCTTCATGCTCACTCCTTTGGGGGGTTGAAAGGTAAATTTTTACGCCAAGCAGAGGTAATCGGGTAACGCCAATCCTTACCAAAGCCACGCCCGCTGATGCGCACGCCCGGTGCTGCTTGCCGCCGTTTGTATTCGCTCAATAGTACCAGATTCACCACGCGGCGCACGGTTGCCGCATCGAATCCACTGGCAATAATATCCTCAAGCACCTCATCACCTTCGATGAAACGCCGCAAAATCGCATCCAATACCGCATACGGTGGCAACGAATCCTGATCCACTTGCCCCGGCGCAAGTTCAGCGGAAGGCGGGCGCTCAATCACCCGCTGCGGAATCGCCTGCCCCAAGGTATTCCGGTATTCCGCCAGCGCATACACTTGCAGCTTGTACACATCTTTCAGCGGTGAAAATGCCCCCGCCATATCGCCATACAAGGTGGCATAACCCACCGCGCTCTCGCTCTTATTGCTGGTAGACAGCAACAAACTGCCCAACTTATTCGACAGCGACATGAGCAATACCCCGCGAATCCGCGCCTGCAAATTCTGCTCGGTCACATCCACCGGGCGCTCCCCAAACTCCGGCGCTAACGAAGCCGTGAAACTGTCGTAAATCGACGCAATCGGTATATTGCGGTAACGCACTCCCAGCCACGCGGCTTGCTGTTGCGCATCCTCCAAACTCATGCCGGATGTGTAATGAAACGGCATCATCACCGCCTCGACATTTTCTGCGCCCAAGGCATCCACTGCTAACGCCAGCACCAAGGCGGAATCTATGCCACCCGATAGGCCCAGCAGCACACTGGAAAACCCGTTTTTGTGGACATAATCGCGGATACCGGTGGTCAGGGCTTGGTAAATAACCGGTGTAATGTCAGATAATGAGGGTAGGGGCGACCGGCCGGTCGCCCCTACGGGGGAGGTGGTAATATCCCACTCTTCAACAAACACGCCTGCCGCAAACGCCTTTGCCCGAAACACGATATTTCCCGCCGCATCCAGCAGCATCGAATCGCCATCGAACACCAGCTCATCCTGCCCACCGACCAGATTCACATACGCCAACGGACATTGATTGCTCGACGCCTGCCGTTGCAACAAGGCTGCCCGTTGCGCCTGCTTATCGTAACTAAACGGCGACGCATTCAACACACACAGCACGTCCGCTCCCGCTGCCACCGCCGCTTGAGCAGGCGCATCCTCCCAAATATCCTCGCAAATCAGGATGCCGACCTTAACGCCCGCCACGTCCACTACCAGCGATTGCGTACCCGGCGTAAAATAACGTTTTTCATCAAAAACGCGGTAATTGGGCAAACATTGCTTGCTGTATTCCGCCAGAATCTGCCCATCGCGCAACACACACGCCATGTTTTGCAACACCGCACCGCGACGCAACGGCACACCCACAATCACAGTAATGCCAGCGGTTTCTGCTGCCAAGGTTTCCACGCCTGCCTGCATTTGCGCCAAAAAGTCGGGGCGAAACAGCAAATCTTCCGGCGGATACCCCGCCAAGACCAGCTCTGGGAAGACAATCAAGTCAGCCTGCTGTTCCCGTGCTTGACGGATAGCGGCCTGTACCTGACGAAGATTATTTTGCACATCACCCACACATACATTTAATTGGGCTAAAGCGATGCGTAATGTCTGATTTTTCTTTTGCACGGTGTCATAAAACGTTAAGGTAGTTAAGTCAAAGACTATACCTGAAAAGGCTGTAACACATCATGTCCCGCATTATTTTTATCCTTGTTTTGCTGGTAGTCGGTTTCCTTCTGTTAAAATCTTGGCAACGTAGGCAAAGCCTGAAACAACAACACCAACAATCGTCCGGGAAAATCACAACAAATACCCGCATGGTACGCTGCGAACACTGCGGCCTGCATGTCCCGGCGCCTGAAGCGATTTCCCAAGGGGGGAAACACTTTTGCAGCCTGGAACACGCGCAACAACACTTGACGAAAAGCTAATCCCGGTCTTTTTACACGAAGACCCTTGGAATTTACTACGCCTCTACCATGTCTACCGCTTTACACTGGCGGGTGCATTATTAGTCTCGTTGGTGCTGGATTACAGCAATGTCAAATTGGGGCAACATGACCCCGGCCTCTTTGTTTGGCTCACTGGCACTTATCTGCTAGTGGCCGTTTTCAGCAATCTCGCTTCGTATTTTCAATGGCCGGATTTGCCGGTGCAAACCGTGCTGTTTGTCATCCTCGACATTGCCATCTTGCTAGGCTTGTTGTATTCCAGCGGTGGCATTGGTGCGGGCTTTGGCATTTTATTGCTGATCCCCGTCCTGATTCCTCACCTTGGCAACCCCGGTCATGTATCGCTGCTATTGGCGACGTTGACAGGCATCGCATTGGTCGCCATGCAAATCTGGCTGCAAAGTCAAAATGAATCCGACACCAGCGGCGTCATGCACAGCGGCTTGATTGCCTTGTTCATCCTGTTGATCAGCCTCGCCAGCAATCGCTGGATTCGCAAAGCCAGCGCAGTCGCGTCATTAGCTCAACGGCGCGGCGTTGATCTTGCTAACCTCTCGCAACTCAACCAGTCGATTCTCGACAAACTCGAATCCGGCATTGTGGTGGTGGAAGGCTCCGGCGCAATCCGCCACATGAACGAATCCGCGTGGGACATGCTAGGGCAACCCGGCAACTGGCGCAGTAAACCTTTGCAGCAATTCGCCCCGGAACTCGATCATCATCTGCAACATTGGCTGCACACCATTTGCCCGCGTATTGCCAGCTTTGATGTGCGCCATCAAAACACCACCGAAATGCGGGCGCGGTTTTCCCAACTGGGGAATCAATCGCGCCGCGCTACCATGATCAATCTGGAAGACACCACCGAACAACGCGAAAAATTGCAAAGCGCCAAACTCGCCTCTCTCGGTCAGCTCACCGCCAGTATTGCGCATGAAATCCGCAATCCTTTAGGCGCAATCAGCCACGCCGCGCAACTCATGAGCGAATCCCAAAATCTGGATAAAGCCGATGTACGTTTGCTGCAAATCATCCAATCCAATGCCCGCCGCATGAATCTGACCATCGAAAGCGTGCTCAACCTCTCCCGCAAAAAAACGCCCAACCGCGAACGCCTCGCGCTCAAATTGTGGTTACACGAATTCCGCAAAGATTTTCTGCTGCAAAACAAATTGCGCATTGATCAGATGAACTTATTCATCGAACCGGCGGACACCGTGATTGAATTTGACCCGGCGCACTTGCACCAAATCATTTGGAATTTGTGCAGCAACGCCTACAAATACGCACACGATGACCCCAAGTATTTACAAATCGACATTCACGGCGGCAACCCGACGCATACCCGCGACATTATGCTCAATGTGATGGATAACGGGCGCGGCATGACCGAAGCGCAACGCCAACGCCTATTTGAACCGTTTTTCACCACCAGCACCCAAGGCACAGGCTTGGGTTTATTCATGTCACGCGAACTGTGCTTGACCAATGGCGCAACCTTGGACTATGTTGCGTTAGCGTCCGGTGGAAGCTGTTTCCGCTTGGTGTTTGCGCATCATCGCTAAAACCATAAGATAATTATAAATGACTGAACAAACCGTACTCATCATTGATGATGAACCTGACATTCGTGAACTGTTGGAAATCACCCTGTTACGCATGGGGCTGGATACCATCACCGCTGGCAATGTGGAAAATGCCCTCAGCCAGATCGAAAATTACCACCCGCATTTGTGCCTGACCGATATGAAATTGCCCGATGGTAGCGGCATCGACATTGTGCGTTACCTGCAAAAAAATCACCCGCATATTCCGGTCGCAGTGATTACGGCGTTTGGCAGCATGGATACGGCGGTGGAGGCGCTTAAAGCGGGCGCTTACGATTTCGTCTCTAAACCCGTGGATTTGCCGAAACTGCGCGAATTGATTCAAACCGCGCTCAAGCTTTCCGCTGGAAAGGGGCGTCAACCCAGCGACGAAGAAGCGGGCAGCGACACCCACAGCAATAGTATTTTGGGAAATTCTCCGGCGATGCAGCAACTCAAAGCCACCATCCACAAACTGGCACGTAGCCAAGCGCCAGTGTACATCCACGGCGAATCGGGCAGCGGTAAGGAATTGGTCGCGCACCAGATTCACCAGCAAGGTTCGCGCGTCAAAGCACCGTTTGTGCCGGTCAACTGCGGGGCGATTCCTGAAAATCTGATGGAAAGCGAATTTTTCGGACACAAAAAAGGCAGCTTTACCGGGGCAATGGCGGATAAGCAGGGGCTGTTTCAAGCAGCGCACAAAGGCACGTTGTTTTTGGATGAAGTCGCGGATTTGCCGTTGACCATGCAGGTCAAATTACTGCGGGCTATTCAGGAAGGCGCGGTTAAACCCGTGGGGGGCTTGGAAGAAATTCCGGTGGATGTGCGGATTCTCAGTGCAACGCACAAGAGTTTAGAACACGAAGTCGCGGCGGGGCATTTCCGGCAGGATTTGTATTACCGCCTGAATGTGATCAAGTTGAAAGTGCCACCGCTGCGCGAACGTCAGGAGGATATTTTGCTGTTGGCGGACTTTTTCTTGCAGAAAATTGCGGAACGTTGGCAGATGCCACCGATTCGGTTGTCGCCTGCGGCGCGGCAAGAGTTGGGGGCGTATGGGTTTCCGGGGAATGTGCGCGAGCTGGAAAACGTGCTGGAGCGGGCGAGTACGTTGTGTGATAACAATACGATTCAGCCGGATGATTTGCAGTTGCCGGTGGAAGCAAACATGACGGCTTGCGCCGTTACCCCTCTCCCCAACCCCTCTCCCTCAAGGGGCGAGGGGCTTGAAGAAAAAGAGAAAAAAAGTAGAGGGGATGCGGAGGCGTTACCGGCGTGGAATCCGGTGGATGAGGAGGCGGAGCGCGATTTGATTTTGCGGGCGTTGGAGCAGACGCGCTGGAATCGCACTAAGGCGGCGGAAGTGTTGGGGATGTCGTTCCGGCAATTGCGTTATCGGATTCAGAAGTATGGGTTGGATGAGGGCTAAGTGACGTTATGTGTTCAGATACGCTATTATCAATGGCATCGGCACAGGAGATTCGCACATGGGTTACGCACTACTGCAAGACAATTACCTCACGCCTGAAGAATATTTGGAAGGTGAGCAATTTGCCATTGAGAAATCAGAATACGTTCGCGGCGAAGTTTACGCGATGGCGGGAGCTTCTGACCGGCATGTTAAAGTCAGCGGCAATGCTTACGCATTAATCAAAATGCACCTGCGCGGCTCTGGGTGCAGCACGTATATTGCGGATATGAAGGTACGCATTGCGGCAGATGATACCTTTTTCTACCCTGATGTGATGGTAACGTGCGAGCCTTCCGATCAATTGGCGGAACGGGATTATGCCAAACATCACCCCAAGCTGATTATCGAGGTGCTTTCTCCTTCAACCGAGGATAAAGACCGGGGCAGTAAATTCATCAGCTACCGCAAACTGGCGAGTTTGCAGGAATATTTGCTGATTGACCCCCGCAAGTATTATGTGGAACTGTTCCGCCGCCAGAATGAGGATGAATGGGTGCTCATGACGCGCAGCGGTGCTGAGGCAAACTTGACCTTGAATAGCATTGGGTTGACGTGTTGTTTGGCGGATTTTTATGATGATGTGCGGTTTGACTAAAATGTGGCTTAAACTGACTTTTTGAAATACTGCACACCATCGATACCTTCAAAATCATTATCCTGTGTCAATAGTTCCGCTCCATTTGCACGGGCAGTTGCCAAAATAATGCTATCAGCCATTGGCAGCTTCTTTTCATGCGACAATTTTGCGGCAGACAGTGCCAATGAAACATCTAGATCAACAACATTACCCTGCACCATGATGGCAACTGCCTGTAAAGCCGCATCTTCACCTTGTTGCTGCAAAATTCGCTTAAACACCTCAAATACACTGATACTGGGTACAACTAATTCATCGGTGTTTTCGATAGCAGCCGCAAAAGCGTCTGCGTTGTTGCTATCGGCAAGATATTCTAACCAGCCAGAAGAATCGACAACTTTCATACGCGGTCGCCCTCACGTTCAATACTGGTATTAATTCCACGTAGGAAGCCGCGTAACTGCCGCGCCACCTTAAATGGAATTAGTTCAATGCGATTGCCATAACGCAATACCTGCATTTTCTGCCCCGGCTGTATGCCCATCGGCTCGCGAATCATACGAGGTATGACCACCTGAAATTTTGGGGAAACGGTTGCTGTTTGCATAATATCTCATCCATCAAGTAAACGTTATACAGTATAGCAATGGATAGTGAATTTGTAAGCCGATTATGCATTGGTAGAGCTGATTTGTTCAATTGCCTCATCTGGCATTGCGACTAGCGCCTTGGATCGCTATTTGCTCATCTGCCTACGCTGCCTGCTGCATTGCCTGGCGGAGCACTTGGTTTAGCCGCGTTTGGTAGCCTGCGCCGCTGGATTGCAGCCATGCCAGAATGTCTGCATCAATCCGCACCGTGACTTGTTTCTTGATCGGACGGTAAAATTTGCCAACCACGGCATTTTTCCACATGGCTTCGGTGGTTTCTGGAATATCGCTGAAGTCAATTTCTTCATCAGGCATATTTACCAGATATTCCCATTCTTTATCCGCTTTGGTATTCATAAAATCTCCTTTCATGCTTGGTAGCCTTTCGTGCCGATATGATGTGAACGTGTATCACATCACCTTCCCATAATGTGTGTGCAACTAACAGCAGTGCTCGACCATCCACCATACCCAATGTCTGCCACCGCTCTTCACCATCCACCACCCTATCTTGAATGGAAACATGCAATGGGTCAAAAAATGCCTGCTGAGCTTTCTCAAAACTGAGATGGTGCTTGCGCAAGTTGCGTTCTTCCTTATCTTTACGCCAAGTGAACTGGAACTCCATCTCTATCCCCTTACGAAAACGTAGTTACATAATACATCAAAACCTCCCCTCTGTCACATTCCTCCTACCTGCCTGTCACATTCTGACAACCCCCTCCGCAAAACCACCGATCATCCCAGAAAACCAACCGCTAACACCCAAATGGCAGTTGGCACGTCTCCTGCATTACTCCTTACGTCTGAGGACATTAACCAAGCTCCTAACTAATCCTAACAATAAGGAATGATTCAAATGAGTATGAGAACAATGAAATCTAACGCACAAGCGGGTTTCACCTTAATCGAATTGATGATCGTCGTTGCCATCATCGGCATTTTGGCTGCGATTGCACTGCCTGCGTATCAAGATTACACCATCCGTGCAAAAGTCTCTGAAACCATGGGCTTTGGAGCAGCAGCAAAAACCACACTCGCAGAAGATTACTATGCTCGCGGTACAATGCCTGAATCTACTAATGACATCGTTGTCAAAACTAAAGCATCAATGGAAGCATCAAAATATATCAGTACGGCGGCATATACTAAGACGAGTGCCGATGTATCCTTATGGACTGTCACACTTGAGAATGTTGGAACACAAGCCAACACTGACACACTAATATTTGACTATGTTGGTAGTGCTGAAAAGTTAGATATGACTTGTGTCAATGGCACTTTGGATCAAAAATATCGTCCAGCTCAATGCCGTAATGGTAGCTAATATCTTGATAGCTTAAGCTTAAAACAAACCCGTCTAGTACGGGTTTGTTTCTTTTAACATTAGCAAAGCAATAGTCATGAAAAATAATAACAATAAAAAAGAGCGTGGTTTCACCCTTATTGAGTTAATGATCATTGTTACCATCATTGGAATCCTTGCTGCAATTGCTTTGCCTGCTTACCAAACCTATAGCATCCGCGCCAAGACTGCTGAGGCCATGCAATTTGCGGGCAGTGCAAAGATTACCATGTGGGAATCCTATTTCGGGAAAGGCACAATGCCAGATGACAATGCTACTATTATTGATGCTACGGAAAATAGTATGATTTCCTCCAAATTTATCAGCAATGCTATTTACACAAGAGAGGATGCAGACCATGCTAACATTGTCATTACATTTGAAAATATGAGTAGTTATGCAAATGGCAGCACATTAGTCTTTGATTTTTCTGCTATAGTAGGTAACATTGATTTTACGTGTACAGGTGGTACATTAGAACAAATTTACCGTCCATCATCTTGTCGCTCTGGCTCTTAATTATATTAATTCTATAAACTTTGATGTATCATGCTTACAATAATAAGAAATACAAGCATAATAACGCACCCTCTTAAAAGTCAACATTGGCTTTTTCTGATATTTTTGACTGGCGCCAGTCTACTGCCATTCTCAATGTCAAGCTCCTATCATGACTCACAACGTTTGATCATGGTCTTTGCACTGAGCATCATCAGCATTTACAACCTCATCAAGATAAAGAAACAACCAAAGATATTAACTATTGTGTTTTGTTTTTTGTTTATATGGGGAGGTATAATCACATTAAATTCCTTATCTATTGAGTGGTCTGTTATCGAGCTCTTTTTATTTACGATATTAGCCATTACGATCATGACTACTAATTATGATGATAATCACCTCACAATAAGACTTTTGGCATTAACATTTGCCTTAGCACAAGCTCTTTATATTATAAGAAGCTTTCTTAACTATAGTTTTATTATTGTCAGCCAAGACAAATTAGATGTTTGGAATGTAATTGATGGGTTTTCAAATATTCGATTTTATGCGCAATTCTTGAGCTGGACACTTCCATTCATATTAGCTTACGCCTATATCGACACCAAAGAAAAATACCGAAAACTGCTACTCTCCATCGTTATTGCTAGTTGGATATTAGTATTAATGAGCGGCACACGCGCATTTATTCTTGGTATTCTATTTAGCATTATTGCCGTAGCATGGTTTACACCTAGACTTTGGATTAGTTATACAAAGGGAGTGCTCTTCACTGGATTGATTGGCTTATTAGGCTATTTTTTATTGATATATTTATTGCCCGCGTTAATTGGATTGGATAATAGCGCCGCACTCGATAGTACGACCAATCGTGATTTCATGAATTCTAGTGGTAGAATAGTCATCTGGCAGGATACACTCACAATAATTATAAATCATCCATTAATGGGAATTGGTCCAATGATGACAGCAATGGAGGGCGTTTTAGATAAAGTTGCACACCCTCACAACTTCCCTTTGCAATTAGCCGCAGAATGGGGAATTCCTTTTGCAACTGTTATTTTTCTGTCACTTTTTTGTGCTAATTTTCAGTGGCGGAATGCTATCAAAAAATCACCCGAACACCGTGAATCATTAGCACTTCCCATTACGGCAGCCACAAGTTCCGCGATGTCAGCCAGTTTAGTAGATGGCATTATCGTCATGCCAGTCAGTTTATTATACATGGCAGTTATTGTGGGGATTGGCTTTTCATTGTGGCGACAATGGTCCCAATCTAATGATTGGGTAAAAATACCAAAAACAGTAGCCTATTTCTTGATTATCATACCGCTATCGCTTTCCCTGATAACCATCATGCAATGGCAAAAGCTATCAAATGATCATAGCTTATCTAATAGGTTAGAACCAAGATTTTGGGTTGATGGGAAAATCAGAAATAACAATAAAACTTCAAGTAATAATTTTTTTGATGAATAACATAATAGGAGGCATCGTATGTTGATTACAAAACTTAAAGCATCACTGCTTCATTTACTCATTAGCGCCATTGTTGTCAGTTGTTTCGCAGGATTTGCACTGTTGATTTGGTATCCATCGCCGTTTCTACAAATATCGGGAATATTATCAATTCTGTTAATATTGGTGAGCGTCGATTTGATTTTAGGCCCATTGTTAACATTCATCATTTACAGACCAAAAAAACCAAAACTAGCTATGGATTTAGCCTTTATTGGTATAGTACAAATCGCCGCACTAGGCTACGGCATGTACACCATTCACCAAGGTCATCCCGCTTATATCGCCTACACGGTTGATCGTTTCACCTTAATCAATATCGCAGATGTTAACCCATTGGATGCCAAACACACCGATTTACAAGCCTCTGGCTGGTGGAAGCCCATTACGGTATATAGCCAACCGCCCACTGATCCGTCAGAAAAAGAGCGGCTCATTTTTGAAGTATTAGAAGGCAAACCTGACATTGATGCACGCCCAGAGTATTATGAACCTTTCGATAAATTTGCCAACAAGGTTATGCAAAAGGGTTTAACAGCACAACAACTCAGCAGTACGCCAGAAAGTAATCAAAAACTGGAGGTATTTATCGCTAAACACGGTAAGACCACCAACGATTACGCTTATCTACCACTGGTTGGCAAAGAGAAAGACGTGCTATGGGTATGGGATAAAGCCACCGAACAACCCGTTGGCACATTAGACATCGACCCGTGGCGTTTATCGAATGTCGCCACTAATGGCTAAAAAGCCAACCGCTCAGCAGGGCAAGGCTAGAATGCCCATGTCCTGCTGCTAAACTCAAGCGATGCAAACCAAAGACATCACCAGAAAGCAACTCCTCAAACGCATGGCAGCCGACCTCGCCAATCTGCTGCTCAAGCACTAAAAATTGCGATCTGTACGCTTATACTGTTATCATCCAATCATAACCCAAGGACGATTCGCCATGCCCACACAGCAACACAATGAGGATAAAGGTTTAGAAACCTTGCTCTTGCTGAATGGTGAGATATTTCCAATGGACAACGGCTAGATGGGCGAGGCATAAACATGACAAACAAAATTCTCAATATCGGCATTATGTCACGACTGGATTACATCCAACGTACTATCGCCATCGCCAAAGGTGACTATCAACCGCTACCCGATGAACCTAAAATATGGTTTGAGTCTGTAAAATCCATGGCGCAAGTATTGAGCGATGAAAACCAAGCATTGCTGGATTTAATCATACGCCATCAACCCCAGTCCCTAAGCGAACTAGAACAACTTTCCCACCGCAAAAAACCCAACCTGTCACGCACATTAAAAACCCTAGAACGTTACGGCGTGGTCGAGTTGCACAAGCAAGCCGGAAAGCTTGCCCCAACGGTCAAGGCAACCGATTTTCGTGTCCAGTTTGGTTTGCACCACGGCAACGCTGCCTAAAACAGCGGCTCCGTACCAATCAATTACCCAAAGTAGCAGCCAACCGCTAATACCAACCGCTCAGCAGGGCAAGGCTAGAATGCTGATGTCCTGCTGCTAAACTCAAGCGATGCAAACCAAAGACATCACCAGCAAGCAACTCCTCAGTCGAAGAACGCCACTCTGATCTCGTCGTCCACGCCCAACTTCCGACGACTACTCCGCCATCACTTGCTGCACAAAATCGACCGATAGATTCAACGTATCAGCGATAAATGCCGCATCCAAACCCTTGGCAGACAAAGCAAGAATAACCTTGCGTTGCTCCTCCTGTTTACCACGCTCAACCCCGATGCTGATACCTTCTTCGCGTCCCTCCTCTCGTCCCTCTTCCCAGCCTTCTTCCCGCGCGGTGTCCGTCACATTTTTGAGATCACGGTAATATTTAAGGCTGTCTTCGTAGGCTTGGCGCTCCGCCGGATTGAAACAAGCAATCTGTGCCGCTTCAAACAGTTTGAGAAAAACTGCACCCTGCAATACGGGCGGAATTTCCTGCAATTCGTGTAAATGCTTAAAAATGTAAAACCACTTATCCTGATCCGTTTGCAACTCCGTCAGTGTCTTCTGAAAATACGGCAACGTCAGATAAATGAAAGTTAATTTATCGTAAAAAACATGCCCGCTCTGATTCTTGAGCTGAATAAAATGCATCACTGGCTTTTCTGCTGCTTCCCGATCTTCCTCAAACGTAAAGTCCAGAATACCAACCGTATACACCGCCGCCAGCTTGTAATCCCAATCCCCCCGTTGCGCCTGCTCCTGAATCGGAAAGGTGGCGTAATACAAGCTACGGTCTTTAAAATAATTCTGTTTGGCTTTCTGCAATTCGACAATGAAGCGCTCACCCGTCAAGCTAACACAGCTCAAATCGAAAATAGCTTTACGGTCGAGAATGCTCGCCCCTTGCTGTTCATTACGGGTATATTGCAAATCCTGAATCTGGTGTTTTTCAGGCAATAAAGTATTAAGAAAACTGATCAACAGCTCCTTGTGTGGTTCTTCCCCGAACAGCTTCTTAAAACCAAAATCGGTAAAGGGATTAACGTACTTGTCCTGCATGACAACGACCATAAATGATGACGACAAAACAAGTGTAGCAGACCACCCAAAACCGTACCGCAAGAACTGTGCTATGCTTTTCCCATGCACTTTCCACAGCGGACTTCCCATGTTGCAAAAACTCCCCGTCGGCATCCAAACCTTTGAAGAAATCATCGGCAAGGACTACCTATACATCGACAAAACCGAAGCCATCCACCGCCTGATTGCCAGCGGCAAATACTACTTCCTCTCGCGCCCGCGCCGCTTCGGAAAATCGCTGACACTCTCCACCCTCAATGCCATTTTCAGCGGCAAACGCGACCTGTTCAAAGGTTTATGGATTGAAAACCAATGGGATTGGGATAACAAGCATCCGGTGGTACACCTATCTTTTAGCAGTATTGGTTATCGAGAAATTGGCTTAGAACAAGCTATCCGCCAAGAACTGAACAAGATCGGGGCAATAGGAGGTATAACATTCCCACAGCAAGCCAGCATCGCGTTGATGTTTCGCCAACTGTTGGAGCAGCTAGCACGACAACACGGCAAAAAAGTTGTCCTACTCATCGACGAATACGACAAGCCGCTGATTGACTACCTCGATGACATCCCACAAGCTCGAACCAATCAACAGGTGATGAAAACCTTTTACTCGGTCATCAAAGACAGCGACCCCTATCTGGAATTTCTACTCATCACGGGTGTTTCTAAATTCAGCAAAGTCTCGGTATTTTCCGACCTGAACAACCTCTACGACCTAACCTTAGACCACAAAGCCGCCACCCTAGTCGGCTACACCCAAGCCGAGCTGGAACATTATTTCGCCCCCTATTTCCCTGCCGCTGAACAACGTCTGAAACTCAGCCGTGCAGAATTGCTGGAAAAACTACGCCGCTGGTACAACGGCTACTCGTGGGATAACGAAAACTTCGTCTACAACCCGTATTCCATCCTCAGTTTTTTCAGCGCCAATGCGTTTCGCAACTTCTGGTTTGAATCCGGCACGCCCACGTTCTTGATCAAACTGATGCGGCGCGACTGGCTCTATCAATTCGACAACCTCGAACTGAGCGAACGCGCCTTTTCCAGTTACGACATTGAATATCTGGAAACCTTGCCAATCTTATTCCAAACCGGCTATTTGACGATCAAAGGTATCGACGAACACAACCTCTACCGCCTCGACTACCCTAACGCTGAAGTCAAAGAAGCCCTACTGGAATACATGATCAGCAACCTGCGGCATGAGCAAACCGCACTCGGCACCCCCTTGGTTGTGCATTTACACAAGGCATTCCAAGCCAATGACCTTGAACAAGTCATCGACATCATCAAAAGCATCTTCAAAAAAATCCCCTCGCAAATTTTCATCAAAGAAGCCGAAGCCTACTACCACAGCCTGATTTATCTGGTGTTTTTCTATCTGGGGCAATACACCGAAGCCGAAGTCAACGACAGCACCGGGCGCATTGATTGCGTAGTCAAAACCCCCACGCACATCTACATTATCGAATTCAAGCTCAATAAAAATGCCAAAACCGCGCTCAAGCAGATAAAAGACAAGGACTATGCAGGCGCGTATCGTACTGATCCACGCCCTAAAGTGCTGTTAGGCATCAACTTTAGCAGCAAAGCCAAAACGGTGGATGATTGGGTCACAGAACTGGCAGCCAGCAGCGCTTAAAGAAATTCATGTTATAGACACTTTCAACGCGCTATCATGTAGTTCTATTTATTCTAATAATGACAAGATAGTTTTTATCCATGATTCCGCTGACTTCTTCCATCCCCTTACCGGGGTTAGCCAGACAATTAGTTGTGCAAGACTTGCTCGACAAAGAGTCGGCGACGCAAGCCGTGCAGAAAGCGCGCGCGGAAAAAGTCTCGCTGGTGGAATGGATGATCCGCTCACGCATCGTATCCACCAAAGACGTCGCCTACGCTGCCAGCCTCGAATACGGCCTCAGCATGGTCGACCTCGACCAAATCAGCATTCCGCCGCCGATTGCAGCCTTGCTCAGCCCAGAGCAGATGCGCAAACTCAACCTGATTCCCCTCTATCAGCGCGGCAAAAATCTCATGGTGGGCTTGGCTGACCCCACGTATTTGACCAATTTGGATGATGTCAAATTTGCCACCGGCTTAATCCCCGAACCCGTTTTTGTGGAATTCGACAAGCTGCAACGCTACATCAGCAGCGACGACGGCATGAGTGGGCACGCCGCCCAACCCCACAGCGGCAAAGCCTCTCCCACTGCCGCGCCGGTAGCCGCAGCCAAAGAAATATCCCTAGACGTCCGCGATCTCAAAACCAAAGATGACGAAGATCCCGCCGTCATTGAATTCGTCGACAAGCTATTAGCCCACGGCATTAAATCCAAAGCGTCAGATATTCACATTGAAATTTTTGAAAAAAACATGCGCATCCGCTACCGGATCGACGGCATTTTGCAAGTCGTTGCCACCCCACCCAACGATTCCGCCCAGCAATTAATTTCGCGCATCAAAGTACTGGCGCGGATGAATATTTCCGAACGCCGCGTCCCTCAAGACGGGCGCATCCGCTTTACGGTCAGCGACAAGCAAAAAATCGACTTTCGTGTCAACACCCTCCCCACCCTGTTCGGTGAAAAAGTGGTTATGCGGATACTCGACTCCTCCAACGCCACGCTAGGGGTAGAAAAGCTCGGTTTTGAACCCAAGCAACAACACGATTTCATGAAAGCGCTGGAAAAACCCGATGGCATGATTCTGGTCACAGGCCCGACGGGTAGCGGTAAAACCGTGACGCTGTACACCGGTTTAGGCATCCTCAACACCCCGGAAAAAAACATTTCCACTGCCGAAGACCCCGCCGAAATCAATATGCCCGGCGTGAATCAAGTCAACGTCAACGCCAAAGTCGGGCTGACCTTTGCCGAAGCTCTGCGCTCTTTTTTGCGTCAAGACCCGGACATCATCATGGTGGGGGAAATCCGCGACCTTGAAACCGCTGAAATTGCCATCAAAGCGGCACAAACCGGACACTTGGTGTTATCCACCTTGCACACCAATAGCGCCCCGGAAACCTTGACCCGTTTGATGAACATGGGCGTGCCGACGTTTAATATCGCCTCCTCCATTCACTTAATTATTGCCCAACGCCTTGCACGGCGCTTGTGTGAAAACTGCAAAAAACCCTCGGATGTACCCCGCGACGTCTTGCTGCAAATGGGCTTTCACCAAGAGGAAATTCCAGCACTCAAGCTGTATGAGCCTTGCGGCTGTTCAGAATGTTCGCGCGGCTACAAAGGGCGGGTAGGTATTTACCAAGTCATGCCGATTTCCGCCGAAATGGGGCGCATGATTATGAATGGCAGCAACTCGCTGGAAATCGCTGAACAATCCCTCAAAGAAGGCATTGCGGATTTACGCCGTTCCGCGCTCAACAAAGTGCGCCAAGGTGTCACCTCGTTGGCTGAATTGGAGCGCGTCACCTCAGACTAAGCCTGTAACGACCACTTATCCCACCGGATGCAGTTCCACCGCCTGTGCGTGTTAGACTGGCAATAATCACAAAAATAACGCAGAGCCACGGATATGCAAAGCAACACCTTGAAAAAACCGGTAGCAGGCAAAAAACCTGCCCCCAGCGAAGCACAAGCCATTTACAAGTGGGAAGGCGTTAACCGCAATGGCGTAAAAATGCGCGGTGAAACCGAAGCCGTGAACCCCAACTGGTTACGCGCTGAACTGCGACGCAAAGGCATTAATCCGGGGCGTATCTACCGCAAACCCAAACCCTTGTTCAAAGCCGCCATCAAACCGGGGGATATTGCGCAATTTGCCCGCCAATTGACCACCATGATGCGTTCCGGCGTGCCCATGGTGCAATCCTTGGAACTGATGGCTTCCGGGGGCGATAACGCCTCGGTACGCGAATTGGTGAACAAATTACGTGCAGACATTGAAGGCGGTGCCAGTTTAGGTTCAGCGTTAGCCAAACACCCCAAGTATTTCGACAAACTTTTCGTCAACTTGGTGAAAGCGGGTGAACAGGCCGGTACGCTGGAAACCATGCTGGAAAAAGTCGCCACCTACAAAGAAAAAAGCGAAGCGCTCAAAGCCAAAGTCAAAAGCGCGATGATGTACCCGATTATCGTCGTGGTTGCCGCTGTGGTGGTGTCGGCCATCTTGCTCATCTGGGTTATTCCGCAGTTTAAGGAAGTGTTTAGCAGCTTTGGCGCAGACTTGCCTGCTTTCACGCTATTGGTCATTTCGTTTTCAGATTGGCTGGTCGCTAACTGGTGGCAACCCATTCTGATGTTTGTTGCAGTGGGAACCGGCTTCACCCAAGCGCGGCAACGCTCGCCAGCCTTTGACCGTTTCGTGGATAAAGCGTCGTTAAAAATCCCGATTATGGGTAATATCCTGAACTTGTCAGCAGTCGCCCGGTTTGCGCGTACCCTAGCCACCATGTTTGCGGCGGGTGTGCCGTTGGTGGAAGCGATGGATTCGGTGGCGGGCGCGACCGGCAATGCCTTGTATGAAGAAGCGTCGCGGCGGATTCAAGACGACACCGCTCGCGGGGTGCAATTGAATACCTCCATGCAAACCACGCAATTATTCCCGAATATGATGGTACAAATGACCCGTATCGGTGAAGAATCCGGGCGTTTGGAAGAAATGTTGGCAAAAGTAGCCGATTATTACGAAGCACAGGTTGACGGCTTGGTCGACACCTTGGCAAAACAAATTGAACCGCTGATCATGGCGGTATTGGGCGGTATTGTGGGCAGTTTGGTCATCGCCATGTACTTGCCCATCTTTAAACTTGGGGCTGTTGTTTAGGAACGCATACTCGCATGGAACTGATTTTTTTACTCAAAACCAGCCCTGTTTGGCTGATAAGCGTCGTGGGGCTATTTTCGCTATTGGTGGGCAGTTTTCTGAACGTGGTGATCTACCGCCTGCCCATCATGCTGGAACGCCAGTGGAAACAGGATTGTCACGAATGGCTGGATCAGCCGCCCGATAAGCTGGATACCGGCGATTTCAATCTGGTCGTGCCACGCTCACAATGCCCGACCTGTGGTCACAAAATCACGGCACTGGAAAACATTCCCGTGATCAGCTACGTATTTCTGCGCGGCAAATGTGCCGGTTGCAAGACGCCGATTTCCAGCCAATACCCGTTGGTGGAATTGGCAACGGCATTGCTGTCCATGTTGGTCGCTTGGCGCGTCGGTTATGGCGTTGAACTGGTGGCGTTGCTCGGCTTTACTTGGGTCTTGGTCGCGCTGTTTATGATTGACGCGCAAACCATGCTGCTGCCTGACATTCTGACGTATCCGCTGCTGTGGGCGGGTTTGCTGCTCAATATCAGTGGCACATTGGTGAATTTGCCGGATGCGGTCGTGGGCGCAGCTTTTGGTTATTTGGCGTTGTGGTCAGTGTTTCACCTGTTCCGACTGTTGACGGGCAAGGAAGGCATGGGGCATGGCGATTTCAAATTGCTGGCAGCACTCGGCGCATGGGGTGGCTGGCAAATTCTACCGTTTGTGATTTTTGCGTCATCCGCGTTTGGGGCGGTGTTTGGCATTTTGTGGATGCTGGCAAAAGGCAAACGCGAAAGCCTGCCCATGCCATTTGGCCCGTGGCTGGCAATGGCAGGCTTTGTGGCAATCGTATGGCGCGAGGCAATTTTGACCTGGATGAGCCGGATTTTCATCCCCTTCTAAACCACTAACGAATATAACGGCACATCGGTTGCGCTTGCCCCACAATCCGGTGAACACGCAGCGGCTGTTTGGCGGCGTGATGGCGTTGCGGCACGTAATAGGCGTGCATTTGCACCGGGCGTATCGGCACATGCGCTGCCTGATGCGGGCGTTGCATCCGCTGCGGTGTTACCCGTGCCGAACGCTGCCAGCCGGTTGCTTGGTGTGAATGCCGTTGCGTTCGTCCTTGGCTTACTTGGCATTGCTCACACGATAAGGTGGCGGTTTGATAATGCTTGACGACCCGCACTATCGGCTGGCTTTTATTGGCATGCACGGTGCGTGAATCATCCATTGACCACGCTTGTGCGGACGGCACGGCTAATACCGTCAAGCCCAAACCTGCTATTAACTTTTTCATCATCAGACTCCATGTAGAAATAACGTTTGCCTGTTACAATGTTCAAATAATTGAGTCACCTTGAACCACACGGAAACATGTCGCATGGCAGAACAGGAACAAACCACCCATTTCGGTTTTCAACAAGTACCCGTTACCGAGAAAGCTAGTCGGGTTGCCGGAGTATTTCATTCAGTAGCCGACAAGTACGACGTAATGAACGACGTAATGTCATTTGGCGTGCATCGCTTGTGGAAACGCTTCACGATTGATGCGGCAGGGGCGAAACGCGGCAACCGCGTATTGGACTTGGCAGGCGGCACCGGTGACTTAGCTTCGAAGTTTGCGCGGATAGTGGGCGATGATGGCGAAGTGATTCTTTCCGACATCAATGCGTCGATGCTGGAAAACGGGCGGGAACGCTTAACTGACATGGGAATTGGCGGCAATGTGCACTATGTGCAAGCCAATGCCGAGTGCTTGCCGTTTGCTGACAACCATTTCGACATTATTACCATCGCCTTCGGGCTGCGGAATGTGACGGATAAGGATAAAGCGTTGCGCTCCATGTATCGCGTATTGAAACCGGGCGGACGCTTGTTGGTGCTGGAATTTTCCAAGCCATCCGTCCCCGGTTTAGCGCCGATCTACGACCAGTATTCGTTCAAATTCCTGCCGATGATGGGCAAATTGATTGCGAATGATGCCGAAAGCTACCGTTATCTCGCGGAATCCATCCGTATGCACCCCGATCAAGCCACGCTCAAAGCCATGATGGACGCGGCAGGCTTTGAACGCACCACCTACACCAACATGACCGGTGGCATTGTAGCCTTGCACAAAGGCTTCAAATTCTGAGCCTGTTGTGCAGCTTGCTTCTTGCGCTGCAAATAGGCTTTATGCCACAGCGCAGGCAAGCTCAAACTGGCCAAAAACGCCACCAACACAAACCATTTCTGCTCATCCGTAAACGCCCATTCACCCCAGCGAAACGGAATGTAGCAATACAACACCACCAGATGATAAGCGAACACTTGCAAAGAATGCTGCCCTAAAAATCCTAGCCAACGCGCTGGTAAAGCCAACAGCTTCAACACGTTATAGCGCCGGTGTAACACAATCACCCCCGCAATCACGTACACAAACGCCAAGAAATTCGTCAACCGTAACCACGCCAAATTATCCCGTGCAATGTGGCGGTATTCCTGCAACCACGCTGTCACAGGCGACAAATCACGCTGAACATAGCCATGCCGTTGCAGATACAAGGCCACAATCACCACCAAACTGACCGACCACAACCAGCCGTTCACACGCGGTAACTCGTCCTTGCTGTTAAAACGCAAGACCCCCAACACCATGCCCAGCACAAAAATAAATTGCCAAGCCATGAAATCAAACGCACCGCCCCGCAACAACAAACCGTGCGGCAATAACCCCAACACATCATGCCCCCAGCCATATTGCGCTGCCAGCCAAAAACTGCCGCTGCCCAGCAACACCATCCCCACCCCAATGGCTTGGTATTGCAACATCAAGCGCAACCCGAACGGTGCTGCCAACATCAACACCACATACAGCGGCAACACATCCAGCATCGGTGGCTGATACACCAGTAACAGCGCCGATAACAAACCGCGTGCCGGTTCTGCCTGCATCTCATTGGCAAAGCTCGTCCAATACGCGCCCGACCATTGCGTTGCCACCGTGAACACAAATACCCCTAGCACCACCATCAGATGGTACTGGTAAATCACTGCCGCCCGCTGCCAAACCCGTTGTTCCAACACCAAGCCGCCCGCAACGTGATAACGGCTGTACACCAACGCCACCAACATGCCGGAGAGAAAGACAAAGCCTTCCGCCGCACTGACATACCCAGCAAACTCATACAAGTGCTGGAAAATCGGCTCACCAAAATGGTCAGCAGCCATAATGATCAACATCAAGCCTCTGAGTATATCCAGCGAAATATCACGCTTCATCGACGACGAATTCCTTGCCTTGCGGCATTGTTTGGGCTACGGGGCGCAACTATACGATCAAGCACGGATTCTGCCAATCATATACCGCTAGACGTCACTTAAATTCTGCTCTACTATTTCCCATCCAAGTCGCTTGGTCAATCTTGGCAACCTACTGAGCAATATAGCCTTCTTCGGTATCCCCACCATTATGAAATCTAACCTGCCTATTTGGCTCTTATCGTTTGTACTGCTAACCCTGAATAGCGTTAACGCTTACGCCGCTGACGGCTGTTTTGCACACGTCAAACAGGTGGCGGAACAACTTTCCAGCCAACCATTCAGCAAAACGCCCATGATGAAAGTGGATACGGGGCGGATCACCTATGACCACTATCAGCACATCAAGTTCAAAGGCAACCAAACCTTTTGGCGCGACGAAAAGCTACCGTTTCAACTCGAATTTATGCATCCGGGTATGCACTACATTCACCCCATCGAACTGTTTGCCTGGGAAGACGGCGCAGCGACCCCCATCAAATTTTCGCGCAAATACTATGACTACACCGAAGTCAAAGGCTTAAACCTCGAAAACGATGAACCCAATATGGGGTTTACCGGCTTTCGCATCCTCGCCAAACTCGGCGGCAAACATTCCAGTTACACCGAAGCGCTGGTGTTCCAAGGGGCAAGTTACTTCCGTGCACTGGGGCTGGATCAAAAATACGGCCTGTCCGCGCGCGGTCTTGCCATCAACACCTCGCTGGAAGGCAAAGAAGAATTTCCCGACTACACCAAATTCTGGCTGGAAAAACCGGCGAAAGATGCCGACACCTTGGTATTTTGCGCCCTGCTCGATTCGCCCTCGACCACGGGTGCGACCCGTTTTGTGCTGACCCCCGGCAACAGCACTGAGATGGAAGTCGAAACCCAGCTTTACCCACGCCAAGACATGACAGAAATCGGCATTGCGCCGCTGACCAGCATGTTCTTCCACGGTGAAAATTCCCAGCAACATTACGGCGATTACCGCCCTGAAGTGCACGATTCTGACGGCCTCATGATTCAGAAAGGCGACGAATGGGTGTGGCAACCGCTGTGGGAAGTGCCTTATTTCAACTTCCAATCCACGCCTATCGAAAAACTCAGCGGGTTTGGCTTGTTGCAACGTGATCGCGACTTCAACAATTATCAGGATCTGGAAGCCTGGTATCACGCCCGCCCCAGCGTCTGGATAGAACCGCTGGAAGATTGGGGCAAAGGCAGCGTGCAACTTTTACGTTTACACACCGAATCCGACATCGTGGATAACATCGTGGCATACTGGAAAAGTGATGCAGGCAACGCTTTCCGCCACCTGCACTACCGTATGTCTTGGCGTTCGGATGAACCACCCGCGCATACTTTAGGTAAAGTCGTGGCAACACGCGCAACCAATAAAGCCGTGGATGGCTTGCCCGGTCACAAAGGCCGTATTCGTTTTATTGTCGATTTCAATGATGTACCGAAACTGGATAAAATGCCGCAAGTAGAGTTAGTATTCAATGGCGCAGGCCAAACCAAACCAGCGGTCATCCAAGAGAACCCTTACGTAAAAGGCTGGCGGGTCATTGCGGCGGTATTCCCGGAAACGTGTGACAAACCCATGACCGCTACCATCCGCCTGACGGACGGCAGCAACCCTGTGAGCGAAACGTGGTCTTACCCTATTCCTGAGTCACTGTGCCTCGCACCCTGACCAGCAGTCTCAATAAACAATAACAACTGTAATACTGTTAACAACCCTTGAGCGGATTGACAAACAAATGACTGAACAACTAGCACAAACTGACGCAGCAAAAACCGAGACGAATGCTCCTAGCAATGCCTGGTTAATCGCCCAAAAACGCGCCAATGACTACCTAAAACTGCACCGCTTATTGGACTCAGAACGTGAACGCCTGTTAGCGCAAATCACTCAAAAATTGGCGCGGGCGGGATTATTTTCCGAGCAAGAACTGATTCAACTGTTCATCAGCACCGCTCAGGAAGAGCTGGCGCTGCTGCAAGCCAAAAACAGCGACAACCGCACCCCCACTGGGCCGTTGTTTGAGCGCAGCAGTATTCGGATCGCGCCTTTGCAAGCGATTACATTATTGCCATCGTCACGCCCACGCTCACGTTTACTGCTTAAATGAGCCAAGCACACGACGAACAAATACCTTGGCAAGCGACCGCCAGACGGCGGCGATTGGTATTTTTTGCGACAATTGCCTTCTTGACCGGACTCGCCACCTTTTGGCTGGGCGCTAACCTGCCTGCGGAGCTGCCTATTGTGTGGCAAGCCTTGGTGTTGATTCCGTTTGCGATACTGTTTTTGTGGTTAGCCTTAGGCTTTATGACCGCTGTGGTCGGGCTGTGGGTACTGAATTTCGGCGGGCAAAACCGCATTGCGAGTGCGCCCACTTCGCCCTTGCCGCAATTGCAAACCCGCGATACCACCGCGATTTTGCTGCCGATTTATAACGAAGACATCGCCTACGTTTACGCCGGGCTGCAAAGCATTTACCAATCACTGGAAAAAACCGGGCAGTTACACCAGTTCGAGTTCTACATCCTCTCGGATTCCGACGATGCCAGCAATTGGTTACGCGAAGAAGCCGCATGGTCGGCATTGTGCCGCACTGTGGGTTCATCCGAACGCATCCACTACCGCCGCCGTAAACACCGTACCAAAAAGAAAAGCGGCAATGTGATGGATTTCTGCCGCCGCTGGGGTAAACGTCATCCCTACATGGTGGTGCTGGATGCTGACAGCCTCATGACCGGCGATGCTTTAGTGCGTCTGGTCGATGCGATGGAACGCAATGAACGGGTTGGTCTAATCCAAACCCCGCTCTACACCATCGGTTTGGATACGCTGTACGCTCGCGGGCAACAGTTCGTTAATCGCTTATACGGGCCGATATTTTTTGCGGGTTTGCATTGGTGGTGGCTGGGTGAAAGCCAATACTGGGGGCACAATGTCATCATTCGCACCCAAGCCTTTATGGGGCATTGCCACTTGCCCAAACTCAAAGAAGGCAGCACTTTAGGCGGCGAAATCCTCAGCCACGACTTTGTGGAAGCGGCATTGCTCAACCGTGCAGGCTGGGAAACGTGGCTGGCTTACGACATGGAAGGCAGCTTCGAGCGCCCCCCACCGACCATGACCGATGCCCTCAAACGTGACCGCCGCTGGTGTCAGGGCAACCTGCAACACTGGCTAATTATTTGGGCGCATGGCATTCCGCACCTCCACCGCTTCCTGTTGTTGGGCGGCATTATGTCTTACGTCAGCTCCCTGATTTGGCTGGGTTGGCTGGGCATATTAACCGCAATTGCAGTATTTTATCCCAAGCTCACCTTAATTCCGTTAACCGCAGGCAATAGCGCGTTGTTGGTGCTGACTCTCATTTTGCTATTTTTCTACAAAACCTTCGGCTTAGCGGAAACAGTACGCAAAGGCACGGCGCATTTGTTTGGCGGCGTCAGCGGGCTGAGCGCCAGTGTCGCCACAGAAACCCTGCTTTCCATGCTTACCGCCCCCGTGCGCATGATGTATTACAGCAAATTCGTGGTGCAAATCCTGCAAGGCAAACGTGCTGTGTGGGGCACGCAACAACGCACTGGCGGCGGCTTGACGTGGGCAGATGCTTGGCAAGAATACGGCTGGGTCAGCCAAATTGGGGTGGCGTGGGCAATTTTGCTGCTGATATTCAACCCCATGACCTTTCTGTGGATGTCGCCGGTTATCGCAGGCTTAGTACTTTCAGTGCCATTGGGCATGTTGACCAGCGTCCAGACCAGCTTGCAAACCAACCTATTCCGCACCCCGGATGAAGTTGCGCCCGACTATATCTTGCAAGCTTTTGAGAAAAATTACGCTGAAATGTTGGCGAACCCGTGTATCTCCACCCGCGATTTGTTTATCCGCGTGGTGGTCGATCCGCTCGCTTTCCGGCAACACATGACCTACATCCCGCACCGCCAGCACGTCCCCGAAGGCACGCGCCAGCAACGTGAAGAACAGGTCAAACGCTTGCTAGAACAAGGCCCCGGCGCAATTTCCAACAGTGAACGCCTGATTATTCTGGAAGACGACGACATGCTCATGCAATTGCATACGCAAGTGTGGCAATTGCCGGAAGCACGATTCCACGAGCATTGGATGTCGAAGCTATAGCAAATCTGGTCTTGTAGAGACGCAAAATTTTGCGTCTCTACCCACATCAACACTTTAAACCAGACAAATCCTAGCGTAGAGTTAGGATATGTCTGATCTAAAGCGCAACCTAGACACCAAAATCAATCTGCTGCTCACCCTGTTCCCGGTGGTGCTACTGATTGGTGCGCGGCAAACCGGCAAAACCACTCTCAGCAAACAGCTACGTCCTGATTGGCGCTACTTCGATTTAGAGAATGCCGCTGACCATGACTTTCTCAGCCGCGACTACGATTTCTTTTTTCGAGAATATCCCCGTCATCTCATCGTTAATGAAGCTCAAGAAGACCCCGAACTATTCCGTCACCTACGAGGTGTCATTGATGCCAAACGGGAGGAAAAAGGGCGGTTCATCCTAACCGGTTCAAGTTCACCAGAATTGTTACAGCAAGCAAGCGATTCGTTAGCAGGGCGTATCGCGATTGTGGAAATCGGCACGCTGAAAATGAACGAAGTTCTCCAACAGCCATTGCCACCGTTTTACCGTATTTTTGAGCAGCCCCTGACGAGCGATACGCTGGATTACCTGAAAACACTGGAAAACCCGATCCCAGATGTGATTCCGCTATTTTTACGCGGCGGTTATCCTGAACCTGTACTGGTGCAAGATACGTATGCGTTCGGGTTATGGATGGAAAACTATTACCAGACTTACATCAATCGTGACATCCGGCGGCTATTTCCGCGTCTGGATAGCATTCGTTACCGGCGTTTTATCAGTATGTTGGCATCGCTCTCTGGCACGATCATCAACAAGGCACAACTGGGGCGTTCGGTGGATGTGTCAGAAGTGACCATCCGCGACTATATTGAAATTGCTGACAAAACCTATATCTGGCGCACCATCCCCTCGTTTGAAACCGGCAAAAGCAAATCGGCATTGAAAATGCCCAAAGGGATTTTGCGTGACAGCGGCCTGACGCATTATCTCGCGAGCATCGAAAACCGCGAAGCTCTGTTACGCTCCCCGCAGGTCGGGC
The DNA here is from genome assembly GCF_016772315.1 of Thiothrix subterranea. Lineage (NCBI taxonomy): Bacteria > Pseudomonadati > Pseudomonadota > Gammaproteobacteria > Thiotrichales > Thiotrichaceae > Thiothrix > Thiothrix subterranea. The sequence goes on along the minus strand of NZ_CP053482.1, from coordinate 2,902,946 downwards.
AGAACTTTGAAGCTTTTGTTACCGAGGAAATCATCAAGGGCATACAGGCGACCCGCGTCACCCGTTGGGATTATTATTACTTTCGTACCAAGAATGGCGCGGAAGTTGACCTAGTGCTGGATGGCAGCTTTGGAACGTTGCCGATTGAAATCAAGTTAGGGCAGCAAACCACAGTGAAGCAACTAAAGGCTTTACGGAAATTTGTTGAATTACATGGATTGCCGTTCGGAATAATCGTGAATAACGACACTGAAGTGAAAATGCTGACGGATAAGATCATTCAACTCCCTGCCGGATACTTTTAACAAAATGATGAAATCACGTTATATTTTTCATCATTCCATATTGTAATAAAAAAATACACCTACTAAACCCCGTCTAGCGCGAGAACCGTAGTTTCTCCTGCTCAGGCTCAAGCGTAGTTTTTGTCCATAGTCGATCAGCGATGGCATGAGGATGGGCATTAATGGTTTTCTCAAAAGAAACAACTTGCTCAATCAGTTTGGTGTCAATGTTGTAGCAGGCATAGTAAGAACTGTGGATTTCAGAACAGCCGGGGTTTAAGTTGCTTTCGGACTATTTATCACTTTAGATGGTTTCTGAGAACCATGATAAAGCTGTCGGCCAAGAGCAGAGAACATTCGCCGAGGAATCCATACAACAGCACCAAAAATAACGAAAAAATATAAAAGCCACGTTGGCACCATGAGTAAAAGCTTTACTAGCAAATCAAAAAAATCGCCTTTATAGGCTATTTTAGTTCCACGGCTCACGAATTTAGTAAATTTTAATGCACCAACATTATCAAGTAACTTTAACCCACCTTGACCAAAGGTTGTGGCTAACTTAATTGTTTCATTACCTAATTTCTCTGATCGTTGCGCAACATCAACAGCCACACCACCACCAATATGATAAATTGTTGCGCTATGAGATCCAAAGGCATCGGCAAATTTTGCCATACGTCGGAGATCCGCAGCATTTTCTGCATTCCCTATTAATTTAAATCCGCCACGTGTATTAGCAAGCGTATTTACATCACTAAGAAAATCAGTTAACGCTCCAAAACTTTTTGATTGCTTTGCAGTTTTCGCTGTTTTAACAATTGCTTTCCCTAACCAAGGAGGTAATTTTCCAAGCTTTTTAGCTGTTTTAAGTGCGATAAGTCCGCTTTTAACAACAGTGCTTCCGACTACTGAGGGCGCTGCAACACCGCCAGTGGCTACCGTCCCAGCTCCACTGGCTACTTGCGCAGTGCTGGCAACAACTCCAAGCGTTGCTAAGGCAACAAGAATTTCATCGACTTCTTCGCCTTGTGCAAGGTTAACTCCTTGCTCTGCTAAGTCACGGATGTCGCCAATAACAAAAAAATCAGTCGCCACTCCCGCCACTTTACCGATTGTTTCATCGCTTGTGCCAGATAGCAGCCCTTCTCCCAGTTTATTTAGCTGATAACCCCAACTTTCACGTTTACTTGAAATCTCTTGATATAAGGACTGTGCTTCTGAATTTTGATTAACATACTCATAATCCATAAAAAAGCTCAAATAATCCGCAGCCTCGGCATATCGTTCTTCTGCCAGCATGGCACGAGCATCTGGAAGCGGATCAATACGCGTCAGTGCTAAAACCAAAAGTTGTGTTTGTTGCCAGAGGATACCAGCAGAAACAGCAGCCAGCACTAACAAAGCAAGTTTAAAGGGGAGTTTAAACATCTTGAATTCCTCTAACGTTAAAGCGTTTTATTAATTTTCTTCAAAGAATCTTATATAGAAAATCATCTAAAAAATATTCAAAGCCATCACTCATCACAATCGCCCCAATGCCAAAAACTTTAACAAAAAGCACACAAATTAAAAGTGATCACTATCACAGAAAAAGTATTAATACAAAAAAATATGCCAATTTATCTTACACAAGCCCCACAAAATAGACATCAAAGAATGTCAGATTCGATTGACTTTAAAAAATAAACCAATGCATTTCAACCTTGATCCGCTGCTCCCACATACTATCATTGCGCGTTACCCTGTTTCATTCTGTCCGATCAGTCGCAGTATTTCATTGTGCGCGGCAATAACCGCAGCGAAATATTCCTTGCTGAAGCAGACCGTCAATTTCATATAAAAAAATTAGCGCAAGGATTATTAACTGTAACAATTCTTACAGCAATGATTCTTACGCTATGGGCAAATTCAAAATCAAGACGTCAATCGCCGGTAAATATCCGCCACCTTCAACGGCAATTTCTTCACATCATCAATCTCCACCCAATTGGCGTGACCGTACATGTGCGGCAAATAATCCTTGCCGCGCTGGTCAATCGTGATGCAAAACGGATGAATACCCGTCCGCCGCGCTTCAAACAAGGCTTGGCGCGTATCCTCAATCCCGTACTGCGTATTATAAATGTCGAAATAATCTTCCGGCTTGCCATCCGAAAGCGTAATCAGCAAGCGGGTTTTCGCCTCCACCGTATTCAGCTTCTCGGTCAAATGGCGAATCGCCACGCCCAAACGGGTGTAATCTTTCGGCACAATCCCCGCAATCCGCGCTTTGGTGGCGCTGTTATACAAATCGTCAAACGCTTTGATGCGGTAGATTTCGCAACGCTTGCGCCCAATCCCCGAAAAGCCATAGATCGCATAACTGTCACCCAGCTTTTCCAGCACTTCGCACAACATCACCAAGGCTTCACGCTCGGCATCGTTGATCCAGCCCTTGGTGCTGCCACTCATATCGACCATGAACATCACCGCCATGCTGCGATCCGCCCGGTGCATGTGCTGAAACAGCTTATCGCTCATTTCGCTACCGTCGCGGCTATCCGCCAGCGCTTCCACCAGCGCATCAATGTCCACATCATCGCCTTGCGACTGGCGTTTCAGCAAACGGTTTTCATCGCGCATCGCCTCGAAAGTGCGCCGCAAATGCTTGATCATGCCCTGATACTTATCCAGCACCTTATCCACATACGCCGGATCGCCGGGGGGCAATTCCAGTTCACGCAACACACACCAGTTTTTGCGGTAATGCTGGCGGGCAAAATCCCACTCACGGTACAAAAACGCCCCCTCTTCGTGGTAAATCCCTTTCCACACGTCCTCAATGTCTTTTTCTTCTTTTTGATACAAGGACGGATCGTATTCCCCATCCCCCGCAGGCACTAAAAATTCCGGCGGCACATCGCCCCAATCCAACATAATCGAAGTCAGCAACTGCTTCACATCTTCCGGCGGCGCAATCGGCTTATCATCCAGCACCAACTCCATGCCCTGCCCCTCTTGCACCTCGCGCATCTCAAATTCCGGCGACGCAACCTCCTTCTTCTCTTCCTCCTCCCCTGACAAGGGGAGGTCGGGAGGGGTTTCTTCCTTATGTTCCTTCACCAACTCCGCGAGTTTCACCCTCAATAAAATCTTTTCCCGCTCCATCCGCGCCAACATACAAGCGGTAACAGCCTCAGGATTCAACCTAGTCTGATACACCGGCTGTGGAATCGGCAACCCCAACACCTGCGGCACTAACGCCAACACATCCTCAATGGTGGAAGAGGGCGTATGCAACACCCCCCGACACGTCTCCCACATCCCATGTAGGGGCGTATTGCATACGCCCTCTTCCTCCCGCATTTCATCCAAGCGCAAGCGCTCAATCCGCTGCATATCACGCCACAACCCCGGCAATTCACGCTCCATATACGCCTCCAGCCGCAAAGTATCCAACGCATGAAACGCCGCCAACGCCTGCTCCCGATCAGGGTAATCCGCTAACACTGTCGCAAAATCCACCCGAAAACTGCCAAAGCGCGTCTGCGCCCACATGAACGCCACCTGCGCCTTGCACAACAGGAAATTATCCTTGGATTTCACCAATTTCGCGGTAATGTTCGGCAAATACAGCGTTTCACTGTCGGTGTACACCGTGTCGCCTTGCGCCAATTTCAGCCGCCGCCCCGACAAACCACACACGAAGGTCGACAAAATCGACTCCACTTCGTCAAAAGCAACCCCTTCCGCGTGAGCATGAGCGCTTTCCAGAAAGCTATCGACCTGTTGAATCACCGCCAACGCCGGGCGCAAGCCCTGCTGATCAAAAGTATCCGCCGCGTGAACTGCCCAGGCTTCGATCACGCGCCGTTCCAACCGATCCAATGCCTCCACCACGCGAATAATGAATTCGTGGCTAATGTAAACATTGGTGGTCAGCAAACGCTCCGCCCAACCGAGGATGAAATCTTGCGTATTCCGATCCAAATTGACCAAGCCTTGCACAAGCTGTTCGACTTTCAGCCAAGTAAATTCAACTTCATACAGTTCCTCAAGCCGCTCCAGCAAAGTGGCGTAAGCATAGGGTTGCTCCGTTGCTTTCAAACCCGTCTCCTAGAATAGTGCGCCAATCAGTTCGTTAATCGCCGCAATCATGTCACTGTCATCCGTCAATGCCAGCGCAATCGCCCCCTGACACGCCGCACGCGGCTCGACGCCTTTGGAAATCAATTTGCCCGCGTGTACCAACAAGCGAGTAGATGCTCCTTCTTCCAAACCGTTGTCTTTCAGGTTGCGGGTCATTTCGGCGAGTTTCAGCAATTTATCGGTCACAGCGGGGGCTAACCCAGTCTCGTGCATAATAATTTCACGTTCCAGCGCCGGTTTCGGGTAATCGAATTCGATGGCAACAAAACGCTGGCGGGTGGATTGCTTCAATTCCTTCAACACGCTTTGGTAGCCGGGGTTGTAAGAAATTGCCAGACAAAAACTGTCCGGTGCTTCCAGCAATTGCCCTAACTTTTCAATCGGCATAATGCGCCGATCATCTGCCAGTGGGTGAATCACCACCATGGTATCCTTCCGTGCCTCGACAATTTCATCGAGGTAACAAATGCCGCCGGAACGCACCGCTCGTGTTAACGGACCATCGACCCACACCGTTTCGCCGTTCTTCACTAAATAACGCCCCACCAAATCGGAAGTCGTCAAATCATCGTGGCACGACACCGTAATCATCGGACGGCGCAACCGCCACGCCATATATTCCATGAAACGGGTTTTGCCGCACCCCGTCGGGCCTTTCAGCAGCAAGGGCAAATGGTTGTCATAAGCGGCTTCAAACAGCGTGATCTCATTGTTCACTGGCACATAATACGGCTCTTTTTCAATGAGATAGGTTGACGGGTCATGAATGAGGGCGTGATTGCTGGCATTAGCGGTATTCTCCACTACAACGGACTCCTGTGGTTGCTTGACATCAAGATCACACGATAATAACAGCACCTAGCGTTGTACGGTTATTCTGTGACAGATACTAAGGGAGTTAACCAAATATCAGGAAAACTGGCGACCACATCGCGCTAATGCTAAGGTCGCAACCATTCCCAATAATAAAAACAAGGGCTATCCCCATGACAACAACAGAAGCAGATCTCGACTTTGCACCGCCCGTACAAGACAAAAATCTCGACATGGTGCGCAACATCCTGTTTGGCGAACAAGCGCGTGAAAACGAAAAACGCCTAGCCAATCTGGAACGTTTCGTCAAAGTGTGGACCAATTCCGTGCGTGACGAAATGCGCAAAAACATGGATAGCGTCAACCACGAAATCCACATGCTGCAAGACTTGTTGGATCAAGAAGCCAAAGCTCGCATGGCAGACACCGCCACCGCTCGCAAACATTTTGAACACAGCAGCAAAGGCATCGAAAATCTGCAACGCCAGCTTCAAAGCAGCGACACCATACTCAACGAACGCATTACCGAAGAATCCAAACTGCTCAGCCAAATCATGGAAGAGCAGCGTAACGATTTGCTCAACCAACTCAAACAGGCCACTGAGCAATTACGCCAAGACAAAGCCGATCGCAAAATGCTCGCCTCCCTGCTAGAAAGCGTCAGCCATCAATTGGCAGGTGACAAGGCATAAGCCATGCAAGGCACGCCCGATATTTCACAGTTGCGCCACCTACTGTTCGGCAAGGACTACGATGCCTTGCTGGCATTAAAAGCACAGTTTGAAAGCTCTGCAACATACAGTGCCAGTGTCGCCAGCGTCATTGCCGAAGCGCTGCAACATCGCGAAGCACACGATGGCGGTGTATCCAGCGTTTTAGCACCGACAGTTGAACGTGCCATGAGCCACGCCATCAGCAGTGACCCCAAACGCTTTGCCGACGTGCTTTACCCGGTGATGGGGCCTGCTATCCGCAAATCCATCCAGCAAGCGTTGAACGAAGCGCTGGAAAATTTCAACCGCCTGCTTGAGCAAAGCCTCTCGGTAAATTCGTGGCGCTGGCGTTGGGATGCATGGCGCACCGGGCAATCGTATGCGCAAATTGCGATGCTGCGCACCTTGGTGTATCAGGTGGAACAAGTTTTCTTGATCCACCGTGACACCGGCTTGCTGTTACAGCACGTCGTTTCGGAAAACGTGACCAGCAAAGACCCGGAAATCATCTCCGGCATGTTAACCGCGATTCAGGACTTCATTAAAGATTCTTTCGCTACCACCGGCGACGACATGCTCGATACCCTGCGCTTGGGCGAACTCACCGTCTTGGTCGAACACGGCCCGCTGGCGGTGCTTGCCCTGGTGATACGCGGTACAGTCCCCGCCGAATTACGCGCATTGCTTGCCGAAACGGTGGAAAACATTCACCAGCAATACCGCCAACCACTGCAAGCTTATCAGGGTGATGCCAGCGTTTTTACCAGCATTGAACCCTTGCTCCGCGACTGCCTGATCAAAAAACAACAGCAACGCGAAAAACGCCCGCCATGGTTAGCGTATTTGTTACTGGCAACCATCGTTGGCGCACTCGGCTGGTGGATTTACCAATACCAACAAGCCCAAGCCGCACAATTGCACCAACAGCGGCAGGCTGAACAGGCGCAGCAAGCCGCCGTACAAGCATTGCGCGAACAGTTGGCACAACAACAGACGCAACAGGCTTCCTTGCAAACCTCGATGCAAACCTTGCTCGACCAGCAAAATCACCAACAACAGCACAGCGCACAACAAATTGCTGCCGACACCGCTGCACTGACAACACTCACCCAGCAAATCGAAGTCGCCAACTACCCGTTTGAAAAAGCCAAGGCAGACGTTAACCCGCAACACCCCGCCATTATTGCCCTGGGTAAACACATCGGCGAACTGCTGCAAACCGCGCAACGCTTGGATAAAACCCCACAAATCATGATTGTCGGCAATGCGGATGACAGCGGCAAGGACACCTTTAATCGTGAAATGGCGCAACAACGGGCTGACAACTTACGCACTGCCCTGATAACCTCCGGCTTACCCGCGTTCGCATTGGTTGCCTACGGCGCACCACATCCGGGGCTACCCAGCCATTTGCAAAAAAACGAACGCAGTACCCACTACCGCGTCAGCCTTTACTAGTACCAGCGAGAGAATCATGATTCAGCAAAAAATATGCCTGTTAGGTTCCTTCTCGGTAGGCAAAACCAGCCTGATCCGCCGTTACGTTGACAGCCTATTCAGTGACAAATACCTCACCACGGTTGGCGTCAAGATCGACAAAAAGCAGCTTGAATTCAACGGCAACACGCATTCCCTGATGCTTTGGGACATTGCGGGCGAAGACGATTTTACCAGCATCCGCACCGCTTATTTACGCGGCATGTCCGGCTACATTATCGTGATTGACCCCACCCGCCCACACTCGTATGAAACCGCACTCTCGATTCATGACATGGTGAAAACCACGGTCGGTGACTTGCCAGCCGTGTTTGCCCTCAACAAAGCTGACCTAAAATCCACCTGGCAATTCGAGACTCCGCAACATCAGCACCTGCAACAACTGGGACACCCCATCGTCGAAACCAGCGCCAAACAAAACGTCGGCGTTGAAACCATGTTCCTGAAACTGGTCGAACAATTAGGAGGTCAACATGGATAAGCTGCTCGCCAATATCTGTGCTTCGCTGAACATTGCGGTATTCTGCCAACGCCCCAATGATTCATTTCAGCTACTTTCCCCTACCCCCGACTGGCTGGTGTTTTTCCTAGGTCAATCCGTCTCAACCGAATGTGCGCTTACTCACACCTTTCCTTACCTCACCTGTTTCATCGACGATGCCGAACAACATTGGCAAGCACGCAATGCCACCCCGCTATCCTCCGGTGTTTGGGTCGAAACCGACGAACTCGGCAATGAAATCGCCATCGAAGCCAACGCCTTGTGGGTCGACGGGCAAGCCGTATTGCTGCTCAACAACCTAGGTGAAAAATACCGCAAAGAAGTCAGCCACCTGCAACAACTCCGCGAAGGCTTGCTCACCCAAGAAAAACTCGAAAACGAAGTCCAAAAGCGCACCCTCAAAATCAAACAGCGCGAAGAAGAAATCGCCATCAAACTGGTCAGCCTCACCAGTTACCGCGACGAAGAAACCGGCGCACACGTCAAACGCATTGGCTTATACGCAGCCGCGATGGGCAAAGCCTTGGGCTGGGAAACCCAACAGATTGACGACATCCGCATTGCCGCCCCCATGCACGACATTGGCAAAATCGGCATTCCCGATCGCATCTTGCTGAAAAAAGGCAAACTCACCGATACCGAATTCGCCATTATGAAACGCCACACCGAGATTGGCGCAAAAATGCTGCAAGATTCCCACATCCCCGTGCTCGACATGGCAGCCGATATTGCGCTGTGCCACCACGAAAAATGGGACGGTTCCGGCTATCCACGCGGGCTGATGGGCGAAGAAATCCCTGTTTCCGCCCGCATCACCGCCATCGTCGATATTTACGATGCCTTGGTACACGAGCGGGTTTACAAAAAAGCGCTCAGCGAAGCCGAAGCGCTGGAACTCATGGAGAGCATGACCGGCTCACATTTGGATGCCAAACTGTTCGAGGTATTTTTAGGCATACTACCGGTGATGCGCCGGATTCGGCAGGAAGTCAACGAAATTAATGAGTTACTGGTGTCTTACTAAAGCGTGGAACAGACCAGCGCCACAGCCGTTCACCCAACAATATTGCCAGCAATACCGCGTAAATCAGCGGCACCTCCGTGCGTGCTTTGCTGTCTGCCAGCCACCAAAAATGCAATACTCCTAATACCGCCAAGGGGTAGATTAGGGTATGCAGCCGTTGCCAATTACGCCCCAGCTTGCGGATCGCTGCTTTAAACGAAGTCAGCGCCAACGGCGTCATCAACACAAACGCCAACATTCCCACCGTAATGAAGGGGCGCTCCACAATGTCATACCAGATTTCCGCCCAATCGAAAAACTGGTCAAGCCACAAATAACTCAGGAAATGCAAAACGCCATAAAAAAAGGCAAACAGACCGAGCATACGCCGCAAGCGTATCCCTTGAACCCAGCCTGTTGCCCGTCGCAGTGTCGAGAGCAATAACGTTAACAGCAAAAACCGTAACGTCCACTCCCCCAAACTGCGCGTAATCGTTTCAATCGGATTCGCCCCCAGCGTGTCTTGCCACACTCCCCAGCCTAACAATGCCAGCGGCAGCAGTGCCAATGCAAACACGACCGGCTTGAAGACTTTGGTGAAATACGGCTCACGAATCTGAACAGCAGTTTGCGCTCGCATCAGTAGTTCTTCCGTAAATCCAAGCCACTGTACAAACTCGCCACCTGTTCGGCATACCCGTTGAACATTAAGGTATCGCGCTTGCGGAATTCACCGATGCGGCGCTCTTTACGCTGGCTCCAGCGCGGGTGATCAACTTCAGGGTTCACATTGGAATAGAACCCGTATTCACCGGGAGCCGAACGCCCCCAACTGGTATCCGGCTGTTCTTCCACAAAACTAATCCTGACAATGGATTTAATGCTTTTGAAACCGTATTTCCAAGGTACGACCAAGCGCAACGGTGCGCCGTTTTGATTCAGCAAATCTTTGCCGTACAAACCCGTTGCGATGAAGCTCAAGGGGTGCATCGCCTCATCCATGCGCAAGCCTTCCGCGTAAGGCCAGTCGAGCACATTGCGTTTTTGCCCCGGCATCTGTTCCGGGTCAAACAGGGTTTCAAAACTCACGTATTTGGCTTTGGACGTTGGTTCAAAACGTTTCAGCAAATCTGCCAGTGGAAAGCCGAGCCAAGGAATGACCATCGACCAACCTTCCACGCAGCGCAGGCGGTAAATACGATCTTCCTTGCTGTGCGGTTTGAGAATGTCTTCTAGGTTAAGTTTACCGGGTTTGGCGCATTCACCATCGACGGTAACACTCCAAGGTGAGGTTTTCATAATGCTGGCGTATTGGGCGGGGTCGCTTTTATCCGTGCCAAATTCGTAGAAATTGTTGTAGGTGGTAATGTCGTCGAAAGGCGTTTGTTCTTCATCGGTCGAAAACGCTGATTTCGCCGCTGCACTCAGGGGCAAACCGCTTGCGCCGATTAAAGCGATACCCCCCAGTGTTTTGAGAAAATCGCGACGCCGTTGGTAAAGCGTGTAGTCGGTCACGTCGTTGTCGGTCACGTCGTTGTCGGTCAGATCGAATGGGCGTTTGATTAACATATTAATGCCTCCTTGGTTTATGCTATTACGCATCAACACCGGGTTTGGATGCAAATAACCGTGCAGATACGTTATGCTAAACCCTCTACAGAGAGGAATTCGCCATGTTATTCGCCGCCCTGACCGCCACACTCGAAACCGCCTTCAACACCTGGTTACAATTGGACAAAGCCAGCCACGGCAATGCCTTGGCACGGTTGCAAAGCTTGCAAGGCAAGCTGATTTGCCTACACATCAGCACCCCTGATCTCCAACTGTATTTTCTGCCGACTAATGAAACCGTGCGTGTGACCACTACGTATGCAGCCGAACCCGATGTCACCATTCACGGCTCAGCACTGGCGTTAATGCGCTTATCCGCTGCGGAAGATACCGGCAAAGCCATGTTAGCCAACGGCGTTAAAATCGACGGTGATATGGGCTTGGGCAACCGTTTCAGCGCCATCTTGCGCGACATTGACGTGGATTGGGAAGAACTGCTGTCACGCGCAGTCGGTGATGTGCTTGCACACCAAATGGGACAATTGGCACGCGGTAGCAAAGGCTGGCTGGACGATTCCGCCCACGCGATGCGTTTGAATACCCAAGAATATTTGCAGGAAGAAGCGCGGTTATTGCCCGCTGAAGCCGAAATCCGCAGGTATCTGGATGAAGTCGATACGCTGCGGATGGATGCCGATCGCCTAGAAGCGCGGCTCAAACGGCTGGAAAGTCGCCAATAACATTACGCAGCTAGACCGGCGGTAGTTGCTTCTGGTACTTCGATCAATTGGCCGGTTTTGCAGTCGTAGATATAACCGTAGATGGGAATTTCAGCGGGAACCATCGGGTTTTCACGGATGCGTTGCACATCCTCCACCACGCTTTGTTCCAGATTGCTAATGGTCAGCCATTGCACAAATTTACCGTTAGCGCAGCCCGTGCCATCGCCATGATCGTGCCAGCCGGACGCATCCACTGTGGCGGTTTTCAGGCTACTCGCCAACAAATTGCCCATGATTTCATTGTTGAAAGTTTCCATCCCGCAATCGGTGTGGTGTATTACAAACCATTCACTCGTCCCCAACAGCTTGTAGGAAATGACCAAGGAACGAATCGCATCATCGCTTGCCCGCCCTCCGGCATTGCGAATCACATGCGCATCTCCCTCTGCCAATCCCGCGTATTTGGCAGGATCAAGCCGCGCATCCATGCAAGTTAAAATCGCGAAATGCCGCCCCGGTGGCATGGGCAAGTTGCCCTTATCCCCGAAGTTAGCAACATAATTCGCATTGGCGGCTAACACTTCCTCTAACACGTTACTCATAAAATCCTCCTAAGGTTTCACCGCGTATTGTGGCGCCGGACTATCGGCGGTGAAGCGAGGCATCCGGTCATGGCAATAGACTTACGCCATTCATTAGGGCAATCGCATTAAAACGCTCTTGACAAAACCACCTTAAGGTTGTTCCCTGTCAGGCTTTTGGTAGCCCCATGAAACTCCGCCCAACGGCTTCGATAGTCGAGCATTTTGCCTCAATTCCTGACCCACGCATGGATCGTCGCAAACGGCACAAACTGAGCGATATTTTCTTCATCACCCTGTGTGCGGTGATTTGCGGCGCGGATGACTGGGCATCTATCGAACAGTTTGGCAGGGCCAAAGAAAAGTGGTTCACCCGCGTACTGGATTTGAAGCATGGCATCCCGTCACACGACACGTTTGGGCGGGTTTTTGCACTGATCGACACCCAGAAGTTCAGTGAATGTTTTAGCCGTTGGGTGGCTGACTTGTGTGACCTTAGTGAGGGTGAGATCATTGCCATTGATGGCAAATGCCTGCGCCGCAGCCTTGATAGCGCATCCGATAAAGCCGCCATTTACATGGTCAGTGCTTGGGCAACCAAGAACCAGTTAGTGCTGGGTCAACAACGGGTGGATGACAAGTCCAATGAAATTACCGCAATCCCCAAGTTATTGATGCAGCTTAATATACCTCACAGCGCCAAGACTTGAACATTTTTAAAGGTTTGAAAGTTTGTTGTCATCAACTGTGCCAGTTCTTTCTTGTGATCAGTATCCAGCTTGTCGAGACAGTTGGTGATGGCCGACTTGAAAGCGGGAAACTTATCATAGTACTTCGAGTACAAGCATTTTTTCTTGACGAACTTCCACAACCGTTCAATCAGATTGAGGTTGGGTGAATAGGTCGGTAAAAACAATAGTTCAATATTGAGCCTTTTCGCACAGGCAAACACGGCTTCACAGCGTTGATACTTGGCATTATCCAAGACCAACGTGATCGGTATTTTGAGTGCTAACGCTGCAATTTTTTCCAATAATTCACACACGCTGCCAGCGTTGATATAGGTATCGTTAGTGAGGGTGATCAGTTGCAGTGTTATCACATTGAGTGCGCCCAATACGTTGTAACGTTGTCGACCACAGGGCGCTTTGATGAATACGCGGGAAAATGACCACAAAAATCCCAGAAACGGTGCTAAAACGAAGTGGGCGGCATCGACAAAAAAAGGGCGCGTTTACCTTCTTGAGCCTCTTGAATGCGCGGTTTAAGTTCATTTTCCAAGAACTTTTCTTGTGCTTCCACATCAGCTTTGGCGGGTATCATCCCCACTTTACGGATGTCCATCCCTATTTTCTTCATAAAGATACGTACCCTGTCCTCGCTGCGTTTGATGCCTGTCAGCTCCTCAATCTTGGCGGCTGCTGCCTTGCTGGTCGCGGGTGGATATTCACGAAAATAGGTCTCAATCTTGTCTTTATATGCCATCAAATCACTCTTTGGTTTATTGAAGCGTATTTCTTTAAGAGCTTCTAAACCGTTAGGTTGTTTAAGGTACTCCCCATTGTCCAGACCAAAATCTCAAGAAATTAAAATAAAAGCTGGTTGATAAAAATCTGTCTTCCCTTGCCCATCCTGCCGCCCTGCAAAATACACAGCAGCCGGTGTGCTGTAATCGAGGGACTGATGCAAGCGTCGGTGGTTGTAGAACTGGAAGTAGTCCCGCAAGCCTGTCCTTGCCTCTTGCACCGTCTGTATATCCTGCAAATAAATATGTTCATATTTGACTGTCCGCCACAGCCGTTCAATAAAAATATTGTCCAGTGCGCGTCCCCGCCCATCCATGCTGACACGGATGCCTTTGTTTAGCAGCGGTGTCGTGAATCGTGGTGTCGTGAACTGTGCGCCTTGATCGGTGTTGAAGATTTCACACGACCCGCTATCCAATAACTCGCCGACCACTTCAATGCAAAAATCAGCTTCCAACGTGGTACTGATCGCCCAACCCAACACATAACGGCTGTACCAGTCGATCACTGCCATCAGGTACACAAAGCCATGCGCCAATCGGATATACGTGATGTCGGTACTCCACACTTGATCGCAGCGGTCAATCACCAAACCCCGCAGCAGGTAAGGGAAAATCTCATGTTCAGGGTTCGGTTTACTGGTGTCAGGTTTTTGGTAAACCGCCTCCAGACCCATGGTGCGCAATAGCCGCCTCACCCGCTTTTCGTTCACTACATGCCCCAAGGTACGCAAATGTGCTTTCATCTTAAGCACCCCGTAGTAGGGCGTTTGGGTGTATTGTTCATCCAATAAGCGCATCAACAACAGGTTTTCCTCACTTTCACCCTGCGGCTGGTAGTACAGGCTGGAGCGGTTGATCCCCAACAATCCACACTGCTGACGCAAGCTAAACGCCGCATTGTCTGGCTCAAGCAAGGCTTTCCTTAGGGTTAATGGATACCCGCCGACTTTTTTTTCAGCCAATCACGTTCGGCAACCACTTGCCCTAGTTGGCGGTATAACTCGTCAATCTCCGCTTGCTGGTTGTGTTGATCGCGGTCTTTTTTACTGGAAAAAGCCAAGGGGATGGCAGCTAGAGCCTGTTTTTTCCACGTGCTGATCTGAGCCGCTTGGATGGCGTAGGCGGTGATCAGTTCGTTGGTGGTTTTCTGTTGCCTGATCGCCTCCAATGCCACTTTCGCCTTGAACTCCGCTGTATGATGTTTGCGCACATTTGCCATATCTTGCCTCCTTTCGCTGCTATCCTCTTATCTTAGTCAGTGGTCTAGAATATGGGGAGTATCATAGTTGGTAGGCGTTTAGGTAGGCAAGCAGCGTGGCTTCTGTAATCCTTTCCAATCGTTTGATTTCCTTATGCGTCAACTGTTGGGATTTCAGGTACAGCACGGACATTTTCTTACGGACTCTGGGATGAGGGTGGCGCTCCTTCCAGTAGAACAGCTCCGCTACCTCATCATCAGTGAAGGTGATTTTTAATGTCATACATTACTCATAGTTGCCTTTATTGACCGTCAGTTAACCATATTTACTTGATTACTAGAAAGCCATTTTATGGCACTGATTGGTATATCACGGGTGCAGTGGTGACGCTGGACGCGATGGGATGCCAAACGGCGATTGCCCAACAGATCGTGGATAAGGACGCAGATTACCTGCTCAGCCTCAAGGGCAACCAAGGCACATTGCATCAGGATGTGAAACTGTTCTTTGAATCCGCCAACACTTGTCCACCGATTGGGCACACCAGTTATGACGGCGGGCATGGGCGTATTGAAACCCGTATCGTGCGGGCTACCTCAGACATCAAGTGGTTAAAGAAAGACCATCCCCATTGGGCTAAGCTCACCAGCATCATTGCTGTCACCGCCATCCGCGAATGCAAGGACAAAACCACAGAGGAAACCCGTTACTTCATCAGCAGCATGGATGCCTCCAACCCCGAACGTTTGGGGCAAATCGTGCGGGCGCATTGGGGCATCGAGAACAACCTGCACTGGGTGTTGGACTATGCTTTCCGCGAAGATGACCAACGGATGCGTTCCGGCAACGGCGATGCCAACATGGCGGTTGTCCGGCATATTGCCCTCAACTTGGTCAAAACCGAGAAAACCGTCAAGCTCGGTGTGAAAAACAAGCGCCTCAACGCAGGCTGGGATGAGGACTATCTGCTAAAAATCGTCACAGGCAGACCGGGGGCTACTAAGCCTAAAACCTAGGGTCTTGTAAAACAAGATATTTTTAATGCGATTGCCCTGGCCATTCATGGAAATGACTATAGACCGAAGTGGAGAAGCTCACGACAAACCACGCAAAAATTGTACAATTCGCATAGGAATCGCCCCTGTTACGGCTTCGGCGGCTTTTGAATGCTCGCAATGGAAACATGCGTGATTGAAGCTTTGCCGGTAGCAGGTGGCGGTTTCACACTCGCGGCGGGTGTATCCACATGAAAATAACGGTAGCCACTGATGATGCCGGAAATACTCGCACCCTTGCCTTTCAGGTCATGCAATACCACTGCCAGTAAATGCGCCAGGGTAAACCCCAAAATCAAACTCGCCAAGCCGCCATGCAGCCCAAACATCGACATTCCCAAGAATTGATACGGCGCGTTATAAAATAAGCCCGTTATCGCACACACCAGCAACACCACCCAAAACAGCGGGTAGATCACGCGCCAAAACGGGTTATGCCCATACCAATTCGGTAATGGAAACCGCGCAAAGCTCAGGTAAAACAACGCCATCTGCTTCATGCCGACCCATTGCGCCTTATCCGGCAGAAATGCACGCCAATTGGCAGTACCGGGCAGCAAAAACATCAAAATCACCCGTCCCACCACCGCAACCAACACCAATTGCCCCACAATCATGTGCCAATCGCGCCAGAAGTCAGGATCCACCACACCCTGTTGCAATGCCCACGCGCTTGCCAATAAAAACAGCACTCCAGCAGCAATCAGACCGTGGGTTAGGCGCACCCAACCCGACCACACCAACACATAACGTATCGTTTCTTGTTGCATCTCAGCCTCACTGACAGCTCAATCATAAATGCCCAGTCTAGCAGGAATTCAAAATAATAGTGGCATTCAGCGGGCGATTAGCCTACCCTCGCAAAAGCTACAGCGATTACCCTGGCAGTTTCAACAGTTCCTCCCGGTTACTTCACGAATATCTCCCCTGTTACCTGTAAGCACAACACTCTCATACACCTGTTTTTTAAAGGAAATTCATCATGGCTACAGGCAAAGTAAAATGGTTTAACGACACGAAAGGTTTCGGCTTTATTTCTCAAGACGACGGCGGCCCAGACGTATTCGTTCACGTCAGCGCTATCCAAAGCTCAGGCTTCAAGACCTTAGCAGAAGGTCAACCCGTCAGCTTCAACGTAGAAAAAGGCAACAAAGGCCCGCAAGCTACCAACGTCGTTCCCCAATAAGCTTTCAAGCCTAGCGCTCATTCAGCAACCGGGCTGATTTCCCTACCGCACGGCGGCATCTGGACATCAGCCCGTTTTTCCATTGAGTATTAGCCTTACTCAACCCGCCCATTCACCCCAGCATTCGGGAACATCACTATGAAAACACTCTTCATTGGCAACATTGCGCCACAGGCGACAGAAAAAGAACTGCGCGAACTCCTCGCCGAATACGGCACTATCCGCAAACTGGAAATGCCCCGCGATATTTTCAGCGGCAAATGCAAGGGCTTCGCCCTGATCGACATGGAAGGCCACGAAGCGCGCGCAGTCATGGCAGGCTTAAACGGCAAAACTTTCCTCGATAACCCGCTCAAAGTCACCGATGACAAGCCCAAAGCCAAAGGGCGCGGTCGCCGCTAAGCAATATTTCACCTATTCGGGGTCTCACCCCGATTTTGTGCCTGACGACAAATGGTATACTCCGCATATCATAGCAACCGGACTGACTTCCTCATGTCACTCAAAGACCAACTCCTCAAGGCTGGCTTAATCGACCAGTCCAAGGCACAAAAAGCCGAACAAGATCAGCGCAAGCAAGCCCACCAAAAAACCGCCAAGGCCCAAAAACAAGCCAAAAAAACCGGCGAAGTCGTGGTGGATGAAGCCAAAGTGCTCGCGGAAAAAGTCTTGCAGGAAAAAGCCGAACGCTCCAAAGAACTCAACCGCCAACAGCGCGAACAGGCTGAGAAAAAAGCCCTTCAAGCGCAAATCAAGCAACTGATCGACATCAACCGTATCGACCGCCAGCGCGGTGACATTGCTTACCAATTCGCCGATGGCAGCAAAATCAAAAAGATTTACCTGACCAAAACCCTGCAAGACCAACTCGCCTACGGCATTATTGTGCTGGTCAAATTTGGCGACGGCTACGAACTCGTGCCACGTCAAATTGCAGAGAAAATTGCGCAACGCGACGCCACTTGTATTTTGGTGCAAAATGCGGGTAGCACCGAGACCGCCGCCGTGGAAGACGACCCTTACGCTGATTTCAAAATCCCCGACGATTTGATGTGGTAAGCACTTTTTTCTTGAATCGTAATTCAAAAATATCATACTATTCATGAATTACGATTCAAGAAGTACTGCATGATCAACAGGCAACTCCTCGCGGAAATACAAAGCAAGCTGTTCAAAGGCAAAGCCATCTTGCTCATGGGGTCACGACAAGTCGGCAAAACCACGCTAGTACAAACGTTGCTGGCAAATCTCGCCATGCCCGTCATGAAGTTCAATGGTGATGAGCCTGATATGCGGGAAATACTCGCCAACACCACCTCTACACGCCTCGCCGCCTTGGTCGGCAATCACAAAATTGTTTTTATTGACGAAGCACAGCGTATCGAAAATATCGGTCTAACCCTAAAATTATTCACCGATCAATTACCTCATATTCAAGTGATTGCAACGGGTTCATCAGCGTTTGAGCTTGCCAGCAAAATTAATGAGCCACTCACGGGGCGTAAATTTGAATACGAACTGTACCCGCTATCGTTTGTCGAAATGGTGGAACATCATGGCTGGTTTGCCGAAAAACGCTTACTGCCACACCGCCTGATTTACGGTTATTACCCCGATGTTATCAATGCACTCAGTGAAGGTAATAGCGCACAAGTATTGAAATCACTCACCAGTAGCTACCTCTACAAAGACTTGCTCAGTTTGGAAGGTGTGCGCAAACCCCAACTGCTGGATAAATTGGTCAAAGCCGTTGCTCTCCAAATCGGCTCAGAAGTTTCTTTCAACGAACTGGCACAACTCACCGATACCAACGTTCATACGGTTGAGAAATATATCGACCTGCTAGAAAAAGCTTATGTGCTGTTTCGCCTGCCCGCTTACAGTGGCAATCATCGCAATGAAATTAAAAAGGGGCGTAAAATCTACTTTTTCGACAATGGCATTCGTAACGCGCTGATCAATAACTTCAACCCGCTGGAATCACGTACTGACGTAGGCGCACTCTGGGAAAACTTCCTGATCAGTGAACGCATGAAATACCTGTCTTACCAACAAAACCTTTTTTTCACGCGGCGTTACTTTTGGCGCACGACCCAACAGCAAGAAATCGACTACCTCGAAGACAGCGGCGGTAAACTCCACGCATGGGAATTCAAGTGGAATCCCAAAGCCAAGGCGAAGTTCCCTATCACATTCACGAATGCTTACCCAGACTGTGTAACCATGCGTGTAGACCCCGACAATTTTGAAGCATTTATTGGGCTAACAACTGCATGAAACCCTTCACCCGCATCCTCCGCCTGTGGACGATCAACCGTGTCTTTATTCGCCACGGTTTAGACGAACTCGTGTTCCGCATTCCCTTCATGCGCCCCGTGGCGTTCATTTACCACCTGTTGCCGTGGAATTGGGGCAAGCAAGAAACCCGTCCACGTGGAGAGCGCATTCGCCGCGCCTTGGAAGATTTAGGGCCGATTTTCATCAAATTCGGGCAAATGCTTTCCACTCGCCGTGACTTATTGCCCGACGACATCGCCACCGAATTAACGCGCCTGCAAGACCGTGTGCCGCCGTTTTCCAGCCTCGAAGCCCGCAAAACCATTGAAAAAGCTTACGGCAAATCCGTCACGGAAGTCTTTCAACGCTTTGAAACTGACCCGATGGCTTCCGCGTCAATGGCGCAAGTTCATGCCGCGCAATTGTGGAATGGCAAGGAAGTCGTGGTCAAAGTGCTGCGCCCCGGCATTGAAAAAACCATCAGCCAAGACGTGGAACTGATGTATTTAATGGCGAATTTGCTGCAACGCTACTGGAAAGAAGCCCGCCGCCTGCGCCCGCTGGACGTGGTTGCCGAATACGAAAAAACCATTTTCGACGAACTCGACATGATGCGCGAGGCCGCGAATGCCAGCCAAATTCGCCGCAATTTCGAGGCAAATCCAACCCTGTACGTACCGGAAATTTACTGGGATTACACCCACCCCAATGTAATTGTGATGGAACGCATTTACGGCGTACCCGTGGGCGATATTCCGCGTTTGCGCGAATTGGGGGTAAATTTCAAACGGCTGGGCGAATTAGGCGTGGAAATCTTTTTCACCCAGGTGTTCCGCCACAATTTTTTCCACGCGGATATGCACCCCGGCAATATTTTCATTGACCCTAGTAATCCGAATGACCCGCAATACATCGCGGTGGATTTCGGCATTGTGGGCACGCTGTCTCCGGCGGATAAGCGTTATCTGGCAGAAAATTTCTACGCCTTTTTCCAGCGTGATTACAAACGGGTGGCGGAATTACACGTAGAATCGGGCTGGGTTCCGCCCTCTACTCGTGTGGATGAATTTGAATCCGCGATCCGTTCGGTGTGCGAACCGATTTTCAACTTACCGATTAAAGACATTTCCTTCGGGCAATTTTTGCTGCGCCTGTTCCAGACGGCACGGCGTTTTAATATGGAAGTGCAGCCACAATTGGTTTTGCTGCAAAAAACCTTGCTGAATATCGAGGGCTTAGGTCGCCAGCTTTATCCTGATTTGGATTTGTGGTCGACCGCTAAACCGTTTATTGAACGTTGGATGGATGAACAAGTCGGCGTGCGTGCCTTGCTGAATGGTGCAAAAGTCAACTTACCGAAGTTTCTGGAAAACCTGCCATACATGCCGAATATGTTGCACGACATTATGCAGCAAACCACGCAGCACAAACTCAAAATGCAGTGGGAATCCGAACAGCTCGAAGCCTTACGCAAGGAAATGCGCCGTTCGCAGCGCATCAATCAAACCCTGATTATCACTGGCATACTGGTATTTTTAGCGGTACAAGTCTTTAACCTTTACCGTTAAACGCAAAAAAGCCGCTCCGTTACCAGAGCGGCTTTTGCTCATCAATCAACCATTGACTTAAGGAGTCGGTGTGCTGGTCGGCCCGGTATAACCGGCGGGTTCAACATCAACAAACACATGAGCGCTGGCTTCTTTACCATGCTTATCACGTATTTTATAGGTAAAGCGATGATCGATGCAGTATCCACTCCGTAAAGTGTAACGAATCATTTGCTTGCCCTGCCAAGTAATGATTTCCGCCGTACCGTAGTCAGGCTTGCCAACTTCAACAATGGTCAACGTATCACCGGTATCATTTGCCAAAACATCCACGCGCCGTGGCACGAGATCATTGAGTGATAACGGGCCTTTGGTTGCATTATCATCCACGGCTGTCAACGTTGTTACTGGCGCAGTCACAGTGATTGTGACGGTGGCGGTTACTTGATGATCTTTACCGTCGGTAATCACATAATCAAAGTGGTCGGTTCCGGTGAAATTGGCATCAGGCAAATACGTTAACAAGTTGCCGTCTTGCGTCACTCTACCGTTAGCACCTTGGGTGACACTGACGATGCTCAGGGGATCACCATCAACGTCTTCATCATTCGCCAAGACATCGACCGATACGGCGGTTCCGCTAGTCGTGTCTTTTGCATCAGGCTTAGCAACCGGCGGTGAATTATCCTTTGTTACCGTGATCGTCACCGTCGTCTCATTGCTGGCGTTACCATTAGCATCTTGGGCAATGTAAGTGAAAGTATCGATGCCAAAGAAATCCGGATTAGGTGTGTAGCTCAGACCATTACCATCCTTCGCCGCTGTACCGTTACTGCCTTGCGTGAAACTGGCAATGCTTACGGCATCTTTATCATTCGCCAGTACGTCAACCGTGACGGGTTTGCCCATAGTCGTTTCTGTTGCATCAGGCTTAGCAACCGGCTTATCGAGCAGTGGGCTAGTGACGGTAACAGTGACGGTAGCGATGGCGCTATTCCCTTCTGGATCAGTCGCCACATAAGTGAAAGTGTCTGTGCCAACAAAACTCGGCTTCGGGGTGTACGTCAGCATATTACCGGCTTGCGTGACTGTACCGTTGGCTGGATCGGTATAACTACCAACCGTTAACGGCATACCGACCGGCGAACTGTCATTCGACAACACATTAATATCAACTGATTCACCCGAAACGGTAGACGCTACGTCATCCAACATCACCGGTAACTTAGACGGATTAACCGTCACCGTCACCGTTGCCGTGCTTTGATTACCCGCAGGGTCAGCGATGATGTAAGTGAATGAATCCGTTCCCGTAAAGCCTGAAGCAGGCGTGTAAACCAATTTATTGCCATCTTGAGTGACCGAGCCATTGGTGCCTTGATTAAAGCTAACAATGCTCAAGGGATCGCCATTCGGGTCTTTATCATTCGCTAACACATCAAGCGTCACTGGCGTATCACGATTGGTGATACCGGTGTCATTCCCCGCCACCGGTGCAACCGAACTCGGAACCGTAGCGCCTACTGTCACCGTAACCGTTGCCGTGCTTTGATTGCCCGCCGGGTCAGTAATAATGTAGGTAAACGTATCCGTTCCCGTAAAGCCCGCGATTGGCGTGTAAACTAATTTATTGCCATCTTGAGCAACTGAGCCATTGGTGCCTTGATTAAAGCTGACGATATTCAAAGGATCGCCATTCGGATCCGTATCGTTCGCCAACACCGCAATCGTCACCGGCGTACCGCTGGCAGTCGTGGCACTGTCATTCGCTGCTACGGGTACAGTCGGATTATTGCCTTCCTTGTCACCCTCACCACCCACCGTTTTGTAAGTATCCACGGTTTGTTTGTGATCAGCGGTGTTGCGCAATGCTTGGCGTACCCACAGTGGTGGTTCAGGAATCAGTTCCTTGCGCCAAACGACTTTCGGGTCGGTCGTGCTAGTGCCACCGGCTTCAATCACTTCGTCTTTGTATTCGTTTTGATACGTGACGTATTCAATGTCAACGCGGCGATTTTTGTGGCCTTCGGCATCGGTATTCGGGTATTTTGGCTGACTTTCACCTAAACCTTGTGCCAGCAATTCATTGGCGCTGAAACCGTTTTTGATCATAAAATCACGCACGGCATTCGCACGATTTTCAGACAATTTCTTATTGTGCGCGTCTGAACCTTTGTCGCACGTATTCCCAGTAATGCGGATATTGCCGTCGTAACCCGATCCACGGATTTGACCGATAACCGCTTTCATGCGTTCTTGCGCTTCCGGGGTCAACTTGGCGCTATCGAGCTTGAAGAAAGTATCCGATTCCAGCTCCATGGTGTTTTTGACCAGTTTGCGCTCAATTTTAGGCGGCTGCTTCACTTGTTCGCCCGGAATCTCGGTACGAATCCGACGGTAGCGCTGTTCTGGCTGCCAAACACCCGCTTCACTGCCAATGTCATAACGGTAGGAAACCCCGCCGCGTGCTTCCGCATCCTCCGACGTTAGCGCCCCACCCGCCTTTTTATAGACTTCCAATTCCGCACCTACACTATGCGGGGTATCGGGGAAAAACTTTTCGACGCCGCCGGTAATGGTCGTTTGAGCCGCACGTTTTTCACTCGCGGCAACATCTTCAGCCCATTCGTAATCCAAGCCGCCTTGTAAACGCATACTCTGTTGCGGCAGGAAAGTTCCCACACGCCCGCCTACGCCTAAATCATAGGCTTTTTCTGTCACACCCGGCGTAGCAGTCGTCCGCCCTTCAGACAGACCTTTGCTCACATGACCCGACCAAAACAGATTGGCATTTTCTTGACCGTAACCGACGGTGGCCTTTTTATCTTTGTGCTCATTTTGGTCATAAGCACCAAAAACTTTGTTCACGTGGGCGGGATTATTTGCATCCCCAGATACCCAATGATGGCTAATTTTCGCACCCGCACCGGTCAACATTTCTTCGCCAGCAGCAGCATCAGCACTGGGGTTGAAACCCAAATAGCCTTGACCAATCGTTGCGCTGCTTTCGGTATTGCCGAATATTTGGCTGGCTTCCACTTTGCCCTTGAGTTCGGTGTCAACGCCAATGCCGATGCGAGTATTGCCACCCACATAGCCGGTATTCACGCCGGAAGCTTCGGTAGAATCGTCCACAAATCCGTCACTTTCCTGACCTAAATTTTGGGCTTGGCTCATGACATCAGCGGGTAAGTTAGCGTCTGGCGCGGCACTGCCTTCTAAAGTTAGCGGCGCAGAGGGTGGCGGCGGAACCTGACCATACGGCGCGTCATAACCACCGTCTCCGGCGAGAACCGTGGCAGAACACAATAGTAATGGCAGAATAGCCCAGTTGGAGGAAAGCGTTTTTTTGTTATTCATCGTTAGTGTCTCTTTGTCTGCGTGCCTTTATTATTGGTATTGGGTCACATGGTAGCGGTCACTATATTCTGTATAACGAACGCACCACAACATCTTCCGACGAACGTGGTCTCGTGCTACATCCCTAGCCAACAGACTGAAACTGCATGATTTTGTGTTTTATGCCTGACGCTGGAAAGTCCTTCGTTTATACTCCCTCACATATTACCGACTGTATTCAGGTTAGCGTCGCATCGCCAACCACGCACAGATAAATGGTGTTTATAAAGGTTAGGAAATGGATTCTTTTTCGAGTAAGAAAAAACAGGGAGTATGCGCGACATTATGTTTAAAATAATACAGATCGTTCCATTTTTCGGGATTGTCCTGCTGGTTTACTGGCTGGCAGTTAAAACCAATTTATTCCCCGAAGGCTTGAACCACGTTTTATTTCACTTACGCCTACCCTCCAAAGCCTTGTGGAAACCCACTTGGGGTGACTTCATGGTATTGCTTGGCGTTGCTTGTTTGTACGTTGAATTATTCAAAGCCACTCGCACCTCAGAAACCACCATCGTCGATCACCTATTATCCACGTTTGTGCTGATTTTTTACCTGACAGCGTGGTTGATTTACCCGTGGGCAGGCAACTCGGTTTTCCTGATTCTGACGGGCATGACATTTTTGGATGTCATTGCCGGTTTCACCATCACCATTTCAGCCGCACGTCGTGATCTGGCGATTGGTGGACGATAATGACGAGGGAAGCGTTCATGCACACACTTATTGCCCGTTTGACGGTGCTTTCCACCTTGTCATTCAGTGCTTATGCCGAAGTTCCGCAATTTCCCGACGCCAGTATGCTTCCCCCTGACACCAGCGCGACGTCGCGCAGTGTCAGCACCACGAATACCACGACCGGCAACAGCGCAGCAGGCATTTACGTTTATCCACAAGCAGATACCACCAGCAATATTGGCAACAACACAGCGGTCAACCCCACCGCCACCACTTACGGTTACACCTACCCGCCGAGCCAAACCAATAGCGGCTGGGGCAACTATTACAACTATGCCCAACCGTCTTATTACAACCCCTCGCAATATTTCTTGCCCAGCCCCATGCTCACCCCGCCATCGACACCGCCGATGATGATGCCAACTATCCCCAGCTTTAGTTGGCCGAATATGGGCTTTGGTTATCGCAACAATACAACGCCTTACAGCAATTGGCCAGGCAATGCCGCCAATACGCAAATGCCGGTGCCGCCAGCTACTACACCCGTAACCGCGCCCAATACCCAACAAATTGACGCACTCAATCAAAACCTCAACAATCTGCGCCAACAACAAACTGACTTAGAAAATAAAACGCAGCAAACCCTATCCGCTCACGAACAAACCATTGCCGACTTGCGCAAACAACTCGAAACCGCCAGCCAAGGCAAAGGCGATCTCGAAAGCCAATTAACAGCATTACGGGGCGAACTCGCCGAAAGCGTCAAAAAAGCCGAGTTAGAAAGCTGCAAAGCCGAAAAAGACGAATTAGCGGGAAAAATCTCCGATATGGATCAAAAAGTGTCCGCCATTGCCGAAGTGTCCCAACAATTCGCCCAATTGCGCCAAAACTTCGCCACGCTCGAAACCGAAAAACAGCAACTGGTCAGTGCGTTAGAAAACGAAACCAAAGATCTTGACGCTGACGGCGTTCCCGACAAACTCGATAAATGCCCAGAAAGTGCTTTGGGTGTTACGGTAGATGCCAGCGGCTGTAACCCCCCCAAAGATACCGACAAAGACGGCGTTACCGATGAAAAAGACCGCTGCCCAGTCACAGAGGAAGGCGTCAAAGTCGATGACAATGGCTGCGACTTACCTCCACCGGATAGTGATAAAGACGGCATTCCTGACGAAACCGATCAGTGCCTCAACACCAAGAAAGGTATCAAAATCGACGCACTCGGTTGCGACTTACCGCACCCTGATGGCGACAAAGACGGCATCATCGACGAAGCCGATAAATGCCCTGATACCAAAGCAGGCGCGAAAATCGACGACAAAGGCTGCGACTTGCCACCACCCGACGGCGACAAAGATGGCGTAATCGACGAAGCTGATAAATGCCCCGACACCAAAAACGGCGCGAAAATCGACGACAAAGGCTGTGACCTACCACCTCCCGATAGCGATAAAGACGGCATCATCGACGAAGCCGATAAATGCCCTGACACCAAAAACGGTGTGAAGATCGACGATAACGGTTGTGACTTACCACCACCCGATGGCGACAAAGATGGCGTAATCGACGAAACTGATAAATGCCCTGACACTAAAGCAGGCGTGAAAATCGACGACAAAGGCTGTGACCTCCCACCTCCCGATGGCGACAACGACGGCATTCCTGACGAAGCCGATAAATGCCCTGACACCAAAGCAGGCGCGAAAATCGACGCACTCGGCTGCGATCTACCCCCACCGGATGGTGACAAAGACGGCATCATCGACGCTAACGATCAGTGCCTTGACACCAAAGAAGGTGTGAAAATCGACGACAAAGGTTGTGATTTACCGCCGCCACTACCGGCTGATGGCGATAAAGACGGTGTTCCAGACGATGCTGACAAGTGCCTCGATACCAAAGAAGGAACGAAAATCGACGATACCGGTTGCGATGCCATTGCCGATGCAGACAACGACGGCGTAGCCGATGACGCAGATTTGTGCGCTGACACCGCCGCCGATGCAGAAGTGAACCAAGTCGGCTGTTCCAAAACCGAAAACATCAATCTCAAAGGCGTTACTTTTGAAACAGGTTCGGCGGTATTGACAGCAACGTCCTTCCCAATTCTCGATGAAGCCGCCGCCACCCTGAAAAAATACCCCGACCTGAAAATCGAAGTCGGCGGTCACACCGACAGCAGCGGCGACAAAACAGCCAACGAAAAGCTTTCCCAATCCCGCGCCGAAGCCGTCATGAACTACTTAACGGACAAAGGCGTAGCCGTCAAACTCCTCAGCGCCAAAGGCTATGGTTCCAACAACCCCATTGCCGACAACGCCACGCCCGATGGCAAAGCGCAAAACCGCCGCGTCGAACTGAAAATACTAGGACAATAGTGAGCCAATACCAACAACACGCCAAAAAACGTTTCGGTCAGCACTTCTTGCATGACCGCAACGTGATCGACAACATGCTCCGCGCTGTTAACCTGCAACCCACGGATCACGTCGTCGAAATCGGCCCCGGCCCCGGCGCACTTACCTTCCCGCTGCTGGAATTGCTACCGCGTCTGGATGTGGTCGAAATCGACCGTGACGTGATTGCGTGGTGGCAACAACAGCCGCAAGCCGAAGGTAAATTGCACATCCATGCCCAAGACGCGCTCAAGCTGGATATTCCGGCATTGCGTGGTGACGGCGATACGCTGCGGATTATCGGCAATTTACCGTACAACATTTCCACGCCGCTGATTTTCCACTTTTTGGAACATCGAGCGCACATCCGCGACATGTTGTTCATGCTGCAAAAGGAAGTGGTGGATCGTCTTACTGCCGAGCCGGACAGCTCCGATTACGGGCGACTGTCAGTGATGGTGCAATACTATTGCGAACCGCATTATTTGCTGAAGATTGGCCCCGGCGCGTTTACCCCGCCGCCCAAAGTTGATTCAGCGGTGGTGTATTTGAAACCGTGGGCAACACAGCCTTTTATTGCCAACGATACGGAACAGTTTGAAAAGCTAGTGAAACAAGCCTTTGCACAACGGCGCAAAACCTTGCGCAATACCCTTAAAGACTTGCTGACAGCCGAACAAATTGAGAGTGCGGGAATCGACCCGACCCGCCGTGCGGAAACGTTGGCGGTGGAAGATTTTGTTAATTTGGCGAATTTGTTGACGGTGATGTAACCCGGCATAAAGAGGGCGACCAGCCGGTCGCCCCTACAAAAATCCGCGTAGGGGCGACCGGCTGGTCGCCCTCTTCTCTCTTCTGTTAAACTGCTGTAAACCTCAACAAGCAGGGCTTGCAGCATGTCAGGGCAACACCAACACATCTTCATTTCTCACGCGACGGCTGACGATGCGTTCGTCAAAGCGTTACGCATCAAGTTAGAACTGCACGGGCTAACCGTGTGGGCTGATTCGCGTAATCTGGTAGCTGGCAACAAATTGACGCCCGAAATCGAACGGGCTATCCGGGATTCGCGCCATGTACTGGCTATCCTCAGTCCGCAAACCATCAATTCCGCATGGGTACGCAAAGAAATCATCTTCGCCGAAAACAACGGACATAACGTTATTCCGCTGATGCTACCGGGTATTGAGCCTTCCGCTTTGGTGATGTGGTTTGATGAAGAACCTGTCGGGGTAAAAATTGAACTCCATCCCGGCAAACTCAACGAAGCGATGCCGCGCATCCTCGCCGCCCTCGGCGAACGCTTACCCGATGACTTACCCACCGAACAAACCATCGAAAACAAACCCCTTGCCGAATTATTGCTGGAACTCACCGAACCCACCTTGACGCGCAACGCTGATGGCAGCGAACAATTGAATGCGCGGGCAACCCTGACCTACACCCCCGCCGACCTCAGCAAAGAACGTGAAGTCACCAGCCGCCCGTTCCGCTTCACCGCCCCCATCGGGCAGATTGAGCAGGACGAATTGCGTTGGTATCTGGAGGCGTATTACCAATGGCCTGTCGGTTTGTTCCGCAAACGGGCGCAACGCACCGAAGCGCAATTGCCGCAATGGGGCGCGAAGCTATCCGCCGCTGTGCTGGACAAGCCCGAATGTCAGGCAGTGAAAGCGGCTTGGCACAATACCCGCACCGAGTCCGAACGCCTGTTTTCGGTGCTGGTGGAAACGGCGTTGCTGGAGGATGCCAGCGATGCGGAAAAAGCCAATGCCAATACCGCTGCCAGCCGCTTGCAAAGCCTGCCGTGGGAGTTGCTGCACGATGGCAAAGGCTACGTCAGTGATGGCAAATACCCGGTGCGCATCCGCCGCCGTTTGCCCAATTACGATCAGAAACCGCCCAGCATTACCCAGTTGCCGATCCGCATTTTGCTGCTGAGTCCGCGCCCGGAACAGGCTGGCGTGGGTTATATCGACCACCGTGCCAGTGCCTTGCCGCTGGTGGATGGAGTGGCAACTCTTGGCGAGTTGGTGCAAGTGAGCGTGTTGACTCCACCGACTTTAGGCGCATTGGAAAAGGAATTGCGCCGTGCCAGTGAGGCGGACAAACCCTATCACGTCGTCCACTTCGACGGTCACGGGGTCTACGACCAACAGCATGGGCTGGGTGCGTTGTGTTTTGAAGACCCGCAGGACAGCCATGAGTTGAAAAACCGGCGGATGCAATTGGTACACGCCGACACGCTGGCGGTGCTGTTGCGCGATTACCGCATTCCACTGGTGTTCCTCGAAGCCTGCCAAACCGCGCAGACCGATACCGACCCCAGCGCATCGGTTGCCGCCAAATTGCTGGAAGAAGGCATTGCCTCGGTGGTTGCCATGACCCACAGCGTGTTGGTGGCAACAGCACGGCGTTTCGTCACCCAGTTTTACCGCACCTTGGCGGAGGGGCAACGCATTGGCAAGGCGATGTTGGCAGGGCAAACGGAGCTGATGCGCGACACGTTCCGCCTGCCGATTGCGGGCGCGGGCGATTTGCACTTGCAGGATTGGTTTGTGCCGATTTTGTATCAGGAACAGCACGACCCGCAGTTATTCGCACGGCTGCCTTCCGCCACCGCGCAATTGATGACGGCGCAACAACACCAGACGCGGCTGGGCAGGTTGCCCGAACCACCGCCGCACAGTTTCATTGGGCGTAGCCGTGAATTGCTGCAAGTCGAGCGGTTGTTGGAACAGCAACCCTATGCGGTGCTGCGCGGTCAGGGTGGCGCGGGCAAAACCACGTTGGCGGTGGAACTGGCGCAGTGGCTGGTGCAAGGCCGCCGCTTCGAGCGGTGCGCCTTCGTTAGCGTCGAGCAGTACACCCACCCCGACTACGTGCTGGAACAACTGCTCCAGCAACTGGTGAACGCGAATCACAATTTTGCAGCGGAATACGCCAGCGACACCGACAGAGCCTTGCAGGTCATCCGGCGGGTGCTGGAAAACGAGCGCGTGTTGATTGTGGTGGATAATGTGGAGGCGTTGTTGGCGGATGGGGGGAATGTGGGGGCTGTGTTGGGGCTTCTGGCGAAGCTGTTAACCCCCCCATCCCCAGCCCTTCCCCCGCAAGGGGTGAAGGGGGCAAGAGTGCTGTTCACTACCCGTGAGGCGTTGCCTGCGCCATTCAACCATAAAGCCCGTGAGATTGTGCTGGGGGCGTTGAGCGTGACGGATGCCAAGGCGTTGGTGATGCAGGTGATGAACAACGAAGGTTTGCACCTGCGCCATGACGATCAGGGCAATACGCCGCAGGAAGTGGACGATCTGGTGCGTTCGGTCGGTTGCCATGCGCGGGCGTTGGTGCTGCTGGCGCGGGAACTGGCACAGCGCGGGGTGAAGGCAACCACCGCGAATGTGCGGGCGATCATGCAGGAGTTGGAACAACGCCATCCGGGGCAGCGCGAACTGTCGCTGTTCGCCAGCGTCGAACTCTCCCTGCGGCGGCTATCGCCGGAAGTGCGCGAGCAGATTGCGGGGCTGGTAGTGTTTCAGGGTGGAGGGCATATAAGCAATATGGCGTATGTTTTAGATGTAGACAGTGACCAGATGCGTATCATCGGCATGGATTTGATTCAAGTCGGACTGGCGCAGAACGTGGGGGATTACGGCTACTTCCGTCTTGACCCTGCCTTGCCTACATATCTGGCCTTGGGGCTGGATGCAACGCAACAAGACTCCTATCAGCAACGATGGCTAGATGCAATAGAACAATTAGTGAGTTTTCTCTATCAGCAGGCTTCTAAGGATAAAAAGCTCTCCGCACAACTCACCCAACTAGAACTACCCAACCTGCTGGTTTATCTGCAAATTCTTGTTGATGGGCTGCAAGCCGGACACGGACAAATAGTCGCTGAACAGGTGGTAGACAGTGCAAGCCGCGTCGAGCAATTACTAGCGAATCTGCATCACCCGCAGGCACTGGCACAGGTAGTGACATGGCGCAAACAGACCGCAAAAGCCTTGGGTGAGTGGAGTAATGCTAGATTTGAAAATGAACGCATGAATATTGAGCGGCTGTTGCAGCAGGGTAATGTGCAGGCAGCATTTGATGCTGCACAAACAATGTTGCAGCAGTGTCAGCAAGCTGGAGAGCAGGCATATATTGGAGCAGATTATGATTTAGCAGCAGTACATTTTATCTTTGGGGATATATTAGAAATAGGTGGCGCAGCAGCCCAAGCTCTACCATATTTGCAGGAAGCACAAAGACGTTCTGAGTTATTGGGAGAGAATGGTGCACGGATGGTTTCTGTAAGTTTGGCAGAACAAGGAAATTGCCTGCAAGCATTAGGGCAACTACAAGCAGCGGCAGTAGCTTATGAGGAAGGTATCAAACGTGCTGATAAACTAAAAGATATACGACAGGTTGCAGTAGGTAAAGCTAATCTAGCTACAATCCACATGTTACAAAGCCATTATGCTGATGCAATATATAGTTACCAAGCAGCATTAGAACTATTTCAAGAACTAAGTGAACCTGCAAGCATAGCTGCTTGTTGGCATCAAATCGGGATGACACACAAACGGGCGGGTGATTTTGTATTGTCTGAACATGCCTATCGACAATCCTTATCGATTACAAGTCCATTAAACGATTTAAAAAAACAGAATGATACGCTTACTGAACTTGGCAGCCTTTATGCAGACTGGGATAAACCAGAAGATGCAGTAAAATATTATAAGCAAGCAATTGCACTTGATGTTCAGCGAGAAGATTTACGTGACGAGGGTATAGATCGTAGTGATATTGCAAACCCGTTGATCAAACTCAAACGCTATGGCGAAGCCCGTTTAGAAATATTACGAGCTCTTGAATGTAAACAGGCATTTGGGCATGAGGTAAATCCATGGAAAACATGGGCTAGTTTGTATGAGTTGGAACAAGCTTGTGGTAACCCAAGAGCAGCGTCAGAGGCGTGGCAACAAGCGTTGACAGCATATCTGGCCTATCGATGGGATGGTGGAGAGAATCATAGCGGTGGAGGATACTTAGCTTTAGCAGTAGAACAGGCAATAAAACAAAATAATAGAGCGGGGATTGAGCAAGAAATTAAACAATTGTCTGAATATGATAATTGGCAAGAACATAAAAACTTCCTGCACAAGCTGCAAGCGATTATCGCCGGGGAGCGGGATTTGGCTTTGGCGGAGGATGAGGGGTTGTACTTCGAGTTGGCGGCGGAGTTGGTTTTGTTGTTGGCTGGATTGCGGGAGGCAGGATTATAGCCCTCCCTGATCAAACGCTCTTAAGCTGCTGGAGCATCTTGTCAGACAACCACATGCCATGCTGATTCACCAGCGCGTCATAATGCGCCAACAACTTGTCACGCCCAATCAGCCCTTGCGCATGAGCTAACTGCAACACACCCAGCGTACCGATCATGTTCAACCCCATGCGTTTGGCTTTCTGGCGGGCGCGTAAATCATCCAGCAGCACAAAATCCGCCGCCGTTTCCTGCGCCAACACCATTGCCTCCAACTCGCCCGCATGAAGCGTGCCGATAGAACCCGCCACATAATGCTTACCAAACTCGGAAATGGTTTGTACCTGCACAAACGCGGGCAAAGACAAATCCCCCACTTCTGCACGCACTGCCTGCGGAATACTGATTTCAGCAAAACAATGCGTCAACAATTCCAATTCGCCCAGCTTGGACAGAAAAATCAACGGACTGGCATTAGACACTACCCGCATCATGCACCCATCATCAACAAACGTGCCACAGTCTGCAAATCTTCCTCGACCACCTCATCGGCAACGAAAAACCCCGTATCGAAATGCTCCCGCAAACGGTAGAGGAATTCATCAAAACCAAGGTTCGCCAACGCCGCCGCCGCTGAAAAGCTAATCTTGTGGGCATGATACAAACTAGCAGCCAAGAAAAACTCTGCCGCATTTTTGCCAAACGGATTCAGTACATCATCAAATTCTTGTCGCAGTATCAAAGACATAGCATTCACCCTTTCAACGCTGATTCATGGTATTCAGTATAGCACGGTGCTTTCCAGCCTCCCCCTTTGCAAAAGGGGGATTGAGGGGGATTTTCTTCACGCCCCCAACACCACATCCAAAAACGCCTGCCCATACTGCGCCAACTTACGCTCCCCTATCCCCGCAAT
Organism: Thiothrix subterranea; assembly: GCF_016772315.1. Lineage (NCBI taxonomy): Bacteria > Pseudomonadati > Pseudomonadota > Gammaproteobacteria > Thiotrichales > Thiotrichaceae > Thiothrix > Thiothrix subterranea. Next base: position 2,869,717 of record NZ_CP053482.1, on the reverse strand, counting down.
ACCCCGCATCGCCTCCAGCGTTTGCGGGCGTTCATCCGCCATTTGCAGCAAGGTGGAATCGTGGAAAATGACATACGGCGGCACACCCTGTTCCTGTGACAAGCGTAGGCGCAGCGCACGCAAAGCTTCCCACAAGGCTTCCACCTCAATGGGCATGGTATCGCGATTAAACCGAGGTTTGGCGACAGGATCACCCCGCACACGATCACGCCGCACCCGTTCGCGCTTCTGCTCTTTGCGCAAATGCAGCTCAATTTCCCCGCGCAATAACGGGCGGGCGTTATCGGTCAAACGCAAACCGCCATGCCCGTCCACATCCACCGTCAAATACCCCAGCGCAATCAGTTGGCGGAAAATATTGCGCCATTCCGCCTCCGAATGCTCCTTACCAATCCCAAAGGTGGAAAGCTGTTCGTGGCGAAACTGGCGGATGCGCTCATCATCCTTGCCCAGCAACACCTCGATAATGTAATTCACCCCGAAACGCTGCCCGGTGCGGTACACGCACGACAAGGCTTTTTGCGCCGCCACCGCTGCTTCCCACACTTCCGGCGGATTCCGGCAATTATCGCAATTGCCACACGGTTGCGGGGTCGGTTCACCGAAGTAGCTCAACAAGGCTTGGCGGCGGCAGGTGGTCATTTCGCACAAGCCCAACATCGCTTGCAGCTTGTGGTGTTCGATGCGCTTTTGCTGCTCGCTGGCGGTGGATTCCAGCATCATCTGGCGCAAAGTGATGACATCTTGCAGGCCATACGACATCCACGCATTCGCGGGCAAACCGTCACGCCCCGCCCGCCCGGTTTCCTGATAATAGGCTTCGATGCTTTTCGGCAAGCTCAAATGCGCCACGAAACGCACATCCGGCTTATCAATCCCCATGCCGAAGGCGATGGTGGCAACGATGATCACGCCATCTTCGCGCAGGAAACGTTGCTGATGATGACGGCGCGTATCCGCATCCATCCCCGCATGATACGGCAAGGCGGTGCGCCCCTGTTGCGCCAGCCACGCGGCGGTATCTTCGACCTTTTTGCGCGACAGGCAGTAAACAATCCCCGCATCCTGCGAATGATGCGCGTCGATAAACTGCCACAATTGTTGCCGCGCCTGCTGCCCCTGCTGGATGGTGTAGTGGATATTGGGGCGGTCAAAACTGTTGACGTAAATATCGGCGCGTTGCAGGCGCAACTGCTCAATGATTTCCTGACGAGTACGCTGATCCGCCGTCGCCGTCAGCGCAATGCGCGGCACACCGGGGAAACGTTCTGCCAGCATCGACAATTGCTGGTATTCCGGTCGGAAATCATGCCCCCATTGCGACACACAATGTGCTTCGTCGATAGCGAACAGGCTGATACCGATGGTGGTGTGCAAACGTTCCAGCAAGGGCAGCATTTTTTCGCTGAGCAAACGTTCGGGTGCAACGTAGAGCAGGTCGATTTCACCCGCCAGCAATTCGCGTTCTACCCGCTGCACCGCACCGTAGTTGAGCGTGGAATTGAGGTAAGCGGCACGGATACCGAGTTGCAGCAAGGCATCGACCTGATCCTGCATCAACGCAATCAGCGGCGACACGATAATGCCCACGCCATCGCGCACCAACGCCGGAATCTGGTAACACAGCGATTTACCGCCGCCCGTCGGCATGAGCGCGAGAACATCGTGGTCTTGCAGCAATGAGCCGATAATATCGCGCTGATTCAGGCGAAAATCGGTATAGCCATAGGTGTTGTTGAGAATGTGGTAGGCACGTTGCATAGCGCTATTGTTTCACCTTAAGAGGTTCGTAACCACTGCCATGTTGCCATACCTGCCAGCGTCATGAGCAACGAACCGATCACGTGCACGCTAATAACCCCCGCTGCCCATGCCATACGCCCGTTCTGGAACAACAACATCACCTCCGCCGAAAACGTCGAAAACGTCGTCAAACTGCCGCAAAAGCCGGTAATGATCAGCAGCTTCCATTCCGGTGACAGATTCATGCTGGTGAAAAACGCAATCGCCAAGCCGATGATATACGCCCCCAACAGATTCGCAGTCAGCGTACCCACCGCCAGATGCGGCAACAACGTGTTGAGCTTCAAGCCCAGCAACCAGCGTAACCATGCGCCGAGTGCTGCGCCAATGGCGATAGCGAGGAAGGTTTTCCACATACGGCTGCCTTTTCGTGATGAATCTTGGCGGTAGATTCTGCGGGGTTCGGGTTAGCGTGTCAAAGCGGGCAGTATCCGCTACAATCAAAGCACACCACTACTGCGAGTTGATACCATGTCTGCCGCGACACATGAACATGAACACGGCGAAACAGAAAGCGACATTGCCTTTCACCTCAAAAGCTTTTTGCGCCAGCACAAACTGGGCAAAGTCATGACGGGCGAGGTCGGTATATTCATCCGCCGTAACCCTGACAGCATCCGTGCGGCTGATGTGCTATTCATATCACACGAACGTTTACTGCAAGTGCAATCCAAATCGTATCTGGATGTTGCGCCGGAATTGGTTGTGGAAGTCTTGTCACCGCGTGATTCGTGGGTCGATATGGCGGACAAGCTGGAAGAGTATTTTTCTATCGGTGTCTTGCAAGTGTGGTTCGCCAACCCTCGCAATAAGACTTTGCAGGTATTTACCTCTGTGACCGATTCGGTGTTGTTGCGGGGTGAAGATCATTTGCCTGAAATGGCATTCTTACCCGGTTTTACGCTCGCTGTCAGCGACATTTATAGTTAAGAAATAAAGCATACATGATTACCAAAGATAATTTTCAAAGTGTCCTGATCGCGCTCGGTTTTCAAGCAAAAAATGCCTTCTACACCAAACATTTTGCCGCGTTTGACAGCAAGCTGAGTGTTGATTTTAACCAGCAACAACTCATCTACCCCGAAGCACAGGGCTTGAGTATCAACGAACGTCAAACCTGCAATTTTTCGTCTCATGAGAATTTTGTGGTGTTTGAATGCGTTTGCCGCCTGCTGGAAAAAGGTTACAAACCTGAACACATCGAGCTAGAACCCAAGTGGAAGCTAGGGCATGGGGCAAGCGGTGGACGTGCTGACATTCTAGTACGCGATAACACAGGCAAGGCATTATTGATCATTGAATGCAAAAATGCAGGCAGTGAATTCAATAAACATTGGAAAAAAACACTGGAAGATGGCGACCAGTTATTTGGTTATGCTCAACAAGAACCCAGTGCCGCGTTCTTATGCCTGTACGCTGCCGACTGGCTGGATGATGAGGTAGTTTATGACAGCCACATCATCACGCTACGCGATAATGAAAAACTGCTCGAAGAACGTAAACACCAAAAACCGCTCAGTTACCAAGCCGCACAAGATCGCACCGAACGTTTCAAAGCATGGAAAGAAACCTATTTGCTGGACTACGCCACGCAAGGCTTGTTTGAAGCGGACATTCCCCCGTATGAAATCGGCAAAAAGAATTTCACCGTCAATGATTTAAAACGCATTTCCAGCAAGGATACCCAAGGCAAACACCATGCGTTCGCTACTATTTTGCGCAAATACAATGTATCGGGGCGTGAAAATGCGTTTGATAAACTCATCAACTTGTTTTTATGCAAGGTGGTAGATGAAACCAATAATGCCGAAGACCTGAAGTTTTATTGGAAAGGTGTCGCTTACGATTCACCGTTTGACCTGCAAGACCGTTTACAGTTGTTGTATAAAGAAGGCATGGATCGGTTTTTAGATGAGAAAATCACCTATATTGGCAATAAGGAAATTGACAGTGCTTTCTGGGCATATTTAGGTGATGAAGATGCGACTAAAAACAAAATCAAGGAATACTTTAAAGAGCTAAAATATTTTACCAACAATGATTTTGCTTTTATCGAAGTTCACAATGAAAACCTGTTCTACCAAAATGCGGCAGTATTGCGTGACATTGTGCGCTTATTTCAGGACACCCGAATCAAAGGTGAAACCCGCAATCAGTTTCTCGGCGATATGTTCGAGATCTTCCTTGACCAAGGCATTAAGCAAAGCGAAGGGCAATTCTTCACACCCATGCCCATTACTCGCTTCATCATTGCGTGCTTGCCGTTGGAAAAAGTGATTCTTGACAATCAACATCCGCCCAAGTGTTTGGACTATGCGTGTGGAGCGGGGCATTTCTTAAATGAATTGGCAACGCAAATGCAGCCTTACGTCGAACAACACCAAAAAGGTGATATTGGTGATTTTTACCGTGAGATTGAGGGGATTGAGAAAGAATACCGCCTGTCAAAGGTCGCCAAAGTATCCGCGTTCATGTATGGGCAAGATAACATCAAAATCACCTATGCGGATGCATTATCAAAATTGGCACATACACCGAAAAACAGTTATTCGGTATTGGTAGCCAACCCGCCTTACAGCGTCAAAGGTTTCTTGGAAACCTTGAGTGAAGAGGAACGCGAAGGCTATTCATTAACGAATACCGTACAAAATACGGCAAATAACAATTCTATCGAAACGTTTTTCATTGAACGTGCCAAGCAATTACTGGCTGGAGATGGCGTAGCGGGGATTATTGTCCCATCTTCCATTTTGTCGAACGCGGATTCTACTTACATTGCTACCCGTGAAATTCTGCTGAAGTATTTTGATATTATTGCTATCTGTGAATTTGGGTCGGGTACGTTTGGCAAAACAGGAACAAATACGGTAACACTGTTTTTACGCCGCAAAGCAGCCCAGCCGCAACCTGCTGATCATTACCGTAATCGGGTGAATCAGTGGTTCACCAAACCCGATGACACCAATGAACAGCAACGCCAAGGTATTTTTCAGGATGAGCATTTCATTCAAAAATATTGCCGTCATATCGGGGTTGAACTAAACGATTATAAAACGCTATTAATGGGCGAAACCGAAGGTGAAGCGAATAAGGAGCTGATGCAAGTCGAAATGTTTGCCGAATACCGCAAAGCCTTTGATAATCTTACTAGTACGGTACAACGCAAGAAACAGAAGTCTTTCAAAGACCTGAATGTGATTGATCAAGCGATTGAAATGCGTAAAAAACTGATGGCTTACATTCAGGGTATTGAAAAGGAAAAACTTTATTATTTTGTATTAGCCACGATCAACCCCAATAAAGTTGTGATAGTCAAAAGCCCCTCTGACACCAAAGAAGCCAAAAACTTTTTGGGGTATGAATGGAGCAATGCCAAAGGCAATGAAGGCATCAAACTCATGATCGACGCAGCGGGCAAACACCTCACCCCGCTTTACGACGAAGACAATCCGCGCAACCCTGACAAAATCAACCACTACATCGAACGCGCCTTTTTAGGCGAATCGCTCGACAACATCCCCGACCACCTACAAGCATTCATCACCCCTGCCCGCTTGGTCGACATGCTCGATTTCACCCGCACCGACTTCAACAAACAGTTCAGCTTAACACCTAAAAACACTTACAAAATTGAAACACAATGGTCAATCAAGAAACTTTCTGATTTGATCGAAATTATTGGAGGTGGTACACCTGATACCAAAAACGCGAGTTATTGGAACGGTGATATACCTTGGTTAAGTGTTGTGGATTTTAATTCAGATGAACGCTATGTGCATACAACAGAAAAAACCATTACAGAAGAAGGATTAAAAAATAGCAGCACAAAATACCTGCAAACTAATGATCTAATAATTTCAGCGCGTGGCACAGTTGGCGCATTAGCGCAGTTATCAAAACCTATGACCTTCAATCAGTCTTGTTATGGTTTGAGAGCTAAAAATACTATTACCAATGATTTCCTTTACTATGTTCTCAAACAAGAAATTGAACAGTTCAAACTCAATGCTTACGGCAGTAAATTTGACTCAATAACCACAAGAACATTCGACGACATAAAAATACCAGTGCCGCCAATACCGACTCAAGAAAAGATAGTAAAAGAATGTGAAACAGTAGATTCTGAAGTATTTTCTTCAAAATCAATCATTGATACATCCAATAATGAAATTGATTCAATCATCAGTAAAGTTTCTGCACCACTATTGAAACTTTATGAAGTGACATCCAAAATTGGCAGTGGAGCTACACCAAGAGGTGGCGAGTCGTCTTACAAAAAACATGGCATCAGCTTAATTAGAAGTCAAAATATTTATGATGATCGTTTCAAAGAGGAAGGATTAGCTTTTATCGACGATGAACAAGCAAAATTATTAGAAAATGTCATAGTAGAAGAAAACGATGTATTGTTTAACATTACAGGTGCGTCTGTTGCTAGATGCTATGTTATTGATAAAAAGTACTTACCTGCACGAGTAAATCAACATGTTGCTATTATTCGTCCAACAAAAGAAATACTACCGCAATATCTCCATCATATTTTAATTAGCCCAGCCATTAAAAAAGAATTACTTAATATAGCATCAGGTAGCTCAACCAGAGAGGCTATTACCAAATCTCAATTAGAAGAATTCAAAATACCCGTACCTGATTTAAAAACACAGCAGCGGATTGTTGCGGAAATTACGGTATTGGAGCAAAAGATTAAAGCGGCGCAGGCGGTGATGGATGGCGCAGCAGCGCGGAAGGCGGCGATTGTGAAAAAACACCTATAATCAGGGCATAACCGAGGTATCGACAGAATGGCAACACTCACCCCACAACAGCTTGAAACCATCCTAGCCCAAGGCGAAGACAGCCAGCACCAGTTCAAGCGTAACATCACTAACGTCGATGCCTTCGCCGCTGAACTCGTGGCATTCGCCAATACCGGCGGTGGGCATCTCATCATTGGTGTAGAAGATAGCGGCAACGTCACCGGATTAAGCCGCGAAGACATTGCCCGCCTGAATCAATTGTTATCCAACGCTGCCTCCCAACATGTGCGCCCGCCGCTGCACCCCACCACGCAAAACATGACGCTCGAACAAGGCATGATCATGGTCGTCAGCGTGCCAGAAGGCTTGAATAAACCCTACATGGATAACCAAGCACGCATTTGGGTAAAAGCAGGCGCAGACAAACGTCACGTCACTGCCCGCGAAGAAATTCAGCGCATGTTTCAAGCAGGTGGCTTGGTGTATGCCGAAGAAACGTTGATACTAGACAGCAGCAGCAAAGATTTACACAGCCTGCTATTGGGCAACTACATCCAGCACCGCTACGGCAAAACACTGGATGAACTCAATTTGCCGCTGGATCAAGTCATTCGTAGCCTGAAACTGGGCAAAGATGGCGAACTGAATCTGGCAGGCTTGCTGCTATTTGGTCAAAATCCCCAGCAATTTCGCCCCGTATTCATGGTTAAAGCGGTCTACATCGACGGCACAAACATCGCCTCGCAACATTATCGTGATAGCGAAGACATCGAAGGCCCACTCATCAACCAATACGAACGCGCCCTATCCTTCATCACCCGTAACTTGCACCGCTTGCAAGCAGGGCAAGGTGTAAACAGCCTCGGTAAACTCGAAATCCCTGAAATCGCCTTGCAGGAAGTGCTAGTCAACGCGCTGATACACCGTGATTACTTCATTTCCGCCCCCATCCGCATCCTGATGTTTACCGATCGCGTGGAAATCATCAGCCCCGGTCATTTGCCCAACCATTTAACCATTGAGCAAATCCGCTTTGGCTTATCGAATATGCGTAATCCGATCATTGCCTCGCACGCTACCCGGCAAATGCCTTATCGTGGTTTAGGCAGCGGCATCCCACGTGCATTAGAGCATTACGCCTTTATCCAATTCATTGACGACCGCGCAGGCAACCAGTTCAAGGTGATTATGCAACGCCCGCAAACAGGTTAAACCATGCCCCAACACCAACTCACCCTGTTTGAAGAATTCTCCTACTTTGAAGGCGCAGATGTCGAATACAAAAGTGCCAAAGGTGGCTTGCCCAGCACCTTGTGGGAAACCTATAGCGGTTTTGCCAACACCGGCGGCGGCACGCTTTACCTAGGCATTACCCAAACCGATGCAGACAGTTTGGATATTCACGGTCTGCCCATTGCCGCTGCGGAAAAGCTACGTACCGATTTCTGGAACACCCTCAATAACCGTGGCAAAGTCAGCATCAACCTATTGAGCAACGGGGATGTTTCCCTAATCCCCTTACCCGACGCAAGCAAAGTTGTTATCCGCATTCACGTGCCACCTGCCAGCCGCACCCAAAAGCCTGTTTACATTGGTCAAAATCCCTTATTCGGTACTTACCGCCGCTACCATGAGGGTGATTACCGTTGCAGCGAGGACGAAGTGCGGCGCATGTTTGCCGACCAATCCAGCGAACCCGCCGACAGTCGCATTTTGCAACACTTTGGCTGGAATGATCTCGATAAAGATTCCATTCGCCAATTCCGCAACCGCTTTGCGTCGCGTGACCCATACCATGCGTGGTTGGAAGAGGATGATCTTGGCTTGCTGACAAAGCTAGGCGGGTGGCGACGCGACCGCGCCAGTGGACAAGAAGGGCTAACGCTGGCAGGGCTACTGATGTTTGGCAAACACGAAGCCATTACCGATCCGGCTGCGATCCCCGGCTTTCATGTCGATTACCGCGAACGGGTATTGGATGACCCCGCCATGCGCTGGTCAGACCGTGTATACCCAGATGGCAAATGGGAAGCCAATTTATTTCAATTTTACCAGCGGATTATTCTAAAACTCAGCACCAACCCCAACCTGAAAAATCCTTTTCGGCGCGACAAAGAAGGCTATCGGCAAGCCGGTACAGAAGTCCACGAAGCCCTGCAAGAAGCCTTGGTCAATGCCATCATTCATGCCGACTACGCAGGCATGGGGGGTATTGTGGTGGAGTGTTACCCCGACCGTTTTGAATTTGCGAATCCCGGTAGCTTACTCGTATCACGCGAACAATTACTTTTGGGTGGAACAAGCGAATGCCGCAACAAAGCCTTACAAAAAATGTTTCAAATGCTCGGAGCGGGCGACAAAGCCGGTTCTGGTCTCGACAAAATCCGCCGTGGCTGGGCAACGCGACAGTGGCAAGCACCAGCATTGCGCGAAACGCTCAGACCTGACCGGGTATACCTCATCCTGTCCATGCTCAGCATCCTATCCACGGAAACACTGGAACAACTGGCGCTACAGTTTGGCGAAACCTTCCGGCAGCTAAATCAAGAGGAAGTCCAAACACTGGTCATAACGGCTCAGGAAGAACAAATTTCCAACCAACGCCTACAAGAAATGTTGCCGTTGCATCGGGTTGATATTACCCAGATGTTACGTGGACTGGTGCAAAAAGGCATGTTGATCGTATCAGGCACAGGGCGCGGAACACGTTATCGTTTGCCGCCAAATGAACAAATATCAAACGACAATGATACAAGCTCTCCTGTCAATGAGACCACCCCGGTGACTAATGAGACCACCCCAGTGCTCAATGAGACCACGCTGCCGACCATATTGTCGGCTATTGCTGAACCCGCTCGGCAAAACAAACGGCTATCAGCATCTGACATGCGCAACATCATTTTGCAACTTTGCGCGTATGGCTTTTTACCCATGCACCAATTAGCCGATTTACTCAAACGGGATGCCCGCAATCTGCGAAACCGCTACGTTAGCCAAATGGTCAGTGAGGGATTACTGGAATTACGCCACCCAGAAAATCTTAACCATCACGACCAAGCCTACCGCCGTAAATCAATGGACGCGCTATGACCCACATCCCCCTATCCCTCTACATCCACATCCCTTGGTGCATCCGCAAATGTCCGTATTGCGACTTCAATTCCCACACAGCCCCCAGCGGCTTGCCGGAAAAAGCCTACGTACAGGCTTTGCTCACCAACCTTGCCAACGAACTCCCCCACATCTGGGGACGCAAGCTCGAATCCATCTTCATCGGCGGCGGCACACCCAGCCTATTTTCAGCGGAAAGTATCGACGAACTCCTCTGCGGCATTCGCGCCCTACTCCCGTTTCGCCCCAATATCGAAGTCACGCTGGAAGCCAATCCCGGCACATTTGAACAGGAAAAATTCCGAGGGTTTCGTGAAGCGGGCATTAATCGCTTATCGGTCGGCATCCAAAGTTTCAACGCGCAGCACTTGCAAGCCCTAGGGCGTGTCCACAACCGTGACGAAGCCTTACGCGCTGCCGACATTGCGCGTACTGCCGGATTCGACAATTTCAATCTGGATTTAATGTTCGGTTTGCATAAACAAACCTTGGCAGAAGCACTCGACGACTTACAACAAGCGATTGCCCTGCAACCCACGCATTTGTCTTGGTATCAACTGACACTCGAACCCAACACCTTATTTTACCAACAACCGCCGCCCTTGCCGGACGATGATTTGGTCGCGGAAATTCAGGAGGCGGGGCAACAATTCATCAAATCGTCATGGTATACTCAATATGAAGTTTCCGCCTACGCCAGACCGGGCTATGAATGTCGGCACAACAGAAACTACTGGGAATTCGGTGATTATCTAGCGATCGGTGCAGGTGCACACGGGAAAATAACCCACCCCGCGCACGGCACGATTACCCGCTACCACAACCACCGCCAACCTGCCGACTACACGCAGCAAGCCATGCAGGGCAAATCACGCAGCGGCGAGCAAACGCTTACCCCGGCGGATTTAAGCTTTGAATTCATGCTGAATGCATTGCGGTTGCGGGAAGGGTTTCCCCTAAGCCTGTTTACTGAGCGCACGGGTCTGGCGACCGATCACCTCAAGGCGGGGCTGGAGCAGGCATTGCAGCGCGGTTTGCTGGAATTTAACGGCGACCACATCCGCCCAACAGCGACCGGCTGGCAATTCCTAAATGTGGTTATGCAATTGTTTTTGGAGGATTAATTACCATGTCGCAGGCTATCACCTATGCCGACATCACCTGCCCTTACTGCCATTCGGATTTTGGTATCGAGATCGACCATACCGCAGGCAGTCAGGATTATTACGAAGATTGCCAAGTGTGCTGCAACCCGGTTCAGTTATTCATCCACATCGACGCCGACGGTGAAATCACCCGCATCGACGTGCAGCCCGGAAACAGCTAAGCCTTATCGAGCGGATCACGCTCCGCCATGCGCATGAGTGGGTAGTACAACAACCACGCAGCAAACAGCACCACCCACGCCGACCACATCACGTCGGAAAGGAAATGCCCCCCTGCTGCCATGCGCGTTACCCCGATCACTGCACCTAGCGTCACACTGAATGCCAATGCCAGCCGCGCCCACTGCGGCTTGCGCTCACGCCACAAAAACCAGAACGCCACAAACGCAAACCCAATCGAGCTATGCCCACTGGGGAACGAACGCCCCTCCCCATTCGCGACGAAATAGCCCGGTGGCACATAACGTTCCTGCCCGCCTAATTCAGCCACCTGCACCGGACGCGGCCTGCCCCAATGATCTTTGAACACCGTATTCACCAACAAGCCCGGCCCCAATAAAAACACCAGTAACACGTAAATTGCCGCCAGCCGTAGCCGGTATTGCTGCCGCAAACTGCCAATCAGTATTGCCAACAGGCTGCCAAATAACACAACCATTGCGATGATTTTCACACCATCATAAAACAGTATTTTCCACAACGGAAAATAATCCAACAGCCAGTGATCAGCCCGCCGAAACGATTGCGCAATCTGCAAATCCCAATCGGATAACCAAAACACCACCGTTGAAGCCACGACAGTATTAAACCATTGCCAGATGCGCGGATAACGCTGCCAAACGTTCACGGTGTACGTAGCCCTCTGAAATTTTTCAATAAGTACACATTATAATGGAGTTTCCATGACAAATGGATGACAGCTTGCAACTGACCAACGGGCTGCACGCTCTCGAAATACGGTTCTATGCTTGCTGGCAAATTATTCGCCGTCACCAGCAAAAAATCTTGCCCTTGCTTGTCATCCAACCGTGTCACCAAATCATAATGATGACGCATCTGGTGTTGCGGATTCCAACTGACCCCGCGCAAGCCTTCCGGTTTGGCATAGTAAGCCAGACTGCTCAATACATCGCGCCCGTCGGCTAATAACAGCGCATCAGGGTAATCTTGCTGAAGCTCACGGTATTGCGCCCCGATCACCTCCCAACCTTTCAGACGTTTGTGCAAATCGGTATTCAACAACTGATTAAGCGGCATCGGGTGATAAACCAGCAAACCCAGCGCCAGATTCAATACCAACACCGCCGTCACGGTTTTCCACTTAGCGTACAACCACGCCGCCATTAACACCGTTGCCGCCACGTAAGTCGGCGCTGCCCAATTCGCATTGGCTCGCCCGAATAACGCTTGCGCCATAATAATCAGCAAAAATGGCAAAGCAAAACTCATCAACAAGGTTTTATGCGCCACTTGCCCCCGCCCAATAACCCACAACAACAGCGGAAACAACAATACACCAAAAACCCCAAATTGCCCGCCGAAAAATTCCGCGAACTCATCCCAATGCAACGCGCCTTGCGTACTGCCTGCGGCAATGTCTGCCGTGTGTTGGAAAGTGGGAAACCCGTGCTGCCAATTCCACCACACATTCGGCGCAAAGATCAGCAGCATCACCCCAACCGCCAACCAAGCACGCGGATTGCGCAATAAATCAAAGCGTCGTGCCACCACCACGTACACCAACGCCGACACTAGAAAAATACCCATGGTGTATTTACTCAACATGCCCAATCCTAGGGCAACACCGAGCAATATCCAGTCGTCCCACGCATCGCTATCCAACGCAAACACGAATGCATACAACGCCAACGTCCAAAAAAAGAACAGCGCCACATCGGTTGAAATCAGCGTAGAAGACAAACTTACCGCAGGCAGCGTGATAAACAGTGCCGCCGCCAACAATGCTACTTGGGCATTAAACAGCTTACGTGTCAGCAAAAACAACAGCCACGCACTCAAGGGGTACAGCAGCAAACTCCCCGAACGCACACAGAATTCACTGTCCCCACACACGCCAGTGGTTGCCGCAATCAGCGCCGCAATCACCGGCGGTTTGGAATAGTAGCCCCAATCCAATTGTTGCGCCCAATACCAATATTGCGCCTCATCCACGTACAGATTCAGCCCATTGGTCGCCACCACCCACGCCCGATACGCTGTTATCCCCAAGAGGAGCAACAGCAAGGCAAACCCGCTATGACGTTGCAACATTAGGTTTTCGCTTTTAACGGAATCAACCAACCGATTAATGCCCCGATTAAGGAAGCGCCCAACACAAACAAGTGCAAATTCACCGCCGCCGTCAGCGCGACTTTAGCATCAACCATGCGTGATAACGGCGCGATGACCCCCGCCTCATACGTGCCAAAACCACCGGGCGCATGAATCGGCAACACACTGGTCAATTCCCCCGTGACCACACTGGTCAACAATAAATTCCAGTTCACATCCGGCACAAACTGGCTCAACAACCACGCCAAGGTCAGCAATTTCACCACCCAGTTTGCCCAAGTCATTGCCCAACTCCGCCAAAACGCCCACCAACTGTTCGGCAAACCGTGCAAGGCTTTCTGCATAAAAACACTGAAGCCGCCATCCTTGCCTGCCAAGCGCACGCCTAACTGATTACGCAACAAATACGCCCAAATCGGCAACGACATCCAAATAAACAACAACGGCCACGCCAACACCCGCAAGCGTGTCGAAATCATCAGCGGAAATACCGCAAACGCCAAAATCGTATGCAAATCCAGCGCTCGAAACCACAGCAATGACGATACCGAATGCGCATACCCCACCCCAAAATAACGGCGCATTAATACCGGAAAACTCAACTCACCCATTCGGGCGGGCAACACATTATTCATCGCGTTATGGATTAACATCAGCCGCCAGGTTTGCAACCACTGCCCGCTCAAAAATTGTGGGAAATAATCGTACATACGCCACGCCCGCAACGCATAACTCAAGATCAGCAGCGCCAAGGCAATTACCCCTTGCGTCCAACTAAAACCTGCCCAAGGCGTTAATACGCTTTGCCAACCAATCCAATACTGTACGCCCGCCACAAACAGCACCAACACCAGCCAAGATAAAGCCAGATGCCAACGTTGCCCGGATATATTGCTTTGTTCTGTCATCATGCACTCGCTTTCAAGTATAATTCAGCTCAATTGTAGTCGAAGCAGATCGTAGTTTAATGACAAATTCTAACGACAGTATCAGTATCATCGTGCCGTTCTATAATGAAGAAGGTAACGTCATGCCCTTGGTGGAACATGTCAGCCAAGCCTTAGCCAACTTTGAACACCCGTGGGAACTGGTATTAGTTGACGACGGGAGTTCCGACCAAACCCTCAGACGCTTGCGTGAAGCCGCTGAAAAATTTGGTAATCATATCCACGTTGTCGAGCTGCAACGCAACTTCGGGCAAACTGCCGCCATGCAAGCCGGTATCGACCAGGCACGCGGCACAATCCTCGTCACGCTGGATGGCGACTTGCAAAACGACCCCGCCGACATCCCCGGCATGATCGAAGAATTGCAGGAACGTGACCTCGACTTGTTGGTTGGCTGGCGCAAAAATCGCAAAGACACGCTGGTGATGCGTAAAATTCCCTCGCGCATTGCCAACCGGTTAATCCGCAAAGTGACGGGGGTTTACCTGCACGATTACGGATGCAGCCTCAAAGTATACCGCGCCTCGGTCATGGAAAAAGTGCGTCTCTACGGGGAAATGCACCGCTTCATTCCCGCGTGGGTTGCCACCGCTGTACCGTCTTCGCGGATTGGTGAGCGTGTCGTCAACCATAAAGAGCGCTTAAGCGGCGAATCGAAATACGGCATTTCCCGCACGTTCCGCGTCATTATCGACTTGCTATTTATGTGGTTTTTTATGCGTTTCCGCGCACGTCCTGGGCATTTGTTTGGCACGATTGGGCTGGTGTTCGCATTGCTCGGCACGCTGATTCTCACTTGGTTGGGCATCGACAAATTCATTATGGGCAATGACATTGGGGGTCGCCCGTTATTAATGGCGGGTGTCATGTTGGTTATCACGTCCATCCAATTCATGACCACGGGTATTATTGCGGAATTGCTGGCACGCATTTATTTTGAATCGTCCAGCCGCAATGCCTACGTTATTCGTCCACCGCGCAAAGCTGAGCCGGAATACGGCTGGCACAAACCTAGCTGATGCGCATCGCGGCAAGCCTGCGGCATTGGCTGCTACACAGTGGGGATGGCTTCCTGCTACCGTTGGTCATTCTGGCATTTTTTTGGCAGTTGGGAACACCCGCGCTGTTCGATCTTGACGAAGGCGCATTCAGTGCAGCAACGTGGGAAATGCTTCAGCGTGGTGATTTCATTACCACCTTTTTGAATGGTGAGCCGCGTTTTGACAAGCCCATTCTGATTTATTGGCTGCAAGCGCTGAGTGTTTCCGCATTCGGCTTGCACGAATGGGCATTGCGTTTGCCTTCCGCGTTAGCCGCTAGTGCGTGGGTCATCGCAACTTATTATTTCGCGAAACCTCGGATGCCGCGTCAGCAAGCCATACTCGCGGCGGTGATGGTGGCGACCTCTGCGATGATCGTGATTATTGGGCGAGCGGCGACGGCGGATGCGGTACTTAATTTATTAATCACGCTGGCACTGTTCGATATTTGGCGCTATTGGGAACAGCCAACGCGGATGCGGCATTTCCGGGTATTTTTCTGGCTAGGCTTGGGCTTTTTGTGTAAAGGGCCGATTGCGGTAGCGATTCCTTTTCTGGTGAGTGCATTTTTGTATCTGAGCAATGGGCAATGGCGGCGCTGGTTGCAAACGGTTTTCCATCCTTATGGGTTAAGCGTGTTTCTGGCGGTCGCTGCACCTTGGTATATCCTCGAATATTTGGCACAAGGGCAGGCATTCATTGACGGTTTTTTTCTGAAACACAATGTCAGCCGTTTTGCGGATACGATGGAAGGACACGGCGGGCATCTGTGGTATTACTTGGTGGCGTTACCGTTCATTATTATGCCATTTGGTGGCTTGCTGGTGCAGTTGCTGGGGAAGAAATGGGCGTTATTTCCAGCAAGTGATCAGCTTTCACGTTTTCTTGGCGTGTGGTTTGTATTGGTCTTGGTGTTGTTCTCATTTTCCAGCACGCAATTGCCGCATTATTTGTTGTATGGCATTACGCCATTATTGCTGTTGCTGGCACAACACACGGGGGCAAATCCGCAGCGTTGGTTAACGGTGTTGCCTGCTACGCTAGTCGCGGGGTTATTGCTGTTTTTGCCGGAATTATTGGCAACCGCTGTGGCTGATAATCCCTCACCGTATTGGCAAGGTTTGTTAGCGCAATCGCAAAAAGTAACCGGAACAACCTACCGTGCAGCAGCAGGGATTTACTTGTTCGCCTTACTTGCCTTGCTGTTCTGGCCTAGGGTGCAAAATTATTGGCGCTTGCTTGGCGTGGCAGTATTGCAAACCTTATTTTTGGTCAGTGTGTTGATTCCCGTGGTGGCGTATACCCAGCAAAGCGCGGTGAAAGATGCCGCACGTTTTGCTCGTCACCACATTATGGGTTCAACGGTGGTAATGGATGGTGTGAATATGCCCAGTTTTACCGTTTACCGCCAAGCCATTACCCCGAAACGAGCGCCACAACCGGGGGAATACGTGTTCTCTAAAGACGGGCATCTGCAACCTGACGAGGAATACGTGGTGGTGTTTCGTCAGGGCGGATTGGTGTTAGCCAAACGGCTCGTTAAACCATGAGAGATGAAGCCGAAACGGTCGCCGTTCCCATTCTGATCATGACACTATTGGCGGCAACCCTCGCCCTGTTTGACCTCAATCTGCTGGTATTTGATGGCCTGAATCAGGTGTTTCGGGTATTGCCTGATGGCTTTTGGGCAAATGTGACGATTTTGGGCGACTCACTGGTTTCCTTGACGTTATTGAGTGTATTAGCGCTACGTTACCCGCAACTATTAGCGGCTGGCCTACTTGCTGGGTTGATTGCGACGGGCATTACCCGTCCACTCAAACTATGGGTGGCAATGGATCGCCCCATGGTAACGCTGGGTGAACACGTGCATTTCATCGGCAGTCTCGAACTGCACAATTTCAGCTTTCCCTCTGGACATACCACCGCCGCATTTGTGCTGGCGGGCGTGATTACATTGGTAACGCAACACAAGCGCTTAGGCATGGGTTTCTTTGGTCTAGCATTGCTAGTCGGTGCAAGTCGGATGGCGGTTGGCGCACATTGGCCAATGGATGTTGCCGCAGGTGCGGCATTCGGCTGGCTTTCTGCTTGGGCAGGTTGGAAATTAGCCAGCCACTGGACGAGCACGGCGACACTGGCGGGGCAACGTTTACTGGCGGGTTTATTTTTACTGTTTGCGCTCATGCTATTTAGGTTAGATACGTATTATCCGCAAGCGTTTGCATTACAAATACTCATCGCCGTCAGTGCAACTTTAGCCATGTTGACATACAGTTGGCGCATTTGGTGTAAATCGGGTGTCTGAGTACCCATGAGTATTATTAATCGCTACCTGTTCAAAGAAATCGCCCTCAGTTTTGCTGCCACATTGTTGGTGTTAACGCTGATTATTGTTGGCAATACGTTCGTGCGCTTGCTGGCAGATGCCAGCACCGGCAACTTACCTACCGATTTGGTTGGGAGCTTGTTGGGGTACGGCTCACTAAAACAACTGATTCGTCTGATTCCTGTCGCCTTGCTGATTGGGATGATGTTAGCTTTCAGCCGTTTGTATCGTGACTCGGAAATGTCGGCATTACGCGCAGCAGGCGTTGCTCCACGTCACTTTTACCGTGCCATTTTTAGCTTTGTATTGCCACTCACCTTAGTACTGGCGTTACTGGTTATCTTTGCTTCACCTTGGTTGGAAAGTAATACCGCAAAATTACGCAGCGAAATCAGTGAACGCCCAGAAGCGGCTGGTATTCCCCCCGGTGAATTCGTTAGTTCCGGTTCAGCCGAACGCAATTACACCGCGCTTGCCGAAAGTATCGACGCGAGCCGCACCGTGATGGAACGCTTTTTCATCCGCGTGCAAAGCGGCAGCAGTGAAGTGCTTATTTGGGCAAAATCAGCGGTACTGTTCATTGATTCCGGCAGCGGCGAACGGGTATTGCAAATCAGCGATGGCTACCGCTACGAATCTAATCCCGAACAAGGGGGAATGACGGTGATTCGCTTTGGGGAACACAGCATTCGCATTCCGCTGAAAAATAGCGGTGAAATGGATAGTTTGGCTGCCATGCCCACATTAGAATTATGGCAACAAACCGACAATGAATCCCAAGCAGAATTTCAATGGCGTATTGCTATTATTCTCTCCGCACCCTTGTTAGCGTTACTGGCTTTCCCCTTGAGTTACACCGCTCCCCGTCAGGGACGCTACAGCAAAATTGCGGTGGCGATCTTGATTTATGCCGTCTACGCGAGTGTGCTTGGCACAATGCGCGGCATGATAGCGCGTGGTGATTTCCCGCCACTACTCGGTCTGTGGTGGATCCATCTGCTGGTGCTGGGGTTAGCTCTGTGGCTACTGCGCAAATATTACGGAAAACCTGCATGAATCTGTTAGAACGCTATCTGTGGAAAAGTGTTTTGTCGAGCATCCTTATTACGTGGTTGTCGCTGGCATTACTTGACCGATTTTTCGCACTGTTGGGTGAATTCGGCGATGTAAACCCAGAAACCCAATACGGTAATCTGCAAGCGCTTTACTACATTTTGCTCGGCACTCCGCGTGTCTTGTATGACTATTTCCCTACCGCGACCTTGATTGGAAGTTTGCTGGGTTTAGGCAATCTTGCCGCCAATAGCGAACTTACGGCCATGCGAGCGGCGGGTATTTCCATCAAACAAATTGTCATGATGACCTTGAAACTGGGGCTAGTCTTGGTGGTATTGGTCTTCATCCTAGGTGAATGGGTAGCACCGCATACGGAACTCAGCGCCAGCAGCTTCAAATTACGAATGCAGCAAAAACAACTCGCCATCGGCAATCAAGGCATTTGGGTAAAAGATGGCAACCGTATTCTCAATATTGCCAAGCTGTGGTCAGAAAAAAAACTGGAAGGTGTCTCTATTTACGAGGTAAACCCTGATGCGGGACGTATCGACAGCATTACCCATGCCGCAAGCGCAGAACGTGATAATGACGGCTGGATGCTGTATGACATTAACCGTAAACACATTCAAACCGATGGGGTTGCACAAGAAAGCTTGCCACAAGAACATGTCAGCAGATTGATTCCAGAGCAGGTACTCGCGATTGCGGCGGTTAAACCGAATCAATTAGCGGCGAGTGAATTAGCGGACTTCATTCGTCATCAGCGCGAAAATGATTTGAGCAGTGAACGGTTTGAACAAGCGTTTTGGCAGCATTTCACCACACCGCTGTCCACGCTGGTGATGTTGATTATTGCCGCACCGTTTGTGTTTAGTTTTCAACGCAATGCTGGATCGGGACAGCGGGTGTTTATTGGAATTCTGATCGGAATTGTGTTCTTCCTGTTCAATCGACTGTTTGCCAGCGTGGGGATTGTATATGGCATTCCAGCGTTACTGGCAGCGACATTGCCTTTGTTGGTATTTCTGGCGGGCGGGCTGTGGATGTTACGTGGCTTACGCTAAAGTTTGGTAAACGATAGGCATAAAAAAAGCCCCGCAACGGAAACCGTTAACGGGGCTTTTAGGAATGATGCTTGGCGTTGACCTACTCTCACATGGGGAGACCCCACACTACCATCGGCGATGCTGCGTTTCACTTCTGAGTTCGGGATGGGATCAGGTGGTTCCACAGCTCTATGGACACCAAGCAAACTGGCAAGGTTGGGAAGGTTTATGGGTCAGTGAGGGCGTTTGTGCGCTCATCTGCCGTAGTCTTCTCGACCTAATCTGGAAAAATATCAGGGATACTTAATAACTGAGGTCTGACAGTTGCCTGTCTTCGATTCATACATCTCTAGTAGACCGTTTTGGGTTATAGGATCAAGCCTCACGGGCAATTAGTACTGGTTAGCTACATACATTACTGCACTTCCACACCCAGCCTATCAACGTCGTAGTCTCCAACGGCCCTTTAGGACCCTCAAGGAGTCAGGGAGATCTCATCTTGGGAGGGGCTTCCCGCTTAGATGCTTTCAGCGGTTATCCCGTCCGAACATAGCTACCCTGCAATGCCACTGGCGTGACAACAGGAACACCAGAGGTTCGTCCAACCCGGTCCTCTCGTACTAAGGTCAGCTTCCCTCAAATCTCCAACGCCCACGGCAGATAGGGACCGAACTGTCTCACGACGTTCTGAACCCAGCTCGCGTACCACTTTAAATGGCGAACAGCCATACCCTTGGGACCTGCTTCAGCCCCAGGATGTGATGAGCCGACATCGAGGTGCCAAACTCCCCCGTCGATATGGACTCTTGGGAGGAATCAGCCTGTTATCCCCGGAGTACCTTTTATCCGTTGAGCGATGGCCCTTCCATGCAGAGCCACCGGATCACTAAGACCTACTTTCGTACCTGCTCGACTTGTCTGTCTCGCAGTCAAGCGTGCTTATGCCTTTACACAAACCTCACGATTTCCGACCGTGATTAGCACACCTTCGCGCTCCTCCGTTACTCTTTAGGAGGAGACCGCCCCAGTCAAACTACCCACCATGTATTGTCCCCGGCATTGTGATGCCTGGGTTAGAACTCCGAACATACCAGGGTGGTATTTCAAGGACGACTCCACCAGAACTGGCGTTCCAGTTTCATAGTCTCCCACCTATCCTACACAAGTAGGTTCAAAGTTCAATACAAAGCTATAGTAAAGGTTCACGGGGTCTTTCCGTCTAGCCGCGGGTACACTGCATCTTCACAGCGATTTCAATTTCACTGAGTCTCGGATGGAGACAGTGCCGCCATCGTTACGCCATTCGTGCAGGTCGGAACTTACCCGACAAGGAATTTCGCTACCTTAGGACCGTTATAGTTACGGCCGCCGTTTACCGGGGCTTCGATCAAGAGCTTCGCTTGCGCTAACCCCATCAATTAACCTTCCGGCACCGGGCAGGCGTCACACCCTATACGTCCTCTTTCGAGTTTGCAGAGTGCTGTGTTTTTGATAAACAGTCGCAGCGGCCTGGTCTCTGCGGCCCGCTTGCGCGGGCGTACCTTCTCCCGAAGTTACGGTACCATTTTGCCTAGTTCCTTCATCCGAGTTCTCTCAAGCGCCTTGGAATTCTCATCCAGCCCACCTGTGTCGGTTTGGGGTACGGTCAGCACTAACCTGAAGCTTAGGGACTTTTCTTGGAAGCATGGCATCAAACACTTCAGTACCGTAGTACCTCGTCATCACGCCTCAGTGTTAACAGATTCCCGGATTTGCCTAAGAATCCCACCTAAACGCTTAAACAACCATCCAATAGGTTGCTGTCCTAGCCTTCTCCGTCCTCCCATCGCAGTTAGTGCCGGTACAGGAATATTGACCTGTTTCCCATCGACTACGCATTTCTGCCTCGCCTTAGGGGCCGACTAACCCTGCGCCGATTAACGTTGCGCAGGAAACCTTGGGCTTTCGGCGGACGGGTTTTTCACCCGTCTTGTCGTTACTTATGTCAGCATTCGCACTTCTGATACCTCCAGCAAACTTTCCAGTTCACCTTCACAGGCGTACAGAACGCTCCTCTACCACTTGAATTGCTTCAAGTCCGCAGCTTCGGTGTGTGGCTTAAGCCCCGTTGAATCTTCCGCGCAGGCCGACTCGACCAGTGAGCTATTACGCTTTCTTTAAAGGATGGCTGCTTCTAAGCCAACCTCCTGGCTGTCTGTGCCTTCCCACATCGTTTCCCACTGAGCCACAACTTGGGGACCTTAGCTGGCGGTCTGGGTTGTTTCCCTTTTGACAACGGACGTTAGCACCCGCTGTCTGTCTCCCGTGCTCGCACTTCCTAGTATTCGGAGTTTGCAATGGGTTGGTAAGCCGGTCAGGGCCCCCTAGCCATAACAGTGCTCTACCCCTAGGAGTGATACACGAGGCGCTACCTAAATAGCTTTCGAGGAGAACCAGCTATCTCCGAGCTTGATTAGCCTTTCACTCCTATCCACAGCTCATCCCCTACCTTTTCAACGGGAGTGGGTTCGGTCCTCCAGTACCTGTTACGGCACCTTCAACCTGGCCATGGATAGATCGCTCGGTTTCGGGTCTACTCCCAGCGACTGAACGCCCTGTTCAGACTCGCTTTCGCTACGCCTCCCCTATCGGTTAAGCTTGCCACTGAAAGTAAGTCGCTGACCCATTATA